>JANWHD010000035.1 GCA_025450585.1 Solirubrobacterales bacterium
GCGATCGCGATGACGATCGTCAGCGACGGCGTCGCCGGCATCTACTGGGTCGGCACGCTCGAGCAAGCGCGCGGCAAGGGGCTCGGACGCGCCGTCACCGCCGCCGCCCCGAACGCCGGCTTCGAGCTGGGCGCCGACCTCGCCTCCCTGCAGGCCTCGCCGATGGGCAAGCCGATCTACGAGGCGATGGGCTACGAGACGATCTTCGACTACCGGCTGTTGATGTCGACTCCACCGCAGAGCGGATAACCGGGCGGGTACCGAGACCTCGACTGGCCAGTCAGCCAGCGCCCAATCCCTATAGCCTCCTGGGCCGACTTTCACGACGGAGAAGGAGAACGCAGACTGATGGGACTTCTTGATGGGAAAGCGGCGATCGTCACCGGGTCGGCGCGCGGAATCGGCCGGGCGACCGCCGAGCTGTTCGCCAGCGAGGGCGCCAAGGTTCTGATCAACGACCTCGACGCCGACGTCGCCGAACAGGCCGCGAGCGAGATCGACGGCGAAACCGCCGTCCACGCCGGCGACCTGACCCAGCCCGAGGCCGCCGACAAGCTCGTCGCCGCCGGGGTCGACGCCTTCGGCGCGGTCGACATCGTCGTCAACAACGCTGGCTACACCTGGGACAGCGTCGCCCACAAGATGACCGACGAGCAGTTCCAGGCGATGCTCGACATCCACACGATCGTGCCCTTCCGCGTCGCCCGGGCGCTGGCGCCGCATTGGCGCGAGGCGGCCAAGAACGAGCGCAACGAAGGCAAGGAGGTCTTCCGCAAGATCGTCAACGTCTCCTCGACCTCGGGCATGATGGGCAACGCCGGCCAGGTCAACTACTCGGCAGCGAAGATGGCCGTGGTCGGCTTCACCAAAACCCTGGCCAAGGAGTGGGGGCAGTTCAAGATCAACGTCAACGCGGTCGCCTTCGGCTTCGTCGAAACGCGGCTCACCGCCGCCAAGGAGCAGGGCGGCGAGATGACCTCGCCCACCGGCGAGAAGATCGAGCTGGGCATCCCCGAGCAGATGCGGGCGATGGCCTCGGCGATCATCCCGCTCGGCCGTCCCGCCACGCCGGAGGAGGCATCGGCCCCGATCCTCTTCCTCGCCTCGCCGCTGGCCAACTACGTGCACGGCCAGACGCTGAACGTCACCGGCGGCATGTTCGGCGGGATGTACACCTGAGATGACCGCGACGGCGACGGAGAGCAAGCAGCCCCCGCGTTACCTCGACGTGGTCGAGAAGACCTGGCCTGCCCTCCGTCGCTTCGCCGGCCTGCACGTCTGGCTGTACCGCGTTAGCGGCGGTCGCCTCGACGCGATGCCTGGCCTCCCCGGCGGCAAGGTGCTGCTGCTCGATCACGTGGGCGCCAAGAGCGGCACCAAGCGCACCGCGCCGCTGCTCTACTTCCGCGATGGCGACGACATCGTCATCGTCGCCTCCAAAGGCGGATATCCCAAGCATCCGGCCTGGTTCCACAACGTCAAGGCCAACCCGGACACCACAATCCAGGTCGGCTCCGAAAAGCGTCAGGTCCGCGCTCGCGTCGCCAACCCCGAGGAGCGCGAGCGCCTCTGGCCGCTGGCGCTCAAGACGTACCGCGGCTATGCGGACTACGCGGCGCACTCGGGGGGGCGCGAAATCCCCATCGTCATCCTCGAGCGGCGCTAGTTCCTCCTAGCAGCGCGGCTCACTCCTTCGGGCGGCGCTCCTCGGCGACGGGGTCGCCGGACTCGCTGGCGATGCTTTCGGGCGGCCAGGGGCCGGCCCAGTTGTCGCGGGCGCCGTCGATCGTGATCGTCGTGCCGGAGAAGAAGTCGCCGGCCGGCGAGGCCAGGTAGGCGACGAGCCAGGCCATCTCCTCGGCGCGGCCGGCACGGCCGATCGGGATCGAGCGCTCGAGGTTGTCGACGACCACCTGCGGATACTTGGTCAGCAGCGTCTCGGTGGCGAACTGGCCGGCGGCGAGTGCGCAGGTCTTGATCCCGAAGCGCGCCCACTCGACGGCCAGCGTCCGCATCATGTTCTCGACCGCGGCGCGGGCGGCGCCGGAGTGGACCATGCCCGGCATCCCGTGATGTGGGGAGAGGGTGACGCTCAGCACCTTGCCGCCGCCCTGCGGGATGAACGCCTTGGTCGCCGCTGCGTGGGTCATCAGCCAGGTCCCCTGCACGTTCAGCTCGATCACGGTGCGGAACCCTTTCGGGGTGATCGTCTCCGCCGGGGCGAGGAACTGGCCGCCGGCGTTGTTGACCAGGACGTCGATCCGGCCGTGGCGCTCCAGCACGCCGTCGAAAAAACGGTCGACCGCTTCTTCGTCGCGGATGTCCATCACCTCGCGGTCGAAGGAGCCCGGCATGCCGGCGGCCAGCTCGGCCGTCTCGGCCAGCGGCTCCTCGCGGCGGCCGCAGCCGACCACCGAGGCGCCCAGGCGCGCCAGCTCCAGAGCGGTCTCCCGGCCCAGACCGCTGCCCGCCCCGGAGACGACGCAGACCTGCCCCTCGAGCAGGCCGGGCTTGAAGATCTGCGAGTGCGAGCGACCGGTCATGGGACGCGCGCAAGCCTATAGGCGACCTCGACCCAGGTAATGTGACCCCTCGATGAAGGTGCGGGTCGAGCCCAAACCGCTGCACGAGCCGCTGGCCGGGGGTACGCCGGGCTCGACCGTCACGGTCGAGCCGATGGTGGCGGGCCGGGTGACTTGGCCGCAGACGATGATGGAGCGGCCGGGGGGCCGCTTCGAGACCCTGAAGCTGCTGCGCGCCCTGATCACCGGCAACCCCGCGGCGACCGTGCCCGTGCCGTCCTTCCTGATCCGCCACCCGAGCGCCGGCGCGATCCTCGTCGACACCGGCCTGCACCCCTCGATCGCGACCGACGGCAAGGAGAACTTCGGCGGCCTCGGCGCCCGGATCGGCAAGCCCGACCTGGAGGCCGGCGAGGACGTTCCCGCCCAGCTGCGCAAACGCGGCCTCGACCCCGGCGAGATCCCGATCGTCGTCATGACCCACATGCACCTCGACCACAGCTCGGCGATATCGGAGTTCCCCAACTCGACCTTCGTCGTCAGCGAGACCGAGTGGAAGTCCGCGGCCACCGGGCCCCGCCCGATGCTCAACGGCTACCGCCGCCCGCACTTCGACTATGCCTTCGACTACCGCACGGTCGACTTCGACCGGGGCGGGATCGACTCCTACGCGACCTTCGGCCGCACCTTCGACCTCTTCGGCGACGGCTCGATCCGCCTCGCCTACACACCCGGCCACAGCGCCGGCCACATGTCGGTGATCGCCCGCCTCGCCAAGCACGACTTCGTGATCGGCGGCGACGCCACCTACACCCAGGGCCAGCTCGAGGGGTCCGCTCCGCTGGCGCCGCGCCCCTTCGACGCCCACAACTACCGCCGCTCGCTGCAGGAGCTGAAGCTGTTCAGGCGCGAGTATCCCGACGCGATCGTCACCCCTGGACACGACCCCGAGTTCTACGCCGGGATCAGCGCCCTTTACGAGTAAGTGGCTAACCATAGGCCCCCGCACACGCCTGGCGGCGGCGGACACTGCGCGAGGCGGCGTCCTCAGTCGGCCAAATAGCGTTGCTATTCGGCCTCCCTGCGTCCTGGCCCCGCTTGGTCCGGCGCTCGCCAGTCGCACACGTGGGCCTCTAGTTAGCCACTCAGCGCGCCGTACATCTTCCGCACCGGGGCGAAGATCTGCTCCGCCACCTCGAGCTGGCGCTCGCGGCTGGGCGCCTCCTCGGTGGGGAAGTCGAGCGGCTCGCCGAACTGCACCGTGACCCTGGGGAAGCGGAACCGCTTCCAGCGCCGCACCCGCTCCGAGCCGTGGATCGCGACCGGGACGACGGGCGCGCCCGATTCGAGCGCGATGCGGCCGATCCCCGGCTTCACCTCGCCCAGCTCGCCGCTGCGCGAGCGCCCGCCCTCGGCGTAGACGAGCAGCATCCCGCCCTGGCCCAGGATCGTGAAGGCGGTCTTGAACGACTCCTCGTCGCGGTGGCCGCGGCGGACCGGGAAGACGCCGCCGTGCTTGTAGATGTAGGTGAAGACGGGCGGGCCGAACATCTGCGATTTCGCCATGAAGCGAACATGTCGGCGCAGGTAGAGCCCGACGAAGAAGTGATCCATCTGGCTGAAGTGATTGGGGGCGAGGATCAGGGCGCCCGACTTGGGCACGTTCTCGACCCCGATCGCCCGCGTCCGGTAGATCAGCAGCGTCGGCAGCGAGACGAGGAAACGGACGAGGGGGTAGGTCCAGCCCACCCCCTTGCGCGCGGCCGCGTGGAACTGGTCGAAGTACTCGGCTGGACGTTCGTCCTTGTAGACCTGTGGCTTCATGTCCGGCATAGAGCGACGCCTCCCCCACCGACGGGCCTAAAAGGAGACATATAGGCGTATTTCAGGCCCATCGGCCCCGATGTGGGCTGACCATCGACCTCGCCTACCCCCATTTGCGCGGGGGGTTACGCAGCGCCCTCCGGATCCACCCAGCCCTTCGCCCGCTCGAGCGCCCGGTGCCATCCGGCGAGCAACGCCTCGCGTTCGCCGGAGCCCATCGCCGGCTCGTATCGGGCCGCCTCGCGCCACATCTCCCCCACCTGCTCCAACGTCCATCTCCCGGTCGCGATCCCGGCCAGGTAGGCGGCGCCGAGAGCCGTCGTCTCGGCGATCTCCGGCACGACCACCTCGGCACCCAGCACGTCAGCCTGGAACTGCATCAGCCAGCGGTTGGCGACCGCCCCACCGTCGGCCTTCATCACCGCCAGGACGTCCCCCGACGCGGCCTCCTGGGCGCGCACGGCGTCGACGGTCTGGTAGGCGATTGCCTCCAGCGCCGCCCGCGCCAGGTGGGCCCGGCCGCTGCCGCGGGTGAGGCCGACGATCGTGCCGCGCGCGTAGGGATCCCAGTGTGGCGAGCCGAGCCCGGTCAGGGCCGGGACGAAGTAGACGCCGTCGTTGCCGTCCAGCGATACGGCCAGCGCCTCGCTCTCCTCCGCCCGCTCGATCACCCCGAGCCCGTCGCGCAGCCACTGCACCGCTGCGCCGGTGACGAATATCGAGGCCTCGAGCGCGTAGGCCGGTGCCTCGTCTACGCCACAGGCCACCGTCGTCAGTAGGCCCTCGGCCGGCTCGGGAGCATCTGAGCCCGTGTGCAGGAGGACGAAGCTGCCGGTGCCGTAGGTGTTCTTCGCCGTCCCCGCCTCGTGGCAGGCCTGGCCGAAGAGCGCCGCCTGCTGGTCGCCCGCCATTCCCGTGACCGGCACCTCGCCGCCGAACTCGGAGGTCGTGCCGTAGACGTGGGCCGAGGGCAGCGGCTCGGGCAGACGTGCCGGGTCGACCCCCAGCAGCGCGCAGAGCTCCTCGTCCCAGGCGAGCTTGCGAACGTCGAACAGCATCGTCCGCGAAGCGTTGGTGCGGTCGGTGGCGTGACGCCCGGTGAGCTTGAACAGCAGCCAGGAGTCGACCGTGCCGAAAACGGCCCGCTCGGCCCCCTCGGCGTTGCGCAGCAGCCACTCGATCTTGGTCGCGGAGAAGTAGGGATCGAGGACCAGTCCGGTCCGCTCCCGCACCAGCGCCTCGTGCCCGGCCGCACGCAGCTCTTCGCAGCGTTCGGCGGTGCGGCGGTCCTGCCAGACCAGCGCCCGATGGACCGGCTCGCCGGTCGCCGGGTCCCAGGCGACGACCGTCTCGCGCTGGTTCGTGATCCCGATCCCCTCCAGGTCCGCACCCCGGATGCCGGCGGCGTCGATCGCCTCCGCCGCGACCCGCCGCGTTACGTCCCAGATTTCCCCGGCGTCGTGCTCGACCCAGCCCGGCCGGGGGAAGTGCTGCTCGAACTCCGAGTAGGCGCGGCCGGCGATCCGCCCCTCCGAGTCGAAGACCAGGCAGGTCGTCCCGGTCGTCCCCTGGTCGATCGCGAGGATCACGAGGGAAGCCTAGCCCTCACTCGCAAATTCACACTGCGTGGCTTTCACCGCAAACTGGTCGAATACACAAATTTCTTGTTGCACAGGCCCTTTGGATCACAAAGGATCGAGGTTCCCAACCAAAGGAGAACACACGGTGAATGACGCACCCTCTCAACTGCTCATTAGTGGAGATCAGCTTTGGGTCCTACTCATCGGCTCGATCGTGCCGCTGGGCGGTTACTGGATCAACAAGGTGATGCCGTGGAAAACCGAGACCTCCAAGGCAATCGTGCAGATCGTGCTCACGAGCATCGCGGCAACGCTCTACACCTTTATTGCCACGGACATCGGAAGCTTCACGAGCCTCGTCGAGCAGGCTTTCTCGGCAACCGTCGCTGGACTGTTCGCTCACAACATCCTCTGGAAGCCCGGCAACATCAACATCAAGTTCGGGGCCAACCCAACTCCGACCCAGGTCGCTGGACTCACGAGCAACGAGTTCACAGGCCTCAGCGCTGAACAGAAGCAGGCCATCGTCGTTCCAAACAACTAGGTCTGGGAGCTGGCGCCAGCGGGCAGCGGTTCCGGGCCGCTGGCGCCAGACGCACGAGCGACGAGAAGGCGCCAGACTGTTCGCATGGGGACCGGCGAGCTTCAGGATGCCCCGCGACCGCCCAGTGACTCGCGGCAGAGTGTGGCCGCTCTCGGCGCCGCGGAACAAGCCCGCGCCCTGCGAGGCGGCGAAGTCAGTGCTCGAGAGCTGGTCGAAACGGCCCTGGAGCGCGCGCGGGCGACCCAGGAGACCCTGAACGCGTTCCGCGTCATCTGCGGCGAGGAGGCGCTGGCCGCGGCCGAGGAAGCCGACCGCCGGCTCGCCGGCGGCGACGAGGCGCCCCTGCTGGGCGTGCCGGTCGCGATCAAGGACGACGTCGACTTCACCGGCCACACGACCCCGTTCGGCTGCGGTGGCGGTCGCCCGGCGGTGCGCGACGCCGAGGCGGTGCACCGCATCCGTGAGGCGGGCGCGATCGTGATCGGAAAGACCCACGCGCCCGAGGTTGGCCAGTGGCACTTCACCGAGACGCCGCTTCACGGCGCCACCCGCAACCCCTGGAACACCGACCACACCCCCGGCGGCTCCAGCGGCGGCGCGGCGGCGGCCGTCGCGGCCGGCGTCGTCCCCGCGGCGATCGGATCGGATGGGGCGGGCTCGATCCGCATCCCGGCGGCCTGGACCGGGCTCGTCGGACTGAAGCCGCAGCGCGGCCGCGTCTCGACCTGGCCCGACCCGGAGGCCTTCAACGGGCTCAGCTGCTACGGCCCGCTTGCGCGCAGCACCGCCGACGCCGCCCTGCTGCTCGACGCCGCCCGCGGCAACGTCCCCGCCGACCTGCACAAGCCCGAACCGCCAAGCGAGCCCTTCGTCGAGGCGGCCGCGCGCGAACCCGGCCGCCTCCGGGTCGCGATCTCCTTCGCCACGCCCTTCGGCGTCCCCGACAAGGTCGATGCCGAGCACCGCGCCGCGATCGAGGCCTTCGCCGAGCGGCTCGCCGAGCTCGGTCACGAGATCGTCCGCACCGACCCCGACTACGGCCTGGTCGGCCCCGCGATCATTCCCCGCGGCATGAGCGGGGTCGCCGATTGGCTCGACGCGCATGGCGAAGACCGCGGCTCCCTGGAGCCGCGTACGCGCGTCCACGCCCGCTTCGGCAGCGCCCTGCGCGGCGTGCCCCACCGCCTCTCACGGGCCGCGGAGCCCGGGTTGCGACGCCGGGTCGGCCGCGTCTTCGAGCGCTGCGACGTCGTCCTCACGCCGGTCACGGCGAAGCCGCCGCCCCGGATCGGTGCCCTGGAGGGCAGGGGCTACTGGGCGACGAGCACGACGGCGAGCGCGACCTGCCCCTTCGCCTTCGCCTGGAACGTCGTCGGCTGGCCAGGGATCAGCGTCCCCGCCGGCCTCACCTCGAACGGCCTCCCGATCGGCGCCCAGCTGCTCGGCCGCGAAAACGACGAGGCGACCTTGCTCTCTCTCGCCGGCCAAATCGAGCGGGCCGAAGGCGGCTGGCCTCAGCCCAGGTAGAGCGGGGGCGGCGGGGGGGGCACCCCCCGCCCCCTCGCGGGGGGTGCGGGGGGGGGGGCCCCCCCCGCCCCCCCCCACCCGCCCA
>JANWHD010000036.1 GCA_025450585.1 Solirubrobacterales bacterium
GACCTCGGCGCCCAGCTCCAGGAAGGAGCCCGGCGTGTGCGGGTCGCCCTCGCCCGACTCGATCGCCTCGAAGACCTTCTCCAGCTCCGCGCCGAGGAAGATCGAGATGATCGCCGGCGGCGCCTCGTTGGCCCCCAGGCGGTGGTCCTGGCCGATGTTCGCGACGGAAGCGCGCAGCAGCCCCTGGTGCTTGTTCACGGCCTGGATCACGGCCGCGCAGAAGAACAGGAAGTTCGTGTTCTCCGCGGGCGTGTCGCCGGGCTCCATCAGGTTGTGGCCGTTGTTCGTGCCCATCGACCAGTTGTTGTGCTTGCCCGACCCGTTCACGCCGGCGAACGGCTTCTCGTGGAGCAGGCAGACCAGGCCGTAGCGGCGCGCCACGTTTTGGAGCACCTGCATCAGGAGCTGCTGATGGTCGGAGCCGACGTTCGAGTTCTCGAAGATCGGCGCGATCTCGTACTGGTTCGGCGCCACCTCGTTGTGGCGGGTCTTGACCGGGATGCCGAGCTTGCGCGCCTCCAGCTCGGTCTCCAGCATGCAGGCGAGGATCCGCTCTGGGATCGAGCCGAAGTAGTGGTCGTCCAGCTCATGACCCTTTGGCGGCTTGGCGCCGAAGAGGGTACGCCCGGTCGAGATCAGGTCGGGGCGCTCGAAGAAGTACTGCTCGTCGATCAGGAAGTACTCCTGCTCGGGCCCGACGGTGGTGAAGACGCGCTTGCTCTCGGTGTCGCCGAGCAGTTGCAGCGCCTTGATCGCCGAGCGCGAGAGCGCGTCCATCGAGCGCAGCAGCGGGATCTTCGCGTCGAGCGCCTCGCCGGTCCAGGAGGCGAAGGCGGTCGGGATGCAGAGCAGCGCCCCGTTCGGGTTCTCGAGGATGAAGGCGGGGGAGGTCGGGTCCCAAGCGGTGTAGCCGCGCGCCTCGAAGGTGGCGCGGACGCCGCCGGTGGGGAAGGAGGAGGCGTCCGGCTCGCCCTGGATCAGCTCCTTGCCGGAGAAGCCGGCCAGCGCTGCTCCCTCGCCGCCGGAGGGCTCGAAGAAGGAGTCGTGCTTCTCTGCCGTGGAGCCGGTCAACGGCTGGAACATGTGGGTGAAGTGGGTTGCGCCGTTCTCCAGCGCCCACTCCTTCATCGCCTCGGCGACGGCGTCGGCGAGGCTCGGGTCGAGCGCCTCGCCGCCTTCGAGGGTTGCCTGCAGCTTCTCAAAGACGTCCGCGGGCAGGCGTTCGCGCTGCACGGCGACGGAGAAGACGTTGGCGCCGAAGGGGTCGTTCTCGGGCTGGGTCAGGTCGAGTGCGCCAAGGGCCTCCCCGTTGGAGCTCCACTGCGCTGCGGTCACATTCTGCTGGCGGATACGCGTCATCGCTCTTGTCGTCCCTCGCTTGGCGTCGCGCCCGGCCGGCGGGCACGGTCGATTACCGGTCTATTCCCCTCGAAAGAGTGGGAAAAGAGCCTAATGGCAATCGCTCGAAGATGCCTTTGTACCGCGGGATAAGGATCGCCCGGGAGCCTTGTCCCGCCTGTCGTCAGCCGCACCTTCTGCTGACTTCGTCGTTTGAGACCCGTATGCGCCCAAAAGGGCGAAGTCAGTCGGTTAGGGAGGCGGCGAGCAGACCGAGCGGGTGGCGCAGTCGGAAGCCGCCGGTCGGTCGCATCTCTTCGCTCCAGCCCGGGCCGTGTCCGTCGTCTTCGGCGGTGGAGGACGTGTCCCAGCGCAGGCCGGCGATCACAGCGAAGACGTGGTCGTGACTGGCGTAGATCCGGACCCAGCTGCCGGGGCCGCCCACGCCCCAGCGCATGAAGCCGCGAGAATCGAGGGGCGAGTCGAGCAGCCCGGCCGCGTGCATCACGTAGCTGACCGAGCCCGAGCAGTCATAGCCCCGCGAGCGCCAGCCCCGGTGACCGCCGCCCCACACGTAGGGGTGATGGCGGATCCGGTTAGCCGCCTGGATCATCGCGTCGACCGCCGGTGGCGCCGAGGGGGGCGCCACCGCCCGCCCGCTGGGCAGCAGCGTCGCCTGCGGCACCGCGGCGCTCGCGCCCGACGCCGGTACCAGCAGGCACGCGCACGCGGCAAGCATGATCGTCCCCCGTCGAAGCATGAAGGACCTCTATCGGCAGTCGGGCGCACATCTATAGCCTTCGGCCGGCTCCCGATCTGGAGGAATCCAACCAATGTTCGTCTCGAAGGCCGCCGTCGTCGGCGGCGGCACTATGGGCGGTGAGATCGCGCAGGCGATCGCCGCCGCAGACATCCCAGTCGTCGTCAAGGACATCGACCGGAAGTTCGTCGATGCCGCGGTCGAGAAAGCGCGCGCGGTTACCGAGGGCCAGCTCGCCCGCCTGGTCAAGAAGGAGAAGCTGACCCAGGCGCAGGCGGATGCGCGGCTTGCCGAGGTGATGGGGCTCGTTACGGGTACGACCACCTACGAGGAGTTCGGTGACGTCGACTTCGTCGTCGAGGCGGTTCCCGAGCGGATGGAGATCAAGCAGGCGGTCTTCCGCGAGCTCGACGCAGCTACCCCGGGGCACGCGATCCTCGCCTCCAACACCTCCTCGCTCTCGATCACCGAGATGGCGGAGACGACGCTGCGGACCGACAAGGTCGTCGGCTTCCACTTCTTCTACCCGGCCTCGGTGATGCCGCTGGTCGAGGTGATCGCCGGCGAGGACACCTCCGAGGAGACCGCCACCGTCGCCTACAACTTCGCCCAGGCGATCAAGAAGCAGCCGATCGTCTGCGGCGAGGTGCCGGGCTTCGTCGTCAACCGCATCCTGATGGCGACGATCGGCGAGATCTGGCGTGCGCAGGAGGAGCAGGGCCTCTCCCTGAAGGCGATCGACGAGGCGATTGCCGGCGCCCAGCTGGCGCCGATGGGTCCCTTCTTCCTCACCGACCTGCTTGGGCTCGACACGGTGCTGCACGTCGCCGAGCACCTCGCCGAGTCCTATGGCGAGACCTTCTACGTCCACCAGGGCCTCAAGCAGCTTGTTGCCGACGGCAAGCTCGGCGCCAAGTCCGGCGGCGAGGGGTTCTTCAAGGACGGCGAGCAGAACGTCCCCGGCGAGGCCGAGCCCGACGCCGAGGAGATGGTCGCGATGTTCACCTGCCGGGCGCTGATCGAGGCCTGCCTGCTGGTCGAGGAGGGCGTCTGCTCCGTTCGCGACATCGACGTCGGGATGATGGCCGGGGCCGGCCTCGATCCGCGCAAAGGCCTGCTGCCTCCCTTCTGGAAAGCCGACGTCGAGGGCCTCGACCAGGTGCTGGAGCGGATGGAGGGCCTGCGGGAGCGCCACGGTGATCGCTTTTCGCCGCCGGTCCTACTGCGCCGGCTCGTCGCCCAGGGCCGGCTCGGGATGGCCGCTGGCCAGGGCTTCTACCCCTACCCGCGGCCCGACGAGGGCGAGCAGGCTGAGACGGTGAAGCTGGAGACCCGCGGCGAGGTGGCGATCGCATGGCTCGCCAACGCGCCGATGAACGCCGTCTCGCCCGACGTGATCCGCGACCTGGGAGCGGTCTGGGAGCGGGTCAAAGCGGCGGATGGGGTGGGCGCGATGGTGATCGCCTCCTCGATCCCGCTCGTCTTCTCGGCCGGCGCAGACATCAAGGCCTTCACCCAGATGGACGAGAGCGGGGGCGAGGAGCTGATCCACACCGCCCATGCCCTGCTGCGCGATTTCGGCCAGGCGGGGGTGGCGACGGTCGCTGCCGTCAACGCCCTCGCCTTCGGCGGCGGCTGCGAGCTGGCGATGGCCTGCGACGTCCGGATCGCCGCTGAGGCGGCGGTTTTCGGCCAGCCTGAGGTGAAGCTGGGGATCATCCCCGGCTTCGGCGGCACCCAGCGCCTTCCCCGCCTGGTCGGCCCCAACAAGGCACTGGAGATGAACCTGGTCGGGGACGCCATCCTGGCCGGCGAGGCGCTCGAATCCGGCTTGGCCAACCGCGTCGCCCCCGACCACGAGCTGTTCGAGACCGCCTTGATGTGGGGCCGCAAGCTGGCGAGCCAGGCGCCGGTGGCGGTCGAGCAGATCAAGCGGGTCTCACACGCCGGCGACCTCGACCAGGGCATCGAGGCCGAGAAGGGCGGCTTCGCCACCGCCTTCCGCAGCGAGGACGCCAAGGAGGGAATAGGCGCCTTCCTCTCCAAGCGCACCCCCAAGTGGAGCGGCAAGTAACCCCAACTGCCCGCCGACGGGCCTCAAAGGAGACGCATAGGCGTATTTCAGGCCCGTCGGCGGAGGTTGAGCGACTAGCTGGATTGATTCGGGGGTCGAGGTGCACTGTGGCGCTGACGGGGGCGGGGATCTCGGTGCCCTCTGGGATCCCTGACTTCCGCACGCCGGAGACCGGGATCTGGGCGAACGTCGACCCGATGGAGGTCGCCCACATCGACGTCTTCGAGCGCGATCCGGCCCGGTTTTGGTCCTACTACCGTCCTCGCTTCCACTCGCTGGGCGACAAGGAGCCAAACGCCGGCCACGAGGCGTTGGCCGGGCTGGAGCGCCGCGGCCTGCTGGACGGTGTGATCACGCAGAACATCGACCGCCTGCACCGCGCGGCGGGCTCACGAAACGTGGTCGAGGTGCACGGCTCGATAGAGACCTCGACGTGCCGCGAGTGCGCGGCCTCATACGGGATCGGAGAGGTCGAGGCACTCTTCGACGAGAGGGGCATCGCTGTCTGCGATGCATGCGAGGGGGCGGTCAAGCCCGATGTGGTCCTGTTCGGCGAGATGCTCCCCACGCGGGCGATCGCCCAGGCGCAGGAGCTTGCCGCTCGGGCAGAGCTGATGCTCTGCGTCGGCAGCTCGCTCGTCGTCCACCCGGTCGCGGCTTTGCCCGGCGTCACCCTGGAAAACGGCGGCCGGCTGGCGATCGTCACCAAGGGGCCGACGCCCTACGACGACGACGCGACGCTGAAGCTGGAAGGCGAGATCGACGCCGAGCTGTCCGCGATGCTGGCCGCGCTCGCGTGACCGAGCCGAGTGCCGGCGCTGCGGGGAGGCTGCCCGACGCCGTGATCTTCGACAACGACGGCCTGCTGCTCGACACCGAGTCGGTCTGGACCCGGGCCGAGCAGGACCTCTTCGCCCGGCGCGGGCTCGGTTTCACCCCGGCGCATAAGCACGAGCTGGTCGGCACCTCGGCCGAGATCGCCGGGGGAATCCTCGAGCGGCGCCTCGGCGAGCCGGGGCGGGCCGCCGAGCTGATCGAGGAGCTGAACGACCTGGTCGTCGCCGAGCTCGAGCACGGAGTGGAGGCGATGGTGGGGGCCCGCGACTTGCTCCAAGCGCTTGCTCGCCGGGGTACACCGCTCGGCCTGGTCTCCAACTCCCCGCTCCGCTTCGTGCGGCGCTCCCTGGAGATCGTCGGGCTGACTGAGCATTTCGACGTCATCCTCAGCGCCCACGAAGTTGCTGCGCCGAAGCCGGCGCCCGATCCCTACCTGGAGGCCTGCCGGCGTCTCGGCGTCGAGGCCGGCCCAGCCGTCATCGCGCTGGAGGACTCTCCCACCGGCGTGGCTGCTGCTCGTGCCGCCGGCCTCACGGTCATCGGCGTGCCCTCCCTTGACGGCATTGAGCTCGCAGAAGCGCACGAGCTGGCTGATTCCCTGCTCGATGCGGTGGTGGCTCGCCGGCTCAGCCTTTGAGGAGGCGGCGACGTCGCAGGACACGCTCGCAGGTGGCGAGCAGCTCGTGCAGAGTGTCGAGCTGGGTGGGTTTGAGATCGCCGCGAAGGGCCTGGTTCGCCAGCTCGCCGACCTCGTGGCGATGAGCCGTAAGTGCCGCCATGTCCTCCTCATGTCCGGGGTCGGTGAGGGCTCCCTTGAGCTCGGTTAGAAGCGCCTCCAGGCCGACGCGGAGCTGTAGGGCCGCCTCACGCTCCCGACCGGCGTCGAGGTCGGCGCGGGCGCGTAGGAGGAGCGTCTCGCAGGCGTCGAACTGTTCACGGCCCCCCAGCACGGCAGCGATGCGCTCTTGGGGACGCAGCTCCTCGGCGCGTTGCCGACGGCGCGACGCACCGCCGGCGTGCACGTCGACCTCGCGGGCGGCGCTGAACTCGCCGCTGGCTACCTCCTCGCCGCTGCCGTAGCCGATTCGTGCCGCGAGAGCTCTTCGCTGACTGAGTACTTGCGGTGCGGTCTCGCCGCTCGCCACCGCATGAGCATGCAGTGCGCGGTTGAGGGCGTCGACCCCTTCGTCGAGCAGCGCGTCGACCGATGCCTCTGCGGCGATCGCCTGCTCCAGCCAGCGAGTGCCCTCGTCGGCGTCGGCGAACGGGGCGAAGGCGCGCACCGTGGTGGCGCGAGCGAGGGGAAGTGGCGCCGGGGCGGCGTCCGCCTCCGTTTCGCGGGACCGACGCCTGCGTCGTCGCGGGGGCGGCGGGGCGCCGAGTGTTTCGAGCACCAGGACCCTCTCCTTGCCGCCGTCGCGCAATACGTAGCGGCCGTCGGTCACGTCGAGCGTGCCGGCGAAGTCGAGCTGGGCGAATCCAAATAGCGTCAGGAGGCGATTATCTCGGCTGCTTGCCGCCGGCCTCGCCGTTGCCCTGCTGCGCTGGCAGCGAGTACTCCGAGGGGGCGACCTGCACGTCGGGGTTGTCGATCTCGCCGAGGCGGTCGACCAGGCGCTTCCACTGGTCCGGTTTGAGCAGTTCGATGAAGCGCGCCTCGCCCCCGCTGCCGCCCAGGGGGCTGTAGCCGATATGGACGTGATCGGCATGGTCGGCCATCGCGAAGCTCGGCCCGCCAAGTTCCTGCAGCGAGATCAGCTCGTCCGGGACCAGGGTCCCCTGCAGGCGCATCACCATTCGCAGCAGCGATTCGGTGATCGAGCCGGGTCCTTGGTGACCGAGCACCGGCGTCCCGTCGATCGCCGCGATGTCGGCCGCGTTGCCGAAGGAGTGGTTGGAGATGTTGCCGCTGGTGGTGATGCTGCCGTGCCGCCCGCAGAGCATCGAGGTGATCGTCAGGTCGAAGCCATGCTCGGAGAGGAAGGCGAGGGTCGCCAGCAGGCGCCGGTCGATCTGACCGCCGCGGACTTCGACCCGGTCGCAGGTGGAGAGCTCGATCTGCTCGTCGGCGAGGACGCGCCGCTGCAGCGCCTCCTTGGAGAGGAGCAGGACGCCGGCGCCGCCCAGCTTCGCCGCGAACGGGCTCTTGCCCTGGGCGCGGTAGATCGCCGTCGCCTCGAGCAGCTTCCAGCCGTCGAGGATCGGCTTCGGATCGATCTGCGGCGCCCCCCGCCCGGCCGGCCGGATGGAGAAGTTGAGATGCGAGTCGATCCCGTCTTCGGCGGCGGCGACGCGGCCGAGCACGGTCCCAGCTATAACCCTCGACCCAACCTTCAGAGTTCCGTCTTCCCGGGTGACGTTGTCGACTTCACTCTCGGTAGCGTCGAGCTGCTCCTCGTCCACCCGCTCGGGCAGGGCCCGCAGGCGCGGTCGCAGGTTCTCGCTGTCGATCGGCACCCGCTTCTCCTCGCCGGTCGGCATCACCACGGTGCGGTCCTTGCGGACGATCTCGCCCAGCTCGGCGTAGGTGAAGCGGTTGCCGTAGGCGTCGCGCAGGACAACGAAGCGTCCGAGCTGCTCGGAGCTGCCCATCTTCTCGATCACACCGTCGTTGACCGCGACGACCGGGGCGTCCTCGGCGGCGAAGATGTTGATCCCGCGCGGTGTCGGCGAGGAAGAGATCACGTCGGCCGCTTCGCCGTAGGCGTCGTCGGTGCCCGCCGCTCCCCGGCTCAGTGCTTCGCGAGCCGCAAGGTCGTCGGCGTAGCGGGCGTCGGCGGCGACCGGGAAGTGGGCGCCCTCGGTCAGCCCGGTCAGCGAGCCGACCAGGTCGGACGGCAGCTTGCCGTAGGCGCGGGCGTAGGTGAGTACCTCCTGCACGTACCAGTCGGCATGGTTGTAGGCGAAGATCGCGTCGTAGAGGTTCTCCGAGCCGCCGCTGAGGTCGAGGTAGTTGGCCGCGGCGCAGATTGCGTCGACCGGGTTGTAGGGGTCTTTGCGCCCATCGCCGTTGGCGTCGAGCCCGAAGGCTTCCCAGCTGGAGGGGAGGAACTGCATCCAGCCCAGCGCGCCGGCGCTGGAGGGCCCTATGTTGGTGCCGAAGCCGGTCTCGATTTTGTTGATCGAGGCCAGCACCTGCCAGGGGATCCCGTACTCGGTTCCGCAGGCCTGGTAGATCGGCAGCAGGAAGGGCGGGATCTCGAAGGAGTCGATGACGAAGTTGGGGACTCCGATCGGCGACGGGCCGAAGAGCGCGATCGTCGCCGTCGGGTTGGTGCCGGTGGGGGTGCCGCCGCTGCCGTACTGCACGCCGCCGCTGTCCGTGTCCGCGAGCTGGGCGCCACCGGTTGCGCTGGGTGCGGTGGCCCCGCCGCCGCTGTTGCCGGTGCCGCCGCTGGCGTCGCCGATCGTCTCGTTGCGGCGGACGCTGCCTCCGCCTTCGATCGTGGTGCCCGCCTCGAAACCGCCTTCGGTCGGTTGCGCGGGCGCCTCTTCCGTCGCTTCGATGTCGCTGCCCGCCGTCGGGGCGCCAGCTGCTTCCGGCTCCTCGCTGAGGTCGGACGGCGCGCTGCAGTCGGCATCTTCCAGGTCGGCTGCGCCATCGCCGTCGTCGTCGAGCCCGTTAGCGCAGGCGATCGCGGAGAGGGCGCTCGGATCCGTCGCTTCCGCGTCGCTGAGCTGCTCCGCCCCGGCGAAGCCGACGCCGAGCGCCGTGACGACGCCAAAGCTGGCCAAGGCCATGATCAGTGCAAGCTTGTGTCTCATCAGACCGCGTCTGCGTCCCTGCTGTTCCCGTAGGGCAGCCCGTGTGCTCTCTCCCGGCGCAAAACGCCAGCCCAAGCTACTTGCTTGCCCTGGGCTTCGCAACGAGCCGTCGCCGCCCCCAACAAGCCCTTAATCAACGTGGATCCCATGCTGAGCGCAGGAGGATTTCACCTCGGCCGGATGCGCCGGCTAAGCTGCTGTCAATGGACTACGAGGATCAGGACGGGCTGCGGGCCCGCAGCGAGCAGGCGATCGGGGAGCTCGCCCAGGTTCTGCTCGACAGCAACGTCCTCGAGAACGCGGTCGCGGCTGCGTTCGGTGCCCGCGAGAAGGCGCTCGAGGCCCAGCAGGCGGCGATGAGCGCGCTCAACCTTCCCTCCGCCGGCGACGTCGAACGTCTCGAGCGCCGCTTGCGCTCGCTTTCGCAGCGGCTCGAAGAGGTCGAGGACCAGGTCGACCGCGTTTCGCGCGACCTCGGCGACATTCGTCGCCAGATCGCCGCCGACAGGCGCGCCGCGGTTCAAGACTAACCCTCGACTTTAGGTTGAGAGTACGGCGCGGGCAGCGAGGCCGGCGCGCTTCTCGGCCAGCTCGAGTGCCTCCTTCTCGAGGTGGTCTCCACCGGCCTTCTCGGCAACGATCAGGAGGGCCGCCGCCTCGATTTCGAGTGTGCGGGCCCGGGCGAGAAGCGGGGCGGTCTGCATGTCGGCGGCGACCGCGCCCGGCGGCGGGGCCTGATCTCCCGGGTGGGAGTCGAAGCTGGCGACCGTGGCCTGCCTGAACCCATCCGGCGCCTTCGCCAGCCCTTCGGTCAACGGCAGGTCGGGAGTCACGGGCTCGTCGAGGGCGACCCCGTGCGCCGCCGCGCTGCCCCCGGCCGCGATCGCCGTCTCGACGATCAGGATCTCGCCAAGTCCGAAGGCTTCCCCGAGGCCGGTGCAGGTGCCGACCCGCACCGCGCGTCGGACGCCCAGCTCGGCGAGCTCGCCGAGCACCAGCGTCGCGCTCGGCCCCCCGATTCCGGTCGACTGGATCGTCAGCGGCCGGCCCGCGGGCGTCTGGCCCGAGTACCCCCACAGCCCCCGCGAGTGGTTGCTCATCTTCGGCTGCTCGAGCAGCTCCTGGGCGAGCAGCAGGGCCCGCCCGGGGTCGCCGACGAGGACCGCGTCAGTGGCGAGAGAGGCTGTGGGCCGGAGCCTGGGCGGCATCGTCCTCCGACCCTATTGCGCCGCTGCCGCCGGCCGCAGCACCGTCGCGCCAGGAGTCTCCAGCCTGTGCCCCTTCGCCGTCGCTGCCGCGCATTTCCTCCTCGTAGGCCGCGATCGCGCGGCGCAGGTCGCGCTTGCGCATCCACTCGGCGGCGAAGTAGCTGCCGATCACGAAGCAGAAGGCGAGCGCCTGCGCGGTCAGCGTCTCCACGGTGGGATAGACCCCGAGCCAGGTTCCCATCCACAGCGGCAGGTCGATGTCGATCGGATGGATCGACAGCCAGCCGACGCCCTGCATCGTCCGCGCCGTGTTGCCGACGAGGACCACCAGCACCAGCGCGATCAGCACCCCCGTCGCGATCAGCATCTTCTTGTAGGGAAGCTTGCGCTCGAGGGCGAAGGTGACGGCGCCGACGATCCCGGTCAAGATCAGGCCGAGGGTGACGCCCGCCAGAACGACGCCGGTCCCGGAGCTGAGCTGCAGCGCCTGCAGGAAGAGGACGGTCTCGAAGCCCTCGCGGAAGACGCTGGTGAAGCCGAGCGTGTAGAGGCCGGCGACGGTTGCAGCTCCCGCTCCGGCGGCGAGGGCGGCGCCGGTCAGCGCCTTGCCGCGGTCGCGGTGCCCCTTGATCCACTCGGTCCAGTAGACGCGGTGGAAGAACCAGTTCATGACCAGCAGCAGGACCCCGATCGCCACGACCCCGACCGCCGCCTCGAGTTTCTCGCCGTACTGCGAGAGCGAGTCGAGCAAGAGCAGGGCGAGGACGAACATCACCATGCTGGCCGGCAGGGCGAGCAGGGCGCCCCGGTAGATCGGCCGCCGCAACGGCGCCCGCGGGCCGATCATGCTGGCGGTGATCGCGGCGAGGATCAGGATCGCCTCGAGCCCCTCGCGGAAGACGATCAGCGCCGAGTTGGTGATCGCCGTCATCGCGCTGGCTCCGTCGCCGGTCAGCGCTCGGGCGTCATGCAATTTTTCGTCGAGGTCGAGGCGCGTCTCGCGGACCTCGCCCAGCGGCGCGTCGCGGGCGACCAGCGTGGCCAGCCCCGAGTCTCCGTTTGCGCCGTACCAGATCAACCCCTCGATTTCGAGCGCGAGCTGCGGGTCGAAGGCCCGCAGCTTCAGCTCGGGCCCGAACTCGAAGAAGCCGTAGGCGGCGAGCCGTGCCTGCTCGGCCTCCTGGTAGCGGCCGGCGCCGGCCGCCGCTTCCAGCTGGTCGAGGGAGATGTCGACGAGTTCGTAATCGGCGTCTTCGCTCGGCTCGGTCCACTCCTTCGGCGCGATCCGTTCGAAGGTGTCGGCGGCTCTGTCGCGCGCCGCGTCAAGCTCCTCCTGGGGAGCGACCGAGACGCTCTGCTGGGCGTCGTCGACGTCGGCGCGCAGCTCCGCATAGGCGGACTTGATCCGCTCCACCGCCGCCGGGTCGCGGTCGAGCAAGACCGGCTCGAGGTCGGAGAAGGCCGCTTCGACGCCGTCCATGAAGGCGACCGCCTCCTGCACCTCGAAGGGGATCGTCACCCGGCCGTCGCTGGTTCCCTTGTCGTACTCCTTTGGCACGAGGTCGAGGAAGCGGGTCAGCTGGCTCGCCCGGTTGACCTCCTCGTCGGGCGTCAGCGGCGCCGCGGTGAAGCCCTCGAGGTCGGCTTCGGCCCGCTTGCGGGCAGCTTCGAAGCGAGCCCGGTCATTGCCCGCGGCGGCCGCCGCGAGAGCGGTGAAGTCGCGATCGGTCGCCCGCGCCTCCTCCTGGCTGCGCTGCTCGCCGTACTCGGCGGCGATCGCCAGCCAGTAGCCGTGGGCGATCGCCGCGGTTTCGGCAAAGCGACCGCCGAAGCCACGCTCGGCTGCCTGAGAGGCTTCGTCGAGGTTGGTGAAGAGCCGCGCCTGGAAGGCGTCGAGGAGGTCCTTTTCGATCTGCACCGCCGTCTCGCGCGGCGAGCCTTCGCCGGCGGCGAGCGCATCCACCGCGGCGGTCGCGTCGACTCCCGGCCGGGTGAAGCGGGTGGTCTGGCGGAACTCGCGGATCTGCAGCCAGGCGCGGGCCTCGGCGGCGTCTCCGCGCAGGGCGGCGGCGACCGCTACGGCAAGCGCGCCTCGCCGAAGAGCCGCGACGATGCGGCCGCGAGCCGCCGCCAGGCCGACTTCGTCGCGGCTCGCACCGGCTCGCCGGGCGGCCGCGAGCGAGGACTCGATCTCGCTCAGCTCAGCGGGGGCGCTGAGGGCAAGGCCACGACGAAGGGGTCCCCGCAGCTCCGCTTCGGCCGCCGCGACCGGACCTGCCGTCGGTTCGTCGAAGAGCTGCTTGGTCTGGGCCTCGGCGAGGTCGGCGCGGATCGCGTCCGCCGCCTGCCAGGGAGGCTCGGCCCCACTGGGCGAGGCTGCCCACAGCGCAGCCACCACCGCGATCAGGATCGCGGTGGTGGCTCGGGTCGTCCGGGGGGACCGTGGCTGTAGGCGTGCTTCCCGGACCGCGACCGCCTAGCCTTCCTGCAGTTCGACTTCGAGTTGCTTGGCGGCCTGCGTAACCTGGCCGGCGATCGCCTCGGCCTGCGCCTGCGCTTGCGCGCCGAGAGCGTCGGCCTGCTTGGCGGTGAACTTCTCGCCGGCAGCCTCGCGATCGCGCAGGTCGGCGGCGAAGGCGACCAGGCTCTGCAGCTCCTTGCGGGTCTGCTTGGCCTGCTGCGGGTTCTCCTCGGCGATCATCGGTTCGATGCCGTCGTAGGTGACGAGGATGCCGCCGAGGATGTCGGCGATGTCCGAGAGCCGCGAGGTCGCGACGAAGCCGAGTTCCTCGGCGCCCTCGCCGGCGATGAAGCGCGAGTTCTTCCAGGCCTCGAAGTACTCGCTCATAGTCGGCGTCATCACGACGATCGAGGTCAGCGCGTCGGATGGCGTCGGTTCGAACTCCTGCGCGTCTTCGTCGAGGCTCTTCGCCTGCTTTTCGAATTCGTCGAGAGTCGCCTTGTAGGTGTCGGCGTCGGGTAGGCCCTCGCCGAACTCGACCTTGCCGTCGCCGTCGACGTCCGGTTCGGTGGCCTTTGCCTGCAGCTCTGGGTTGGTCCCGTAGAGGGCGGTCTCGGTGAGGAAGAAGAGGTTGCCAGGCTGCTCGAGCTGTTTGCCCGCAGGGGTCGTCAGGGTGAAGGAGACCGCGTCTTCGGGGGTCGAGGCGTCCGAGCCCGCGTCGATGTCGACGTCGTACTGGGCCAGGCGCGGGACGCCGGCGACGATGCCCTCCATCTGCTCGTAGGCCGGGTTGGCCGCGACGAAGGTTTCCTTGGACTCGCCCAGGATCTCCTCGACTTCGTCGCCGTGCTCCTCCAGCAACCGGTCGTAGTCGAAGTCGACCGACTCCGCCAGCGCGTAGTACTCGTCGCTGTTCTCCTTCAGGGCTTCGACCTGCTCGACCAGTTCGTCGGAGTGGTCGGTGAGGTAGCCCTTCACCGGCTGCAGTTCCGCTGCGGCGGTCTCGGCGGTCGTTTCGTCACCCCCGCTGTCACCGCATCCTGCGATCGGTACGGCGAGCGTCATCGCTGCCAGCGCCAGCCCGAGCTTTGCCCTGTTCCTCATCGAGTCGATTGCCTCCTTGAATCGGGGGAGTGTATTAGGTCTCCCTAAGCCAGAGAAGGCAACCCTAACGGAATCCGAGCGATGAAGTCGGGATTTGTTAGGCAGCCCGAAGAAACAGCCTCTCTTGCCACTCGTGAGAAACGCGCCTGCCGGATTTTCTCCATCCGTCCAAACACAGGCTTCAAGCCCGTCCATACGGTGGCTGCGACCGCCAAACCGCGACTGCCGGGGCGTGCCCCGGTGGGCTAGGAGGGAGTTTCGATGAGAAAGAAGATGGGCCTCGCCGTGATCTTCGCGGCCCTTGCGGCCCTGGTGCTGCCATCGGTGGCAGGGGCAGCGACTGTGGGCGAAGTCGCCGGCACGGTCGAAGAAAAGGCGCTCGAGCTGAACATGGTCTGGGTTGCCGTCGCGACCGCCCTGGTCTTCCTGATGCAGGCCGGGTTCATGTTCCTCGAGATCGGCTTCTCCAGGCAGAAGAACGCCGGCACCGGCGTGGCCAAGATCCTCGTCAACCTGGCGATTGTGACGCTCGCCTGGTGGGCGATCGGTTACGGCGTGGCCGAAGGCGGTGGCAACGACTTCTTCGGGGACACCGGGTTCTTCTTCCACTTCGACCAGACGGTCGCGGGAGAAGCGGTGACCGGCGAAACCTCGATGCTGATGCTCTACGGGCTCGCCTTCTGCGCGGTCTCGCTGGCAATCGTCTGGGGAACGACCCTGGAGCGGATCAAGTTCGGCGCCTATGTGATCTACGCCGCAGTTTTCGGCGCGGTCATCTACCCGCTGATCGCGCACGCGGTCTGGGGCGGCGGCCTGCTCTCCGACATCGGCGGCAAGCCGGTGATGGACTTCGCCGGCTCCTCGGTGGTCCACCTCACCGGTGCGGTCGGGGCGCTTGCGGCGCTGCTGCTGCTCGGGGCCCGCAAGGGCAAGTACGACGCCAACGGCAAGCCGCGAGCGATCCCCGGTCACTCGATGCCGCTTGTCGGCCTCGGCGTGATCATCCTCTGGATCGGCTGGTTCGGCTTCAACGGAGGCTCGACCTTCGAAACCGCCGGCTCGTTCTTCGGCGAGGTGATGCTCAACACCCAGCTCGCCGCGGCAGCCGGTGTGATCGGAGCCTCTCTGGCCGTCTACATGAAGAGCCGCACCCTCGACGTCGGCATGGCCGGTAACGGGGCGATCGCCGGCCTGGTCGGCATCACCGCCCCATCGGGCTTCGTCGAGTACTGGGCCGCGCCGGTCATCGGCTTCATCGCCGGCCTGATCGTCGTCTACGCGGTGCTGGCGATCGAGAAGTTCCTCGACGACCCGGTCGGCGCTCTCTCGGCGCACGGCCTGGCGGGAATCTGGGGGACCATGGCGGTCGGCATCTTCGCCTCGCCGCGGCTGATAGTCGAAGGGGCCGGACCGGGCATCTGGTACGGGATCTTCGGCGACGAAAGCCTCAGCACGGCCTTTGGTCAGCTCGGGGTACAGGGCCTGGCGGTTCTGTTCACCTTCGTCGTCGTGTTCGCAATCTCGATCACCACGTTCGCGATCATCAAGGCGACGATCGGCCTACGGGTGTCAGACGAGGAGGAGGAGGCCGGCCTCGACATCAGCTCGCACGGGATGTACGGGTACCCGGAGCAGTTCATCCCACAGCCGGAGTACTCCACCGGCTTGCCGAGCACGCTGGGCACCGGGGCTGGGGTCCCGGTTGCAGCACCTGCCCAGATGACAGCTACCGAGACGCGATAGGAGGGTCGAGCGCATGAAGAAGATAGAGGCGTTCATCCGCCACGAGGCGTTCGAGCCGATCAGGACCGAGCTGCTCGAGAAGGGATTCCCGTCCCTGTCGATACTCGAGGCCAAGGGCTCCGGCCGGCAGAAGGGGATCGTCGAGCAGTATCGCGGCTCGACGCTCACCGTCAACGTCCGGCCGAAGCTGAAGATCGAGGTCGTGGTGGAGGACAAAGACAAGAGCCTGGTCGTCGAGACGATCCTTAAGCACGCCCGCACGGGCGAGGTCGGCGACGGCAAGATCTTCGTCATCCCGGTGGAGGAGGCGATTCGCATCCGCACCGGCGAGGGCGGGGAGCCGGTCCTCCAGGTACACGAGGAGTCTGAGATTCCCTCCTGAGGTCCTTGGTCTCAGATGAGGTTCGAGCGGGGCGGCAATTGCCGCCCCGCTTGCATTTAGCCTCGGGGTTATGTCGGCCGACAAGCGCATCTCCCTGGCTGAGGCCTCCCGACGGGCCGGCGTCTCGACCGCCACGCTGAAACGCTGGGCAACGGAGAAGGTGGTGCCGGTGCGGCGCGGGCGCTGGACTGCCGCCGCCGCCGCGCAGGCCCGGGTGGTGGCGCGGATGCGCGAGCGCGGCCACTCGCTCGAGGACCTGAAGCAGGCGGGGCGCGAGGGCCGCCTCGCCTTCGGCTTCGCCGAGGACCTCTTCCCGAGGCCCGAGGACCAGGTCACTCTGGAGGAGGTCGCTCGCGAGACCGGTCTCGAGCCCGAGCTGATCGAGCGCATCCTCGTCATCCTCGGCACCCCGCTCGGGCGTGAGCGCCTGCTCGGCCCCGAGGACGTGAAGGCGCTGCGCCACTGCGCGAGGGTGCTGGCCGCCGGCTTCCCCCTGGTCGCCTTCCTGCAGCTGGTCCGCGTCTACGTGCAGTCGCTGCGCCGGATCGCCGACGCCGAGGTGCGCCTCTTTCATCTCTATGTGCACGAACCGATGATTCGCGACGCCGTCCCCGAGCTGGAGATGGCCGAGGAGATGGGCGAGCTCGCCGGCGACATCCTCCCCCTGGCGGCGCCGCTCACCGAGTACCTCCACACCCGCTACCTGCGCTTCTTCCTCGAGCAGGACGTGGTCGGCCACATGGAGAGCGACATGGGGACCGCTGCGTCCCAGGTGCATCACGTGCCCGTCACCCTCTGCTTCATCGACCTCACCGGCTTCACCCGCTACACCGAGGAGGAGGGGGACCTGGAGGCGCTCGACGTGGTCGAGAACTTCGTCGAAACGGTGGAGGCGACGCTGCCGCCGGAGGCGACGATCGTGAAGACGATCGGCGACGAGGTGATGGTCGTCTCGCCGGACCCCGCCTCGCTGACTGAGTGGGCGGTTGGCCTGCTCGCCCGCTTTCCGCGGCGCCCGCAACCGCGGGTGGGAGTCCACTACGCGCAGGCGGTCTATCGCGATGGCGACTACTTCGGCACCCACGTCAATCTCACCCACCGCGTCGTCGATCGCGCCCAGGCGGGCGAGGTGCTGGTCACCGACCGGGTGGCGGAAGCGATCGACGGCCGCGAGGGGCTCGAGTTCGAGCCGATCGGAGAGGTCAGCCTCAGGGGCTTCCCCGAGCCGACGCCGCTGTTCGTGGTCCGGCGAGCAGGCGGTTAGGCCCGTCGGGGGTGGGTCTCCGGGCCGGCCTTCGGCCGGGAGTTCCCGGAGACCCACCCCCGACGCCCCCACTACTCCGACTCGGTCGGGATGGGCTCTTGCGCGATCCTCCCTAATTGCTGCTTTCTTGGAGCGGAAGGGTGGAAGGGCTTCCGATGGCGGTTGTAGGTTGCAATGCCAATGGGTGAGCCTGCGAGGCATTTGAAAGCGGTTGGCGCGGCGACTGAGGAGCTGCGCGAGACCGCGAGCCAGGCGCTCGAGTGGGTCCGGGTTAGCGAGGAGCGTGTTGTCAGGGCCGAAGCGCGCAGCGAGGAGATTCGGGCTGAGCTGAAGGAGCGGGCGATGGCGACCCTGCGCAAGCTCGGGGACGAGGGGCGCGAGCGCATCGCCGCCGAGCGCGACCGCAGGCGTGAGGCCGAGGCCCGGGCGGCTCGGGCCGAGGCAGACCGCGACCGTGCCGAGAAGGGGTTCGAGCAGGCGCAGAAGCGCGCGCAAGGCGAACGGGAAGCGCTTGCGGCGGAGCTGGGATCCGTCCGCGCCGGCGCGGAGGAGTCGCTGGCCGCTGAGATCGAGAAGGCGGAGCGGGAGGCGGAGAAGCGCTACGAAGAGGCGTTCGACCGGGCCAAGCTCGGTGCCGACCAGCGCGTGGCGGCGGCCGAGCAGCGCGCCGCCGAAGCCGAGGCGGCCGCGAGCGAGGCGCACGAGCTCGCCCTGCGCCTCGAGGCCGAGATCGAGGAGCGCGTGATGCAGGGCACCGAGGACGTGCGGCGCGAGGCCGAGGAACGCGTACGGTCGCTGGTCGAGAAGGTCGAAGGCGAGGCGACCGAGCAGGCGAGGGCGCGTGCCGAGGAGGCGCTGAAAGCCGAGTCCGAGCGAATCAGGGTGCAGGCCGAGCAGCGCGAGGAGCGGGTCCGCGAGGCCGCTGAGGAGGAGATCAAAGCGACCGCCTCGCGGGCACGCCGCGAGGCTCTCGCCGCCGCCGATGCAACGGCTCCCTCCTGGGCCCGGCGAGAGTCCGCCGGCACGGGCTCCGGATACCGAACCTTCTAGACCAGGGCCTATCCAGCTAGGGGATCGCACCCCTGGCTACGGCCCAGGACACGGCGCGGATTCGGCCCCGTCGCGAATCCCACATGGCGCCGCCATGCGGAATCCGCGCCGTGACCGCCCCGCTTGGTCCTGAACCGTCCCAGGGGCCCGCCCCCTAACGGGATAGGCCCTAGCATTCCGCACCCATGCGAGAGGTGCGGATCAGGGACACACTCAGCGGCGAGCTGCGAGCGCTCGAACCCGGCGAGGAGGTCGGGATCTATGCCTGCGGCCCGACCGTCTACAGCCGGATCCACATCGGCAACGCCCGTCCGTTCGTCGTCTTCTCTCTTCTGGCGCGGTTTCTGAAGTCCGAGGGGTACCGGGCGAAGCTGGTCGTCAACGTCACCGACATCAACGACAAGATCTACGTCGCGGCGCGGGAGGCGGGGGAGGGGTCGGAAGAGTTCGCCCAGCGGATGACCCGGGCCTACCTCGAGGACACCGATCGCCTCGGCCTCGGTAGGCCCGATGCGGAGCCGCTGGCGACCGAGACGATCGAGGGGATCGTCGCGCTGATCGCCGACCTGGTCGAGCGGGGGCAGGCCTACGAGTCAGGCGGCGACGTCTACTTCCGGGTGCGCAGCTTCGAGGGCTACGGCAAGCTCTCCAACCGCCGCACCGAGGACATGGACCAGGGCGAGGAGGCCGGTTCGGAGTCGCTCAAGGAGGACCCACTCGACTTCGCGCTGTGGAAGGCGCGCAAGCCCGACGAGGACACCTCGTGGGATTCGCCCTGGGGGCCGGGGCGCCCGGCCTGGCACATCGAGTGCTCGGTGATGGCCGAGCAGGAGCTGGGGCCCTCGTTCGCGATCCACGGCGGCGGCTCGGACCTGATCTTTCCCCACCATGAGAACGAGATCGCCCAGTCCGAGGGGGCCGGGCGGCCGTTCGCCAGGGTCTGGATGCATAACGGGATGATCGAGACCGGGGCGGAGAAGATGTCGAAATCGGACGGCAACATCTTCCAGCTCTCCGAGGCGCTCGACCGTTACGGGCGCGAGGCCGTCGTTGCGTACCTGATCTCGGGGCATTATCGGCAGCCGCTTGCCTTTGGGGCGGAGCAGATGGACCAGGCAGTTGCCCAGGTGGAGCGGTTGCGGAATTTCTTTCGAGAGCACCCGGTGGGGGGTGGGTCGCGGGTAACCCCCGGGGGGGCGGCCCGGTTGACCCTCCCCCGACGCACCCGACGCGGCGGCCTCCCGGCTCGAGAGCGTCCGCAAGGCACTCGCCGACGACTTCAACACGCCGAAAGCCATGGCCGAGGCGTTTGAGCTTGTGGGAGAAGCGAATCGAGAAGAGGTTGGAAAGGACGAAGCTTCTGAGGTCCTGGCGGAGATGCTCGACCTCGTCGGCCACAGCTCCCATAACCAGCCGGATGAGGGAGCTGAGGCCGACGACGAGGCGGAGAAGCTGTTGGGGGAACGGCAGGAGGCGCGGGCGGCCAAGGACTTTGGGCGGGCGGATGAGATTCGGGATCGGTTGGCTGAGTTGGGCTGGGAGGTACGGGACTCGGCTGAGGGTGCGAAGCTCGTGCCTAGGGCCTGATGGCTTCGCAGGTGATCTACGGCAAGCAGCCGGTTGCCGAGGCGGAGCGGGGGCGGCGGCGGGTTCACCGGGTCTGGCGGGCGCCCGATACCTCCGGCGAGGAGCTGGAGCGGATTTGCGGGTCGCCCGATCATCAGGGGGTAGTGGCGGAGGTTGATCCCTATCCCTATGTGGGGGCGGGGGAGTTGCTGCTCAAGGAGAACGTCCTGCTGGTCGCGCTGGACCAGGTGCAGGACCCGCGCAACCTCGGCGCGGTCGCGCGTTCGGCCGAGGCTTCCGGTGCGGGTGGGCTGGTCGTCCCGGAGCGTCGCGCGGCCGAGGTGACCGCGGTCGCCTGCAAGGCCTCCGCGGGCGCCGTCGAGCACCTACCCATCGCCCACGTCCGCAACCTGGCCGACTGGCTCGCCGAAGCCAAGCAGGCCGGCTTCTGGATCTGGGGCGCTGACGCCAGCGCGAGTCAGGCGCCCTGGGACGTGGACCTCACCGGGCCGACCGTCCTCGTCCTCGGTGGCGAGGGCAAGGGAATTCGTCCCCGCGTTTCGTCTGCCTGCGACGGCCTTGTCGCTCTTCCGCAGCGGGGTCGGACAGCGTCCCTGAACGTGTCCGCGGCGGCCGCGGCGCTGCTTTTCGAGGCCGTCCGGCAGCGATAGCAAGCGGCAGCGACAGCCATACGAACGTCAGTTCGGGGTTGACAGAACTCCGCGCACCCGTAAACTAACGCGCCAACAAGGGTGAACCTCAGCTTGAGTCTGAGCTTACCCAGTCATATAAGGGGCGCCCCAGGGGAGGTAAACGGCGCCACGAACCCTTCGTCAAGGAGAAGGATCCGTGGCTCTATCTTCGCCTACCCAGGAAATGCAACTCCCCACCGGCCGTCTCAACGGCTCGCTCAGGCCGGCTGACTCTAACCCTCAACCCGAGCTTGATGACCATTATCTGGTCGCTCTTGCCAAGGACGGCCGCGCCGATGCCTACGACGCGATCGTGCGGCGCTACCGCGGCTTCGTCCGTCTCAAGGCGTCCTCCTACTTCCTGCTCGGGGGCGAGTCCGACGACCTGATCCAGGAAGGCCTGCTCGGCCTCTACAAGGCGATCCGCGACTACCGCACCGATCGCGAGTCGAGCTTCCGCAATTTCGCCGAGCTCTGCATCACGCGCCAGATCATCACCGCGGTCAAGACCGCGACCCGCAATAAGCACACGCCGCTCAACCAGTACGTCTCATTCAGTCAGACCCCGGCTGCGGCGGGCGACTCCGACACCACGCTCGACGAGATCCTGCCAGGGCCGACGGTCCACGACCCGGTCAACCAGGTGATCGCCTCCGAAGAGCTGGAGAGCCTCGTCTCCTGCCTCTCGGGCGTCTCGGGGGTGCTCTCGGACCTCGAGAGCCGGGTTCTCTCCCTCTACCTCGACGGGCACTCTTACGAGGCGACCGCCGAGCGGCTGGAGTGCGACACCAAGACCGTCGACAACGCCCTCCAGCGCGTCAAGCGCAAGGTAGGCGCCCACCTGACCTCCCGCGAGGCCTGAGGCCTTCCAGTCGGCGCATGCCTGCGTCCTCGGTCGCTCGCGTGCGGAGCACGCCACGCTCCCTGCGTCCTTGGCCTGCTTGACTGGAAGGCCTCAGGGCAAGTCGCTCAGTACGTACTCGAGCAGTTCCCGGCCGTGCTCGGAGGCGACGGAGACGTCGTCGGCCTTGATCCGGGCATGGTGCAGGGACTGCATGCGCAGGACGTCGCCGTCGCAGCGGCTGTTGGGGAAGACGCCTGAGTAGGACACGCCCAGTCGCTCGAGGTGGTCGGCGACGAGGGCGGTGGCAGGCGTGTCGAGGGGCAGGTCGAGGTAGACGGCGTCGAGGCCGAGGCGGTGGAAGAGGTGGTGGCGCTCCGCTGCGACCGCGGCCTCGAGGTCGGCGCCGGGGACGTGCACGGTGATCAGCGCCAGGTTGTGGTCGGCATCGACGGCGACGTGCTGCTCGGTCCGGTCCGCCAGCGCGAAATCTGCAGGCGGCACGGCGAGCGTGCCGCGCAACTCGCACAGCTCCAGCGTCTGCCCGACGATCCCGAGATGGCGCTCGGGTGCGTAGACGGGACGCTCGTGGCCGTCGTTCAGCTTCGTGTAGAAGAGCGCCGCCGACTGGCGTCCGCGCCGCCCGTCGCCGGCAGCGTCGTTCGACACCGACGCCGGGATCCAGCCCAGCAGGAACCCGGTCTCGTGCGCGCCCAGCTCGACGTTGGCGCGCTGGCTGTAGGGGTGAGCGGCGGTCGCCTCGCTGTACATGCCCGCCATCCCCTGCCCGGCCGCCCAGTCCATGAGAAAGCGCTTGGTCCTGGTGAAGAGGTGCTGTCCCCGCGCTGCGGGCATCGTCACCGCCTGCCCAGAGTGACCGACCGCGTCCCCCGCAGCGGCCAAGCTCATCCCCTCGTGGCAGAGCAGCTCTCCCGTGGCCGTCTCCGCAACGCACGAGACGTAGGTGCCCGCGGCCACCCGCCTCGACACCTCCTCCGCGTCGTAGACCCAGCGCACGTCATAGCTCTCCCCGTAGGCGACCCGGATCGCCTCGGTCAGCAGTGTCCCCTCATCGGGCTCGAGAAATCGGAACTGCGCGTCGATGGGGGCACGATGTCATAGACAGCAATGCATCTGCCGAAATGTTCTGTCTGCGGTGAGGACTATGTTGTCGATATGTCTCTGGCTTTGCCCAAGCCGACCCCCACCTCTCACCCAGTTGACGTTGGACACCGGGCTGAGGCCGCAATTCTCGCCGAGCTGGTCAAGCGCGGCTACCGCGTTTTGCTGCCGTTTGGCGTCAATCAGCGCTACGACCTGGTTCTCGACTGCGACGGCCGATTCCTCAGGGCGCAGTGCAAAAGCGGACGGTTGCGTGAGGGAGCCATTCAATTCAGAGCCTTGAGCACCCAGTCGAATATGAGACGAACTCGCTCCCGAAGCTATGTCGGTGAGGTCGACCTGTTCATCGTTTACTGCCCGGACACTCAGTGCGTATATGTGATCCCGGCGGAGGAGGTGCCAAACACCGGTATGTATCTGCGAGTAGATCCTCCGGGCAACCGGCAGGGTAAGCGCGTACGCTGGGCAAGGGACTACGAGCTGCCCGCCTAGCTTAATTGGCAAAGCACCCGATTTGTAATCGGGAGAGTTCCGGTTCGATTCCGGAGGCGGGCTCTGAGGCTAAGCGTCTTTACCGGTGCCGCTCAGCACTCGCGCCTTCTCCGCCGCCAGCTCCTCGTCGTTGAGGATGCCTTTCTCGTGCAGGGTGGCTAGGCGCTCCAGGCGGGCCAGGCGTGTGTCGTCATCGTCGGTCGGAGCGGCGGTTTCGGCATCCGTCGGCTTGCGCATCTCCGGCAGGCGCAGCTTCGAGGCCCGCTCTCCCAAGTTGGCGTCCTTGACGGCGCCGACGACGCGCTCCTTGGTGCGGCCGAAGACGTCGCCGTACTCGGCGTCGGGGAATTCCTCGGCGGCCTGCTTGCGCAGCTCGTGGATGCCGAAGGCGGCAAGGCCGGCGATCACCAGTGTCGTCAGGAAGGAGCGCAGGTTCTGGGTCGGGGCTTGGATGAAGTAGATGCCGACGACGATCGCCAGCGCGGCGTAGACGTAGGCGGGGTACTCGCGCAGGGCCGGTGCCACGAATTTGCGGGTCGACCGGGCCGAGGATGTCGGCGAGGCGAGCCAGCCGGCGATTCCGAAGAGGACGCCGACGACGATCACGGTCGTCGCGATGCTGGTCATCAGCGAGGTGCCGATCGACCAGGCCGATTCCGCTGCCGGCCGGGCGCTTTCTTCGACGACGAGCTGGTCGACGACGACCCCGCCAAATATCTCGCGGGCGACGATCACGGCGAAGCCCGCCGCGATCAGGCCGACGCCGCAGAAGAGCACGGTCACCCAACGTTCCTCACGGGCGAGGTAGATCGCCAGGCCGAAGCAGAGGAACGTGAGCAACGAGAGCACCAGCGCAAGGCCCTTGATCGCGACGACGATGTCCTGTGCCGTCTTCAGCTGGTCCGACTTGAGGATCGTGAACTTGCCCGCGTCGGGCGGCAGCTTTTCCGCCAGGTCGGCGCCGATCCCGACCTGGTCGGCGAGGTTGGTGACGAGGCTGCCGAGGTTGAGGCTGACTTCGCCTTCTTCGGTCGAGACCGTGCCCTCCTTTTCCTCGAGGACGGCGATGAGTTCTTCGTGGGCGGTTCGGTTCGCGTCCTTCCAGAGCTCCTGGGCGGTCGACGTTTCCAGGACCCGGTTGGCGCCGTCGCCGGCAACCTGGCGCAGGCCGCCGGAGATCGGGCCCGCCAGTTCCTTGGTCTCGCCAGGCAGGATCTCGCTCAGTTCCTGCTCGACGTCGACGTTTTCGTAGAGCTGGTCGACCAGGTAGTCGCCGACCGCTTCGCGGATCGTCGGGTCCTGGATCAGGCGCCCGCTGGTGTCGACCCAGTCGTCGGTGTTGAGAGCCTGCCGCTCGGTCCAGATCGCGAAGACGCTGAGAAAGGCCAGTACGGAACCGAGCACCACGAGTACTCGGACCATGCGTCGTCGTCCGCGGCTCATGCGCGGATGCTATACGTGATGTCGTGAAGCTGGAGGGAATTCACCACATCACCGCGATCACGGCCGACGCCCAGAGCAACGTCGACTTCTACGCGGGGACGATGGGCCTGCGCCTGGTCAAGAAGACGGTCAACCAGGACAACCCCACCGTCTACCACCTCTTCTTCGCCGACGAGAAGGGCAGCGCCGGCTCCGACCTCACCTTCTTCGAGTTCCCGGGAGTGCCCCCGGGCCGGGCGGGCGCGGGCGACGTGCACCGGATCGTCTGGCGCGTGGCCTCGGTTGCCGCGCTCGACTTCTGGGAGGAGCGGCTTGCCGCGAACGGGATCGAGACCGAGCGGGCCGGGGGAGGGTTGCGCTTCGCCGACCCGGAGGGCCTCGCGCATGAGCTCGCCGTGGTCGAGGTCGCCGACGAGCCGCTGATCGCCGACCACCCGGAGGTGCCAGCCGACCACGCGCTTCGCGGCTTCCACGCGGTCTGCGCCTACAGCGGGGCACCCGACGCCAGCCACTCGCTGCTCGAAGCTCTCGAGTTCGAGTCCCTCGGCGAGGAGACCTGGGAGGCGCGCGGGGCGAATCGGGGCGGTCTCTACGTCTACGAGCAGCCACCCGAGGAGCGTTCGCTGCAGGGCGCCGGCAGCGTCCATCACGTCGCCTGGGCATCGACCCTCGACGAGCACGAGCAGTGGCGGGACCGTGCGATCTCGGCCGGCGCCAACCCGACCCCCGTGATCGATCGCTTCTACTTCCGCTCGATCTACTTCCGCGAGCCGAGCGGGGTCCTCTTCGAGATCGCCACCCTCGGCCCGGGCTTCACGGTCGACGAGCCGCTCGAGCACCTGGGCGAGAAGCTTTCCCTGCCTCCCGACTTCGAGCACATGAGGGCGGAGGTCGAACCGAACCTGCGCCCCGTCGTCAACCCGCGGACCGTCTCAGCCGGGTGAGCGGCAACTTCGTCTGGCGGGACGCCGGACGCACTGTCGTCTTTCGCGACGGTGGGGTGAGCGATGCGCCGGCGCTGCTGGCCGAGCATGGGATGGAGCCCTTTGCCCTGCTCTCGACCGAGCGGCATCTCGCGGGCGCCGGGCAACTGGCGAGCGCCGCGGCGGCGGTGCACGAGGTGCCGGCTGCCGCCAGCGCGGCGACGGGAGTCACCGATGCCGCCGCCGCGCTGCTCGATCGGGTCGACGCACCGGCACTCGTCGCCCTCGGCGGCGGCCGCACGATCGACACCGCGAAGGCGATCGCCTCGGTCACCGGCGCCCGTGTCGCCACGATCCCGACGACGATGTCGGGGGCCGAGATGACCGGCATCCACCGCCTGCCGGCGGGAGCGGAGGATCGCGTGCGGGCCCTCGTTCGCCCGTCGCTTGTGATCGCCGATCCCGAGGCGATGACCAGCGCCCCCGAGCCGGAGCTGCGGGCGAGCTCGATGAACGCCCTCGCCCACGGTGCCGACTCCCTCTACACCCCCTTCGCCAACCCCGTCTCCGAGATGACCGCCCTCCGCGGGGCCGAGCTGATCGCGACCGCGCTCGACGAAGATCCCGCCGAGCGGGGCAGCGAGGCCCTCGCCCTCGGCTCGATCCTCTGCGGCTACGCGATCGACTCCGGCGCCTTCGCCCTCCACCACGTCGTCTGCCAGACCCTGGCCCGCGTCTGCGGCACCCCCCACGCCCCCACCAACGCCACGATCCTCCCCCGAGCAATGGCCTTCATGGTCCCGAGAGCCCCCGACGGCCTCGCCCCCCTCTCCAGAGCCCTCGAATCCGAACCAGCAGAAATAGAACCCCGCCTCCTCCAGCTAGGCGGCAACCCCCCCGGCCTCGGAGCATTGGGTGCAGACCGCTCCAAACTCTCCCAAGCTCTCGAATCAATGCTGATGCGGCCCGAGCTTGCCTTCACGCCAGGCCCCCCGACCCGGGCCGACCTGGAACAGCTCATCCAAGCGGCCTGGTAACCCGGCTTGGCAAACCGTTCCTCGGGCGGGTGGCCGGGGGTAGGGGGGTCGAGGACGGACCGTGGCCCGCCCGCAGCGCCCCCCTACCCCCGGACAGGACCCGCCCGCCGGCGACGCGGGGATAACCGGGTAACCCGACCCCCCTCATCGTGTAGCCATCAGCGATGGACCCCGTCCGCCTCCAGGCGTACCACGAGTACACGCGCCGCCACGGCGTCAACCCCGTGCTCTACATCCTCGCCCGCATCTTCATGACCCCCTTCTTCCTGGTCTACTTCCGCTACTCGCGGACAGGACGCGAGCACGCCCGCCTCAAGGGCGGCCTAATTGTCGCCGCCAACCACCGCAGCTTCCTCGACCCGTTCGCGATCGGCGGCGCCCTCCCCTGGCGACGGCCGATGAACTACGTCGCCAAGGTCGAGCTCTTCGACCGGCGCTGGCGGGGCTGGATCCTCTCCCGCCTCGGCGCCTTTCCGATCCGGCGTGGGGAGTCCGACGAGGACTCGGTGGAGACCGCACGCCAGGTTGTCGAACGGGGCGGCGCCGTCTGCATCTTCCCGGAGGGCACCCGGATTCGCCGCGGCTCGCTGGCCGAGCCCAAGCGCGGCGTCGGTCGCCTCGCGCTGCAGACCGGCGCGCCGGTGGTGCCGGCAGCCGTTCTCGGCACCGAACACGTGCGCCGCGGCTGGCGGATCCGCCCGCGCAAGATCCGGGTCCGTCTCGGCAAGGCGATGACCTTCCCGCGAGCCGAGGATCCATCGCGAGGCCTGGCCGCGACCGTGACCGGCCGGATCTGGCCCAATGTCGAGCTTCAGTGGGAGGATCTCGGCGGCCTGCCGCCGATGCGCCGCGCGGCGGTGATCGGCGCCGGCAGCTGGGGCACCGCCCTTGCCGTGCTCCTCGCGCGCGGCGGCCTCGAGGTCCAGCTGGCGACCCGCACCGCCGAGCAGGCGACCGAGCTGGCCGATGTGCGCGAGAACCGCCACTACCTCGAGGGCGTTCGCCTGCCCGACTCGGTCCAGGTTCGGCACGCGTCCGAAGTCGAGCTGGCGGGTCTCGATCTCGTCTGCCTGGCGATCCCCTCGGGCTCGCTGCCGCAGGCGGTCGGGAGCATCGCCGACCGGGTCGGCGCCCGCGCGGCGGTGCTGCTCCTGACCAAGGGTCTGGTCGCGCCGCGGGGCCTGCTTCCCGCCGAATACGTCGGCGAGCGAGTGCGGGCGCGCGCGATCGCCTCCCTGGGCGGGCCGGCACACGCCCGCGAGGCCGTCTCCGGCTCAGCGGCGCTCGTCCTCGGTTCCGCCGACGACGACCTGCGCGACCAGCTCGGCGGGGTCTTCGACCGCGCCGGCCTGTTCTGCGCGCGCGCGCACGACGTGGTCGGGGTCGAGATGGCGGGAGCCGCGAAGAACGCCGCCGCCCTTGCCGCCGCCGCCGCCGAGCCGCACGGCCTCAACGCGGCCGGGATCGCCGCCGCCCAGATCTGGCGCGAGTGCATCGGCCACGCGATCGATCGCGGCGCCGAGCTCGAGACGTTCGCCGGCCTCGCCGGCGTCGGCGATCTCACCGCGACCGTGATCGCGCCGGAGGGCCGCAACCGTCGTGCCGGAGAGCTGCTGGGGCGTGGCACCCCGGCGAGCGAGATCCCGGGGATCATCGGCCAGGCGTCGGAGGGCCTCGACGCGGTGCCGCTGCTGGCGACGGCGACCGCGGCGGCCGGTGGCAAGGCGGAGGCGCTGTCCGGCCTGGCTGCGCTGATCGGCGGTGAGATCGACGCCGATGCCTGGGTTGCCGGTCTGCGCCGGGTCGAGCGTGCGCGGGAGGCAGCGTGATGCAACTAGGCTTGAACAGTGAGTGCAGCGAAGAACGTCGAGCCGGCGAGTCTCGACCCGGCCGCGAAGGCGGAGCTGGACCGGGCTTTCGAGGATCTCTACCGGGCGCACCTGCGCGACGTCTACTCCTACGCCTACTACCGGGTCGGCAACCAACACGACGCCGAGGACCTCACCGAGCAGGCCTTCCTGCAGGCATACAGGCACTTCGATCGCGCTCGCCGCGAGTCCGACGGGCGGCCGCTGCGCCCTTGGCTAATCCGCATCGCCCACAACCTCGCCTCGAACTACTACCGCGATCGCTCGCGCCGGCCGCAGACGTCGCTGGAGGTCGCCGACCCGATTCCGACGCGGCACGGCACCGAGGCGATCGCGGAGGGTCGCGAGGAGCTGCGGCAGGTGATGGCGAACCTCGAGAAACTCTCCGACGACCGCCGCGAGGTGCTGATCATGCGCTTTGCGCTCGGCATGGACAATCGCGAGATCGCACGCGCCCTCGGCCGCAGCGACGGGGCCACCAAGGTGCTGATACACCGGGCGATCAAACAGCTCCAGGAGGAGATGGCCGATGAGTGACGCCGCCCACCGACTGACCGGAGCATGGGACGTCGAGCAGCTCCTCTCCGACGCCCTGCGCCCGATCGAGCCGCCGGAGCGCCTCTCGGGCCGGCTCGAGGACACGCTCTCCGCGGTGACCCAGGCCGCAGCGGAGGAGCTCTCCGACTGGGCCGAGGAACTCTCCGAGAGCGAGCTGCGGGCGCTGCGCGACCCGCGCAACTGGGTGCGCCCGGTGTTCGCGGTCGGCGCGGGGGGAGCGGCGGCCGGCGCCCTGGTGTTGCTCGAGGCCCGCCGCCGCGGTCGCCAGCAGGCCAAGGGCGGCCTGCGATCCCTGACCGGCCGGGCCAGGCTTTAGGCAGCGGCACGCCCCCTAACGGGATAGGTCCTTAGCCGGCTCGCCCTTCGTCGCCGGCGTTGCCAGCGCGGCGCCGACGCCCAGCGCGCCGACGAGGAGGTGGAGGAGGTTGCCGGCCGTGTCGACTGGCAGGAAGCCTAGGATCGCCTCGCCGCTGCCGATCGCGAATCCCCAGAGGGCGACGGCCAGGTAGAAGCACCCGAGCCAGAGCGAGTACCGGCGCGACGCGTAGCCGGCCATGTACAGCCCGAGCGCTCCTGTAAGCACGTGCAGGACGTTGACCCAGGCGTTGACGGCGATAAGGCCGAAGACCTCGCCGACGTCCCCGGGGGAGCCGAACGCGGCGCTGTAAAAGAAGCCGACTATGCCGATGACCACGAGCGTCCATCCGGCGAGGGTGGCGTAGAGCCGTGCGGGGCTGGGTGCGTCCATCGGCCGCGATTGTAGGCTGCCCCTCCCGATGGCTCAGACCTGTTACCGCCACCCCAATCGCGAGACGGCCGTCTCCTGCTCCTCCTGCGGGCGGCCAATCTGTCCCGACTGCATGACGCCGACGCCGGTCGGGATGCGCTGCCCGGAGTGCGCCAGCCAGCGCACTCACGTCGTCAGGGGGGTAGGGGAGGCCGGCCTGTTCGCCAGCGCGCCGGCGACCTTCATCCTGATCGCGCTGAACGCGGCGGCGTTTCTCGCCGAGATCCTTGGTGCCAGTGGTGGATTCACGGTTGGCAACAGCTCGGTGATCTTCGACTTCGGCCTCTACGGTCCCTTCGTCGCCGAAGGCGAGGTGTACCGGCTCCTCACCGGTGGATTTCTCCACGCCAGCCTCGTCCACATCGGCTTCAACATGTTCGCTCTCTATTTCCTCGGCAGGCTGCTGGAGCCATCGATCGGGACCCCCCGCTTTCTCGCCGTCTACTTCGCCTCTCTCTTCGGCGGGGCCTTCGGCGCGCTGCTGCTGAGCCCAAATGCGCTGACGGTCGGCGCCTCGGGCGCGATCTTCGGCCTTTTCGGGGCCGCCTTCCTGATCGCTCGCGATCGTGGCTTCGACGCAGTCGCATCGTCGATCGGGGTCATCCTCCTGCTCAACCTCGCCTTCAGCGTCGTTGGTCCCCGCAACATCAGCCTCGGCGGCCACCTCGGCGGGCTGGCGGCCGGGGTCCTCTGTGCTCTCGTGATCATGGCCGGCGAGCGCGGGATGCTCGGCCAGCGTCGCTTCCCCGCCGAGATGATCGCGATGGCGGGTGTGGCCCTGCTCTCGATCGTCGGCGCGCTGGCGATCGCCTGACGCTTAGGGCCTCAGCCGGCCCGGTTGGATCGCGCGTGCGAGGCGCGTAGCTCGGCGAAGCCGATGTTCCCCGGCGCATCGACTAAATCGGGGTGCAGGAGATGGCCGAGCAGCTCGACGCCGTCGACGAGTCGCGGTCCAGGCCGGGAGAAGGTCGATGCGGCGTCGACCGCGAACACGCGCTGGGCGCCGAGCTCCTCGATGTGGAACCAGTGTTCGAGGGCCTGGGTACGAGCCCCGTCCACGTACCAGCCACACGGCATCGCGACCACCACGTCGGGGTTGAGGCCCGAAAGCTCCCCCCAGGAGACCTCGGGCGACTTCAGCCCAGGCGGGCCGGCGACGTCCTCGCCTCCGGCGATCGAGATCATCTCGGGGATCCAGTGGCCCCCGACGTAGGGTGGATCGAGCCACTCCAGGGCGATCACCCGCGGCAGCGTCGTCCCCGAGACCGCGGCGCGGACGGTCGCCAGCCGTCCCTCCAGTTCCCCCCGCAGCTCGTGCGCCTCGCGCGGGATCTTGGCCGCCTCCCCAAGCCGGATCACGTCCTCGAGCATCTCCCCGAGCGTGCTCGGGTCCTGTTGCAACACCCGCGGCCTGCTGGAGAGCCGGGCGGCCACCTCGAGCACGTCCTCGAAGGAAACGGCGCACACGGCGCAGACAGCCTGGGTGACGATCAGGTCTGGGGCCAGCGCCTCCAGCAGCTCCTCGTCGAGCTCGTACAGCGCCTGTCCCTCGGCGACCCTCGCCTTCACCGCCCGGTCGATCTCGGCGGCGCTGAGGTTGGGCCGCAGCACGGTCCGGGTCAGATGGGGGAGCGAGCGCGCCTCGGGTGGGTAGTCGCACTCATGCGTGACCGCAACGACACTGTCGCCGAGTCCGAGTGCGTAGAGCATCTCGGTCGCAGAGGGAACGAGGCTTGCGATGCGCATTCCGCAGGGAATATCGCACCTCCCACTAGATCCGCGGAGCGGAAAGCTATATTGCGTACGCCGAATGGCCGACGACGACCTCCCCCGAAGTACCGGGCCAAATAGACGATGAGCGCCCTGCTGCTCGTCCTCCTCCTCGTGCTGCTGGCCATCAACGGCTTCTTCGTCGCGGCCGAGTTCGCGCTCGTGCGCAGCCGCCGCGGCAAGATCGAACAGCTCGCCGAGGAAGGCGAAAGCGGTGCCGAGGAGGTGATCGAGCAGCTCGACAAGATCGACGAATCGCTATCGGCCTGCCAGATCGGGATCACGATGGCATCGATCGGCATCGGCTTCCTCGGCGAGCCCGCGCTGGCCGTGCTACTCGAGCCGATCTTCGGCGGGTTCTCGCACGGTGTCGCGGTCGGGCTCTCGGTGGCGATCGCCTTCACGATCGTTACCGCGCTGCACATCAGCGTCGGCGAGCAGGTGCCGAAGATGCTGGCGATCAGCCATGCCGAGCGCACCGCCCGCCGCGTCTCCCGGCCGCTCAACTGGTTCCGCATCGCGACCGCGCCGGTGACCTACGCGCTGAGCGCGTTCTCGAATGCGATCGTGCGGCTCTTCGGCGTCGACCCGACCGACATCGAGGTGCGCCACACCGCCGAGGACCTGAAGCAGATCATCGACAGCTCGCGGATCGGTGGCACGCTCGACCCGGGCGAGGCGGGCATGCTGGGCGGTGTCTTCCACCTGCACGAGCAGGAGGC
>JANWHD010000037.1 GCA_025450585.1 Solirubrobacterales bacterium
ACCGAGTACGAGGCCGCCGGTGCCGTCCCCGACCCCTCGACGGCGGAGTCGGAGGAGCACGAGGTCATCCTCCGCACGCTCACCCGCACGCTCGGCGAGGACCCGCAGCGCTGGACGCGGATCGGTGAGGGGATCAAAGGCGTCACCGAGGAGACCACGACCGGTGTGCACCGCCTCTACGAGATGGTCGAGAGCGGCGAGCTGCTGTTCCCGGCGATCAACGTCAACGACTCGGTCACCAAGTCGAAGTTCGACAACCTCTACGGCTGCCGTCACTCGCTGATCGACGGGATCAACCGCGCCACCGACGTGATGATCGGCGGCAAGGTAGCCGTCGTCTGCGGTTACGGCGACGTCGGCAAGGGCTGCGCCGAGTCGCTGCGCGGCCAGGGTGCTCGCGTGATCGTCACCGAGATCGACCCGATCTGCGCCCTGCAGGCGGCGATGGAGGGCTACGAGGTGAAGACGCTCGAGGACGTCGTCGGGACTGCCGACATCTTCATCACCGCCACCGGCAACAAGGACATCATCACCGCGAGCCACCTGGCGCGGATGAAGCACAACGCGATCGTCGGCAACATCGGCCACTTCGACAACGAGATCGACGTCGCCGGGCTCGAAGCGTCTCCCGCCGAGAGGGTCGACATCAAGCCGCAGGTCGACGAGTGGCGCTTCCCGGACGGCCACTCGATCATCCTCCTCTCCGAAGGCCGCCTGCTCAACCTCGGCAACGCGACCGGTCACCCGAGCTTCGTGATGTCGAACTCGTTCACCAACCAGGTGATCGCGCAGGTCGAGCTCTTCAGCCGGCCCGACGGGTTCACGGCCAAGGACGTCACCGTGCTCCCAAAGCATCTCGACGAGAAGGTCGCGCGACTGCACCTCGCGGCGCTGGGCGTCCGCCTGACCGAGCTGTCCGAGGAGCAGGCCGCTTACCTCGGCATCCCGGTCGAGGGTCCCTACAAGCCCGATCACTACCGCTACTGACCAGGGCATCTAATTCGATGAGGGCGATGGTGCTGGCCGCCGGGCTCGGCACCCGGCTGCGGCCGGTCACCTATGCGATGCCGAAGCCGATGGTGCCGGTGCTGAACCGGCCGGTGATGGAGCACAGCGTGCGGCTGCTTGCCCGCCACGGCTTCAAGCAGGCGATCGCCAACCTGCACTGGTTCCCGGAGACGATCGAGGGTCACTTCGGCGATGGCTCGGCGTTCGGCGTCGAGCTCAGCTACAGCCGCGAGGAGCAGCTGCTGGGGACGGCGGGAGGCGTCCGCAATGCGGCCGAGTTCCTCGGCGACTCGTTCCTGGTGGTGGCCGGTGACGCGCTGACCGATCTCGACTTCGCCGCGATGCGCGAGTTCCACGAATCGCACGAGGGGTTGGCGACGATGGCCACTAAGCGAGTGACCGACACCGATCAGTACGGCGTCGTGATCGCCGGCCAGGACGGTCGCGTACAGGGCTTCCAGGAGAAGCCCGATCCGGCCGAAGCCCTCTCCGACCTGGCGAACACCTGCATCTACATGTTCCGCGCGGAGATCTTCGACTTCTTCCCATCTCCCGGGACCAGCGTGGCGGCCGGCGAGGGCGATCCGCCCGGGTTCGCCGACTGGGCGATGGACGTCTTCCCTGCGCTGCTGGAGAGCGACGTGCCCTTCTACTCGCACGAGATCGATGCCTACTGGAACGACATCGGCAACCTCGAGGAGCTGCGGCAGGGCAACCTCGACGCGCTGCTCGGAGAGGTGCGGGTCGAGTCCGGAGTGCCGGAGGTGGCGAGTGGCATCCGCGCGGCCAGCCCGCTCGACGGCGCTGAGGTCGAGGGGCCGGTTCTGATCGGAGCCGGTGTTGAGCTCGGTGCCGGCACCCGCATCGAGGGCCCGGCGATCGTCGGCGACGGCTGCCGGGTCGGCGCCGGTGCCTGGGTCCGCGACTCGATCCTCCTCGAAGGCGCCGAGCTGGCACCCGAGGCGATGCTGATCGGCGCCATCGCGGGTCGCGTCGCGAAGAAATAGCGCTTCCGTGACACCCTGCGCGCCACGGGCGCGCCGCGGCCCCGCAGGATCGGGGCATGAAGGTTCTGCACGCGGTTGCCGGCGGTCTCCTGCCCTCCCTGTGCGCGGCCTGCGGACGTTCCTGCCGGCCTGGCGCGGTCGCCTGCACGCGGTGCACGCGGAGGCTCGCCGAGGCGGAACCGCTCGCCGGCAACGGTCCGCAGGGGTTGGATCGCACCTGGTCCTCGGCGCCGCACGAGGGGGTGGCGCGGGACCTGGTCGCGGCGCTCAAGTTCCGCCGCCTGCTCCCGGTGGCCGGGACGATGGCGGAGCGAATCCGGTGGCTCGCCCCGGCGAGCCTGCTCAGCGGCGCGATCGTGCCGGTGCCGACGGCGACGCTGCGCTCTATGGGGCGCGGCTTCGATCCGGCCGCGGAGATCGCCGCGGCGCTGGCGGCGCGGACCGAGATGCCGCTGGCCGGCTGCCTCAGGCGCAGCGGCGGCGGGCGCCAGGTGGGCCGCCGCCGCGCTGACCGGCTGGGCCACCCGCCGCAGGTGCACGTCCGGGGCGAGGTGCCGCGCAGCGTCCTGCTCGTCGACGACGTGCTGACCACCGGCGCCACGCTTTCGGCATGCGCCCGGGCCCTGCGTAGCGGCGGCGCGGTCCGGGTAGTCGCAATCACCTTTACCCGGAGGTTGTAGAGGCGTAGCATCGGTTGACCGACACCACAAGGAGGCAAAATGCGGATCGAGATACGTGGGCGCAACGTCGAGGTGAGCGACGAGCTGCGAGGTCATGTGACCAAGAGATTCCGTCGGGTCGGGAGGCAGGTGTCGGAGCTGGCGACGCTCGACATCGAGATCTACGAAGAGCGAAACCCGTCGATCGACGACAGCCAAGTCGCGGAGGCCACGCTGCGGCTCAAGGGCGTGACCCTGCGAGCTCGCGAGGCCTCGCCCGAGATGGCCCACACGATCCACGAGCTCGCCGAGGACATCCGCCGTCAGGTGAAGAAACACCGAGAGCTGCGCCGCAAGCGCACCCAGACCCGCAAGGCCGTCGCGCGGCTGCAGGGACGCTCAGCCGAGTCTTAACCAGTCCAGCTACCCTTGGTCTCATGCCTGCCGCAAGGGACATGGTCACCCGTGCGCTTCGCGTCGGCGAGGGGCGCAAGTTCAAGGGGTACGAGAGGCGCGCCGAGGCGATCAACCGGATCGAGCCCGAGATGGAGCTGCTCGAGGACTCCGAGCTGCTCGAGGAGGCCGACGACCTGCGCAAGCGGGCGAAGGAGGGCGAGTCGCTCGACGACCTGCTGCCCGAGGCGTTCGCGCTGACGCGCGAGGCGGCGCGCCGCTCGATCGGCCAGCGTCACTACGACGTCCAGCTGTTCGGCGGCATGGTCCTCCACGAGGGCGCGATCGCTGAGATGAAGACGGGAGAGGGCAAGACCCTGACCGCGACGCTCGCCGTCTTCCTCAACACGTTGGCCGGCGACAGCGTCCATCTCGTCACCGTCAACGACTACCTCGCCCGCCGCGACGCCGAATGGATGAAACCGGTCTACGACGCGCTGGGCGTCAGCGTCGCCGCGATCCAGGACGGCGACGGCCACGCCGTGCGGCAAGAAAAGTACGCTTGCGACGTCGTCTACGGGACGAACTCCGAGTTCGGCTTCGACTACCTGCGCGACAACATGGCCGAAGCGCTCGAGCACTGCGTCCAGCGCGGCCACCACTTCGCGATCGTCGACGAGGTCGACAACATCCTGATCGACGAGGCGCGGACGCCGCTGATCATCTCCGGCGCCCCCGAACAGGCCGCCCAGACCTACTACACCTTCGCTCGCCTCGCCAAGCAGATGGACGGGGTCCAGGCCAAAGACAAGCTGCGCTCGCTCGGCGAATCGAAGGACACCTCCGAGGCCGAGCACGACTACGAATTCGACGAGAAGCACAAGACGGTCTCGCCGACGGAGAAGGGCGTGAAGCGGGCCGAGGAGTTCGTCGGTGTCGACAACCTCTACCTCGGCGAGCACGGCAGCCTCGTCAACCACCTGGTCCAGGCGCTGAAGGCCGAGGCGCTCTACAGGAAAGACAAGGACTACGCCGTCATCGACGGCCAGGTGATGATCATCGACGAGTTCACCGGCCGCATCCTCGAGGGGCGCCGCTGGTCGGAGGGCCTGCACCAGGCGGTCGAGGCGAAGGAGGGTGTCGCGATCGGCGAGGAGAACCAGACGCTCGCCACGATCACCCTGCAGAACTACTTCCGCCTCTACGACAAGCTCTCCGGGATGACCGGCACGGCGCTGACCGAGGCGACCGAGTTCATGAAGATCTACAAAGTGCCGGTGGTCGAGGTCCCGACCCACCGCCAGATGGTCCGGGCCGACCAGAACGACCAGATCTTCAAAACCAAGGACGGCAAGTGGAAGGCGGTGCTGGAGGAGATCGTCGCCCGCCACGAGAAGGGCCAGCCGATCCTGGTCGGGACGGTCTCGGTCGAGGTCTCGGAGATGATCTCGGGCGAGCTGAAACGCCAGGGGATCGAACACGCGGTCCTGAACGCCAAGCCCGAGCACGCCGAGCGAGAGGGCGAGCGGATCGCCCAGGCCGGCCGCAAGGGCGCGGTGATGATCGCGACCAACATGGCGGGTCGCGGCGTCGACATCAGGCTCGGCGGCGACCCCGAGCAGTCGGCGGTCCACGAGCTGAAGAAGAAGGGGATCGCACCCGGCGACGAGGGCTACGAGGAGGCGCTCGCGGCCAAGGTCGCCGAGCTGGAGCCGCTATGCGCGGCGGAGGCTGAAGAAGTCCGCGAGCTCGGTGGCCTCTACATCTGCGGCACCGAGCGCCACGAGTCGCGCCGCATCGACAACCAGCTGCGCGGCCGCTCCGGGCGCCAGGGCGACCCAGGCGAAACGCGCTTCTTCCTCTCCGCCGAAGACGACGTGATCCGGCTCTTCGCCGGCGACCGCATCTACAAAATCCTCGACCGGCTGGGCCCCGTCGACGAGGAGGGTGGCGAGATGCCGCTCGAGGCGGGCATGCTGACGAAGACGGTCGAGGGAGCGCAGAAGAAGGTCGAGGAACAGAACTTCCTGATCCGCAAACGGGTGCTCGAGTACGACGACGTGATGAACGAGCAGCGCCGCATCGTCTACAAATACCGCCGCGAGATCCTCGAGGGGCGCGACATGTCGGACGTCGCGCGCGACGAGATGGAGGGGGTGATCGAGCGCCTCGTCGACCAGTACACGCCCGGCGACGTGCTCGACGAGTGGGACATGCCCGACCTGGAGACGCAGCTGCGCCAGATCTGGCCGGTGAGCGTCGAGGTCGGCGCGATGGCGCCCGAGACGGTTGATCGCGAGAAGCTCAAAGACGCCCTCGACGACGACGCGATGAACGCCTACGACGAGCGCGAAGGCGTCTTCGGCGAGGAGCTGATGCGCTACCTGGAGCGCTCGATCCTGCTGCAGGTGATCGACAACCGCTGGCGCGAGCACCTCTACGACATGGACTACCTGCGCGAGGGCATCCACCTGCGCGGCTTCGCCCAGATCGACCCCCTCGTCGCTTACAAAAACGAGGGCTTCGCCATGTTCGAGGAGCTGATGAACTCGATCTGGGAGGAGTTCAGCAAGTCGATCTTCCACGTCGAGGTGGAAGTCGACCCCTCCCAGGGTCAGCCGGCCCTGCGGGCGGGGGGCAACGCTCCGGCGACGCTCTCCTACTCCGGCGGTACCCCGGACGGCCAGCCCTCAGCGCTGCAGCAGGTCGCGGCGGGGGCGGGAGTGGGCGCTGGGCAGATCGAAGCGGTTGCGGGACCGGCCGGAGGCGGCAACGGCGCCACCGAGGTGGTCGAGACGGTGGTCAATGACGAGCGCGAGAACATCGGGCGGAACGACCCGTGTTGGTGTGGTAGCGGCAAAAAGTTCAAGAAGTGTCACGGGGCATGAGGACGCTGCAAACCGGCGCATCTCGGCGTCCTCGGTCGGGCGTCTCGCTCACGTAGGTGCCTACGCTCGCTTCGCCGCCCTCCCTGCGTCCACCGACCTGCTTGGTTTTCGCGTCCTCAAGCCCCGTGAAACCGATCGATCCAGTCAGAGAATTCATTCGTGCCTTCAACGACCGCGATTTGGAGGGGTTCGTTGCGGTGCTCGATCCGGAGGTGGAGCTGCATTCGATGAAGGGGTTGCGCAAGGGCAGGGATGCCGCTCGGTTGTGGGCGACGAGGGCGCCTGGGGGCGTCCAGCAGACGATTGAGCTGGAGGAGCTGTTCGAGGACGACACCGAGGGGGGTGGCGGTAGGGCGCTGGCGCTGATCAGGCGGGCCTGGCACTGGGACGAGGACGGCTCGCCGGCGGGGGAGGACGAGATGGCCTGGCTGTTTGAGTTGCATGACCACCGGATTCGCAGCTGGCGGCCGTTTGAGGACCGTGAGGCTGCTTGGCGGGCGTACCATGGTGGCGATGGGAGTTCCGGCCGCAGAGAACCGCGAGGCGACTGAGGCCTGGAGCGGGCCTCTGTTCGAGACCTTCGTTCGCTACCGCGACTTGGTCATCGACGGGCTCGGGGCGCATGGGGAGGCGGCGATGGCGGCACATCCGCCGCCGCCAGGCGGCCGGGTTGTCGATCTGGGCTGCGGCTTCGGCGATACGACGCAGCACCTGGCGTCCCTCGTTGGCGAGGGTGGCGAGGCAATCGGAGTTGACGTCTCCGGGCCCTTCATCGACGCCGCGCGAGAGGAGGCCGAGCGGGCTGGCGCCACCAACGTTCGCTTCGTCGTCGGCGACGCCCAGGGGATGGAGTTCGATCAGGCTTTCGACTACGCCTTCTCGCGGATGGGGATCATGTTCGCCGCCAACCCGGTGCAGCTCTTGCGCAACGTCCGCATGGCACTCTCGCCGGGGGGGCAGCTCTGCGCGGTGGTCTGGCGACGCAAGCTCGATAACCCGTGGGTGCACCGGGCCGAGCAGGTCGTCGACGAGTACCTGGAGCATCCCGAGGAGACCGACGAGCCCACCTGCGGGCCGGGGCCATTCTCGATGGCGAACGCCGACACGCTGAGCGAGCAGCTGAAGATCGCGGGCTTCGAGGAGATCACCTTCCAGCGCTGCGACCTGCCGCTCAAGATCGGCAGAGACCTCGACCACGCGGTCGAGTTCAACATGGCGCTTGGCCCGGCGGGCGAGGTGCTTCGCCTCTGGGAAGACCGCATCGACGAGATCCGCCCCAAGATCGCCGCCGACCTTCGCCAGGCCCTTGCCGAGTTCGAGGGTCCCGATGGCGTGTTCGCCCCGGCCTCGACCTGGATCGTCGGTGCCAGGGCTCCGGGCGGCGCGGACACCGTTCAATAACCTGTCCGCATGGCCGAGACCGCGTCAACCGAATCGGTGCCGGCGCGGCTCGCCGAGATCCGCGAGCAGCTGTCCCTGCTCTCGGACTACCTTTGACCCCGCTTCGCTGGAAGCCGAGATAGAGCGTCGCGAGGACGAGATGCAGCGCCCCGGCTTCTGGGACGACCAGGAGGCGGCCACCCGCGCCTCCGCCGCCCACGCCCGTGCCCAGCGCAGGCTGAGGACCTTCCGCGAGCTGGAGGCTGAAGCCGGCGACCTCGGGGAGTTGGCGGAGATGGCCGAGGGGGACGAGGAGATGGCGAGCGAACTGAGCGCCCAGCTCGCCACGGTCGAGCGCCGGCTCGACGAGCTCGAAGAGGCCCGCCTGTTCAGCGGTGCCTACGACGCCGGCGACGCCGTGGTCAGCGTCCACGCCGGCGCCGGCGGCACCGACTCCCAGGACTGGGCGGAGATGCTGCTGCGGATGTACCTGCGCTGGGCCGAGGGCCGAGGCTTTGAGGTCGAGATGAAGGAGGCGTCGCCGGGGGAGGAGGCCGGCCTCAAGTCGGCGACCTTCATCGCCCGTGGCGAGAACGCCTACGGTCTCTTCGCCGCGGAGCGCGGGGTCCACCGCCTGGTGCGGATCTCCCCCTTCGACTCCTCGGCGCGGCGCCACACCAGCTTCGCCCAGCTCGACGTCGGCCCGCTCGTCGACGAGGGGGTCGAGGTCGAGATCGACGACGCCGACCTGCGCATCGACACCTACCGCGCTTCGGGGGCCGGTGGCCAGCACGTCAACAAGACCGACTCAGCGGTGCGCATCACCCACATCCCGACCGGCGTTGTCGTGCAGTGTCAGAACGAGCGCTCGCAGACTCAGAACAAGGCGATGGCGATGCGGTTCCTGCGCTCGAAGCTGATCGAGCTGGAGGAGCGCAAACGGGCCGAGGAGCTTGCGAAGGTGCGCGGCGAGGTCAAGGACGTCGCCTGGGGCTCACAGATCCGCAGCTACTTCCTCCATCCCGACCAGCGGGTCAAGGACCACCGTACGGGACACGAGGTAGGCGACGCCCAGCGCGTTCTCGACGGCGATCTCGACGACTTTATCCGCGACTTCCTGAACAAGACCGCGGCTTCGAGCGCGAGCTAGTCGCATTCCGAGGCCCGCGCCGGGGCGTCAGCGGACGCGTGCGAGGCGCCCGGCGGAGACCGTGTGCTCGGTGCGCCCGACGGCAAGCCGCTTGGTTACCGTGGATCGGCAGTTGGACGGTGCCGCGGGGGCTTTCAGCTGGACGATCATGATGCCGCCGTCGCCCGGCTTGCCCTGCGCCTGCCGGTTGATGTGGCGGCCCAGGCTCAGCACGCCGGTCTTGTTGAGCCGACGCTCCGCCGAGCGGTGCCTGGTCGCGTCCTTGCCACCCTTGAGCCAGAAGTCGACACCCACCTTGGTCGGGCTGTCGGCCGTGTAGTGGAGGACCAAGCGCAGCTTGCCGCGATCGCGTTCGAAGACGGCCTTGGGCTTGACGGTGTCCAGCGGACACTCAGCAACCGGGGGAGCTGGCGCGGGACCCACTTCCAGATTCGGTTCTTCGTCAAAGGCCTGCACCCAGCCGCCGTCGTCTTCACCTTCGACTTCTTCCCAAGCTTCTTCTTCGCATTCTTCTTCTTCACATGCTTCTTCCCATTCTTCTTCCTCTTCGGCGGCGACCGCCTGGGCCTGGGGAGCCGTCGGCGAAGCCGCGAGGGCGGGACGCGCAACCAGCGCGATGCCGAGCAGCGCAACCGCGAGGGTCGCCCCGAGCATGAGGAGGAGGTGGCCAGGTGGCGTGAGAAGGGACGGGAGTCGGTCCTTGGTCTGCGTCATGCAGCCAGGATCGGCCTCTCACCGGGAAACTTTAGATCCGGCCCCTATGTTGGCCCCTACAACACGCCCTCGAGCTTGAGGAGCGCCTCCTTCATCGGCAGCCCGCCGCCGTAGCCGCCGAGGCCTCCGCCGCTGCGCAGGACGCGGTGGCAGGGCACCACGATCGGGATCGGGTTGGAGCCGCAGGCGGTGCCGGCCGCGCGGACCGCGCGCTCGTTGCCGGCGCTGCGGGCCATGTCGGTGTAGCTGCGGGTCTGCCCGTAGGGGATGCGGTTGATCGCCCGCTGCACCTTCTTGCGGAAGCCGTCGGTGAGCTGCCAGTCGATCGGCAGGCCGAACTCGGTCAGCTTGCCCTCGAAGTAGAGGTCGAGCTCGCGGCGGGCCTCATCGAGGCGGCCGGGGGCCTCCAGCACACGGGGCGACACCCGGGCCGCCAGCTCCTCGAGGGTCTCCTCGGGGTCGTATGCGGGCAGGTTCACACGCACCAGGCCCTTGGCGGTGGCGGCGATCAGCAGCGGCCCGAAGGGCGAGTCGATCGTGGTGTAGGCGACGTCGAGGAGGCCCTCGGACTCGGCGCGCTCGGCGAGGCGTTGCAGGGATGCCTTCATGCCAGCTCCTTCCTCAGTCGCTTCATTCCCTCGTGCAGGCTGCGGCGCGCCGCCTCCGGCGAGCAGCCGAGCGCCGCGGCGATCTCCGCGTGGGGCAGGTCGCAGGCATAACGCAGCGCCACCGCGGCCCGCTGCTTCGGCGGCAGTGCCCCGACCAGCTCCCAGATTCCGTCGTCGGGCTCGGGATCGTTGACCTCGATCTCGACCAGCTCGGCCACGGGGAGCGGCCGCCGACCGTTGGCGCGGTGATGGTCGATCGCCTTGCGATGGGCAATGGTCAGCAGCCAGCCCCGCAGATTGCTCGCGTCGTCGAGCTTCGGATACGCCCGCAGCGCGGCCAGGAACGTCTCCTGGAAGCAGTCCTCGGCATCGCCGCGCCCCACGGCCCCCCGCAGAACCCCCATTACGTCAGCGGCGTGCTCGTCAAGCAGACTTTGGAAAGGGGGCAGCGCGTTCACTCATGGAATTAAACGCCCCCGCCACCCAAGACGTGAGGTGCTGTCGCACTTTCCGCCGGCATGCGGCGGAAAGTGCGACAGCACGGAGACCGAACCAGATTGCCCAGCTTGATGCCGTAGTTCTCTCCGCTATGCGGCGGGAAGTGCGACCGCATGGCTGATCTAGGGTTGGGCGGATGGCGGAACCGCTCGAGGAGATCGTGGCGCGCGCTCTGGCCGAGGATGTTGGAGCTGGAGACGTTACGGCCGAGGCGACTGTGCCCGAGGGGGCGCGGGGACGGGCGCGGATCGTGCAGAAGCAGGCCGGGGTCGTCTACGGGCTCGGGGTGGTCGCTGAGACGATGCGCCAGTGTGGGGTGGAGAACGTCGACAACCTCGCGGTCGAGGGACAGTGGCGCGAGGAGGTCCCTTTCGACGTTCTCTTCGCCGGTGGCCCGGCGGCGGCGCTGCTGGCGGCGGAGCGGACAGCGCTCAACTTCCTCGGGCACCTCTCGGGGGTCGCGACCCTGACCGCCCGCTTCGTCGAGGCGATTGCCGGCACCGGCGCGGCGATCCTCGACACGCGCAAGACGACCCCCGGGTTGCGTGAGCTGGAGAAGGCGGCGGTTCTCGCCGGGGGCGGTCGCAACCACCGCATGGGCCTCTATGACGCGATTCTGATCAAGGAGAACCACATCGCCCTCGCCGGCAGCTTGGCCAAGGCGGTGTACGGCGCGCGCAGCACATATCCCGACCTGGCGGTCGAGGTCGAGTGCCGCAACCTCGACGAGGTCGCCTACGCGCTCGGCACCGGGGCGGACGTGCTGCTGCTCGACAACATGGACGCCGACACCCTGCGCAAGGCGGTCGAGCTGCGCGACCAGAACTCCGGCGGGGGCAAGGGACCATCGCTCGAGGCATCGGGGGGCGTCACGCTGGAGACCGCGCGGGAGATCGCCGGGACGGGGGTGGACTTCATCTCGGTCGGAGCTCTCACCCACTCGGCTCCGACGTTGGACTTCAGCCTGCTACTTGAGCAGGCGTGAAAGTCGGCGGTCCTTGAGCACCCGGCCGCCGGTCTGCTCCTTCGGGCAGTAGTTGGTCTGGTGCTCGGAGAAGAAGACCGCCTCGATCGCGGTCCCGCAGCGGGGGCAGGGCTCGCCCTCGCGCTTGTGAACCTGGAGCGGCATCGGCACTTTGTCCGGAAGCTGCTCGCCGATCGCCTCCTCGTAGTGCTCGATCGCGTCGCCGAGGACGTGGAGCGCGGCGTGCAGGCGCGCGACTTCCTCGCCGTCCAGCTCAGACCCCTTCTTGAAGGGCGAGAGCCGCGCCTCCCAGAGGATCTCGTCCACCCACGAGCGCCCGATCCCGGCGATGTCGCCCTGGTGGCGGAGCAGCGGGTGCAGGTGGCGCGGCTGGTCGATCAGGACTGCGAACTCCTCCAGTGGCGGCGCCGGCCAAGCTTCCGGTCCGAGTCGTGCCACAGCCTCGTCCTCCCCGACCGCATCCGTGCTCAGCAGCTTTGCCCAGGCCCTTTGCTTCGTCCCGAACTCCCGCAACCGCAACTCCCGTCCGTCCTCCAGCCGGAGAAGCACCCGCGAAGCCCTGTCTTTGAGCGATGCCCGCTTGTCAAAGAGCCGCAGGCGACCGGCGGACATCAAATGAATCAGCAGCGCCAGGTCCCCAAACTCAACCACGGGCATCTTCCCGACTCTTCGGACTGCCGTGATCTCGCGACCGACGAGCGCATCGAGCGCCGGCTCAAACGTCTTCATCACGTTCATCCCAGGAGCCACCGCCGACTCAACACAAGCTCCAGACAAAGCCGTGTTCAGCCGTCTGGCCGTGATCTCAACCTCAGGCAACTCGGGCATGGATCAAGTCTGGCGCTTTTCCGCCCCTCCGCGGGTGGCGTGGGGGAGGGGGGTCGAGGACGGACCGCGGCCCGCCCGCAGCGCCCCCCTCCCCCCGCGACAGGACCCGCGGCCATAACGGACCGGCCCGGTAGACTTGAACCCTCAGTTCATTCGACTGGTTTTCGGGACCACGTCCCTGCCAGCGAACATCGGAAACGGAAGGCTCCATGCAGGAGTTGCCCACACTCCAACCCGCGATGACGCCGGCTCTGGCGCCGGATGAGATTGCTGCCCTGAGCGAGGAGGTGCGCGCGCTTGCGGCCGAGCGCAACGCGGTCATCCTCGCCCACAACTACCAGCTGCCCGAGATCCAGGACGTCGCCGACCACATGGGCGACTCGCTCGGGCTCTCGCGCCAGGCGGCGGCGACAGACGCCGACGCGATCGCCTTCTGCGGCGTCCACTTCATGGCCGAGACCGCCTCGATCCTCTCCCCCGAGAAGACGGTGCTGATTCCCGACCTCGACGCTGGCTGCTCGCTCGCCGACTCGATCGACGCCGACCAGCTGCGGGCCTGGAAGATGGAGCACCCTGGCGCGCTCGTCGTCATGTACGTCAACACCTCCGCCGAGGTCAAGGCCGAGACCGACTACTGCTGCACCTCCTCCAATGCGGTAAAGGTCGTCGAGCACATCTGGGCCGAGCACGGCCCCGACGCCGAGATCCTCTTCGGCCCCGACATGTGGCTTGGCGCTTTCGTCGAGCGCGAGACCGGCATCCACGAGGACCCCGAGCGGCGCGCCCGCTTCCACGTCTGGGACGGCGAGTGCCACGTGCACGCCGGCATCCGCCCTGGCGACATCGCCCAGACCCGTGCCGAAAACCCCGAGGCCGAGTTCCTGATCCACCCCGAGTGCGGCTGCGCCACGCAGGCGATGGAGTACGTCGCGGCCGGTGACATCGAGCCGGAGGGCGTCCACATGCTTTCGACCTCGGGAATGCTCCAGCACGTCGAAGAGCACCCCGACGGCAGCTTCGTCGTCGCCACCGAGAACGGGATGCTCTACCCGCTTCAGCAGGCGGCGCCGCGGGCGAACCTGATCGAGGCCAACCGGATGGCGTTCTGCAAGTACATGAAGATGATCACGCTGCCGAAGCTGCGCGACAGCCTGCGCGATATGAAGTTCGAGGTGAGCGTGCCTGCGGACGTTGCGGAGCAGGCGCGACTGCCGATCGAGCGCATGGTCGCGATCGGCTAGCGCCAGATATTGTCCCGGCCCGTGCACGAGCTAGCCCAGCAGCTGCGAGTCGACTCGGTCCGTGCCGCCGCCGCGGCCAACTCCGGCCACCCGACCTCCTCGATGTCGGCCGCCGACCTGATGGCGGTCCTCTTCACGAAGTACCTGCGCTACGACTTCGACGCGCCCGAGAACAAGGCGAACGACCACCTGGTCTTCTCCAAGGGCCACGCCTCGCCGCTTCTCTATGCGCTCTACAAGGCCGCCGGCGCGATCGACGACGAGGAGCTGCTCACCTTCCGCGAGTTCGGCTCGCGCCTCCAGGGCCACCCGACGCCGGAATTGCCCTGGGTCGACGTCGCCACCGGCTCGCTCGGCCAGGGCCTGCCGATCTCGGTCGGGATCGCGCTCGCCGCTTCGCGCCTGGAGCGCTCCGAGCTGCGGGTCTGGGTGCTCTGCGGCGACTCCGAGCTCGCCGAGGGCTCGATGTGGGAGGCCTTCGAGCACGCCGGCTACGCCGGGCTCGACAACCTGATCGCGATCGTCGACGTCAACCGGCTCGGCCAGCGCGGTCCGACCATGCACGAGTGGGACACCTCGAAGCTGGCCGCCCGTGCCGCGGCCTGCGACTGGGATGTGCAGGAGATCGACGGCCACGACCTCGAGGCGATCGACGCCGCCTACGCGCGCGCGCAGGACGCCGGCCGTCCCGCGGTGATCTTCGCCCGCACCAAGAAGGGCTCGGGCGTCGCCGCGGTGGAGGACAAGGAGAACCAGCACGGCAAGCCGCTCGCCGACCCCGACGCCGCCGTCGAGGAGCTCGGCGGCATCCGCTCGCTCAGTGTCACGGTTTCCTCGCCGCCGGAGCCGAAGCCGTTCGAGATCGAGCGGGCGCCGGTCGAGCGGCCGAGCTACGAGCTCGGCGAGAAGGTCGCGACCCGCGGCGCCTACGGAGACGCGCTCGCCTGGCTCGGCTCGATCGACGAGAGGGTGGTGGCGCTCGACGGCGAGGTCGGCAACTCGACTTACGCCGAGCGCTTCGCCGCCAAGCACCCGGACCGCTTCTTCGAGATGTACATCGCCGAGCAGCAGATGGTCGCCTCCGCGGTCGGCATGCAGACCCGGGGCTGGAAGCCGTTCGCCTCCTCGTTCGGCGCCTTCCTCAGCCGTGCCTACGACTTCGTCCGCATGGCGGCGATCTCCGACGCCGACCTGAAGCTCTGCGGATCCCACGTCGGCGTCTCGATCGGCCCCGACGGCCCCTCGCAGATGGCGCTGGAAGACATCGCCTCCCTGCGTGCCGTCTTCGGCAGCGTCGTGCTCTATCCCAGCGACGCCAACCAGGCGGTTCAGCTCCTCGACGCGATGAGGGAGCACCGCGGCATCAGCTACATGCGCACGACCCGCGAGGCGACGCCGGTGCTCTACGGGCCCGAGGAGGCCTTCCGCATCGGCGGCAGCCGCACGGTGCGGTCGAGCGACGCCGACGCCGTGACCCTGATCGGCGCCGGCATCACCCTTCGCGAATGCCTCGACGCCGCCGAGCAGCTGTCCGAAAGCGGCATCGCGGCGCGGGTGATCGACCTCTACTCGGTCAAGCCGGTCGACGCTGAGACCGTCGTCAAGGCGGCCAGCGAGACCGGCGCGATCCTCACCGTCGAGGATCACTGGGCCGAGGGAGGCATCGGCGAGACCATCGCCGGCGTGCTGGCCGAAGCCGGCACCGAGACCCGCCTCACCCGACTCGCGGTCAGCGGGCGGCCCGGCAGCGGCCCGCCCGCCGCCTTGCTCGCCGCTGCCGGCATCGACGCCGACCACATCGTCTCCGCGGTGCAGCGAACTCTTGGGCCGGCTCGCGTCTAGCGGACGCCCCGCGCTCTTGGCGAGTTAGCTAAAAGAGCAGTGAGGGGCCAATCCGGACGCCGTTGTCCCAGCGGCACTCCGGAGGAATGCAGCTCAATCGAAAGTCAGGGTCCACCAGGCTGGCTATTCCGTCAAGGATGGATCGATTGAGCGGGAAGCGATGCGAGCTCTTGAGCACCAGCAGGCTTTTCAGGTCATCGGTGTGCACGACGATCAATTCCGTCGTACGGCCGTGGTGCTGTCGCCTGAGCAAGACCTTGTCGGAGTCGCTGGCGATGTAGGCCACCCTGAGTTTCGTGCCGTCGTTCAGCACCGCCACCGCCACCGGGCGTGGTTCGGGGAACTCGTGCTGGCGGATCCCGATCAGCACGACCGCCGCCACGGCGATCGCCAGCGTGAGTCTCCAGAGGGGGAATTTCGCCCCCTTGCCGGCGTCGAGGAAGTCGCTGACCAAGTGCAGCCCGTAATAGAGCAGCCCTGTCACGGTTGCTGCGACGATCATGCCCAGCACGTCGAAGGGGACGACCAGGACGGTGATGAAGCCGATCACCACGGTCGGTGCGATTACCTCGTCCTCGAGGAAGCCGTTGAGCTTTCTCGCCCAACGGCCCCTTTTGTTCTCCGTCAGCCGCACCAGCCCGACCAGTCCCAGCACGAGCACAGCCATGATCGCGCAACCGAGGAGAATCGAGATCGTCAGCTCGCGCACTCCTGCCGCGGCCACCTGCGCCTTGGGGAGCAGGGGAAGGACCTGCTCTGGAGGCAGGCCGCCGCGCTTCATCCTCTGCCATTCGACCAGGTAGCCGACGGCGAAGAAGAACACTCCCAGCCCGGCTACGGCGCCCAGCGCCTTGCTCGTGCTGTCGAGGGTCTCCGAGATGCGGCTGGTGACGCCCTGCTTGATCTCGCCGGGCGTCTCGGGCGTGAGCACGTGCCTGCCCGTTCCCCGGTTCGCTTTCTTGGACACAGTCAGGCCGTGCGGGGAGGCAGCTCAGGCATAGGTCGCCAGCCTGACGGTCTCGAAGGCGAGCACGTCGGCGGGCTCTTTGGCCGGCGTCCTCGCGATCACCGTCACCTTTGCCGCCTGCGCCTCGCGCTCGAGCAGCCGCTGCACTGCTTCGGTGACGGTGAGGATCCGAACGGCCGGCTCCAGTTGGTGTGGGGGGCGGCGGTCGAACGGGTCCCGCTCCTGGGGGACGTCGCAGTGACCGATGTCTCCGAAGCACCCCCCGTGGCCGAAGATGAAGAAGGAGCCGACATAGGCTCGGTGCGCGGTGCCGGCGTCGCGGCCGACGCCGCGCGGATCGAGGAACACCTGCCCTTCGAAGGAGGCGCCCGAGTGGTCGAGGCCGTAGAAGATCAGGTCGGCGCGCTCGAAGGGACGGTCGGCAGGAGGGAGCTCTATCGGCTTGCTGGTGAAGCGTTCAACCATGCCCGGGCCCTTTCGCGGCGGCCGTCGAGGCCGCGTAGTCGTAGCCGAGCCCGGTGACGTCGATCGTTTCGCGAACCGTCATCGGGAACGGCGCCAGAGCCCGATCGAGCAGTCTCGCCGGTACTCCCGCACCCGGGTGGCGCAGCTGCCAGAGATACCAGAGCCGATCGATCATGCAGTGATGAGCCCAGAAGATCGGGTCATAGGCGGCGGTGGCGATGCTTTCCATCGTTCCTCCGACCCAGACGTGGACGCCGTCGTGGATGCTCTCGAGCTGGGTCTGGAAGGTGAGGAAGTCACGGTTGTCGAGGATTGCCTCGACGGTCGCCGGCGAGGGCAGGATTCCCGGTGCACCGGGTGCCCGTGTCGTTCGCGACTGGCGCGGGTTGATGCGCCCCGAAGGCTGGATCGGCGAGTCGAAGAGCGGGTTTCTGCGGCCCTCGGCTCGGCGGCGGGCGTAGGGCCCGGGGATGCTTTCCTCGTGTCCCGACGTCCAGTCCCACCAGGGAAGGGTCACGCCGGGGACCCTTTCCTGAAGCGCCTTCTCGAAGAGGTAGAGATAAGCCCTGTGCCAAGGCAGGAACAGCTCGCTGTGGTGGGTGCAGGAGATCGGCAGCGGAAGGCCGTGGATCCCAGCCCAGCGCTGGTAGCCGCGGTCGTCCCCGATCGCCTGAGCAGCAGTGACGGCTTTCCTCAGATCGCTCAGCTGCCTGGCGGTCATGCGCCGCGCGCTGCGCCGATGGCGCAAGGCCCTGGGTGCCAGGGTTGAGGTGGGGGAGGTTGCGCTCATCGTGACCCCCGAGGCCCGGCCTTCCGGCGCGGGCGACGGTGGACGAGATTGCGGCGCAGTCTCAGTCCCGCTAGCCCGCCGGTAGCCGCTGCGATCGGCACCAGGCTGAGCGCGGTCTCCTCAACCGGTAGGCCGACGATGTGCGCCAACATCGTCGGCACCCTCTCAAATCAATTCAGATCATGCAACTAATCGTTGAGAAGTCGACAAAACTTTCCTTCGACTCGCTTAGGCTGTGAGTTGTTCTTTCCTGTGTCTATAAGTAGTCGCTAACAATTTGCTAAGATCTCGCTCATTCTGAATGGGCGGGGAATTGCGCGCCCGAAGGTGCGCAGGAGTCACCCTGTCCTCGGAGAAGGGTTCGCGGGCATGGCCATGGGCAGAAAGCGAAAGACGGGCGGCGAGGAGCCGCAGCAACGGCGTGCCGGTGGCAAGCCGATCATCGAGCTGCGCGACGTGACCAAGGTCTACCCGGGCGGCCACATGGCGCTCGACCGGGTCTCGCTGGCCGTCGACCGCGGCGAGTTCGTCTTCCTCGTCGGCCCGACGGGCTGCGGCAAGTCAACCCTTATCAAGACGCTGATCCGCGACGAGGCGGCTACCGAGGGCGCCGTCCGCATCGCCGGCCGCGACATCGGCGCCCTGCCGGAGAAGAAGATTCCGCAGCTGCGGCGCAACATCGGCACCGTCTTCCAGGACTTCAAGCTACTGCCCGACCGCACCGTCTACGACAACGTCGCCTACGCGCTGCAGGTGATCGGCGCCAGCCGTGCCCAGATCCGCACCCAGGTGCCCGAGACGCTGCGCCTGGTCGGCCTCTCGACCAAGCTGCACA
>JANWHD010000038.1 GCA_025450585.1 Solirubrobacterales bacterium
CCCGGGGGGCGTGTGGGGATGTTGGTTTGTTCGCGGGGGTCCGCGGGCGCCCCCCCCACAACCCCTCCGGCGTGGCACCTGCTGGGTTTTGGGGGTGGGGGCGCCGGCGTCCCCCACCCCAACCCTCCAACGTCAAGCCTGAGCAGCAACTTCAGCAGTAGCAAGCGCCCTACCGTGACGAATCAAATCCGCGGCACGCTCAGCAATCGCAATCGTCGGCGCGTTCGTGTTTCCACGCGGGACCGTCGGCATCACCGAGGCATCGACGACACGCAGCGCCTCGGCGCCCTGCACCCGCAGCTCGGAGTCGACGACGGAGCCGATCGCGCAGGTGCCGACGGGGTGGTAGACCTCGAAGGTGGTGCGGGCGATGTGCGATCTGACTGCATCGTCGGAATCGCTGTCGGGCACCGTGTAAGGATCCGCGCAGTAGGCCTTGAAGGACGGCTGGGCGCAGATCTCCTGGGTCAGGCGCATCGCGTCGACCATCCGGGCCATATCGGCCTCGGAGTCGTAGAAGGCGTTGCGGACGATCGGATGCGCGCTGGGGTCGCTGGAGGCGAGCCGGACCGAGCCGCGGCTCTCCGGCGTGAGCAGGCAGGGAGAGACCCAGACCCCATGTCCCTCCGGGTCCCCCATCCCCTCTTCGACGATCTGGATCGGGGCGACGTGGAACTGCACGTCGGGCGCCTCGACGCCTGCTCCGACCCTGGCGAAGCCGCCCGACTCGGCGAGGTTTGAGGCGAAGGGCCCGGTCTGGGAGGCCTCGAACTCGGCCATCGCCGCAGGTTCGAGCGCCAGCAGCAGGCTCTCGGGCTCGGGCGTCGTCCAGACCCCGAAGGTGGCGGGGTGGTCGCTGAGGTTCTCCCCCACTGCCGGCTGGTCGAGCACCACCTCGACTTCGCGCATCGCCAGGTGCTCGGCCGGGCCGACGCCGGAAAGCATCAGCAGCTGCGGCGAGTTGTAGGCACCGCCGCAGAGGATCACCTCGCGCTCGGCGCGCAGCTCCTGAGGCTCGCCGAGCCGGCTCGCCTCGACGCCGACCGCGCGGGCACCCTCGAAGAGCACCCGGTCGACCCGCATGTACGGCATCACGGTCAGATTGGGCCGCTCCATCGCCGGGTGTAGGTAGGCGACCGAGGCGCTCGCCCGCATTCCGCCCCGCTGGGTCAGCTGGTACATGCCGACGCCGTCCTGCGCATCGCCGTTGAAGTCCTCGTTGCGGGCCAGCCCGGCCTCGACCCCGGCCTCGACGAAGGCGGGCGTGATCTTGTTGCCCGAGCGCTGGTCGGAGACCGGCAGCGGCCCGCCGACCGCGTGCCACTCGGAGGCGCCGCGCTCGTTGTCCTCGGCCTTGAGGAAATAGGGAAAGAGGTCGTCCCAGGCCCATCCCGGCGCGCCCCAGTCGTCGTAATCGCGACGGTTGCCGCGGATGTAGACCATCGCGTTGATCGAGGAGGAGCCCCCGAGCACCTTGCCGCGCGGAAGCGTGATGCGCCGGCCGCCGCAGCCCGGCTCGGGTGCCGAGCTGTAGCACCAGTCGACCTCGGTGCGGGCCAGCGAGAGGTAGCCGAGCGGGATGTGGATGTTCTGGTTGGTGTCCGGGGGGCCGGCCTCGAGCAGGAGGACGCTGGTCTCGGGGTCTTCGGAGAGACGCGCCGCCAGCACGCACCCCGCGGAGCCCGCTCCGACGATCACGTAGTCGTACATCCACCCCTCCTTGGTTGGCCAGCCGAACTGTGACGAGTGTACGCGCATATTGCGTAGGACCAGGGGCTTTTCACCTGCGGCTGCTACGGTTGGTGGGTCGGGTTTGGCGCGACGCCACCCGAGAGGTTCCGTTTCTCCGTGCGCTGCTGAGCGTTTTGGGGTCGCTGGATCTCCCCGAATCGCTCACAAGAAGGAGTAACAACATCGTGTCATTTGCCGACCTCGGCAGCTCAAAAGCCGTGGTGCGCGCGCTCGCCGAGCGCGACATCACCCAACCTTTCCCCGTCCAGCAGCTCGTCATCCGCGATGCGCTCGCCGGCCACGACCTGCTCGTCCAGTCGCCGACCGGCTCGGGCAAGACCCTCGCCTTCGGCATCCCGCTGGTCGACCGCATCGAGCCCGGCGCCAAGGGCCCCGCGGCCCTGGTGCTGGCGCCGACCCGCGAGCTCGCCGGCCAGATCGTCGACGAGCTCGAGTCGATCGCGCGCTCGCGCAACCTCCACGTCGCCGCCGTCTACGGCGGCGTCGGCTTCGGCCCGCAGATCAAGGCCGCGCAGCGCGCCGAGATCCTCGTCGCCACCCCCGGCCGGCTCGAGGACCTGATCGCGCGCGGCGCAATCTCCTTGAAGGGGATCCGCATCCTCGTCCTCGACGAGGCCGACCGCATGCTCGACATGGGCTTCAAGCCGGCCGTCAACCGGATCGTCGGCCAGACGCCGGACAAGCGCCAGACCCTCTTCTTCTCGGCAACGCTCGAGGGCGCCACCGGCAAGCTCGCCGCCGCCTACACGCGCAATCCGCGCCACCACACCCACGCGGCGCCCGAGCGCAGCAAGGCCGAGATCGAACACCGCTTCGTCCATGTCGACTCCCAGAGCGCGAAGCTCGACCATCTTGCCGGGCACCTGCAGGGGCCCGACGGCGGCCGCACGCTCGTCTTCGTCCGCACCAAGCGCGGCGCCGACCGCCTCGTCAAGCGGCTCCGCAGCCGCGAACTGGAGGCCGTCGCGATGCACGGCGACAAGAGCCAGGGCCAGCGCGAACGGGCGCTCGCCCGCTTCGAGAGGGGTGACGTCGAAGTCCTCGTCGCCACCGACGTCGCCGCCCGCGGCATCGACGTCGCCGACATCGCCCACGTGGTCAACTTCGACGCCCCCGGCGATCGCGACGCTTACGTGCACCGGATCGGCCGCACGGGGCGCGCCGGCCGGTTCGGCACCGGCACCAGCTTCGTCCTCTCCGATCAGGCCTCCGAGATGCGGCGAATCGCCCGCGACCTCGGCCTCAGCCGCGAGTTCGAGCAGAGCCTGGGCCACGTCGCCCCGGCCGAGCGGAAACCCGCCGCGAAGCCCGGGGCCGGACGCCGGCGGCGCCGCCGGAAGGTGTCCGCATGAGCGAGACGAGCCTGGCGACGAAGTGGGCCTGCGACGGCTGCGGCGTGACGGCCGGGCGCATCGATCGCGAGCCGGTGCCGCTCCCCGACGCCTGGGAGGGGTCGGCCGAGGGCTGCTTCTGCCTGGTCTGCCGCCGCCAGCGAGCCGCCGACGCGGCCCTCGAGGCGGCGCCCAGCGACAGCCCCGTCGACGCCCGCGCCAAACTCCGCCGCGCCGCTCTGATCGAGTTCGAGGTCAGCCGCACGCCGGATGAGACCGATGGGACGATCGCTCGCGCTTGCCGGACCTCGGCCGCCGCGGTCACCCGGGCGCGTCGCCGCCTGCAGCTGCCCGACCCGCCGCCGCCGAGCCCGGAGGCGCGCGCTAAACGTCGGGCGGTCGCGAGCCGATAGCAGTAGACAGTGGTGACGCTCGCATGCAGATAGGGATCGCCCTCGCCGTCGTAGCGGCGCTGATGACGAACCTCGCCTCGCTGTTCAAGCACCGCGGCTGCCACCGGGCCGATCCGGTCAGCCTGCGGAGCCCGATTCGCAGCGCCCGCGGGCTCGCCGCCTCGCCCTGGTTCGCGGCGGGCTGGGGCCTCGCCGCGATCGCCTGGCTCGTCCACGTCGCGGCGCTCTCGATGGCGCCGATCTCGATCGTCCAGGCGGTACTGGCGGGTGGGGCCGTCACCCTTGCCGTGATGTCGCAGCGCCTCTTCGGCGATTCCGTCGAGCGGCGGCAGTGGCTCGCGCTGCTTCTGGGCGGATCCGGCCTCGCCCTTCTCGTCCTCACAGTCCCCGGCTTCGAAGGAGACCACTCCGGGTTCACCCCTGGGGCGATGCTCGGCTTCGAGGGCGGGCTGGCGCTGGTCGCCTCGGGCCTCGCGCTGGGCCACCGCTCAGAGCGGCTCGCCGACCACGGCAATGTCCTGCTCGCGGCGATCGCCGGCATCCTGATCGCGCTCGCCGGGGTCGCGATCAAGGGCCTCACCGGGGTCGGGGACGTCTCGGCGACCCTCCTCGCACCCTGGATCCTGCTCGTCGTCCTCGCCGGAGTCGGCGCCCAGTACGCCACCGCGGCCGCGCTTCAGCGCGGCGGGGCGATCGAGACCGTCGGCCTGATCGGGCTGGTCGCGAACGCGGCCCAGATCGTCGGCGGGGTCCTCGTCTTCGGCGACCCGCTCTCGACCAGCCCGCTCGGGCTCGGGCTGCAGGTTTCGGCGTTCGCGATGGTCTGCGCTTCGGCGCTGCTGATCCCGGCGCGACGGACCAAGCCCGGCCCCCTCGCCGCCGCGGTTTAGCCGGAGCGTCCGGCGGCCAGCCAGCGGCGCTCCTTGGAGCGCATCACGGGCGTGGCGAGGATGCTGCCGAGGCGACGCTGGGCGCTGCGAACCCAGGAGTCGTTCCCGGCCGGCAACAGCTTGGCGAGCTGGCGGTACTCGCGCGAGACCTGGCTCTCGCGGAAGGCCGTGGCGATCGCGTTCAGCAGGTCGGCCGGATCGGCAACCGTCGTCTTCGCGATCTCGGTGCCCTCGGTGACGATCCGCAGCTCCGCCGGGTAGCCGCGGGGCGGGGGCGGCTGCATCGGCGCGGCGAGCGCGGCGACGATCGAGTCGCGCAGCTCGGCGCGTACGGCCTCGACCTCGCGCGAGCGAGCGCGGCCCCGGCCCTGACCCTCCTTGGCCTCAATCAGCCGGGCGCTGCCCATCTCCCCCTCGCCGAGCTCCTCGAGCATCCAGCGGTCGCCGGAGACGGCGAGGATCGGGATCCCCTCCGCGGCAAGCGCCTGGGCGTAGACCTGGACCTCGCTCAGCGACTCGTCGTCGAGCAGGACCTCCATCTCCCAGATGAAGGTGTGCGAGCAGAAGGCACGGGGGTTGGGGGTGCTCGCGTGGTGACCGATCATCACCACCGCGTCGAGCGGGCCACCGTTCGCCTTGGCCATCGACGGCTCCGCCTCGGCGAGGGCCAGGTCGGCGATCGGCCGGACCTCGACCCCCTCGGGCATCCGCTCGCGTTCGATGTTCGTCCCCACCATGTGCCAGTCGCCGACCGAGATCCGCCCGGCGCCGCCGTCCCCGAGCGCGCCGACGACAGTCAGCACCTCGTCGGTCATCAGACGGCGACCGCGCGCGTAGGCGGAGGGATGCGAGGGCAGGCAGTCGCCGGAATCGTCGATCCCGGCAATCCCCTCCATGTCCGCGGCGATCAGGACGTTCACTCGGCTCCACCCTATCCACGGTGTGAGTATGTGCGAAGCGTCATCGAAGACACCGCTGCGCGGAGGTAGCGTGAAGCTTCGCGTGTCAAGCGACGACTTCTACGCCTCTCCCCTTGGTGCTGCTTACAGCGCCTACATGGAGAGGCCGCGACTCAGCCGAGTCATCGGCCGTGTCGTCTGGGGCGGTGACAGCGGTCGCTACTACGAGGGCATGGACGCGGTCGCCGAGGTGCCCGCCGGCGGCACGGTCGTCGACTGTCCCTGCGGAGCCGGGCCGGCGTTCCGGGCGGCCCCTCGCGACGGCTCGATCCGCTACGTCGCGGCCGACCTCTCGCCGTCGATGCTGCGACGCGCCCGCAAGCGGGCTCGCCGGCGCGGCCTGACCGGGATCGAGATCGTCGAAGCGGACGCGACCGCGCTCGCCCTCCCGGCCGACAGCGCCGACCTGTTCCTCTCCTTCTGGGGCCTGCACTGCTATGACGATCCGGCCGGAGCCCTGGTAGAGGCCGCTCGTGTGCTCAAGCCCGGGGGGCGCCTGGTCGGCGCCAGCTTCGTCCGCGGGCGCGAGAGCCTGCGGCAGCGGCTCCTGATCAAGCCTGGCGTCGGCGCCTTCGGCCAGGTCGGCACCCAGCGGGAGCTGGAGGGCTGGCTGGCCGCAGCGGGATTCGACCAAGTCGGCCTCGAGCGATCCGGCCCGATGCTCTTCTTCGAGGCCATCGCCGCGGGTGGGGACCGCCCAATGGCTGCGGCGAACGGTTAGCCGCCCCTCCCGATCCACACGATCCCGGCGATCGAAACGGTGGCGAGCAGCGCGAGTGCGATGTCGGTTCTGCGCTCGTTTCCCGTGCTCGTCATCGCCTACCAAGAACACTGTCCACCCGCGAATGATGCTGTGTTCAGGGTGGGCCGAATCGGGATGTTCGGACCCGGTGTTCAGGCGGAGCTAGTCGCCGCCCGAAAGGCCGATCTCGTCCTTGGCCAAGGACGTCGCGTCGAACACTTCGCTCGACTCGGGAACGTCGATCTCGGGGGAGATGCCAAAGTCGTAGAAATCCATGCGCATATCGATGGTCATGGGTCCCTCGCCCCCTTCCCGCGGTTCCGATTTGACGAACCTCATGCGTCGAATCAACCCATCGGCGTCGATCCATGCCTCGACCTGCAGAGGCCCTTCTTCGATGCGCGAGGCGAGATCCTCCGCGCCTTCCTCCCGTAGCCACTCGACATTTTCGGAGGCGTCGACCGTGCCACGGTAGCGTGTCGTCGGCACGCCGCGCACGTCCTCCTTGCCGAGCTTCTGCACGTCACCGGTCGCCGCTTCGAGGAGTTCCAGTTCCCCCTTCGCGTCGCCGTTGGTGGGGAGCGGCGTGTCCATCTCCGGCCCCAGCGACGAGAAATCGAGCGCCATCCACTCGCGCCCGCCCGGCAGCTCGCCGAACCGGCTCGAGCGTAGGTACATGACGGTTCCGTCGCCGATCATCTGCATCTTCACGAAACGGCTCGACTCGGAGCGCGGGATCGTCAGGACCGCCCGACTGCGACCCGTCTCGTCGTTGAAGACCATCTCCCCCGTCATCGTGAACGACTCCGACCCCGCCGGAGAGGAAACGATCGCCCGCATCGTGGCCCGTCCGCCCGATTCGCCCTGCGTCCTCTCGGCCGCCTCGGCAATCGCGTTCAGCGGTCCGTCGCCCTCGCCGTCGCCTCCCTGCTGCCAGGCGAACAGGGCAAATGCGACGATCAGAATCGACAGCCCGGTGACGGCCTGCCGAAGGCGCCGACGCCTGGACGGCTCGCCGTCGAGTGGCCCGGATGTCGTCGTGTCTTGCAAAGGCCCTGCTAGCGAATGTCTTTGAGTTCGCAGGGAAGATCCCTTGCCCGGTCAACGATCTCTGGATCCCCGGTCATGAGAACAGCCTCGTCCTCCTCCGCAAGAGCGATAGCGAAGCAATCCGCCAGCGCAATGGGGTGCTCTGCCTTCAGGCTCGCGACCGCGCGCATCGCTGACACACCGGGTAGATCCTCGTTGATCTGCGAGCGCAAATCGGAAATAACCCGCTCGGCCTCGTCCCTGCCGTGATCTCGGGTCAAGCGATAACTGACCTCGACCAAGTTGATCCAGCTCATCGCGGGCCGTTCGCGCTCCAGGGCTTTGGCCACCGCGGCTGCCGCTGGTTCGTCGCCGTCCAGCCACGCCAACACGGCCCACGAGTCCAGGCAGGCCTTCACTACGGACGCTCGCGACGGCGATCCTCGATCAACCGCGCAGCCATACCGCTGCCGGCGAACCTTCCTCGCAGCGTGGCGCCATCATCTGCTCGCCTCACCACGATGCCATCGTCCACAGGCTCGAAGGAGACGCCAGCACCCGGCCCAAGACCCGCTCGCTCACGAAGATCCTTGGGGATCACAACTTGACCCTTGGCGCCCATTCGCTGAGTCATACCTGCCGAGTATAACGCAAAATACAGCGATCCAAGGAGCTTCCCAGAAGCTGCCCGGGCTTCTCACTGAGGCCATACCGCTACGGGAATTCGGGTACGGCTAGGCAGGTGGCTTCGCCGCCGCCCCGGGCGCTAGACCGAAGAGGCCTGCGAGGCTTGGATCGACACGAGCCGGCCGAGGGCGAGGACACCGATCGGCGCGGCGACCATCGCCGCCAGCGGGGCGAGGCCGCGGCCCAGCTCGCCGCCGGCGCCGAACGCGAGTGGGGTTGCGACCGCGAGCGCGAGCGCGAGGGACCCCAGGCCGACGGCGTTGAGCATCGGGGCGTTGGCAAAGGCCTCGCGCGCCGACCGCTCGGAGAAGTTGAGGTCGTACTGGACGATGTAGGCGACCAGGGTCGAGACCCAGCTCATCACGAAGACGGCCTCGAAGGTGAGGATCCCGAGCAGGTGCTGGGAGAAGTTGGTCATCGCGAGGGCTGTCGAGACGCCGACGAGGCCGAGCATCCAGATATGACGACCCGGTCGCATGCCCAGGCCCCGGGCGCCGAAGTTGCTCAGGCTCAGCGACCCGGAGTAGGCGTTGATGACGTTGATCCGGATCTGGGAGAGCAGGACGCAGACGATCCCCCATCCCCCGAACATCGAGACCAGGTAGGCGCCGGGGTCGGTCTCTCCATGGAGGCGAAAGCTGAACCAGGCACCCAGCAGCGTCGCTCCCCCGAAGGCGACGAGCTGCAGGACGCCGCCGAACAGGAACGATCCCGCCCGGCGGCTCTGCGGCCTGAGAAAGCGGCCGACGTCGGCGGCGACCGTTGCGTTGACGACGAACGCCAGCAGCGCCGCGAGCACCAACAGCCATGCCGTCGGATCGAGTGTGCTGTGCGGTGGGGCGTAGGACCAGAACGAGCCGGGCGCGTCGCGACCGCCGACCTCGATCACGGCGAGCACGAGGAAAACGAGGAAGAAGGGAAGGGTCAGCTTCATTGCCGTCGCCACGCTTCTGATCCCATACCAGGCGAGGGCGAGGACGACCAGGCCGACCGCCGCGAACAGCGGCACCTGGGGAAAGCCCGGATAGATCGTGTGCACCGCGCTGCCGATGATCGACGTCTCGAGCGCGAAGAGCATCACGAAGTTGACCGAGTAGATCGCCGAGGTCGCCGCCGAGCCCAGCTTCCCGAAGCCGGCGCTGATCGACATCAGGTCGCTGTCGAGGCCGGACCTGCAGGCGAAGGAGGTCAACACCCAGCCCGCAACCCCGATGATCACCGAGGCGACAACCAGCCCAGTCAGGAGGTTGACAGTCCCGTACGCCTGCCCCAACCCTCCCCCAACGGCGAAGAAGACCAGCGCGCTGGGAATCCCCATCACCGCGGCGAAGAGCGAGCCGGTGCCAAGGCGGCCGCCCGGAGAGGGGACCGGGTCCAAGGCGTGGTCCTCGCGGTATGCGACCCGGGGCTGTGCTGCGCTTGGCGATGTCGTACCGGCTTCGGCCATCTGCGCCACCTTCAGACTCTTTGCTCTGTTTCCTTTAGAGGGCTGATTTTTGCAAGGCAAACGTCTCCGCGGCGGCTCGCATGTTGAGCCGGAGCTCACCTTGGATCGCGACGACGTCGGTGAGGATGAAATAGACCACTCCGGTGAAGACCCCAACGATGACAGCAAGATAGCCGTAGCCGATCGCGTTGTGGACGAGGCCGATGTCCCCGAAGCCGGTGAAGAAGGCAACCAAGGTGAAGTAGACATGATCGGGGAGGCCGGTACCGAGCTCGATGCTGCCGCCCTGGAGCAGCCCCCCGTGGGTGACCGCGGAGAGGCCGTAGCCGATCAAGGCCAGGCTCGCGACCAGGGCGGCGATGCGCTGGAGGACCCGCAGGGTCACCCGCGTCTTGATCAGGTCGAAGACGCCGAAGTCATTGGCGCCCTGAAGCAGATTCTGTTCCAGCTCTTTCACCTCCTGCCAGGAGGTGGGTTTGGTGCCACCGACAGCTTCGACCTGGTCCTTCAGGGTCGGTGAAATCGAGGCGAGAGTGCCGAAGAACCCCTCCGGCGACGCCGAGGACTGCTCAAGCAGGCGCGGCCGATAGGAGATCAGGTCCAGCATGATGATCACCATCAGAAGCACGCCAGCGCCAAGCACCAGCGAACCCCAGATCTCATGTGTGTAGATGATGCTCTGGTGTTTCTCGCCGGAGCGAATAGCGTCGGCGACCGCCAGTGCCGCCACCAACCCCCAGGCTCCCCAGGCTGCGCTGTTCATCGCGACCTCAGTCCAGCGCGGGCTGAAGAACGGGAAGCGAAGGAAAAAGGAGCGGCGCGAATGCTCGCATCCCTTGATCATCTGCCGCCTCAGCTGGCGCCTCTCCCGTCGCTTCTTGCGGCGTTCGTTGCCGCTGATTTCCCAGGCCGGTTCGATTATCGAGCCGTCCTTCATTGGCTTCTCACCAACTCACATACCTTGTCGATCGCAGTGGCGAAGTTCTCCCCGTTGTTCTCCCGGTTCGGCTTCTCAAACCACGTCAGCCTCTCCTCGGACTGCTTCTGGTTTAGCACTTCGCGAATATGGTCCGCCGCTTTCTGGGCACCGTCCTTCTCCAGGGAGTTTGGAACGTACGTCACCAAAACCAGATGTGCACGTCGTTCAGGCACCCGCGGCACAAAGCGCTGTATTGAGTCCAAGGCGGCGAGGTAGATGTTGGTGGGGTCCTCCGGAAGCGGGGACACGGGATCGTAAAGAGGCTTGCCTGGAACGTTTTCCCAGTAGGAGACTGGAAACAGATCGGAGACGACGACATCGCCCGCTTTGATCCTCCCTGAATCGAGCAGGTTCCATATGAACCTCCACCCGGAGTCGACGGTCGCGATCGCCTCGCCCGAGCCCGGGTCGATGGCGGGCTCTCCGAGCACCTCCTTGATTCCTTCCAATACCACCCTGCGGGCGCAGGGAATGTCATCGACGATGTGAATGCTTTGCATCTGACTGGAGTTGCTGTATGGCTTGAATTACCCGCCACTACCGTCGGCGGCGGAGAGAATAGTCACGAGACCGGCGTCTGCGTCCACCTCGACGACCATTCCGTCGCGCAGGACCTTGGTCGCTTCGCCGGTGCCGATGATGCATGGCTTACCCATCTCCCTGGCGATGATCGCGGCGTGGGACATACGACCGCCCTCATCGGTGACGAAGGCGGCGGCACGATCGAGGCCGACACCCATCTCTGGCCTCGTCATTGAGGTCACTAGGACATCCCCTGGTTTGAGCTGCTCGATGTCGGCCAGATCGGCGATGACTCGAACCCGTCCAGTCACACTTCCCGTGGTGGCCGCGGTTCCTATCAGCTCATTTGACGAGCCCAGGCCGACGTTGCCATCGCTTTCCGCAGTCGGAGCGCCGCGACTGGGTTCGTAGAACCCGATCGCCCCTTGCACGAGGGCCAGGCAGTAACCGTCGAGGCGCCCTCGACGAGTATCGTCGTCGACAATTGGCGCTCCCTGCTCCAGCGAGGTGTCGATCTCATCGCGGCACATCGCGAAGAGGTTGTCGGTGTCGATCGAGAGGAGGTCCGCCGCTGCCTTGTACAGCGATGCGGCGCGGGCATCGCCGAGCGCCATCACGTCGAGCCGCTCAGTCTTCCAAAAAGTCAGCTCCTGCGCGAGCAGACCCAGCTCCCGCGCCCGGTCGGAAAGATCGGCGAGCACACTTGGACGCAGATCCATCAGCGGTCCGTCATGACTCTTCACCGTCGCCTCTTCCTCGAGGCGCTCACGCAGGGACGCCACCGAAGGAGGGTTGCCGAGATTGAAGGGGGCGAGGAGGAACCCGAAGTTCGCGACATGGTCGGCGAGCGCGGCCTCAAGGCCCTCGTCACCTGACGATGACCCCCGCCCGAAACGCGAGGCGATCCTGGCGAAATGCCGTCGCTCCAAGGCAAAGTAGTTGGTCTCACTCGGCTGGAGGAAGCGCTGCAATCCACCCTGGACGTCGTCGTCGCGGCCGATCGCCTTCAGTTCTTGGATCAACGCCTCAGAGAGCAGCTCCTCGACATTCCAGAACGTGAACAGGCTGGTCATGTGCTGCTCGTAGACATCCCAGTACTCGCGCAGGTCCGCCAGCAGGTCCGCTGCGCTTTCACGGCGATTCGAGGGCGCCGATAGTAGCCAACTCGTTTTTTCCACCGCTCGCGCGGTCGAACCCATCGCGGCGATGAAGCGGCGGATGCCAGCGAGGGGCTCGGCGGTGCCCAGGAGAGCTTTGGCGAAAGCCTCGTCGCCGGTGAAGTCCCAGCTCATCGCGCCGTCATCGATGATGATGAAGTCCGGCTCATACCTGGTACCGAAGACCTTTTCGAAAGCGGAACGGCGGCTTCCCCGCAGGCTGATATCCGCAAAGAGAACGGACTGTGGGACCGTCAACGCATAGCGAACACGATCCGGCAAGGGCGGAATGGATGAGTGACTCATGGACTGAGGCTCCTTGGTGTTTGGTCGGCCGGCGCGGACACAGTAATTGGCCTCGCTTGGAGAATATGCAAATCGTCGCCAACGAACGCCCACTCGACGTCAACCGCAACCTCGAGATATTGCTCGATGTCCCGCGTGGCCTGTGCGATCTTCTGCGCCGCGAGATCGGAGAGAACATCGTCCGAGCGCTCCAGCGGACTCGTCTCGATGCGCCGCACCCGAGCGTCGAGGGTGGTGGTTATCACCTTCACCCGCTTACTGCCAGTACGCCGCTCGGCAATCGACCCATCGGCTTTCACCGTCACGCTGTCAGGCGTTACAGAGCCGTCAACCACCGTCTCGCCGAGGCCGTAATTGGCCTCGATGACGACATCGGGCGCCCCCGTTATGGGATCGCGGCTGAAGGATACGCCAGCCGCCGTCGCCGGAACCATAGTCTGCACCAGAACGGCCATCTGAATCTCGTCAGCAGCGATGTCGTGGTAGGCGACATAGTTGCGCACAGTGCTGCTGTTCACGCTTCCTGCAACCTGCTCAATCGCGTCCAGCGCGGAGCGAACATCGGTCAGGTCCAGCAGGGTGGTGAACAAACCGGGGAAGGCCAGCGACTTCGAATCCTCGGCGGTCGAGGACGACCTAACCACCCAAGCCGGCTTCAGTTTCCCAAGCGCTTCGGTCACCGCCTCCCTATAAACATCGCGACCTCGCGACAGTGCGGAAACGGTTATGCAAAAACCGGCCGGGACATTGAACCCAGCGCTGTGCATGCGCCCGAGAGTCGCGCCCTTGTTCCCAACTCGGGACGCCTCTTGCGTCCTCGGATCGTCGAGCCAGAGGACGAGCGCCTCGGCCGAGTCACGCGCGTCGTCCGTTCTCCCTGAGGCGCTTTCCGCTCCCACGGGCGCAGCATGTTACATATTCACCCTAGTAATAGAGTTGTGATGCGCAAACCAGCCCCGCGAGGCGCTGGACTCCAGGCGTGGGCCGCAGCCCGGGGGAGTTCAAGCTGGGCCGGGCCAACCACAACCAGGACCTCGGTGGCCTGCGCATCCAGGACAGCCTGCACCGCCACGGCGACACGGGCGGCAACAGCAGCGGCGTCTTCTCGGCTATTCAAGCGCTGCCGATTCTGTATCGCGCTGGCATCCTGTTACTGCGCGCGTTACCGCCGAACAAGAAAACAGCCCCCTCACGGATGAGGTTGGTCCGCCAGAGCGATACCAACGGGGATTCGAACCCCGGTTTCCGGACTGAGAATTGGCTCTAGCAAGCAGTTTATGGTCGATCTAGGCTCGTTGAGTCCAAGGAGTTCGATCCTGTTTGGCTGAGTTTGGTGGAGTCGGGGACATATTTCGGGACACGCTTTTCAGTCGCCGCGGCTGGAAGCGCTACCGTTTGAGGCCATGGCCGCATCGGTCGACTTCACGATCTCTTTCGACAGCCCCGACGAGGACGGCTGGATCGTCGCGCGCATCCTGGAGGTTCCCGGGGCGATGAGCCAGGGTCGCACCCGCGAGGACGCAAGGGACAACGTCCTCGATGCCCTGCGCACGGTGCTGACTCCCGATGAGGAGCTTGCGGGGCAGACCCCGCAGTCCGACCACGAGCATCTGCGTTTCGTCGCCGCAGCGTGAAGCGCCGCGACCTCGAGCGTCACCTGCGCAGCCACGGCTGCCACGAGATCGGTGGATCGAAGCACGCGAAGTGGCGCGGGCCGCAAGGGCAAGTCTCGGCCCTGCCGCGGCATAAGGAGATCGGCCCGGGCCTAACACAGTCGATCTGCAGGCAGCTCGGGGTCCCGGTCCCTCCAAACCCCCGCTAGACCCTGCTAGGCCGGTCGCTTGAAAAAGCAGGTCGTCAGCTCACCCTTGGCTGCACCGGTTATTCCGCCCTTCATCGTGACCTCGGCCTGGGTCACCAGCTCCCATCCTTCGGCGCCAATCGTGTTGAGACGGCCGATAAATCTCTGAATCTCCTCTGCCTGGCGCCGGGAACTCCAACGTTCGGTCAGGTTGAAATTCTCGACGTAGTACTCCCATCGCGTTGCCGGCATTGATCCTCAAATCCTCCCGTGGGGTCCAAAAGGAAGACAATACCTTTGGGATACCAAGAACATGAGAGGGCCGACATCGCCTAGCGAGGCTACGTTTGGCCGAGCATGGCGACGAATACCGCTACGGGGATTCGAACCCCGGTTTCCGGACTGAGAATTGGCTCTAGCAAGCCGTTTGCGGTCGATTTGTGCCTGCTGAGTCCAAGGAGTTCGGCTCAGTTCGGCCTGGATCGGTGGAGTCGGGGACAAATTTGGGGACACAATTTTCGAGCCGTTTGGACATCGACATTGGAATCCCAATCAGCCAGCCGCTGAGTCTTGAGGACTCAGCGGCGGTGCCCGTGGTGGTGCAGGCTTGGCACGGCGAAGGTCCGCCGCGCAGGCCTACGATCTGATTCACCGCTGGCAACGACGGCTCGCACTTCAAATGTATGGCGCCCCCCGGCGAGCCTGCGATATACCGCCGGGGACCCACAGGAGCGAAACCGTCGCCGGTCGAGCCTGCATTCGAAGGTCGCGCTAGGCCGGTTCGATCTAAAGCGAAACCGCACGCTCCGACCGCGGCGACGTGGACCTTCGACGATCTTCGTCTCAAGGGCTGGCAGGCGCAGCTGAGATCGCACTCGTGCCCGCTCGACCTCTTCGGGTCGAGCTTCCTTCGGAGGCGGTCCGGGTGTGGGCGCTAGGGCTAGTTCGGAAGTCCCCCCATTTCGCGTCTGGGTCGCGACGAGGACTGTGCCCGCCGGGACGACTTCGAAGCTGAGGCTCCATTCGCCTTTGTTGTTCGCGTGCACCTGACCAAGGAATGATTCGAGTTCGCCTTCGTCTTCATATTCGTTGCGGAAGACCCGCACGAGCGCTCCGGGCTCGGCCGACCCCGCGGCACCAGTGGTTGTGGCGCTCGAGAATTCCGGTGGTTCTATGCCGCCGTTTGGCCCGACCGTTTCAGACCAGTCGATCGGGCTCAGGCGGATGAACGGGCCTTCGTTTTCAAATCCGTAGTTACGAGCGACTTCGTTCTCAGTACCTTCGCGCGCGAAGATCGCGATCGCCGGTCCGCCGCTCAGCGACAGTTCGTTTTCGGACGCTTCCGAGTCGCCGCCGATCACGTTGCCGGTCGCGCCAGCCGGCTGCTGACCCGCGACGGCGATGTTCGCGTATCCGGAGGCGAAGACTTCGTTGCCGAGGACTTCGTTGTCGCTGTCTTCGAGATATATCCCCTCTTCAGAGGAGATGGCAACGCTGTTGGCTTCGATCAGGTTTCCCTGTAGGCCCTGGTTACCATGGGTAGCGATTCCGATACCCGCGCCGACGACCTCGTTGCCGGCAATCGTCGCACCGAGGCCGCTGTTCGAGATTCCGAGCCCGCCATTGACCACGACCTCGTTTTCGACGATCGTCGCTTCGAGCGAGGGGTCTTTGAAGTTGGAATAGACAGCGATGCCTCCGTGTGCAGGGGCGAGAATTTCACTGCCCGTGGAGTCGACGCCGATCAGGTTGTTGGCGATCATCAGCTCCCTCCCGCCTCCGTAGATCGCGTCCCCAACGCCGTTGATGCGGTTGCCATCCCCGGGCTCGGGTCCGCCGACGATTGTCCCCATGGACGACCCCGTCGCTATCCCCCCGCCGGTGGAAACGACTGCGGTCCCTGCAACGTCCAATCCGATCTGGTTGCCAGAGATTCTTGTGTCTACCGGAGGGCCATCCTGCCCGTAGATGTTGCTGAGCGAAAAGAGAATCAGCGTGTATCCGGCACCCGCCATCAGGTTGCAGCCGCCGTCACATGCCGGCGTTGACAACGCGGCTTCGCTCAGGGTCGTGCCGATTTCGTTTCCGACGGCTTCATAGCCGGCATCGGGGGCAGAGGTGACCTGAATGTCGTTGCCATAGGGCCATTCCGCAGCGGTTCCGTCGGGTTCGAAGCCGAACCGGTTCCCCAAGACCTTCACGTGGCTAGCCCCGTGGATTTCGATCCCGGTGCCCCCGCTGATGAAAAGGTTCCCATCCGTGGGTCCCTTTCCGCCCACGACGCCACCCCCGGATCCTGGCCCGACCAGGATGCCCGTCCCGGCACCTCCCAGCATCGGCCCACTGCGCGGACCACCTCCGAACCAGTTTCCGAGGAGTTCGAATCCTTCGCCAGCAGCGACTTTGATGCCGATCGATGCGTTGAGGATGTGAAGATTGCCAATGACCGTCTCATCGCTTTCGACGGTCAGCGCGGCCGAGGAGTTGGTTCCGTTTATCGTCACGCAGGGTCCGGTGACTCCAGATTCGGTCTGGCAGCGACCGCCTTCGATGAGGACGGGCTCGGTGATAGTTGGAAGCCCGCCGCCGAGATCGATGGTTCCGGCCGCTTGACCGGAGAATACGCCGTCGTCGAACACGATTTCGTTGACGGAGGCACTCGCCAAATTTGATTCTTCAATCGCGGCGCGCAAAGTGCATTTCCCCGCTGCGGTGAGGCAGCCCGCCATCCCCGGAGAGAGGTCCGCTTCGTCTGCCGTGCTGTTGACGGTGAAGAAGGCGGCGTTAGCGACACCCGGAACCGCTAGCGCGATCACGAGCATCGCGACGATCAATCCCCATGTCCTACGCACCGTTACCTCCCCACTCGCGCCAGCCTTGCGCTTTTCGATCGCCCGCCGAGACCCCTCCATCGGCTGCATCCTATAGGTTTCCCGAGCATTGAGAACGGCTCGTACCCGAAAGACTGCTGCGGAAGCGACGATAACTGCGGGCGACATTGAGTCGCTCTCCGGACTCTGGCACCTGCTAACTGAGAATTGGCTCTAACAAGCCATTTGCGGTTGATTTGTGCCTGCTGAGTCCAAGGAGTTCGACTGGGTTCCGCATAGATCGGTGGAGTCGGGGACAAATTTGGGGACAAAGTCTCCTTTTCGTCCAAGAGCGACACCGCAAACTAAAGGCGAAGCAGCAATACAACTACGGCAACGCAGCTACCCAACGCCACTGTCGCGAGTCTGACCCAAGCGATTTGCAGCTGGACCCTCGCGGACCGCAGCTCAATGCGGGCGATGCGCTCACGCACTCGCTCGGTCCCGAGTTCAATCCGTGCCGTGTCCTTTCTCGTCGCCATACGGGCGACTATCCGCCATTAGCTCGTTGACCCTCCTACGCGGCCTCGATGTAAACGATGCGCTTGCCGCCCGGGTAGGCCCCGTCCGGATACTTAGCCGCGAGGCGTTCCGCTCGGGCTCGGTCGCGAACTTTTTCCAGCCCGAGCAACGACGAGAAGAAGAGATCGTCGTCGTGAAGATTCGCTTCGGCATGTCGCTTCTGGTTGTAGATCGTGCTCTTGCTGACGTCTCGGCGAGCAGCGATCTCCGGAACCTTGAGTTCCTCGAAGAAGTAGCCGTTGATCACTTCTCGCTGACGTTCAGGCAGACGGCCGACAGCTGCTTTGCAAGCTTCCCGCACGTCCTCGTTCTGGAAGAAGTCCTCAACCACGTCGAAGACATCCCTCATAGGGATGTGGCTGCGCCACTCCCGCATACCGCCGCGGTCCGCCATCGCTGGCCCGTCGACACGCTCGAACCCTGCGAGAGCAAGCTGGATCGCCTCCGCCTCCTCTCCTGAAAGCGACGAGGTGGCGGCGGACGGAAGGTCACCGCGCAATTTGTTCAATGCCCGGTGGGCGATCGCCTCGCGCAGCCAGCGAAAGAAATGGTCCGGCGGCGGCGACGGGAACTGATAGAGCGCTTCCAGAGAGGCCTCACGAGTTACGTCGAACAGGTCCTGCCGTTCGACGTGCTCGATCAGTCGCGCCTCGGCCCGGTTGGTCCAGTTCATGTCCTTCGGCGCGGACCCTAGTCCCGAGTGCACGTTGATGAACACTTTGCTGACGGAGCGGCGGACCGGCTCGAAGACCAGCATCAAGAAGATCAGGAGGTCTTCATTCTCTTCCGGCCGCCGCTGGGCGGCGCAGATCAAGGGCTCGAGGAATCGTTGCTTTTCCTCGTAGCCCTTCATCTTGTCGATCCAGTCCCATTCGCTGACGAGCTTCGTGATCCGCTCGCCATGCGGCCGGCGTTCGAGCGCCTCCAAGCGGCGCATCAGGGCCTTCGTCTGGACGTCGTAGTCCTCGAAATCCTCCCGGTCCCCAGGGGGAATCAGGGCTACCTCTCGATCCGCTTCCTTTTCCTCGGCGCCTTCTTGGCGAACTCGCCTCTGGCTCGACGCGAAATCCGGGCGCCAGCGGCTGTCTATGGTCCGGTCAAAATTCGGCATCTATGCCTCCTTGTTGTAGTGGGCGATCCGGACCTTTGGCCCGGCACCCCCACAAGAAGGGGCAATCTCTAGTCGCGACCCAAATCGGCCGAGAACCGCTAACCATCGCCACCGTGCCCAACGGCCCCCTCGCCGACCTCTCTCCCTTGAACTCCCCCACGACGCTTACGAGGTCACCGTCGAGGCCGAGACCGGTGGGATCAAATGCTCGGCCCGCTTTCTGCTCCACAACGACGGCATAACCGCACCGACTTGCGTCTCAACCGCGACCCGATCTAGCCATCGCCGGAGGGACACCGGAGGCCCCGTCCGGCACGCAGCCCAAAATCGGACCATCGGGTGTCTGGGCTTGGCCGAGATCGCGGGAGCAATCGTGATCCCACTCTGGATCGAGCACTTGAAGCGTCCGAAAATTGCGGGTCGCGTGGGTCAAAACGGGATCCGCCTAGTCCTCGATGATGAACCGGCCCTTCGCCGCGACGTTCTCCATGTAGCGGCGCGCACCGGTCATGAGTTGGTCCAGGTGCTTGTCGGGCAAGGTCCCCTCGGGCAGCTCGAAGTAGGCACTGGCCCGACAGGCGATGAACATGCCGGTGCCGCCGCCGCCCTGGACCATCGCCGCCCACGCAACACCCAGCCATCCATCCTTCGGGAGGGGTCGCCCACCCGTCTCGTCAGCGTCGGCCAGGTCGAACACGTAGAACGGAATCCCGACGTGGATCGCGTCCGGGTCTAGTGCCTTGACCCCCTCCCCTGATACGGCGAAGTGACCGTGCTCGGCCGCGTGGGCGTTGAGCGCCCGGAGGGTGGGCGTGTCCGCCTCGCGGGTCGGCGTCAAGTCGCCCCATTCCCATCGCGCGGCCCGGTCGTCTAGCTGACGCATTGGCCGGAACCTACTTCTCTAGTTGCCGCGCGACTTCCCAGGACCCCGCGACCTCCAGGTGTGCCAGCGCTCGTTCGTGCCGCTCCTTGTGGCAGGACTCGCGGGGCTTGTGCCTCGACCCCGTGCAATGAGCGCCCGGGCGAGCACCGCAACGGGGGCAGCGGAATGCCTCGGCGTTGGTCCGCGACGTGAAGTCAATGTCGGGGGTGGACACGGCGGGAATTACAGCAGGCAGAAGCGACACCGACTACCCGCGTTCCCGCGCTTTGCGGTCAGCTTTTGGTGGCAGGCAGAGCAGATCGCGTCGCTGCTCGGTTGTCGCGCCCGCCCTCGCGAAACCCACCCCTTTCGCTTTCGATCATCTGGAGGACGAGGCAGCACCGTGAGGCAGGCGCAGTGCCTCAGCACTGCGCATCTGATCCAGCCTCTCCCACTCCTAGACTCGATGATGTGAAATGGAGAGCAACCGCAATCTGGGTCTTGGCCATCGCCTTGCCGCTGGCGATCGAGTTGACTCTCAAGCCGAGCAAGACTCTCAGCATCGCTCTGTTCTCAATCGTCGGCGTGGCCCTTCTAGCACTTCTTATCGGCCTAATCTGGAACTGGTCCTGGCCGTGGAAGCATGTGGCACGCCGGCTCGCGCCGCATCTGCCGACCGCTGCTCATCAGACCGCAACAGCGGGGGAAACTAGTGAGGAGTTCGCCTCCGCCATTGACAATCTGCTCGACGAGCTCGCGACCATTGACGACCGTCTGGCCGACGCGATCAACGCGAACTACTACGGATATAAGTTCTCTCTTCCCTCAGCGGCTTACCACAATCACAAGGCTGCCGTGAGCGCTCGGTCGGGTGATGCCCGAGAGGTATTGGGCGAGGTCTATGTCCAGGCTGACGCGCTCAATAGGAAGATGCCAGGAGGTACCTCGGACGGAATCGAGATGGAGTATGTAGACAGTCCTGATCCCGTCAGGCTGCGGGAAATTGTCTCCCGCACACGAGCCACCCTCCGGCAATTGCGACCTTGAGTATCAGTGCTCCCCCTCCGTGAACCGCCCGAGTCGCGTTCCGCCGGCATCCCAGCCCATCCCGTCGAGCAGTTCTTCGGGCGGGATGCCGAGGGAGCCGGCGAGCTTGATCACGGTGTCCACGCGGGCCACCCGTTCGCCGCGCTCCAACTGGCCGACCGCCGTGCGATGCAGTGAAGCCCGAACCGCCAGCTCTTCTTGGGAGAGCTTCGCCCGCCTGCGGCAGTAGGCCAGGTTGTGGCCGAACTGATCTGCGACCCTCACCTCTCGCTCCGCTCCACAAAGCCGCCCGGCCTGTAGTCGCCGGGGGACCAATTGATTCCGGCGAGCAGGTCGTCGGCGGAGACTTCGAGGGAACACGTCAGCTTGATCAACGTGTCGATGCGGCAAAGGCGCAGCCCCCGCTCAAGCTGGCTTATCTCGGTCCGGTGTAGCGAGGCGAGGAAGCTCAGGTCCTCTTGAGAGAGATCGGCGCGCTTGCGATGGCGGGCCAGGTTGTCCCCGAAGCGAGCAGCGAGGTCGATCATCGTCGGCCCTCCCCTCCCCCGAGCTGCGCGTGCAGGTCGTGCAGGGCCTCGTGCTCAGCGATCACCCGCTTGTACTCGTTGGTGTCGTCGATGATCTGAGCGAGGTCGCCGACGAGATCGCGCACGTCGCGGTCCGGGATGATCACCAGCTCGCCAAGCGCCGTGAGGAGCCGGCCGTAGGCGGCCACCTCGCGGTGCAGGTGGTCAGGGTCTTTGAGCTGGTCGGGGTACTCCCTCAGCTCGTCCCTGACGGCCGCGCAGGCGCTCGTGAAGATGCCGCGCATGAAGCGGACATGCTCGGCGGGGAGTTTGAGGGCGACGGCTTTGCCGCGACCCGTAGGGTTCTCGTCAGCCATGAGGAGCTACGCCTCCTTGTGGTCAGGCCCTCGGTTGGCGTTGACGCGCCGCCGGGGGCCGCTTCTTGGGGCCAGTACCTCGATACCGTTCCGCTGCGGCGGGGCGAGAGACCCTTGACCCGTCGCCACGGGGCCGGTGTCTTCAGCACGCGGCCCCACTTATGTTTAGGGCGGAAGCGTAGCAGGAATATATGGCGAACCGTAAACGCAAGACCGCACATAGAAATCTCCCGCAGCCCGCCCTCGGCACGGCGATCCGCGAGCTACGTCAGAAGCGCGGCGAGACACTGAAGACGCTCGCGCCGAGAGCTGGCGTCACCTGGGGCACGCTTGGAGTCATTGAGCGTGGTGAAGCCAACCCGACCTGGGGCACCGTCCAAGCGATTGCGGCGGCGCTCGGCGTCCGGGTCTCCGAGCTGGCGAAGGCTGCCGAGAGGTTTGAGGGCTAGCCGCGAAGGCGACGGTGCGCGATCCCGTAGACAGTCTCGGCATTCGACTCGGGAGGGTGGTGGCGGACGCCGAACGCGACGTAGCGCAACTGTCCGCGGCCACCAACGACCTCCACCTGGAGCACCATCCCAAAGCGGCCCGCGGGAGGTGGCAGATAGACCTTGAGGCAGTGGGGCAGTTGGGCGCCTTCAGATCCTTCGGCTTCGCATAGACGCAGCTCGTCGCGCGGTGCACCTCCGCCCTCGAAGCGCTTCCGCGCAGCCCGGGCGGCCTCCGCCCCAGCTTCACTCGCCCGTTCAATGTCTGCGTCAAACAGAGCGTCGTCAAAGACCACCGGCGCGGGCGGCCTCCCCTGCGTCAAGCTCTACCCCTCGCCGTCAGGCGGGAGGAACGGCCCGTGCTCGGCCTCAAAGGCAGCGAACTCCTCGTCGGTTGCCTCACGAGCGCCTGCGCGCTCGCGAATCTCCTTCAACGAGGGACTGGACTCGCGCGTGATGACGAACTCGTCTCCACCACGCTCCTCGGTGACAACGAAATCGCCCTCCAGGCCACCACTGACCTTGATGTGGAGTTGCTGCTTCATCCGGAGAAATCATCGCAAAGCTTGCGGTCAAGGTCGAATCCCTGGCCGAGCGCAAGCATCCCACCGCCCCGACCTACCCGCCAAAACAGCACCGCGTGAAGCGGCAGTCAAGGGCGCGCAGCGCCCGACCCCCGCAGGGGGTTGACGGCCGCGAGCGCGGTGTCACAATCGAGCGGGTCGGGGCCTCAGCGGCCGATGCTGAACCCTCCCTCGATGCTCCTCACGCGCTTCCGCTCCTGGGCGAGCTGGCGCTCCCGGCCGAGACGGAGCTGCGTCTCGCGGAGTCTCCTCTGCGCGGCCTCGCGTGCCGCCCGCTGGGAAATTGACTCGGGCTCGCGACCGAAAGCGCGGCGCTTGTCGGTTACGCCGTACTCCTGGCGATAGCTCTCAATCTCCTTGACGCCACGGTCCCACGCCCTGCCTTTGGACGGATCGCGTGGTCTTTCCCCCAGTTCCTTGACGACGTAGGAGGGCGGTGAGAAGCGAATGGCGGTGAGCATCTGCTCCTCGCGCTCGGCGAGCAGCTGATCGGCGATGGCGCGCTCACGCCGCAGTGCCGTGCCCGGCGGCTCCATGCTCTCCAACTTGGCGACGTTTTCATCCAGCCGGTCGCGGAGCAGCTCCTCGCCTTCGCGGGCGTAGGGCAGCTTCTGGCGGCGCTCGCGCCAGCCGAGCGCTTCGACGGCTTCGCGGTTCGCCACGGCCCGCTCGTATTGCGCCACGCGCGACTGGACCGCTTCGCGCTGGCGTGCGTACTCGTGCTCCTCGCGGGCCTCGACGCGCGCCGGGGTATCCAGCGCCTCCCGCCTCGCTGCAATCTCCTGCGTCGGCAGCTTGCGCAGTTCTGAGCGCAGCGCCTCGTCGTGCGCTGCCGTCTGCGCTCGGTCGCGCTCCGCCGCTTCGGCGATGTGGCCGATGGCATCGCGCTCGGGCGGCTTCGGCGCGTACTCGTTGCGCTCAGCCTGAATCTCCGGTGTCGCGTAGAGGTAGGTCTCCTCCCGGCTGCGCGACGTGGCGACGTAGAGCTCCTGCTTGTCCATCGAGGGATCGGCCATCACGTAGGCGCGGTCCACGGTGGTGCCCTGGGCGCAGTAGGTGGTGACGGCGTAGGCGTGCTGCAGGGCAGGCACGTCGCCGCCGAGGTTGGTCTGGGCGAGGTAGTCGGGACCGACCTCGACCGTCCGCGCCTGGTCGATCCCATTGAGGACAATCCGTCCCTTCTCGGGGTCGACCTCCACCACCTCCCAACGCTCGCGGTTGTAGATGTCGTTGGCCCGGTCGTTGACGCGGGTGATGACCTGATCGCCAGCGGCAAAACGGGCATCGCCGACTTCGATCTCCTTCTCGCCCAATCGTCTTTCGGATCGCATCACCTCGCGAGCTGTGGCGTTCAGCCGCTCGACGTCAGCGTTTCGCTTCGCCACCATCAGCGCGTCCTCACCCTCTCGGACAGAGCGCCACCAATCCTCGACCATCGCTTGCCGATGCGCCTCGGCGTCGGGCGCGACGGTGACCCTCTCTGCGGATCGGTAGAGGGCGAGCGCTTCGCGTCCCTCGCCCTCGCGGATCAGCTTCGCCGCATCGCGATCAAGCTCGTGGTTGTGGCGGATCACTTCGTCGAGGACGATCGGGTCGCTGCGCTCGGCGATCGCGGCGAACAGACCGCCCGCCTCGATCGCGCCGAGCTGCTGGGAGTCGCCGATCAGGACGAGCTTTGCCTCAGCGGCGTCGGCGTGGCCGATCAGGTTCGCCAAGTCCTCGGAGCCAACCATCCCGGCCTCGTCCACGAGCAGGATGGATTGCGAGGAGAGAACGACCTCGTCGCGATTCAGGTCCCTGAGCAGGCCGGCGACGGTCGTCGCCTCAAGGCCCTCGCTCTTCAGCACGTTCGCCGCTCGCCAGGTCGGTGCCGCGACTCGCAGCTCGTAGCTGGCCTGCGCCCAGCCTTCAGCGGCGGCGACTGTGGCGAAGCTCTTGCCCGTCCCGGCCTCCCCGATCACGACGACGATCCCCTCGCGACCGGCGAGCAGGCGTTTGACCATCTCGCGCTGGTCGGGCTTCAGGGTCGGGCGCGAGCAAGTCACCTGTGCGCCGATCAACTCGCCCGCCACGCCGCGCGGCTCGCCTGCCATCCGCTTCGCCGCCTCCAGCGCTCCACGCTCCAGCTCCCAGATGCGCTGCGTGGTGAAGCGCGCGCCTTTGGCGCTCTCGGCGACCCGGACCACGGCATCGGAGGCGAGGAAGGCATCGGCGACTGCCTCGACCTCTTGCGCGGGCGCTCCGTTGGGTAGGAGATCGGCGACGGCCTGCACCGCTTCGCGGCGGTCGAAGTGGGAGGCATGGGCGGTGACCTGACGGTCGAGCTGGTCGAGCGTCAGCTTCGCCGCGAGCTGCACCTCCTTGCCGAGGGTCGCGGCGATTGCCTCGCGGTCGAGGCCGATCTCCGCCGCCCTCGTCTGCCAGCGCTCGCGCAGGGTCTCAGGCGTTGCCTCGCGCTCCTTGACGTGGCGGGTGGTCAGCGTGGCGATCTGGCGGGCGCGGGCCGAGGCGTCGGGACCGGCCGCCTCGAGTATTTCCGCGCGCCTTGTCGAGAAGGTGCGAAGCCACTCGTCGCGGAACCCCTCGATCTCGGCGATGCCCTTGCGGACCTCCTGCCACTCGACCCCGAGGCTTCGGCTCAGCTCGTGGCGCAGGTGGGCCTCGTAGAGGTAGCTGGCGGTCTTGGCGTGCTCGTAGATCGCCGGGTGGTAGAGGCGCGACCACCTGCCGTCCGGCCCCTTGGTCGCGTTGGCGACGAGGACGTGGGTGTGGAGCTGGGGGTCGCCGTTTCTGGAGGAGCGGTGGACGTATGCGGCGGCGAGGTAGCCGTTGCCCTTGACGAACTCCCAGCCTCCGGCTCCGCGTCTCGTCCAGCATGCTTCGCGCTGCATGTAGGAGAGGGCGGCTTGTACTGCTTTGCCGTGGGCCTCGGCTACCTGGCCGGCAACCTCGGGACCCCCGAGTGCCCAGGTGAGCGATACCGACTTGGGGGCGGAAAAGGTCAGGTCGAAGCCGGGGACCGGAGCCCTGCCGCCGACGGCCCGCAGGCCGAGCGGCTCGCCGGTCGCTGGGTTGTTGCCGGTGAGCATCGCGGTGAGCTGCTTGGGGTCGATCTCCCCGGAGAGCCCAAGCTCCTCGGCGGCATCTCCCATCCACTCGCCCTGGGCCTCGCCCTCGCCGGAGTAGTAGTCCTCGGCGCCTTCGGCGACCTTCTCCAGGTAGTAGTTCTCCTGGCCTGCTCCGAGCTTGCCGATGCTGATCATCACCCTCTCTGTCCAATCAGGAGGGCGAATCCGCCGCTTTCTTAACAAATCTCTCGCAGAGTGATAGGGCGTGAGGGTGGTGGCTGTGGTGGTGGAGGGCTGCCTGGGTGCCTTCGGGGATGGCTGCTCGGAGGTGCTGGAGTCGGGCCTGGTGCTGGTGCTCTGACTGGCTCTGATGGCTCTCTGTCTGGGTGGTGGTTGCTAGCTGGCTGACTGACTTGCTGGCTGGGTGGCTTATGGCCGATGCATTTGCGGTCCGCGTTGGACAGGGAAGGCGTGAGCCTCGTGGACGAGACACACCCACCCGTTGGCCGGGCAACGGGCAATTTCCGGGGGCGCCTGACTGCCCTCGCGGACATATCCGGCAATCCACCCGACGGGTTGGCCGCCCTGATCTGACAACAGAGATAGAGATGGCAGACCACGATCTACTTGCCGAACCGCTGCTCGATGCCCGCGAGGCCGCCAAGCTTCTCCATATCCCACGCAGCACGCTCTACGAGCTGGTCCGCTCGCGCGGGCTGCCATGCGTCAGGATCGGCCGGCGTGGGCTGCGGTTCACACGCGCCGACCTCGCGCGATGGGTGGGACAGAACAGTGTCAGGCGCTAGCTGTGCAGCCTTGCCTATGCTCGCAAGGTCATGCCGGCGTTTGCCCAAGCCGCTCGGCGACTTCTCGGATCGCCTCGGTGAAAGGAATATCGGACGCCTGTGTCTCAGCGTCCAACTCCTCAAACGGCCTGAGCGAACGGTGGCTTGGGTCGCGCTCCTGCATCCACGCCGCCCACGCGTTGTGGACATCGGCGACTTCTACAGAGCTTCCCTTGGCAAGAGCAAGCAAGGCATAGAGCCGAAAGAGCGAGCGGATGTCGTCATCCGGCAGAACCTCCGCAGGAACGTGCCGCTCGATCTCATCGGCAAGTTCATCGAGGTAGGTCACGCCACAAACTGTCGCACAATCTCCGCGAGATAGATGGCCGTGAAGACCCAGGGAACGATCCGCTCAATCTGGCCCAACTCCCGGTATTGACCTAGCCATGTCCGCAGCGCATCGCGACGGAAACCAAAGCGCGCAGGGCCACGACGGAGCCGGTCCCACTCGTCGCCGTAGACCCGAACTGGAAGGCGCTCCTCCATTGCGAGAATGATTTCGAACTTGGCAGCATTCAGATCGCGGTAGCTCTTGAGAAGCCCCCACCAAGTCACCGCGAAGACGATGCCCGCTGCGGGGAGATACCAGCGAACATCCTGACTACCCAGCACCCCGACGATGCCCGTGTTGACCGTGAGGAAAAAGCTGTTGGCAATTCCGCGGCGTGCTGAAATGCGATCCGCCATCTCCACCGCGAGCTTGTAGAGCTCGAAGTAGTTACCCGGCAACTCGGCCGCGGCAACGGCGGCGCGCGCCTCGGTCGATGGGGCTGCTGGGTCTTCCGCCATCGCTACAGGCGGTTGATCCAGTTGCCGATCCCATCCCAAGTCCAGCGGATGACGCGCCTGCCCTGGATCTCCGGCGGCTTGTAGTCGTCGTCTTTGAAGATGTGGACGCCGAGAACCGGGATGCCCTCTTCAGCTGCGCACTTGATCTCCCAGCGCGCACCATCGGCGTTTCGGACGTTCCTGCTCAATAGCGCGATGAACCCATCGCAGCCCTTAATGCGCTGCCGACATTTCGTCTTCCACAAGCTGTCCCACGGTTCCTTGGCTGACATATCGGTGTAGTCGATCGGCGAGTTGCCGAGTTTTGACTGGCCACGCAGGAGATCGCGGTACTTCTTGTCCTCGACCGCAAAGCCGATAAAAATCCTCTTCGTAGTTGCCATCTAGACTGCCTTCCGGTTGGCTTGGCGCGTAGCCGCTTTGTATCGCCGAGCTCGGATGGGATGGGATGGCTCTTCTTCGGTACCGGTGGGTTAGCCCACCGGGTCCGTCACCTCAGTTGCGCCGCTGTCTCGAAAGGCCTCCGAGATTCGGCGGGCCGCATCCTGGCGGGGCTTGAACTGGAGATAGCGCTGGGTCGTCGCGAGGTCCTGATGGCCCATCCACTCCATGACCTCGCGGGAGTCGGCGGCGCGGATGGCGTGGGTGCCGAAGGTGTGGCGAAGGTCGTGGAAGCGCAGCTCGCGCAGGCCAGCCTTCTCTAGGGCCGTCTTGTAGCGGTCGCGGAGCTTGTGGCCGGCGAGGTGGCCGCCCTTGGCGCCACAGAAGACAAGATCGTCAGCGCCAGCGTGGCTCTCCCGCTTGCCGAGCTTGGCGAGGGCCTCGGCTACCTCGTCGGCCATCGGCACCACTCGCTCCTGGCCGCTCTTGGGCGTGTCGACCCGTCCGTTGGTGAAGCTCTGGCGGACGTGGATCGCGCTGTTGGCGAAGTCCACGTCGCGCCAGCGCAGGGCGAGCAGCTCGCCGAGGCGCAGGCCGGTGAAGGCCGCCGTCAGGTAGACCGTTCCGTCCTGCTCGGAAGCGGCGGCGCGGACGAGGGCGAGCACCTCCTCGCGCGAGAAGACGTCGATGTTGCCGCGCTTCGCGTGCGGGCGCCGCTCGACGTTCGCCACGGGATTCGCCGGCAGCTTGTGGCGACGTTGCGCCCAGACGAACAGCCCGTGCAGCACGGTCAGGTACTTGTTGACGGTGCGATCGGCGAGGTCTTCGGCGATCAGCGCGTCGCGAAAGCCTTCGACCATCTCGGGGGTCACGTCCTCCAGCTTCATGCGGGCTCCGAATTTCTCTCCGAACACCTTCTTCATGCGGTCGACCATGTGCTCGTAGTCGATCTGGGTCGAGAGCTTGACCTTGCGGTCGCGCTTGTAGGCGAGCCACTCATCGCAGGCGGCGGCGAAGGTCGTGCCGGTTCTGACCATCCCCGGCAGCTCTCCCCGGCGGGCCTTGGCGAGCGTGTCGTCGAGCCATGCTCGCGCGCTCGCCTTGGTGTAGCTCCCGGCTGGCGGCGCCTGCTTGCGGCCGGACCAGTGCGGGCCGATCCGGGTCTGTACCTGGCGCCCGTCCGGCAGCCGATACTTCGCGTACCAGACCCCGCCGCGCTTGCCGTCGCGCTTGAAGACGTGGCCGCTGATCGCCCGTCTCGTCTGCTGTGCCATCACGCTCACCTGCCTCTCGCTCAAAACTTTGTCCCAACATTTCTAGCACGGACTCGGGACAAACTTTGGGACAAAGAGGCGATCTGAGCAGCGTTCAGTCAACAAAAAACCCCGCATTTGCGGGGTTTTCGTGGAGTACCGCTACGGGGATTCGAACCCCGGTTTCCGGACTGAGAATCCGGCGTCCTAGTCCCCTAGACGATAGCGGCAAGGGAACGGGCATTTTAGCGAGCGGAGCGGGTGGTCCGTCGCGCCGGGGGTCGGAGGGTCGGGATCGGGGAACCGCTAAATTGCCTGCCCTCGCGGCTGTGGCGGAACTGGTAGACGCGCACGGTTCAGATCCGTGTGGAGGAAACTCCGTGGAGGTTCGACTCCTCTCAGCCGCATCGAGGGCCCGGCCGCGGAACCGCTAGGTTTCGGCCGATGGCCGAGGTTCTGCCCCTCAAAGCCCTGCACTACGACCTCGATGCGGTCGGCTCGCTGCAGGACGTCGTCGCTCCTCCATATGACGTGATCGACACCGCGACGCGCGCCGAGCTGCTGGAGCGCTCGCCCTACAACGCGGTCGCGATCGACCTTCCCAAGCCCTACGGGGAGACCGGGCCCCAGGCCGAGGACGGCGAGGATCCCTACGCGCAGGCGGCCCGGGCAATCCATGCCTGGAAGCAGGCCGGCGCCCTCGTCGCCGACTCCGAGCCCTCGATCTGGGCGATGGAGCAGGAGTACAGCGGCCCCGACGGCTCCGCGCACACGCGCCACGGCATTCTCGCCCGCGTCCGGGTCGAGGACTTCGACACCGGCCAGGTCCTCCCGCACGAGCGCACGCTCCCGGGCCCCAAGCAGGACCGCCTGGAACTGATGCGCGCGACGCGCTGCAACCTCTCGCCGATCTTCTCGCTCAGCACGCTTGACCCGTGGCCACTGGTGGAGAGGGAGGTGGGCTTCGACGAGCCCTGGGGCGAGGCGACCGACGCGAGCGGAACGGTCACCCGGATCTGGCGGATCGACGATCCGGGAATCCACGACGAGCTGACCGCGCTGCTCGCCGATGCCCAGCTGCTGATCGCCGACGGCCATCATCGCTACGAGACCGCGATCGCCTACCGCGACGAGATCGGCGGCGAGGGCGACCACAACTACACGCTGATGGCGCTGACCGGCCTCGACGATCCCGGCCTCTCGATCTTCCCCACCCACCGCCTGCTCTCCGGCTTTGCCGGGGACCCGGAGCGCCAGCAGCGCCTCGGCGAGGGCCTGCGCGAGCTCTTCGAGGTGACCGAGGTCGAGACCGACCGCGTCGACCCGCTCGGTGAGGACGGCGTCGGCGTCTTCGGCCTCTACGACTCCCATCACAAGCGCGCCTTCCGCCTGCGGCTGAAAGACACGGCCGAGCTCGACCGGCTGCTCGAGGGCATGCCGGAGGCTTACCGCCGCCTCGACGCGGCGATCCTCGAGACCCTGGTGCTGAAGGGCATCGCCGGCCTGAGCGAAGACGACATCCTCGCCAAGCGCGGCATCGGTTACGCCAAGAGCGTCGAGGACTCGCTGCGCCTGATCGACGACGGCACCTACGACGTCGCCTTCGTCCTGCGCCCGATCCCCGTCGACCAGACCAAGGCGATCTGCGAGAGCGACGCCAACATGCCGCCGAAGTCGACCTACTTCTACCCCAAGGTGCTGACCGGCCTGGTCTTCAACCCGCTTGCGTGACCCCGGGCCCGAAAACCAAGCAGGTCGGGGGATGCAGGGAGGGAGTTGAAGCGAGCGCACTTCTAGTGCGTGAGCGAACGACCGACCGAAGACCCCGAGATGCGCAGGTTTGCAGGGTCCGGGCGTAGGATCGTCGGGCCGTGGTCAAGATCTACACAAAGAAGGGCGACGACGGGACGACCTCGCTCTGGTACGGCGGTCGCGTGCCCAAGCACCACGACCGCACCGAGGCCTACGGCTCGCTCGACGAGGCCTGCTCGCACCTCGGCGTCGCCCGCGCCCTCTGCGACGCGGGCGAGGCCGAGCTGGCCGCCGACATCCTGCGCCTCCAGGACGACCTCTTCGTCGCCGGCGCCGAGCTGGCGACCGCGCCGGAGGCCGCCGAGCGGCTCGAAGACGGCGTCAGCCGCACCACCGGGGAGATGGTGACCGAGCTGGAGCAGCGGATCGACCGCTACATGTCCGAGGTCGAGCTGCCGCCGCAGTTCGTCATTCCCGGCGGCAACCAGCTCTCGGCCCAGCTCGACGTCGCCCGCACCGCGATCCGCCGCGCCGAGCGCCGCATCGCCGCCCTCGCCGAAGCCGGAGAGCTGGCGAGCGAGACCGTGATCCACTTCGTCAACCGCGCCTCCGACCTCGCCTACGCGATGGCCCGCTTCGCCGACGTCGACGACCCGGCGCTGTTCGAGGGCCGCCGCAAGTCCTAGATGAAGGTCGTCGCCCGCCGCCGCGAAGGTTTCGCCCACGAGGTCGAGATCGAGGGCGGTCATACCGTCCTCGTCGACGAGCCCGTCGATTCGGGAGGCGCCGACACCGGCCCCTCCCCCACGCGCCTGCTCGCCGCCAGCCTCGCCAGCTGCGTCGCGATCACGATCGAGATGTACGCGGAGCGCAAGGGCTGGAACCTCGGCAGGGTCGAGGTGGACGTCGAGGCCGAGTACGAGGGCTACGCCCCCAGCTCCTTCGAAGTCACGCTTCGCCTGCCGCCGGAGCTGAGCGACGAGCAGCGTGAGCGCTTGGTCGCGATCGCCGGCAAATGCCCCGTGCACAAGGTGCTGGCGCAGGAGACGCCGGTCATCGTCTCCGAGCGAGTCGAGGCGCTCTGATGGACCTCGGCCTGAGGGGACGCGCCTGCCTCGTCACTGGCGCCAGCCGTGGGATCGGGGGCGAGACGGCGCGGCTGCTCTGCGCCGAGGGGGCGAGCGTGCTACTGGTGGCGCGTAACGAGGAGCGTTTGGCCGCAGCGGCAGAAGAGGCATCCAAGGCCGGGGCCGAGGTGGGCGGCCGCGCCGAGACGCTTGCCCTCGACGTCACCGCCGAGGACGCCGGCGAGCGGATGCTGGGGGCGGCCGAGAAGAGCTTCGGCGCGCTCGACGTCCTGGTCAACAACGCCGGGACCGCCCAGTGGCGCGACCTCGACGACGTCCCCGACGAGGACTGGCGCGCCCAGTATGAGCTCAACGTGATGGCGCCGCTGCGGGCGATGCGCACCGCGATCCCGCCAATGGCCGCGCGCGGCTGGGGACGGGTCGTCAACGTCTGTTCGACCGCGGGCAAGCGGCCCTCGGCGGCGATGCCCGAGTACTCGGTGGCAAAGGCGGCCGAGCTCTCGCTCTCGCGGCTCTTCGCCGACCGCCACGCAGGCGACGGCGTGCTCGTCAACGCGATCTGCCCCGGCCCGGTCGAATCGGAGATGTGGATGGAGCCGGGCGGCCTGCTCGACCAGTCCCACCGGATGTCGGGAGCGGAGAGCCGCGAGGAGGCGCTGGCCACGGCCGGCTCGAAGCGTCCGATCGGGCGCCTGGCCCAGGCCGAGGAGATCGCCGCCGCGATCGTCTTCCTCTGCTCCGAGCGCGCCTCCTACGTCAGCGGCGCCGCCTGGTCGGTCGACGGCGGGACCGTCCAGGTGATCATCTGACCGGCCGACGGGACGAAACCCGGAACACAGGTCCGGATATCGGCCCATCGGCGGAGCTGTCGGAGCTACTGCTAACGCCCGAGGAGGCGCACGCGATGGAGGCGCGGGGCGGCACCGACGCCGCGGTGCTGCTGCCGCTGCACGGATGGCCCGAGGAGCCGGGCCTGATCTTCACCGAGCGGCGCGCCGATATGCGCCGCCACGCCGGTGAGATTTCGTTCCCCGGCGGGCGCAGGGACGACACCGACGCCGACCTGATGGCAACGGCCCTGCGCGAGGCGCAGGAGGAGATCGGCCTCGACCCCGATCAGGTCGAGCTCTGCGGCGCCCTCCCCCCCGCCGCGACCTTCGTCACCGGCTACCGGATCCACCCCTATGTCGGCCTCGTCGCCGATCCGAAAGAGCTCGACCTCCAGCCCAATCCCGCCGAGGTGGAGACGGTCCTCGCCTTCTCGCTGGAAGGGCTGCAGAGCGGCTACGAGATGCGCCGCCTCGTCCGCCGCGGCGTCCCGATCCACACCCCCACCTACGAGGTAGACGGCCACCTCATCTGGGGCGCGACAGCGCGCATCCTGGGCGACCTGCTCGACCGCCTCGGCTAGACCACCTCGACGATCTCGACCGGGATGCGCCAGCGCTCCGAAGAGGCGCGCACAATGGCAGAGCCCCCCGCCAGGATTTCCGGGTCGACGGAGCCGCCGGCCTCGTAGACGAAGCGGCGCACCGGCGTTTCGACCAGGCGCTCCAGGAAGCGCTCGAGCCGCGGGCCGTGGATCGCTTCGAGGTTCTCCTCGCTGCCGACCGCCGAGCCCAGCAGCCAGTAGACGTCGGCGACGTCGGCGACGAGCTCGAGCAGGGTCCCGGGCTGCTCTGGATCGGCAAGTGCCGCCTCGAGCCCCGCCGACTCGATCGCCGCCAGGCCCTCCTGCCTGCGGCTCGTCCCCCGCACCGCCCAGTCCTCCTTCAGCAGCCGCTGCCCGAGGGCCCGCCCGCGGCAGCCGCAACCGACGATCAGCGCCCGCGCCACGCCGGCCCTAGATCAACCATCTAAGACGCCTGGGAGCGCTGGCGCAGTCGCTCCAGCTCCTCGGCCTCGACCTCTTCGCGCAGCTCCTGCTCGCTGCGCTCGGCGGCACCGCGGCGGCGGCGCATCTCGTTCTGCGCCTCGAGCATCTGCTGCACGTCGTCGATCTCGTTCTGCGCCTCGACTTCGGGCGAGCGGGTCGGCTTCCAGTCGAGCAGTTCGGCGTTGTTGCCTGTGTAGAAGTGCTCGATCAGGAAGAGGACGCCGACGATCAGCAGCACCATCGCAACCGTTCCGAGCACGAACCACACGGTGCGAAGGATACGCCGAGCCCGCCGGTCGACTTAAATCCCCCCGGTGGCGGAGGCATACGTACTCGACGCGGTGCGCACACCGGTGGGCAGCTACCGTGGCGCGCTCTCGGGGGTCCGGCCCGACGACATGGCCGCGCACACGATCGCGGCCGTGGTCAAGCGCACCGGCGTCGACCCCGAGCGGATAACCGACGTCTACCTCGGCGCCGCCAACCAGGCGGGCGAGGACAACCGCGACGTCGCGCGGATGGCGGCCCTGCTGGCCGGCCTGCCGAACACGGTTCCCGGCGCCACCGTCAACCGCCTCTGCGCCTCGGGCCTGGAGGCGATCAACTGCGCCGCCCGCGCCGTCAAGCTCGGCGAGGGCGACTTCTACCTGGGCGGCGGCGTCGAGTCGATGAGCCGCGCACCGTGGGTCGTCGGCAAGCCCGAGCGCGGGTTGCCGCGCGGGCCCCAGACGATGCACGACACCACCCTCGGCTGGCGCCTGGTCAACCCGCGCATGGCCGAGCTCGGCGTCTCGACCGAGGCGATGGGCGAGACGGGCGAGAACGTCGCCGAGCGCTACGGGATCAGCCGCGAGGACCAGGATGCCTTCGGCCTGCGCAGCCACCAGCGCGCCGTCGCCGCTGCCGAGGCCGGGATCTTCGCCGAGGAGATCGTCCCGATCGAGGCGCCGCAGGGCCGTGAGACCGCCCTGGTCGAAGCCGACGAGGGCCCGCGTGCCGATGCTTCGCCGGAGAGAATGGCGAAGCTTCGGCCCGCCTTCCGCGAGGGCGGTACGGTCACCGCCGGCAACGCCTCGACCCTCAATGACGGCGCCTCCTGCACGCTGATCGCCTCCGAGGCGGGCGCGAAGGAGCTCGGCGCCGAGCCGCTCGCCCGCGTCGTCTCCTTCGGGGTCGCCGGGGTCGACCCCGCCTACATGGGAATCGGCCCGGCCTTCGCGATCCCCCGCGCCCTCGAGGCGGCCGGCCTCAGCCTCGAGGAGATCGACCTGATCGAGATCAACGAGGCCTTCGCCTCCCAGGTCATCGCCAGCGCCCGCGAGCTGGGAATCGACGAGGGGAAGCTCAACGTCAACGGCGGCGCGATCGCCCTCGGCCACCCGCTCGGCTGCTCCGGCGCCCGCATCGCGACCACCCTGATCCGCGAGCTGCGCCGCCGCGGCGGCAAGTTCGGCATCGCGACGATGTGCGTTGGCGTGGGTCAGGGACTGGCAACGGTCTTCGAAGCGGTCTGAGGTAGCCTCGCGCGTCCGATGGCTACTGAGTTGAGAGAGCTGGCCAGCGTGGACGGGCGGATCACGGCAACCGCCGAGGCGACCGTACCGCTGCGCGACGACGGGCTCTACCGCGGCGACGGCGCCTTCGAGGTGATCCGGCTCTACGAGGGCCGGCCGTTCGCTCTCGTCGACCACCTCGACCGGCTCCGGCGCTCCGGCGCCGCGATCGAGCTCGAGTTCGACCGGGCCGCCCTGGAGGAGGAGATCGACGCTCTGCTCGCCGAGCTGGGCGACGCCGACGGGCAGCTGCGGTTGATCGTCACGCGCGGCGGCCGCCGCCTGGCGATGACCGAGCCGATCCCGGCGCATGCGGAGAGCGTCAGCGTCGCCACGGTCACCTACTGCCCGAGCGTGATCCTCAACGGCGTCAAGTCGCTCTCCTACGCCGCCAACATGCAGGCGACCCGGCTCGCCAAAGGTCAGGGCGCCGACGAGGCCGTCCTCGTCCAGCCCGACGGCACGGTCCTGGAGCCCCCCACCTCCTCGATCTTCTGGGTCTCGCCGCAGGGCGCCTTGCGCACTCCCGCGCTCGACAACGGCGTGCTCGAGTCAATCACCCGAGACCGCCTGGTCAAGGCGCTCGACGTCGAGGAGGGCGCCTGGCCGGTGGCCGACCTGCGCGCTGCCCACGAGGCCTTCCTTGCCTCCACGACGCGCGAGATCCAGGCGGTGTCGGCGATCGACGGCACCGAGCTTCCCGACGCCGCCGGTCCCCGCACCCGCGAGGCCCAGGAGGCCTTCGCCGCGACCCTGGGACGCGAACTTCGATGATGAACGATCCGAACACGGACCCGAGAAAGCAGGGATGAGATGGACTTCCAGTTGACCGACGAGCAGCGGCTGATCTCCGAAACCGCGCGGGAATTCGCCGACAAGGAGATCGCACCGCGGGTGCGCGACAACGACCGCGCGGCCCGCTTCGACCGCGAGCTAGCCGGCAAGCTGGGCGAGGTCGGCTACCTCGGCGCCCCGGTTTCCGAGGAGTACGGCGGCCGCGGACTCGACTACATCGGCTACGGGCTGATCGTCGAACAGGTAGGCCGCGCCGACTCTTCCGCCCGCACGGTCGTTTCGGTACAGACGTCGCTCGTCGCCGGCTCGATCGAGAAGTGGGGCACCGAGGAGCAGAAGCAGCGCTGGCTGCCGCGCCTCTGCTCGGGCGAGGCGCTCGGCTGCTTCGGCCTGACCGAGCCCGACACCGGCTCCGACGCCGCCAATCTGCGCACCCGCGCGACCAAGACCGACTCCGGCTGGTCGATCAGCGGCCAGAAGATGTGGATCAGCCTCGCCAACTTCTCCGAGGTGGCGCTGATCTTCGCCCAGACCGACCCAGAGAAGAAGCACAAGGGCCTCGCCTGCTTCCTCGTCCCCTGCGATAGCGAGGGCTTCACCACCCAGGAGATCCACGGCAAGCTCGGCCTGCGCTCCTCCGACACCGGCGAGATCTCGCTCGACAACGTCGAGGTTGGCGAGGACGCGATGCTCGGTGAGATCGGCGACGGCTTCAAGGTCGCGATGAGCGCCCTCGACAACGGCCGCTACAGCGTCGCCGCCGGCTGCGTCGGCATCTGCGAAGGCTGCGTCGAAGCCTCCGTCGCCTACTCCAAGGAGCGCAAGCAGTTCGGTGTCCCGCTCGCCCGCTTCCAGTTGGTGCAGGAGATGATCGCCGACATGATCCTCAAGCGCGACGCCTCGCGGATGCTGGTCTACCGCGCCGGGGTGCTCAAGGACGAAGGTAAGCCGAACACGATGGAGACCTCGGTGGCGAAGCTCTACGCGACCGAGTCCGCCGTCGAGTGCGCCAACCTGGCGATCCAGGTCCACGGCGGCTCCGGATACGTCGACGACTACCCGGTCGAGCGTTACCTGCGCGACGCTCGCGTCACCACCCTCTACGAGGGCACCTCGCAAATCCAGAAGCTGATCATCGGTCGCGCCGCGACCGGGGTCAACGCGATGACCCCGATGGTCGAGGGGGCCTAGCCACTTGCCCGATCCGGTCGAGATCTCGCGCGACGGCCATGTCGCCCTGCTCCGGCTCAACCGGCCCGAGGCGCGCAACGCCCTCTCGCCGGAGATGATGGAACAGATCGCCGCGACCCTGGAGGCCTTCGACCCCGACCCCGACATCCGCTGCGTCGTCATCGCCGGCTCCGAGAAAGTCTTCGCCGCCGGGGCCGACATCAAGGCGATGAGCGAACGCAGCTTCGCCGAGGCGTTGCGCCACCCGGCCTCCTCCTTCTGGCGCCGCCTCGGCGCGGTCAAGACACCGACGATCGCCGCCGTCTCCGGCTACGCGCTCGGCGGCGGCTGCGAGCTGGCGCTGGCCTGCGACATGATCGTCGCCTCCGACACGGCCCTGTTCGGCCAGCCGGAGATCACCCTCGGGATCATCCCCGGCGGCGGGGGCACCCAGCGCCTCGCCCGCGTGCTCGGCAAGCAGCTGGCGATGGAGTACGTGCTGACCGGCCGCCGCTTCGACGCCGACATGGGCCTGCGGATGGGCCTCGTCAACAAGGTCGTTAAGAAAGGCAAATGGCTGCAGGAGGCGATGGACCTCGCCCAGACCGTCGCCGAACGCCCGCCGATCGCCACGAGGCTCGCCAAACAGGCTGTGCTGGGCGCCGAGGAGACCTCGCTCAGCGCCGGCCTGGAGAACGAGCGCCGCCTCTACGAGCTGGCGATGGCGACCGAGGACCGGGTTGAGGGGATGCAGGCCTTCCTCGAGAAGCGCGAGCCGAAGTTCGAGGGGAAATGACCGCCGACGGGACGAAATCGACGCCGTGAGCAACGATTCCGGCCCATCGGCAGTGGGTTGCGTGGGAGTCGTCGGCGCCGGCACGATGGGCGCGGGCATCGCCCAGATCGCGGCCCTGGGCGGCTATGAGACTCGCCTGCACGACCCGGTGCCCGAGGCACTCCAAGCGGCCAACGACCGCCTCCACCGCGCCTTGGCAAAGGGCGCCACGAAGGGGCTGTGGAGTGAAGAGGAAGCCGACCTCGCCGGCGCTCGCGTCGGCGCCGCCAAGAGCATCGGCGACCTGGCCGAATGCCACCTGGTGATCGAGGCCGCGCCCGAGGACCTCGAGCTGAAGCGCGATCTCTTCGCCTCCCTGGCCGCCGCCTGCAAACCGGGGGCGATCCTCGCCAGCAACACGTCTTCGCTGCCGGTCACCGCGATCGCCGCCGAGGTCCCCGGCCGCGAGCGCGTCGTCGGCATGCACTTCTTCAATCCGCCGGCGCTGATGAAGCTGGTCGAGGTCGTCGCCACCGCCGACTCCTCCGCCGAGGCACTGGATACGACGGTGGAGGTCGGCACGCGTATGGGCCGCACCCCGATCCGTGCCAAGGACAGTCCCGGCTTCATCGCCAACCGCCTCGCCCGCCCCTTCACCCTCGAGTCGCTGCGGATGCTGGAGCAGGGGGTCGCCGACGCCGAGACGATCGACCGCGTCTGCCGGGCCGGCGGCGGCTTCCGCATGGGCCCCTTCGAGCTGATCGACCTGATCGGCCTTGATGTCAACCTCAGCGTCGCCCGCTCCTTCTACGCGCAGGGCGGCGAGCCCGAGCGCTGGCGCCCAAGCGCGATCCAGGAAGAGCTGGTCGCCGCGGGCCACCTGGGGCGCAAGAGCGGCCGGGGCTTCTATGACTACAGCGACCCGCCGAGCCCGGGCTCCGCCGTTCCCTCGCACCAACTTGCGCGACAGGGAGGCGGTGAGCCGGGAGGGATGACTCTCGACCCCGCGGCGCTGGCAGCGATCGACCCAGCAGCCCCCGCCATCCTCCCCCGCCTCGTCGCCCAGATCGCCAACGAGGCCGCCTTCGCGCTCGAAGAGGAGGTCGGCTCCCCCGCCGACATGAACACGGCGATGCGGCTCGGCTTCAACTGGCCCCGCGGGCCGCTGGAGCTGACCGAACTGATCGGTGCCGAGCGTGCGGTAACGATCCTCGAAGAGCTGCGAGCACTACACGGCGAGGCCTACGCGCCGGCACCCCGCCTGGCGACCTCGGCGAACAGGTAGGCATGGACGACTTCGAGGAAGCGCGTCGCGGGCTCGTCGCCCCCTTCGAGCCGGCGCGGATCGAGGACGGGAACGGCCGCACCGTCTGGGAGCTGGAGAGCTATGAGTTCCTCGACTCCGATCCGCCGGCGACCGCCAACCCGAGCCTCTGGCGACAGGCACGCCTCGGCCGCATCGCCGGCCTCTTCGAGCTGGCGCCGGGCCTCTACCAGCTGCGGGGCTTCGACCTCTCCAACATGCACGTGGTCGAGGGTGAGGAGGGGATCGTCGTGATCGACCCGCTCGTCTCGGCCGAGACGGCCGCGGCGGCGCTGGCCCTCTACCGCGAGCACCGCGGCGAGCGGCCGGTCACCGGCCTGATCTACACCCACAGCCACGTCGACCACTTCGGCGGCGCCAGGGGCATCGTCTCCCAGGAGGAGATCGACTCCCGCGGCATCCCCGTGCTTGCCCCCGCCGGCTTCCTCCACCACGCGGTCAGCGAGAACGTCTTCGCCGGCACGGCGATGGGCCGTCGCGCCGGCTACATGTTCGGGGCGATGCTCGAACGCGGTCCCGAGGGCCAGCTCGGCGCCGGCCTCGGCCAGACCACCTCGCTCGGCACGATCACCCTGCTCCCGCCCAACCTCGACGTGACCGAGACCGGTCAGGAGGAGACGGTGGACGGCGTGCGCATGCGCTTCCAGATGACCCCGGGAACCGAGGCGCCGGCGGAGATGAACATCCACCTCCCCGAGGTGCGGGCGCTCTGCATCGCCGACAACGCCGCCCGCTCGATGCACAACATCCTCACCCCGCGCGGCGCTCTGGTTCGCGATCCGCGCATTTGGGCGCACTACCTCGACCAGGCGATCGACCTCTTCGGCACTGAGACCGATGTGCTCTTCGCCGGCCACCACTGGCCCTGCTGGGGCGGCGAGGCAATCGTCGACTACCTCGAGAAGCAGCGCGACCTCTACACCTACCTGCACGACCAGACCCTGCGGCTGTTGAACCAGGGCCTCACCGGGCCGGAGATCGCCGAGACGATCGAGCTGCCGCCCAGCCTCGCGGAGGAGTGGCACTGCCGCGAGTACTACGGCTCGATCAGCCACAACACGAAGGCGATCTACCAGCGCTACATGGGCTGGTTCGACGGCAACCCCGCCCACCTCTGGGAGCACCCGCCGGTCGAGCAGGCGCGCCGCTACGTCGAGCTCGCCGGTGGCGCCGATGCCCTGCTGGAGAAGGCCCGCGCCAGCTTCGAGCGGGGCGACCACCGCTGGGTGGCTGAGGTCGTCAACCACCTCGTCTTCGCCGAGCCCGGCAACCGCGAGGCCCGCGAGCTGCAGGCCGACGCGCTCGAGCAGCTCGGCTTCGGCGCCGAGAACGCGACCTGGCGCAACTTCTTCCTGATGGGCGCCAGGGAGCTGCGCGAGGGCGTCTCCGGCACGCCGACCGCCACGGCGCCGGCCGACGTGGTCGCCCACCTCACCGTCAGCCAGCTGCTCGACGCGATGGCGATCCGCCTCAACGGCCCGCAGGCCTGGGACGTGCACCTGCGCATCGACTGGCGGGTCACGGGCCCCGACGAGCAGCACCGGATCACGGTCCACAACGGCGTCCTCCGCCACAAGCCCGGCAACCACGAGCCCGCCGCCGACGCGGCCCTCATGGTCGAGCGCGAGGCCCTCGACCAGCTCCTGCTCAAAACCGCCGACATCGCCGAGCTGGCCGAGAGCGGTCGGCTCCGCGTCGAGGGCGACGGGGTGAAGCTGGGCGAATTGCTCGGGTTGCTTGACGAACCGGACCCCGGCTTCGCGATCGTTACGCCTTAGCAGCGATCCGGGAGTTTGTTGGGATGGGATGGCGGGCGCCCCTTCCCAAAACGCTCGGCGGGAGCCTCGCTTGAGTGTTTTGGGAAGGGGCGCCCGCCATCCCTCTCGGAAGCACACGTCTCCCGGAAAGCTCGAGACTGCGAAGCCGGTACCAAAGTCCCCAAGCTTTTAAAAAGCTTGAGACGCCCGAAACAGCGCCTAGGGCATGTGGAGCTTTCGGGGAGCCGAGGGGGGTCGCTAAGGTGGAACCACGGCTCCAGCCTGCACTCATCTCAGCTCGATCCAGTTCTTCGATCCTCCCACGGAGATCGCCGGTTGCGAGGAGTGCCTGGAGCTGGGGATGCAGTGGGTCCACCTGCGCATGTGCCAGAGCTGCGGGCACATCGGCTGCTGCGACAACTCGGAGGGCAAGCACGCCACCGCCCATCACGCCGAGACCGGGCACCCGGTGATCCGCTCGGTCGAGCGGGGCGAGGACTGGAGCTGGTGCTACGAGGACGAAGCGATGTTCCGCCTCGCCCGCTGACGGGGTCTTCGGGCGGATGCAGGTGCCCCTGCACCCCCTCAACAGGGCACAAGTCTTGAGAGCTCTTCTCCGAAGCGTCTCCCCGCGAGCCGCCGCCCAGCGGCTCAAGCCGTGGTGCGCCGTAGCCGATGCCGAGGTATGGACAGAACCGGCCTGCACCGATTGACCCCGGCAACCGCCGTCGCGGCGTGGATCGGGCTGCTCACGCTGCTGCTCGCCGCCTACGCCGCGGTCACGCTGGTGCCAATCGGCGGCCCCGGCACACAGGACGCCTTCGGGCGCTGGGTCTACGACGCAGTGGTGCTCGGGACCGCGCTCGCGGTCCTCTACCGGGCGATTCGCCTGCCGGGCGAGCGACTCGCCTGGCTCGGCCTCGGCACCGGGATGCTGCTCTGGGCCCTCGGCCAGACCTACTACTCGGCCGTCCTCTACTACGCGAGCCCCGCCCCGTTCCCGTCGCCGTCAGACGCGCTCTTCCTCGCCTTCTATCCCGCGGCCTTCTGCGCCCTGCTGCTGCTGCTTCACAGCCGCTCGGCGCGGGTCGACACGTTCGCCTGGATGGACGGGCTGATCGGTGCGCTCGCGGTGGCCGCGGTCGCCGCCGCCCTGATCTTCCCGCCCGTGCTCGACGCGCTCGAAGGCAGCGCTCTCGGGGTCGCCGTCAGTCTCGCCTACCCCTGTGCCGACCTCGTCCTCCTCGGGCTGGTCGCGGGGGCACTCACCACCTCGCGCTGGCGCGTACACGGGGCGTGGCCGCTGATCGCCACGGCCCTGGCGCTGTTCGGCGCTGCCGACGTCGTCTACCTCTCGGTTGCCGGACAGTCGACCGGGGCGCTCAACCTGGCCAGCGTCGCCTGGCCGCTGGCGTTCCTCCTCCTCGCCGCCGCGGCGTGGCTACCGCAAGCCGCCGTCGAGGTCGCGCCGGCGCGCACGGCGCGCTCGATCGCACTGCCGGTGGCACTCGCCGCGATCGTCGTCGGCCTGCTCGCCGTCGGCAACGTCGTTCCGATCGGAACCGTCGCGATCGGACTCGGGGTCGCCTCACTGCTCGCCGTGCTGGCCAGGCTCGTCACCACCTTCGCCCTCAACACGAGGATGCTCGCCTCGAGCAAGCGCGAGGCGAGCACCGACGCGCTCACCGGCCTGCGCAACCGGCGCTCCCTGCTTGCCGACCTGGAGGCGAACCTCGCCTCTCAGCGGCCGCGAAACGACGCCCTGGCGCTGTTCGACCTCGACGGATTCAAGTCCTACAACGACAGCTTCGGGCACAGCGCCGGGGACGAACTGCTCAGGCGGCTGGGCTCGAGCCTCGAAGCCGCGATATCGCCGTGGGGGACCGCGTACCGCCTCGGCGGGGACGAGTTCTGCGTCCTCTTCTCAACCGGGGAGGGCACCGCAGACGCGATCGTCAAGACGGCCGAGGCGGGCCTCTGCGAGCAGGGGCCCAGCTTCTCGATCAAAGCCTCGTGGGGGATGGTCCGGCTGCCCGGCGAGGCGCGGACCCCGAAGGACGCGCTGCTGATCGCCGACCGGCGCATGTACACGCAGAAGGGCCAGCGTGCCGACTCCGCCCTGAGCCAAGCCCGCGGCGTCCTGCTCGGAATGCTGCGCGAGCGCGAGCCGGAACTCGACCGCCACCTCGGCGGCGTTGCCCACCTCGCGGCCGCGACGGGTCGAGCACTCGCTCTCGACGCCGAGGAGATGGACGTCCTCGTGCGTGCGGCGGAGATGCACGACATCGGCAAGATCGCGATCCCGGACGCGATCCTGCACAAGCGTGGGCCACTCGACGACACCGAGGAGGACCTGGTGCGAAAGCACACGCTGATCGGGGAGCGGGTACTCGCCGCCGCCCCCGCCCTGCGCGAGGTCGCCAAGGTCGTCCGCTCCAGTCACGAGCACTGGGACGGCAGCGGCTACCCCGATGGCCTTGCCGGCGAGGCGATCCCGCTCGCCGCGCGCGTCATCCTGATCTGCGACACCTACAGCACGATGACCGGCGCCCAGCCCTACGGGCCTTCCCTCTCCGGCGGGGAGGCTGTCGCGGAGCTGCGGCGCGCCGCCGGGACCCGGTTCGACCCCGAGCTGGTCGAGCTGTTCGCCGAGCGGGTCGCCGTGGAGGTTCCTCGACGGGAGAGCCCCGACGTCGCATCGCCGAGGTAGCGCCGGCCCCAGCCGCGACCCGGGGATGGAATCGGCGCCCGGCATCTGAAAGGGTGGGCGGATGGCAGAGCCGGAATCCAACGGAGAGGCGATCACCGAGGAGGGGATCGCCGCGCTGCGCGAGGAAATCGAGCAGCTCGAAGGTCCCGCGCGCACGAAGATGGCGGCCAGGATCAAGGTGGCGCGCGAGGAAGGCGATCTCAAGGAGAACGCCGAGTACCACATCGCCAAGGAAGACCAGGCGCATCTGGAGACGAAGATCAAGCGACTGCGCGAGCGGCTGCGCACCGCGGTCGTGGTCGAGGTCGATGGCGATGCCGACAGCTTCGCCTTCGGCCGCACCGCCAAGGTGTTCGACGAGGGCAAGGACGAAGTCCACATCTGGACCCTGGTCGGCTCGACCGAGGCCGACCTCGCCGCCGGCCGGCTCTCCGCCGAGTCCCCGATCGGCAGGGCGCTTCGCGACGCGAAGGTCGGCGAGCCGATCGAGATCGAGACCCCCAAAGGGTCCCGCACGTTCGTGGTCCGACAGCTCGTTGGCTGAGGCCTGAAGCTCAGCCGAGGAAGAGCAGCGCCCAGACCACCGCTGCGAGCACCGCGACCGCCAGCAGGCGGATTCCCAGTTCCCGGTCCTGCCGCAGCTCGACCAGCCCGAGCAACACCCCCGCCGGCGGCAAGAGCACGGCGATCACGAAGGGAAAGATTCCGGCCAGCCGGTCGCTCATGGGCGCACCTTAGCCACATGGAGTGCGCGAGATCCAACCAATCGTGATGCTACACTGTCGCACATGGAGATCGGTGTACGAGACCTACGCAACCGGACCGCGAGCGTGATCGACGCGGTCAAAGCCGGTGAGCGAGTGGTCCTCACCGTCAACGGTGACCCGCTGGCAGACATCGTCCCCCACGGCCAGCGCACCCGCTGGCTCGGCGGAGCCCAGCTGCGCGAGCAGTTGCGCGAGCGGGCTGCAGACTCCGCCCTCCGGCATGAGCTCGACGAGCTGGCTGGTCAAACCCTCGACGAACTGTGACCGAGCCGACAGCAGGACTGCTCGATACCTCGGTCTTCATAGCTCACGAAACCGGGCGCCCACTCGGTGAGTTGCCGGAACGCGTCGCGGTCTCGGTGGTGACGATCGGCGAGCTCCAGCTCGGGGTGCTGAACGCGACCGACGATGCCACCCGCGCCCGCCGCGCCGACACTCTCGCCCTGGCTCGCGCCGCCGACCCGATCCCGATCAGCGAGGCGGTGATGACCACCTGGGCTCGCCTGGTCGCCGACTGCAGGGCCGCGGGCATCCACCGAACGATCAAGCTCACCGACGCGCTGATCGCAGCCGCTGCCGTGGAGCACGGCCTTCCCGTCGTCACCCAGGATGGCGACTACGAGAAGATCGCCAGCGCGCATGCCGCCCTGCAGACCGCACAGGTGTAGCCAAACCTAGGACCGGGGCGTCGACCCAAGGTCGCCTGACCAAGCAGATCAAGGAACTCGCGCTAGCGCGCTCGCACCCCGCCTTCGGCGGGGGTCGCGTGGCGTGCTACCGCCAAGCACGCGAGCGACCGAGGACGCCGATATGCGCCGGTCAGCCGACCTTGGGGGCGATCTCGACCGGCTCGCCGCCGGTCATCCAGTGGGCCTCGGGCGAGGGCGGGGTGTCGCGCAGGTACCACTCGGCGTCGAGGGCGCCCATGCAGCCGGTGCCGGCGGCTGTGACCGCCTGGCGGTAGGTGTGGTCGACGACGTCGCCAACCGCGAAGACTCCGGCCAGGTTGGTCCTGGTCGAGCCGGGCTGGGTGACGATGTAGCCGTCCTCGTCGGTGTCGACCTGACCGACCACGATCTCCGATTTCGGGATGTGGCCGATCGCGATGAAGGCGCCGTCCGTCTCGAGGTCCTCGGTCTCGCCGGTATCGGTGTTGCGCAGACGCACGTGGCCGAGCTTGCCGTCCTCACCGGCGACGAACTCCTCGGCTACGAAGGGGGTCTTGAAGTCGATGTTGCCGCGCTCCTTCGCCCGCTCGAACATGATCTTCGAGGCGCGGAACTCGTCGCGGCGGTTGACCACGGTCAGTTGGCTCGCGAATTTGGAGATGAAGATCGAGTCCTCCATCGCCGAGTCGCCGCCGCCAATCACGATCACCCGCTGATCCTTGAAGAAGGCCCCGTCGCAGACGCCGCAGGTGGAGACGCCGCGACCGCCCAGCTCCATCTCACCGGGAACGCCGAGCCGCCGCGGCTCGGCCCCCATCGCCAGTATCACGGTCTTCGCCAGATGCTCCTCGTCGCCGAGGTAGACCTTCTGCACGCCACCGTCGGAGAGCTCGACCCGGTCGACGTCATCGGTGACGAAGCGCGTCCCGAAGCGCTCGGCCTGAGCGCGGAACTGGCTCATCATCTCCGGCCCCATGATCCCCTCGGGATAGCCCGGGTAGTTCTCGACGTCGGTCGTGTTCTGCAGCTGCCCACCCCACTGGAACCCCTCGAGGACCAGGGGCTCGAGGTTGGCCCGCGCCGTGTAGAGCGCAGCGGTATAGCCGGCGGGCCCGCCGCCGACGACGATCACGTTCTCGACTTTCCTGTCCTCTGTCATGTCCGCCTCGAGTCTATTGGCGTTGCCAATACTTCACTTTGTATAGTACCGTCGCGGTCAATCGGCAAACCCTCGGCTTCCCAGCGATGGGCCGTGTGGCGGAGCTGGAAGAAGGCGACCAGGCCGAGGGGCAGCGGCATCCAGAAGGCGACCAGGCGGTAGACCAGCACAGCCGGGAAGACCGTCTCCTCGGGGATGCCGAAGAGGACGAAGGCGCCAATCATCCCGGCGTCCACCGCGCCAACCCCGGCGGGCGCGAGTGGAAAGAGGTTGGCGACCATGCCGAGGAAGAAACCCTGAACCACCACCGCTAGAGGGACGTGCACGCCAAATGCCTTGAACGAGGCCCAGAGGATGCCGATGTTGGCTGCCCAGAACCCGGCGGCGCCGACCACGGCCAAACCTCCGCGCGATGGGCTGGCGAAGAGGCCTGCGGTGAACCTGAGCCCCTCGCCGGCGACGGCCGGGACCTTGGCGACGTTGGCGACGATCGCCTTGCTCCGCTCCCCCCTGGCCAGCGAGGCGAGCCTGCGCCCGACGTCCGGTGGGATCAGGGCCATCAGCAAGCCAATTACCAGGAGTACGCCCGCTACTCCCGCCGGGACGATGGTCAGCTCGACCGAGCCCTTGCCGGGCACGACTCCGGTGCGCAGCAGGATCCCGCAGACGATCAGCGCAACGGGATAGAACACGTACTGCAGCGCGAGGAAGGCGACCATCCGCCTCCCCGCCTCGTGCCGCGACATCCCGGCTTTGAGCAGCGCCCAGAAGCTGAGCACGATGCCGCCGGCGCCCCCGGCCGAGAAGAGGCGGGTGGCGGCGAGGCCGGCCATGTTGATCTCGTATGTCTCTTTCCAGCTCAGCGGCAGGACGTCGCCGCCGACCACCGCCTTGAACAGAGCCACGTAGGTGGCGATCGCAACGACGTTGAAGCAGATCGCGATCGCGACCCAGGCAAGGTCAGCTTCGCCGAGCTTTCCCAGCGCGTCGCCGAGACCGACCAGCCGCGGGAAGAGGAAATAGATCGCGACCAGCACGACGAGGACGAGCAGTGTCGTCTGGGCAACTCGGCGCCGCGTGAAGATCGGAAGCTCAGCGGGGCCGCCGCCGTTCACCGAACCCTCGGGAGACACTTAAGGGAAGCTACCCGTTGGCGAGGCGCTCCAACCTGCGCAGGCCGCGATTGACCGCGTGGACAGCCGGTTCGGCGAGCGGCTCGCCGCGCCGCACGGTGGCGACGAGACCGGCTCCGGCCAGCAGGTCGGTGACGTAGTGCTCGCCCAGGTAGACGAGCCCGAAGCCCAGCGTCAGCGCATACCCCCACCCGATCGCACCCTCGGCCCGGCCCGCTTCGGAGAGCGAGATCGCCGCCATGGTCGAGGTGGCGAAGTGCAGCGAGGGCATCGCCGCCCAGGGGTTGCCCCCGAGCGCGCCGTACATCGCCGGCCAGGCCGAGCGCCAGGTCTCTTCGCCGACGCCGACCATTATCCGCCGCACCTCTTCCCCGGCAAGGCCCTGCTCGGAGGCCCACCACGGCGGCGCCGTCGGTACGGCGAAGTAGCCGACGCAACCGAGGTCGAAGACCGCCGCCATCTGGCGGGCCGCCCGGGGGAAGCGCTCGGGGTGACGAAGGAGGATCCAGAGCAGGGCGATGTAGGGCTCGAGGAACCAGAGCCAGTGCACCCAGGTGAGAACGCGGTCCAGCGAGTCGACGCGACGGAAGCGAGCCAGGGCGCCCTGGAGGCGGGCGTTGGGCAGCCGGCCGAACCCGATCGCGCGGTCGACCGCGATCGGGTAGCGAGCCCGCAGGCGCCGGCGCAGGCGCTCGGGATCGTCGTAGGGCAGCTCGTGCACCATCGTGAATGCCCACATCTGCATCGCGAAGAGAGCCACGTCGCGCTTGCGCGAACGCGGGTAGAGAACCGCGAGCGCGAGAGGCCCGGCGGCGCAGCTCGCGACCGTCACCGCGGCGGGCGCTCGCAGGCGCCGGCGCAGCAGCGGCACGGCGACCGCGGCGGCTACTGCGCCGGCGGCCCCGGCGCGCAGGGCCACGCGAAGCGCGGGAGATGGCCGGGATCGCCTGCGCATAGGGTCGGCGAGTATAGGAGGCCTCCTGCCGGCCCGGGGGAAACGACGGGCGCGGCGTCATGCCCTCGCGCGTGATTAGAATGGCCGCGCTTTGGCGCCCCACTCTCCTGGCACCGACCAGATCGAAACCCTGCTTTGGATCGGCTTCGTCGCCGCGACGATCGTCGTCGTCGCGATCAACGGCGCGCTGGTCTACGCGCTGCGCCGTCGCGGTGCTCGCGGTGCCGGCGTCGGCGAGTCGGCGACCGGGCGGCACACCCAGTTCAGGGTCGGCGCCCTGCTCACTGCCTTCGCCGCCGCGATCTTCGTCGTCAGCCTCGTCTACACGGGGAAGGCGCGCGAGACCCCGGCCACTGGGCCGGCGGGCCTCGCCTCGGCCCGCTCGGCGCCGCTGCAGATCCAGGCGACCGGTCAGCAGTGGCTCTGGCGCTACGACTACCCGAACTCCGCCTACGCCTACTACAAGCTCGTCGTGCCGGTGGACACCACGGTCGAACTCGACCTCGTCTCCACCGACGTGATCCACACCTGGGACGTTCCGCAGCTGGCGGGCAAGCGCGACGCCGTCCCGGGCAAGACGAACCACGTCGTCTTCCGGGCTGACGAGGAGGGCCTCTACGAGGGCCAGTCGGCGACCTTCTCGGGCCAGGCCTACGCCGCGATGCGAACCGCCGTCGAGGTCGTCTCGGCAGCGGAGTACGAAGACTTCCTCAAAAGCCAGAAAGCCGACATCCAGACAGCCCAGGACCGCGTCGTAGGCCTGATCGAAAACGGAGAAGTGCCATGAGCGACCCGATCGACGCGGTGACTGCCGGGTATTCGAATCCGCGGCGATCGGGGCGCGAATCCGGTGTGTCTAGCGGAGCCAGTCCCGAGCTCGTCGCCGGAGGCTTCCCCCGGCGCCGCCCGCGCTGGATGGAGATCGCCACCAGCGCCGACCACAAGGACGTCGGCCGCACGATGATCGTCGCCTCGCTCGGCTTCCTCTTCATCGCCCTGGTCGAGCTCCTGCTGATGCGCCTGCAGCTGGCGATCCCCGAGAACACATTCCTGACACCGGTCACCTTCAACCGGATGCTCTCGCTCTACGGCGCCACGGCGATCTTCCTCTTCGCGATCCCGCTGGCACTCGGCCTCTTCTACTACCTGGCGCCGCTGCAGGCGGGGGCACGGGGTACGGCCCTGCCGCGCGTCGGACAGATCGGGCTCTGGCTCTACATCGCCGGCGCGACCGTCCTCTATTCCGGCTTCCTCTTCACCCCGTCGGAGGCGGGCGTCAACCCGCTGGCGCCGCTCTCCGAGCTCGCCTTCCTGCCCAACAATGGGGTCGACGCCTGGGCCGCCGCCAACGGGCTCGTGACGCTCGGCTTCGTCCTGATCGCGATCAACCTGGTCGCGACGCTGCACAGGCTGCGCGCGCCGGGCATGGCCTGGCGCCGGCTGCCCGTCTTCACCTGGGCGGCCGCGATCTGCTCCTGGCTGCTCCTCGTGATCGGCCCGGTGATGCTGGGCGCGATCGCGATGCTGCTGATCGACCGCAACTTCGACGGCATCTTCTTCGCCGACGGCTCGGGCGGGTCGCCGCTGCTCTGGGAGCACCTGAGCTGGATCTTCTTCACCGGCGCCTACATGCTGATCCTGATCGCGGCCCTGGCGGCGATCGCCGAGATCGTCCCGGTCTTCGCCCGCCGGCCCCTGCAGGGACGCCGCGTCGTGGTCGGATCGCTGGTCGCGATCGCCGTGATCGGCACCCTGGCCTGGATGCAGAACATGATGACCGCGCCGATCGGGATCGGCTGGATGTACTACGCGATGCTGATGTCGCTGGCGCTGATCGTCCCCTTCGGCCTCGTCATCTACAACCTGATCGCGACGATGGTAGGTGGCGCCCTGCAGATGCGCGCTCCGCTGCTCTTCGCCCTCGGTGCGATCTCGGCGATCTCGATCGGCCTCGCTTCGGAGATCTCGCACTCGATGGTCGCCGTCGCCTGGCGCCTGCAGCACACCACCGACTCCACGGCGGCGACCCACTTCGCCCTCGTCGGCGGCGCCGTCTTCGGCAGCTTTGCCGCCCTGCACTACTGGTTCCCGAAGATGACCGGGCGGACGATGGGCGAGACGATGGCGCGGATCTCGTTCTGGACCATGGGCCTCGGCACCCTGCTCGCCTTCGTGCCGCTCTTCTTCGCCGGCGGCGAGCACGGCGAGGTCGTCGACGCCTACAAGTTCTTCAGCGGCACGGGCGTCAGCACCCTCAACCTGATCGCCTCGATCGGGGCCCTGGTGCTGGCCACGGGGATCGTCCTGACGCTCGTCAACGCGATCCTCAGCCGCACCGGCGGCGCCCGCGCCGGCCATGACCAGTGGGGCGGCGACTCGCTCGAGTGGTTCGCGCTCTCGCCCCCGGAGCCGCACAACTTCGACGTGCTGCCCGACGTGCGCAGCGACCGACCGATGCGCGACATCCGCGACGCGATCGCCCACCGCACGAGCCGGCCCGAGCCGGCGGCGCCTGAGAAGCAGCCGGTAGCCTGACGCAGATGAGTGCGACTGCGGCGACGGTATCGCGCCGGCCAGCGTCCCTGACGGTCCTGCGCGACTACCTGACGCTGACCAAGCCGAAGGTGCAGTCGCTGCTGCTGCTGACCACAGTCACGACGATGTACGTGGCGGGAGACCCCTCGCTCGGCCTCGTCTTCCTGGTCTGCCTCGGCGGCGCGCTCTCGGCCGGCGGCGCCGGCGCGATCAACCACGCGATCGACCGCGACATCGACCGGATCATGACCCGCACCGCGACCCGGCCGGTAGCGTCAGGGCGCATCTCGCCGCAGGCGGCGATCGCCTTCGGGGCCCTCCTCGGCTGCGCCTCCTTCGCCCTGCTGGCGCTGACGGTCAACCCGCTGGCGGCGGCGCTCTCGATCTCGGGCCTGTTCGGCTACGTCTTCGTCTACACGCTCTGGCTCAAGCGCAGCACACCCCAGAACATCGTGATCGGCGGCGCGGCCGGTGCGGTGCCGCCGCTGGTCGCCTGGGCGGCGGTCACGGGCGGGCTCAGCGGCACCGCCTTCTACCTCTTCGCGATCGTCTTCTTCTGGACCCCGCCCCACTTCTGGGCGCTCTCGCTGCTGATGAAGGACGAGTACGCGAAGGCCGGCATCCCGATGCTGCCGGTCGTGCGCGGCGAGGACGAGACCCGCCGCCAGATCCTCCTCTACACGGTGCTCCTCTACGCCGTGACGCAGCTGCCCTTCTGCGCTGGCGGCTTCGGCGCCGAGTACCTAGTCGCCTCTATGACGCTCGGAGCCGGGTTCATCTACTGCGCCGTTCGCCTGCTGCGCAGCGCCGACCGCCGCTGGGCGCTGCGCACCTACCTCTTCTCGCTCGCCTACCTGGCCCTGCTCTTCGTCGCGATGCCGCTCGACCGGTTGTTCTAGTAGAAATCTGGACGTGGATCGCGAGACAGCAAGATCGAGCATCTCCGCCGGCCTCCTCGCCGGTGGAATCGCTGCAGCCGTCTTCGCCCTCAGCTTCCTGGTGGCGGTCCTCTACGTCGCCTCATGAGCCCCGAGCACAGGCACATACCCGAGCCGGGAGAGCGGGTCCACCCGCCCAGCTCCTCGTGGGCACCGGCGGTCTTCGCCTTCGCCCTGGCCCTGGCCGTGTGCGGCATCTTCGCCGAGGGCTTCATGGTCCGCGGCTGGATCTACTCGATCATCGGCGGCGTGATCGCCCTCTTCGCCCTCCGGGCGATGGTCAAGGGCTCGATCCGCGACTACTACCGCCTTCCCCGCAAACAGCACGTCCGCGGCGCAGTCCTGCCGGTCGAACAGATCAGCCCTCCGAAGCGCTAGCGATTGGGGGATGCCGACGCCCCTCCCCAAAACGCTCGGCAGGAGCCTCGCTTGAGTGTTTTGGGGAGGGGCGTCGGCATCCCTTCCACAGCGCACGAGCTTCGAAAAGCTCCTTTCCCCCGGCGCCAGCCCGGCTCCCCAAAAGCTTCACATGCCTGGGCGCCGTTCCGGGCACCACAAGCTTTTAAAACCCTCTCGAAGCGCAAGGCCCGGCTTGGGTTTGAAGCTTGGGGACCTTGACACTGGATCGCAGCCCGAAGCGTTCCGAGAGACGTGTTGCGTCGGGGCCTTCGGGAGTACCTCCCCAGGAACTCCCGCGAAGCGGCCTGGGGAGGTACCCCCGAAGGCCCCCAGGCTCACAGTCAGTCCGGCGACATCCCCGACGTCGCGCCCTCGCTCGTCCAGACACGGACAATGTCGCGCATCGAGAGGACGCCGACTAGGTCACTGCCTTCGTAGACGACCAGGTGGCGGATCCCGCGGCGCGACATCTCCGCTGCGGCGTGCTCGAGGCTCCAGTCCGGCGAGGCGGCGATCACGGTGTCGCTCATGTGGTCGGCGACGCGCTCGGAGTCGGGGTCCTCACCGCCGCCCAGGGAGAGCAGGATGTCGCGCTCGGTGAGGATGCACGGGACCGGGGTCTCGTCGTCGGCCACCAGCGCGGCACCGACACCCTTCTCGGCCATCATCTTCGCCGCGTCGCGCAGAGTGTGCGAGGGCCCAACCGTCAGGACCACCTCCGACATGCCTTCTCGTACCTGCATCCGCTGCCTCCCCTCCGTGGGTTCGCGAACTAGTGAGGATCGTCTCAAGCGTACCCCACGCCCACGCCCACGCAAGGCGGCTTTCGCAGGGCGCAGACATATAGACTCCGGCGCGCTTCGCGCCGTATGCCCAAGCTCACGACCGCCATCCGCCCCCTGCTCGCCCTCGCCGCCGTCGCGGCCGTCGCGCTGCCGGCTTCAGGCTGCGGCACCAGCGACGCCGACCCCGAAAGGGGCCGCGCCCTCTTCGTTCAGAAGTGCGGCGCCTGCCACACGATGGCGCAGGCCGGGACGAGCGGCACGCAGGGGCCCGACCTCGACGACGCCTTCGCCGCGGCTCGCGTCGCGGGTGAGAACGACTCGACAGTTGAAGGGGTCGTCGAAGCCCAGGTCGAGTTCCCCAGGCCGAGCAACGACAACCCGGCGGTCTCGATGCCCGCCGACCTGGTCAGCGGGCAGGACCTCCAAGACGTGGCCGCCTACGTCGCGCTCTACGCCGGCGTTCCCGGCGCCGCACCGCCCAAGGTCCCGGGCGGGGCCGGTGCTCAGGTGTTCGCCAACAACGGCTGCGGGGGCTGTCACACGCTGGCTGCGGCCGGTTCCGGCGGCGTTACCGGACCGGACCTCGACGAAGTCCTGCCCGGCCAGAGCGCGGCGATGATCGACGAGTCGATCGTCGATCCCGGCAAGGTCATCGCCAAGGGCTACCCCAACGTGATGCCGGACAACTTCAGCACGCTGATCAGCCCGAAGGAACTGGAAGAGCTGGTCGAGTACCTGATCGCCTCAACCGCCAAGGGCGGCGGCAAAGGCGGCTGAACGCCTCCAGCGGCCTCGAGGCGGCCGCTGGCATCATCTCCTGAGGCCTCTCCCATGCGCGACCGCCTCCGCATCTCCCCGCAGCTCTACGCGACCGTGGCGCTGGTCGCCCTCGCCGCGCTCTCGCTGATCGTGCTGACCGGCGCCGCCGTGCGCCTGACCGGCTCGGGACTCGGCTGCCCGGACTGGCCCAAATGCTACGGCGGGACCGTGCCGCCGCTCGACACGCACGCGGTGATCGAGTACGGCAACCGGCTGCTCACCGGCTTCGTCGGCCTCGCCGTTATCGCCGCCAGCGTCCTCGCCTGGTTCCGCCACCCGTTCCGCGGCCACCTCGCCTTCTTCGGCGCCCTGCTTCCACTGGGTGTGATCGGCCAGGCGATCCTCGGCGCGCTGGTGGTCAAGTACCACCTCGCTCCCGGCCTGGTGATGAGCCACTTCATCCTCTCGATGCTGCTGCTCGACGCCTCCTTCGCCCTCGCCTGGTGCGCTCGCTACGAACCGCGAGAGCGACGGCGCTCCGGCGACCGCCTCGGCGTCTGGGCGGTGCGGGGCCTGATCCCGCTCGGCCAGCTGACGATCCTCGCCGGCACGATCGCCACGGCCTCCGGGCCCCACGCGGGCGCTCACGAGGGCCAGCTCGTCCACCGCTTCGATTTCGAGGGCACGGGGACGCTGGAGTGGGTCGTCCAGCGCCACTCGGCCATCGCCGCCGTCTTCGGCCTCGCCACGATTGCCGTCTGGCTACTCCTGCGTCGTCCAGGGGGCGAGAGAAGGGCCACCAGGCCCCTGGCGGCGGTTCTCGGCCTGCTCGCTCTCCAGGGGGGCGTAGGAGGCCTGCAGTGGGCCCTGGAGCTGCCCCCGGGCATCGTCTGGCTACACGTGGCCCTCGCCACCGCCACCTGGCTGGCGATGCTGTGGGCCGTCGCGACCGCGGGGCGCCTGGAGCCGCGATCCGAGCTCACGGCCCAGGCCGGGGCCGAAACGCCCGAGGCAACGATTCCGGCACTGACCAAGAGTTGACTGAGCCATTCAGAGCTGGGTGGCGATCAGGCCCAGCATCGCCGCGAACATCGAAGCGCTCAACATGATCATCACCCGCTGCAGCGCGTCGAAGCGCTGGTTCATTTCGGCGAAGCCTTCGTCCATGCGTCGGTTGACTTCGACGAACCGCTGGTCGACCTGGGCAAACCGCTGGTCGACCTGAATGAATCGCTGGTCCATCCGCCGTCCTAGATCGTCGACCTGGCCCTTCAGGTCGTCCATGCGCCCGTCCGTCCAACTCGAAGTCATCGTCTCCATATTGGCAGACTAGAAGACAAAACGTTTCTCCATGTTGCCCGGACATTGCGATCCAGCAACGAAATCGTCACGAAGTTGCACGATCCGCCGCGAGGTCGACCACGACGTGGCTGATCGGCAGGTCGATCTGTTCGCGGGCGCGCTCGACGACCCCGTGCTCGAGCCAACGCGAGCGCTCGGGCGGGTGGGTCGAGATGACGATCTCGTCGGCCGGGAAGACCCGCAGCGCGTCCTCGATCGCAACGTTGGGGTCGGAATCGCCGATCTCACCTCTTGCCTTCAGCCGCAGCTGCCCGATCGCGATCAGCGAGAGCTCCATCCGTTGCCGCGCCAGCTCGATCGCCCCGTCGACGTCCGAGGCCCAGTGCGAGGCGCGGGACCCGGTCAGCGCCGGGGTAACGATGAGGATCTCGCAATTCCGGCCACGGCAGCGACCGCGGATCTCCTCGAGCAGCGCCTCCCCCTCGACCGTCTCGTTGGCGACGACGAGCAAACGGTGCTTGCCGTCCCCACCCCGGGTGAGCGGCACCTCGGATGGCAGCCTTCCGCGCGAGCTGCGATAGGCAAGGCCGATGCAGACGCCGATCATGACCCCCGCCCAGATCAGGCCGACGAGCGGCCTGGTCAAAGCGGCCAGGACGCCTACCGATATGGCGCCCACCAGGATCACGACGAGCCAGCGAAAGGCATCCGCCTCGGATCTCAGCGGATTGTGCATATACCGATTTTTACCCTGAGGCGGCGAAAATCAAGCCTGGGTAGGACGCAGGGAGCGTGGCGCTCTGCACGCGAGCGACCAAGGACGCCCCCCAGGCGCCGATTTGCAGCCGCCTCAGAGGACGTAAACCGTGAGGAAGACGATGATCCACATCACGTCGACGAAGTGCCAGTAGATGCCGGGCACCTCGACGCCGAGATGGTCCTTCTCCTCGGTCCCGAAATGGCCGCGGAAGGCTCGGATCGTGGCGAAGCTGAGCAGCAGCAGGCCGACGAAGACGTGGGCGCCATGCAGGCCGGTAAGGCTGTAGAAGATCGAGCCGAAGCCGAGGTCGCGGGCGCTGAAGCCGAGGTGCACGTACTCGTTGACCTGGATGAAGAGGAAGGTTGCGCCGAGTAGCCAGGTGAGGACCAGGCCGAGTTTGAGCCCGGCGCGGTTTCCCCTGCGGATCGCCTCCAGCGCGTAGTGGATCGTGAAGCTCGAGGAGACCAGGATGCAGGTGTTGATCAGCGCCACGCTGACCGGCAGCTCATAGGGGTGCGGCGGCCAGGCCGGTGGGTCGACGACGACCCGAAGGAAGAAGTAGGAGGCGAAGAAGGCACCGAAGAGCATCACCTCGGAGACGATGAAGAGGAGGATCCCGAGCGTCTGACGATCGATCCGCGAGCTCTCGTTGGCCTCCGGCGGCCCGTGGTGCTCCTCGTGTGCGTGGCCCAGTGCGACCGTTGCGCTCTCCATTGGACTTACTCCTCTCCCTCGGCGACAGCGGCGGCAACGGCAGCGGCCGGGCGGCCGACCTCGAGGTGCTCGACGGACTTGTCGGTGATCTCGCGCACCTTGCCGATCAGGTCGTCCTCGAGCCAGCGCGAGCTCTCACCGGCGAAGGTCGAGATCAGCACCTCGTCGATGCTGTAGTGCTCGATCGCGTTCTTTACGGCATGGAAGGGGTCGGGACTCATCGGCTGCCCGGTGGCGTCGACGTCCGCCCGGTAGAGCTCGGCCAGCGTCGAGGCGAGGTCGCGAACGATCTGCGGCTCGGTCACGTCATCTGCCCGCGGGCAGATGATCGTGTAGCGGTGGGGGTGGCCGGCGGCGCGCTCCTTGAGCCGCCCGACCAGGTCCGGCGCCGCCACGGTCTGGGTCGCCACGACGAGCGTGTGGCTCTTCTCCCAGCTGACCGAGTCGTCCGAGATCCGCACCGGGATGTGTGTGACCTCAACCTCGGGCTCGAAGCGGTCGGTCGCCCAGGCGACCAGGTCCTTGCGGGTGAAGCCGAAGCGCGTCTCCGCGGCGCAGGAGAGCAGCACCTCGCCGGGTTCGTGGGCGCGGATGGCGTCGTCGAGCGCCAGCGACGGCTCGGTGTCCATCACCTCGCCGACCGAGTCGACCCCGTACTCGGAGAGGATCGACATCGTCACCTCGACCCGGGCCCGCGCGGCGTCGCGCAGTTCGCCCGAATCGATCAGCTGGCCGATCGCGGGCTGGTTCTGAGGCGCGGCGACGGCCACGAACGGGACCCGGTCAGCCCTCTCGCTCACGGCCTTCAGCAGCTTGCGCCCGCCCGCAACCTCGTTGAGGAAGACGAGCAGGGGACGCGCCTCGGAGCCCTCGCTCATGAGCCCACCACCGTCGGCCGCGGCTCCGCCGGGGCCTCGACGCTCTCGCCGGCCATGATCGCGTGGCGCGCACCGGGTACGCCGTACTCGTACGGACCGCCGACCACGCGCGGGATCTCCGGGAAGTTGAAGATCGGCGGCGGCGAGGAGACCTGCCACTCGATCGAGTTGGCCCGCCACGGGTTGGCCTCGGCGCGCGGGCCGAAGCGCCAGCTGACGACCATGTTGTAGAGGAAGACGAGCTGGCAGGCGCCGAGCAGGAAGGCGCCGCAGCTGATCAGGATGTTCCACTCGCCGAACTGGGTCGCGTAGTCGGCGACGCGCCGCGGCATCCCGTCCATCCCGACCCAGTGCATCGGGATGAAGGTGACCCAGGTGCCGACCAGCGTGCCCCAGAAATGGACCCGGCCGAGCCTCTCGTCGTACATCCGGCCCGTCATCTTCGGGAACCAGTGGTAGATGCCGGCGAAGATCGTGAAGACCGAGCCGCCGAAGAGGACGAAGTGGATGTGGGCGACGATGAAGTAAGTGTCGGAGACGTGGATGTCGATCGGCACCATGCCCAGCATCACGCCGCTGATGCCGCCGATCGTGAAGGTGACGATGAAGGCGAGCGCGAACAGCATCGCCGTCGAGTAGGTGTGGATCTTGCCGAAATAGAGCGTGCCCAGCCAGGAGAAGATCTTGATCCCGGTCGGCACCGCGATCAGCAGCGTGGTGATCATCATCGGCACCCGCAGCCAGCTGAACATGCCGGCGACGAACATGTGGTGGGCCCAGACCGAGTAGCTGAGCACGACGATCCCGATCAGCGCCAGCGCCATCAGGCGGTAGCCGAAGATCGGCTTGCGGGCGTGGGTCGAGATGACCTCGCTGATGATCCCGAAGCCGGGCAGCATCATGATGTAGACGGCTGGGTGCGAGTAGAACCAGAAGATGTGCTGGTAGCTGACGACGTCGCCGCCGCCGGCGAACTCGAAGAACTGGGTGCCGAGGGCGCGGTCGAAGAGGACCATGAACTGGACGCCGGCGATGAACGGCGTCGCCGCAACGACCAGGAGCGAGGTCGAAAGGTTGGCCCAGACGAGGAGCGGCATTCGCCAGAACGTCATTCCCGGCGCACGCATGGTGATGATCGTCACACGGAAGTTCAGGGCGGGCGCCC
>JANWHD010000039.1 GCA_025450585.1 Solirubrobacterales bacterium
GTCGGCCGCAAGGAGCTCTCGCGCTCCCGCATCGAGGTCGAGGCCGCCTCGTGAGCGCCGCTCAGATCCGTTTCGCGACCCTCTGGCGCCGCGAGGTCAACCGCTTCATGAAGATCAAGAAACAGACGATCGGCGCCCCGCTGCTGGAAACCTTCCTCTACATCACCGTCTTTGGCGCCGCCCTCGGCTCGCGGATCAAGCAGCTGCACGGGATCGACTACGTCGTCTTCGTCATCCCCGGCCTGATCATGATGGCCTTCTCGATCAACGCCTTCGCCAACAACTCCTCCTCGATCCTCCAGCAGAAGTTCCAGGGCGCGATCCAGGATCAGCTCTCCTCGCCCGCCTCGCCGCTGGAGCTGCTGCTCGCCTTCTCGCTTGGCGGCTTCATGCGCGGGTTCCTGGTCGCCCTGCTCACCTTCCTCGCCGCCTCGCTGCTGGTCGACCTCCCGGTCGACCACGTCCTTGTGCTGATCCCCTCCCTATTCCTGGTCGGATTCTTCTTCTCCCAGCTCGGCGTCCTGACCGGGGTGCGCGCTGAGCAGTTCGACGACGTCGCCTTCGTCCAGACCTTCGTCCTGACGCCGCTGATCTTCCTCGGCGGTGTCTTCTACTCAGCGGAGCTGCTGCCGCAGCCCTTCGAGACGATCACCCTCTTCAACCCGGTCTACTACATGATCAACCTGGTTCGCTACGGCTTCGTCGGCTTCACCGAAGTCAGCATCGCCCTCTCGCTCCTCGCCCTCACGGCGGCGACCGCGGCGCTCTTCTTCGTCAACCTGCGCCTCTTCTCCAAGGGCTACAGACTCCGCGCGTAACGCGGGGGCGTCGACGGCTACGCGTCGGCGAGCGGCAGACGCTCGGCCAGGCCGGTCAGCTCGAGCACCCGCGTCACCGCAGGGGCGGTGCTCGGGATGAACCTCACCTTCGTCTCGTCGCCGCCGCGGCCGAGCGCAGCGACCAGCAGCGCGATCCCGGTCGAGTCGATGAACTCCAGCTCGCGCATGTCGACGACGACAAGCGTGCCGCCGTCCAGCGACTCCTCCAGGGCGGCCTCTGCCGTGCTCGCGTTGGCGAGGTCGAGCTCGCCGCAGAGCGCGATCGTGTGGGTCCCGTCGTTTTTCTCCGTGCGCACCACGAGGGTGCCGTCGGCGATGTCGTGTTGCTCGGTGGCCAATTCGGTGCCTCCCTGGACAGAGGGTCTGACCCTAAGTACGTATGGTAGTCGCGATTGCCGTCCGCGCGCTCCGGGTATTCGACCTGCACCCCCGCTGTCGAGCGAAAGGAGCGCGAAAAGATGGAGACCGGCGTCAGCCCCAGCAAGGGAATCTTCGACGGTGTCAACGCGGAGGCCCGCCAGCACGTGGTCGACCTGCTGACCAGGGCCTACTGGATGGAGATCGAGACCGTGATGAGCTACCTAGCCGCCGCCGTCAACCTCGACGGGGTGAGGGCGCAGGAGATCAAGGAGTCGCTGGAGGCCGACGTCGAGGAGGAGCTCGGCCACGCCAAGCAATTCGCCGAGCGAATCAAGGAGCTCTACGGCGTCGTCCCGGGATCGGAAGGCTTCACCGCCGAGCAGTCCTACCTGCAGCCGCCCGAGGAGCAGACCGATGTCGTGCACGTGATCCGCGGCGTGATCAAGGCCGAGACGGGCGCGATCGAGCACTACACGCGCATCGTCGCCGAGACCGACCAGATCGACCCGGTCACCCAGGACATGACGATCGCGATCCTCCACGACGAGCAGGCGCACCGCCGCCACTTCGAGGGCTTCCTGCGCGAGTACGAGTTCGAGGGCTTGGCCTGAGTTACCAGGCGTCGACGAAGCGCCGCGCGCCGGCGTCGCTCTGAGGCGGCCCGGCCGCTGCGAGCGTGGCGGCGATCAGCGCGCGGGTCTCGGCCGGGTCGATCACGTCGTCGATCTCGAAGAGGGTGGCGGCGTTGAGCGCCTTCGCGTTCTCTTCGGCCGCGGCTGTCAGCTCGCGGACACGGCGCTCGCGCTCTTCCGCGTCGGCGATGGCCTCCAGCTCCTTGCGCAGGGCGAGCTTGACCGCCCCCTCGAGGCCCATCGGCCCGAGGTGGGCCGAGGGCCAGGCGACCGTGAGCAGCGGCTCGTGCATGCTGCCGCCGACCATCGCCTGGGCGCCGAGGCCGTAGCCGCGACGCAGGATCACGGCGACCAGGGGGACGCGAAGGGCGGCTCCGGCGAGCAGCAGGCGCGAGGTGTGCCGCACCAGGCCGGTCGCCTCGGCCTCGGGGCCGACCATCATCCCCGGCGTGTCGACCAGCGAGACGACGGGCAGGCCGAAGGCGTCGCAGAGCTGCAAAAAGCGCGCCGCCTTGTCGGCCGCGTCGCTGGTTATCGCGCCGGCCATGTGCTGGGTGTCGTTGGCGATCAGCCCGAGCGGCCGCCCCTCGATCCGGGCCAGCGCCGTGACCATCTCCGGGGCGAAGCGCTCGCGCAGGAAGGTCGCCGAGCCTTCGTCGGCCAGCGTCTCGACGATCGGCTTCGCTGCGTAGGCGCGGCGCTCGCGCTCGGGGACGGCGTCGCGCAGCGCGGCCTGATCCGGTTCGGCCCCGGGCGGCGTCGCTCCCTGGAAGTAGGCGAGCAGGCGCTTGGTTGCCGCGGTGGCCGCGGCCTCGTCGGCGACGAGGAGGTCGACGACGCCGTTGGCGGCCTGCATCGCGGCCGGCCCCACCTCGTCGGGGTCGACCCTGCCCAGGCCGCCACCCTCGATCATCGCCGGCCCGCCCATCCCGAGCGAGGCGTTCTCGGTGGCGACGATCAGGTCCGAGCAGCCGGCGATCGTCGCGTTGCCGGCGAAGCAGCGTCCGGCGACGACGGCGATCCGCGGCACCAGGCCCGAGAGCTTCGCCCAGAGCGCGAAGGCGCGGGTGTCGAGCGCCGAGACGACCGGGTAGTCGGTGTCGCCTGGGCGCCCGCCGCCGCCCTCGGCGAAGAAGACAGTGGGCAGCCGCATGCGCTCGATCAGCTCGAACAGCCGGTCCTTCTTGCGGTGGCCGAGCGCGCCCTGGGTGCCGGCGAGAACGGTGTAGTCGTAGGAGAGCACGGCGCAGGCGCCGCGCTCGCCGAAGAGGTCGCCGTTGACGCACGCCGTCCCCGCCACCAGGCCGTCTGCGGGCGTGCGCGCGATCAGGTCCTCGACCTCGCGCCGCCCGCGCTGGGCGGCGATCGCGAAGCGCCCGTACTCGACGAAGGAGCCGGGGTCGACCAGGTCGGCGACGTTCTCGCGCGCGGTGCGGCCGCCGCCGTCGTGGCGCCGCTCGACCGCGTCCGACCGGGCCGCATCCTCGGTCAGAGCCCGTCGCGCGAGCACCTCGGCTAGGTCTTCGCGCTCCCCTGCATCGCTGGTCTGGTCCCCGTCAGGCACGCTCGGGATGTTCCCAGACACGGCCACACGGGATCCCTTGATCGCCTGCCGCTTTAGGTATAGCGTCCAACGTCCAATCGGCCGAGTCGCCCGCGAGCGCCGGCCGCACGCCGAAAAGGAGAGCAAGTTGAAGCAGCGTCGCCTTCCGATTGCACTTGCGGCCGGCATCCTGGCCGTCGCCGTAGCGATTCCCACCCTGGCCAGCGGTGCGTCCGCTGGAAGTTCCGCCACCGCCAACACCATCTTCATGAAGGACGGCAAAGGGGGTCTGCGCTTCGAAGGGCCGAAGACGATCGTCGCCGGCGAAGAGCTCACCGTCCTCAACCAGACCAACCCGCGTCAGGTCGGTCCGCACACCTTCTCGCTGGTGACCAAGGGGTCGCTGCCGAAGACGGCAAAAGCACGGCAGCTCTGCTTCACGCCCAAACACATCTGCATGTCGATCGCCAAGTGGCACGGCGTCAAAGGCAACGGCCCGGTCAAAGTGAACCCGGTCGAGACCGGCGTCGCCGGCTGGGACACGCTGGGCAGCGTGACCAAGACGGGCGACTCCTGGTTCACGGGTGAGAAACCCAAAACCTCGATCACCCAGCCGGTCAGCGTCGACACCTCGGCTGGTCCCTCGCGGATGTACTTCCTCTGCGCGATCCACCCCTGGATGCAGGGGTCGATCAACGTGCTGCCCCCGCCCGCGAGCTAGAGCACCACGGCTGGACGCTCCTCAGATTCGCCCCGTCTGGGGCGCCGGGCATTCCTCGGCGCCCTGGGCGGCGGTGCCCTCGCCACGGCCCTGCCGCTCGGCTGGCGGCCCGGGGCGTTGCTGCCCGGCGGCAGTTCCCAGGCGCGGGCCGCAGCGCCCGCCCCGTTCCGCACGCCACTGCCGATCCCGCGGGTGCTCGACGGGGCAAAGCTGACGATCCCGATCCGCGAGGCCGAGGTCCAGGTCCTGCCCGGAGCGCGGACCAGGATGTGGACCTACGGCGGCACCTTCCCGGGCCCGACGATCAGGCGTCCCGCTGGCCACCGCACAGAGGTCACCTTCAGGCACGAGCTGCCGCGCTCGGCCGGTGAGCTGACCGTGCACCTGCACGGCGGCCACAACCGCACCCAGTTCGACGGCCAGCCGGGTGGGCTGACGCCCTCGCACCCGCGCTCCTTCTACTGCCGCATTCCGAGCGGGCTCTCGCCGCGCAGCTCGGGCAACGACCAGTTGATTGGGCCGGGGGGGAGGCGCACCTACGTCTACGACCTGACCGAGGACGGCCGGCCGGAGCGCGCCGCCTTCCAGTGGTACCACGACCACCGCCTCGACCACACCTCACGGAACATCTGGCGGGGACTGGCCGGGATGTGGATCGTCGACGACCGTCTCGACGTGGACCTGCCTCTGCCCAGCGGCGATCGCGACCTGGCGCTGATGATTGCCGACCGCTCCTTCGACCGCCACAACCAGCTCACCGATCCCTTCACCGGGTTGCAGCCGCCCGCCGACGGCGTCAACGGCCACTACGTGCTCGTCAACGGCGCCTACATGCCTCACCATCGGGTGAAGGCCCAGCGCTACCGCCTGCGCATCCTCAACGCCTCCCAGTTCCGCCCCTACAACCTCCAACTCTCCAACGGCGCCCACTTCCTCCAGATCGGCACCGACAGCGGCCTGATGCCGCATCCCGTGCGGCGGCGGGAGGCGATGATCGGCCCGGGAGAGCGGGTTGAGCTGGTGGTCGACTTCGCCGTCGCGAGGGGGGAGAGGGTCGAGTTGCGCAGCGGCCCCCGACACGGCGGCAGGCAGTCGAAGGGCGCCGTGCCCTACGCCGGTGCCCTGATGCAGTTCCGAGTCGACTCGCGGCGCCTGCCCGACCGCACCAAAGTGCCGCACAAGCTGCGACCACTGCCCGGCTGGGCCGAGCACGCCCCGAAGAAGCCCCAGCGCAGCTGGGAGATCACGGTCGGCGGCCTCTTCAAGACGACCTGGCTGCTCAACGGGCGCACCTTCAACCCCGCCCGCGCCGACGCCCGCCCGGTCCTCGGCACGACCGAGACCTGGGAGATCGTCAACCGCACCGGCGTCGCCCACCTGATGCACATGCACCTCACCGACTGGTACCTGATCTCCCGCAACGGCAAGCCGCCCCCGCCCTGGGAAGACTGCCTCAAGGACACCTTCCTCATCCACCCCAACGAACGCATCCTCGTCGCCGGCCGCTTCGTCGACCACCTCGGCAAGTTCGTCATCCACTGCCACATGCTCGACCACGAGGACCACGGCCTGATGGGCCAGTTCCAGGTGGTGAAGCCGAGCTAGTGGGCGGGCCGCCCCGTTGCCGGAGCGGCCGCACCTAATTCGCTGCGCTTCAGGAATGATGTTCAGGGGTTTACCCGAGAAGGTAAATGTTCCCTAACGTTTCCAGTAACGCGTCCAGGAGACCTTCGTCGGGGCAGAAGAATTTGCCGCCTAATTCAGTGGTGACGGTTTCAGTCGCCGTGAGGTGCCCTGCACCGACGTTGAATTCAATGCCTTCGAGATCATACACACAGTCCAGGCCGATATTGGAGCATACGAGGCGCGTGCGGCCGTTCGTGGCTGTCAGGACACCCTGGTCTAACCCCGTCTTTAAGAGGTTGGATAAAGGCTGTTCCTGAACGGTCACCGTGCAGTTGTTGTGCGTGGAACCGGTACCGCAGCCCCCGAACGTCTGGGATGTGGCATGAATCTGCTGCGGGTTGCCTAACCCTGATGCCGTGGCTTCGACTAAGAAGCTTAAGCATAAGACGTCGATTAGCGCTAACAGTTCCCCGACCGTGCCGGCTTTGAGGACCTGGTGAACGTTTACTACTCCGCAGATTAAGCCTGTATGGGTGGGGCAGAGTTGGGTGGTGGTGGCTGACGCCGACGTCGCGCCGACGAGTGCCATTGTCGCCACGGCCGCAAGCGCGGCGAGGCCGAACATCTTGATGAGTTTCATCTTGATTCTCCTTCTCCCGGCGAGCTCAGCGCTCGCCAGCTTGGTTTGAACGACAGATAGATATCCACTGAACACGAAGCAGTCAATAAGCCGCCCCCGCCCTGGGAAGACTGCCTCAAGGACACCTTCCTCGTCCACCCCAAACGAACGCATCATCGTCGCCGGCCGCTTCGTCGACTACACCGGCAAGTCATCATCCACTGCCACATGCTCGACCACGAGGACCACGGCCTGATGGGCCAGTTAGAGGTGGTGAAGCAGCGAGTACGTCCGCCGACGGGCGGTTGAGGCAGAGTTGCGCGGCGGTGGGCGACGCCGAGGTTTCTTAGAAGATTTTTTCGTCGCTCAGGTCGAGCAGCGGTTGCTGTGGCCCTTCATGCTCGGCCGTCCATTCGAAGTTGCCGGTTTCTTCGAGCGTTTCGCGGATTTCTTCCACGTCTTCGCGATTTTCCGGGTTTTCCGTCGCGGCCAGGATCGCCGCCGCCCCGGCGACATGGGGCGCCGCCATCGATGTCCCGTACTTGTAGCCGTACGCTTCTCCTGGCAGAGTCGAGTTGATACAGACTCCGGGGGCCACGATGTCGACGACCGGGCCCCAACTGCTCAGGTTTGCCCAGGTGTCGTCTTTCTCGGCACCAAATAGTATTTCATAGAAAGTGAGATCGCAGGGTGGGGCTTCACTCAGGCCACCGGCTAGGCCGTCGTAGTCGGCGATCGCACCCACCGTGATCGCATCCGGGCTTCTGGCTGGCGATATTTCTTTCGCTTCGAGTTCTCCGTCGTTCCCTGCAATGGTGACGAAGACCACCCCCGCTTCAACCGCGCCTTCGATCGCTTTCTCCGCAACCGTCCAATTGCATTTTGGACACCAAAGGCTCGCATTTGCGACCTCGAAAAATTCCGATTTGCTCGTCACCCAGTCGATACCAGCAGCCACCCATGACTCAGCTGTTTTTTCTTTGCTGTTGACGACCCTCACCGATGAGATGCGAACGCCAGGGGCAACCCCGACCACGCCGAAGTTGTTGTCGATAGCCCCTATCGTGCCTGCAACGTGCGTGCCATGTCCCGCCGGGTCGGTCCCGTTACCTTCTACGCATTTTTTGATCAGTTCTTCTTTCGGCGGAACGCAATCCATGGTGTACGTCGGGTTGAGGTCGGGATGGTTGAAATCCACCCCACTGTCGATGACCGCCACGTCCGCATTGACCCAGACGTCGTTTTCTTCGTTTATCGCGAGGTTTTTGTTTTTGGAGGCGAAAACCCGTTTGACACCCGTCGGGGTCGATTGGGCGCCCGCTTCCCCGACGCTGTCGGGCGTGACGTACTTGACCCGGGGATCGTTGCGCAATGCCTCCACGGCGCCCTTGCCGAGGATCGCGGAGTAGCCCTTGAGGGCGTAGCGATACACGAAGCCGACGCGCCCTCCGTGAGCGGCCGCTTGGGCTCGAGCCACGCTGCCCGGATCGTCCACAGAGTCCTCGAGGACGACTATGTAGTGGTTGGGGATGACGGTGCCGTTCACGCCAGGGCCGTCATCCTTCGGCGCCGCACTGGCCAGCGCGGGGAGCCACGCCAGCTGACACGCCAGAACCACGAGGCAGTGAAGCAAGACGCTGCGAAACCGTAACCCGGAACCTCCCATTGATCGAAAATAACCGATTTATGAGTACTTTGCAATACCAAGGCCGCTGTGACCTGGAGGCACGGCTGCTGGAGCTGCCAGCGGCGGCGTGAGCTACCGGGTTGCGGCGAGGCGGTCGCGCTCTTCTTCGACCGAGGCGAGGGTGGTGAGCGCGCCGGTCTCCTCGGCTACGGCCGCCGCTTCGTCGAGCGCCTCTCGGACGCCGTCCTCGCCGGCGGCGTCACGGGCGCGGGCAGTCGCCAGCAGAGCGAGGGGGAGGGCCCAGAGCATGCCGCGCTCGCGGGCCGTCCGGCTCGCGCTTTCGGCCAGCTCCAAGCCCTCGCCGGCGCGGCCGACGCCGGCCAGTGCATCGGCCCGCAGCGCCGCCCGCCAGGCCTCCATCTCTCCGCCGTTGTCCATCGCCTCGCGGTAGAGGCGCTCGGCTGCCTCGATCGAGTCGAGTGCAGCCGGGTAGTCCTCCGCCGCCAGCTGCGTCGCGCTCAGGTTGGCCAGCGCGACGCTGCGCGAGAAGACGTCGCCGAGCCGCTCGGTCAGCTCGCAGTTGCGCCGCGCCAGTCCGATCCCGCCCTCGACGTCCCCACGCATCGAAAGCAGCAGGGCGAGGTTGCTGCGGGTCCAGCTCGCCGTCTCGAGGTCGCCGTCCTCGCTGGCTATCCGCAGCCCCTCTTCGAACAGCCTCTCGGCGGTGTCGAGGTTGCCGCGCTCGCGCTCGGCCAGCCCCTTGCCCATCGTCGCCCAGGCGATCGGGCTGCCGACCACGATCCCGGCGCCGACGCTGTGATCGCCGCCGCTCAGCTCCAGCACTTCGTCGAGCGCCTGCTCGAAGCCGTCGAAGTCTCCGGCGTTGATGAACGCGTAGGCGCCGGCGCTGCGCATCGTCACGCGCATGTGCAGGTCACCCGATTCGTCGGCGAGCCGGTTCGCCTCCGCGGCAGCTGCGAGCCAGGCCTTCGCCTCGTGGGGCATGCCGGGGCGGGCCGCGGTGGCGAGCTTCAGCATCGCCAGCGAGCGCAGGTCGCCGCTGCGCGTCGCGATCTCCTCGGCCTCGGCGACCAGCTGCCGTTCCTCCTCCTTGTCCATCCCGAGGCGCCAGGCGTATTGGAGCTGCAGCAGGCGCGAGGCCACCGCCAGCGCCGCCGTCTCCTCGTCCTCCTCCATATCGGCGACCAGCTCCATCACCTTGCGCCAGAGCCGCAGCGCCTCGGCCGGCTGGCTGTTGCCGGCCCAGTGGGCGGCGCGGGCGGACCAGCGCGCCGCCTCCCGCGTCTCGCCCCCTGCCTCCATGTGGCTGGCGACGAGCGCGGCCAGCTCGTCGAGGCGCTCGGGCTCGCGCTCGATCATCGCCCGTGCGGCGGCGACGTGGGTGGCGGCGCGGCGCTCGCCGAGCTGCGTCCCGTAGGCGACCTCGCGCGTCAGCGGGTGACGGAAGGCCAGCACCCGTTCGGGGTAGAGCTCCGCTTCGTAGAGGAAGCCGCCGTCGACCAGCTCGCACAGCGCCGGGTTCAGCCCCTCCTCGTCCAGCCCGGCGGTCAGCCCCAGCGTCCGCGCCCCGACCTCACGGCCGATCACCGAGGCGACCTGGAGCAGGTCCTTCGCGGTCGGCTCGAGGCGGTCGATGCGGGCGGCGAGAACGGCCTGCACGGTGGCCGGCACCCCCGCCTCCTCCACCGGTCGCACCAGGCGGTAGCCGCCGCGCTCGCCCTCGAAGTGACCGGCCTCGACCAGCTCGCGGACAATCTCCTCGACGAAGAACGGGTTGCCCCCGGTGCGCTCGTGGATCTGCCGGTCGAGCCCGTCGAGGGAGGGGTCTTCGCCGGCCAGGTCGCGCAGCAGTTCGGCCGTGTGCGTCTGCCCCAGCGGCTCCAGTGGGAGCCCGCGATAGATCGGCGAGCCCGCCCAGCCGTTCGGGTATTCGGGGCGGAAGTTGACCACCGCCAGGGTGTTGGTCCCGGCGACCGACTCGACCAGCTCCACCAGCATCGCGTTGCTCGCCTCGTCCAGCCAGTGCAGGTCCTCGACGACCAGGACCACGGTGTGGCGTCGCTGCGGCGCGTTGATCAGCCGGCAGACGATCCGGCCCAGGGCGCGCTGGCGAGCCTCCGGGCTCATCTGGGCCACCGGCCGGTCGGGGTCGGGCACACCGAGGAAGTCGAAGACGAGCGGCAGCTCCTCGGCGAATTCGGGATCGAGCAGCAGCGCCCGCCCGGCGATCTTCTCGCGGGCGATGCGCTCGGGGTCGCGGTCGGCGATGCCGAAGTAGGCACGCAGCATCTGCAGGATCGGCATCAGCGGGATCGAGCGGCCGTGCGACTGGCCCTGCGCCTCGAAGACCTCGATTCCGCGCCCGCGGCAGCGCTCGGCGAACTCGTGCGAGATGCGACTCTTGCCGACGCCTGCCTCGGCGACGATGCCGACCACGGCGCCCTCGGCCGCCTGTGCCCGCCCGAGCGCCTCCTCCAGGGCGGCCATCTCCTCGTCGCGGCCGACGAAGCGGGTGAAGCCGCGTTCGCGGGAGAGGTCGAGCCGCGAGCGCGCCGCGCCGACGCCGGCCAGCTCGAAGACCTCAACCGGCCGGCTCGCCCCCTTGATCTCGAACGCGCCCAGCTCCTTCAGCTCGAGGAAGCCTGTGGCAAGCGCCGCGGTGCCCTCGGTCAGGTACGCGGATCCGGGCTCGGCTAGGGCCTCCATCCGCTGGGCAAGCCCGACCGTGTGGCCGATCGCCGTGTACTCGCCCTCGCCGTCGCTGCCGATTGCCCCGGCCACCACCTCGCCGGAGTTGATCCCGATCCGGGTCGAGAAGTTGAGCCCGGGGCCGCGGCGCAGCTCGGCGGCGTACTCGGCGACGTCGTCGAGCATCTGCAGGGCGGCGTAGCAGGCGCGGCGCGCGTGATCCTCGTGGGCGACCGGGGCGCCGAACACGGCCATGATCCCGTCGCCGGTGAACTTGTCGACCGTCCCCTCGAAGCGCTCGACCGCCGCCGCGAGGATGGCGAAGAAGCGCTGCATGATCTTGCGCCACTCCTCCGGGTCCTGCCCCTCGGCCAGGTCCATCGAGCCGCTCACGTCGGCGAAGAGAACCGTGACCTGCTTGCGCTCCCCGTCATCCATACCGGTCTGCACCACGACAACAAAGGTTAGCTTCCAAATCCGCCCCCCAAATCTGCTGACTTCGTCGTTAGGTATGTATATGGACCCCAAACGACGAACTCAGCGCGGGGCCGCCTTATACTGACCAGACCGATTGACTGGTCAGTCAACCAGCGACCAGGGGGACGTTTGCGCGCAGCGGTCGTACAGCTCAACTCCAACGACGACAAGGCCCATAACCTCGCCACGGCCGAGGAGCTCGTGCGCGAAGCGGCGGCCGAGGGTGCCGAGCTGGTCGCCCTGCCGGAGAAGTGGAACCTGCTGGCTGGCGGCCAGGACCTGCTCACCGGCGCCGAGACGCTCGACGGCCCCAGCCTCAACGCCGCCCGCAGCTGGGCGCGGGAACTCGGCATTCACCTGCTGGCCGGCAGCATCCCCGAGCTGGGCCCTGGCGGCCGGGCGTTCAACACCTCGGTCCTGATCGGCCCAGTCGGCGACGACCTCGCCGTCTACCGCAAGATCCACATGTTCGACGTCGACGTCGGCGGCGTCTCCTACCGCGAGTCCGAGTGCGAGCAGCCGGGCGAGGAGATTGTCACCGCCTCGCTCCTGGGCACGACCGTCGGCCTCAGCGTCTGTTACGACCTGCGCTTTCCCGAGCTCTACCGGATCCTCGCCGTGCGTGGTGCCCGCATCGTCACCGTCCCGTCCGCATTCACCGCGGCGACCGGGCGCGACCACTGGGAGGTGCTGCTGCGGGCGCGGGCGATCGAGGACCAGGTCTTCGTCCTCGCCCCGAACCAGGTCGGCGAAGCCTCGCCCCACTTCGAGTCCTACGGCCGCTCGGCGATCGTCGACCCCTGGGGCGTCGTCCTCGCCACCGCACCCGATGAGGAGTGCTTCGTCGCCGCCGACCTCGATCTCTCCTCCCAGCAGCGCACCCGCGAGTCGCTGCCCTCGCTCGCCAACCGCCGCCCTCGGGCCTACGTCTGGCCGCAGCTGACGGAGGCGCGCGCCTGATGGCGTCCAAGGCCTCCGCCCCCGCGGTCGACAAGCGCCGCCAGATCCTCGATGCGGCGATCCGCGTCTTCGCCCGTCAGGGCTTCCACTCGACCCGCGTCTCCGACATCGCCGACGAAGCCGGCGTCGCCTACGGGCTCGTCTACCACTACTTCAAGTCGAAGGACGAGGTGCTGAACGAGCTCTTCGTCGAGCGCTGGTCGCTGCTGCTGGCGGCGATCGAGGAGGCCGACCGCGAAGGCGTCTCGCCGCGGCAGAAGCTCGAGGCCGTGGCCGGCTTCATCGTCGGCTCCTACCGCCACGACCCGGAGCTGATGAAGGTGATCATCGTCGAGGTCACACGCGCCGCCAACTCCTTCGGCCGCACCCATCTGCCCGAGATCCGCCGCGCCTATGACTCGATCGCCAAGATCGTCGCCGAGGGCCAGGAGTCGGGCGAGTTCCGCCGCGACATCGACCCGACCTTCGCCTCGATGTCCTTCTACGGCGCGATCGAGCAGTTGCTCACGGGCTGGATCTTCGAGGTGATCCCCGCCTCCGACGCCGACTTCGACCAGGCAAAGAGCCTTGTCGTGGCGACGATCTGCGACGGTCTCGAGCCGCGATAGGTAAGGTCGGGCCGGCATGGAGAACGAGATCGTCAAACGCCTCGTCTGGAGCGGCATGCTCGCCGGTGTAGGCGCGCTGGCCAGCATCGTCGCCACGCGAGTCGCCTCCATCGCCTACCGCCGCCTCTTCGACGAGGACCCGCCGGAGTAGCGTGCCCGACGGCACTGGGACACCCCCGCCTTCCGAGGATCGCTCGGTCAGCGAGCTCGTCTTCGACGTCGCCGAGAAGAGCTCCACGCTGGTCCGCGAGGAGATCGAGCTCGCCAAGGCCGAGGTCGCCGACAAAGTCGGCAAGATCCTCCGCGGTTCCGTTGTCGGCGTCGCCGCCGGCACCTTCGCCTTCCTGGCCCTGATCCTGATCATGGAGGGGGTCGCCTGGCTGCTCGCCGAAGAGGTCTTCGACGGCAACGCCTGGCCCGGCTTCTTTGTCGAGGCGGCGGTCTTCCTCCTCATCGCCGCCGCCGCCGGCTTCTTCGCCTACCGCTCGGTCCAAGCCGGCGCGCCGCCAGTTCCCGAGCAGGCGATCGAAGAGGCCAAGCTGACCAAGGAAACGCTGGAATCCGGAGTGAAGGCAGGTGGCGAATGAGCGCCCAGCCGGAGCCCGTCCGTCCCCCGACCGCGGGCACGTCCGGCCGCTCCCCGGCGGAGATCCGCCGCGACATCGACCTCCAGCGCCGCGACCTCGGCCGTTCGGTCGAGCAGCTCCGCGGCCGCGTCGCCGAGCTGACCGACTGGCGCCGCCAGGTGTACGAGCACCGCTCCCAGCTGATCGTCGGCGCGGCCGTAGCCGGCTTCGCTCTCGGCGGCCTGATGATGCTGCGTCGCCGCCGCTAGAGACTCGACTCTGTGGCCGACCTGGCGGAGATCCGGCAGATGATCGAGGCGGCGCTGCCCGGCGCCGAGGTCGAGGTCGTCGACGAGACGGGCACCGCCGACCACCTGCGGGCGACCGTCACGGCACCCCAGTTCGAAGGCCTCTCCAGGCTCGATCAGCACCGCTTGGTCAAGGCCGCGGTCAAGTCCCGCTTCGACGACGGCGCCATCCACGCCCTCTCGCTGAGGACCGGCCCGCCCAGATAGCTACTCTGTGTCCGTGGCCGACGCCGAGTTGAAGCAGAAGGTCGAAGAGCTGATCGCCGCCAACCCGGTGCTGCTCTTCATGAAGGGCACCCCAGACATGCCGCGCTGCGGCTTCTCGATGCGGGTCGTGCAGGTGCTCGACTCGGTCGACGTCGAGTACGGCGCGATCGACGTGCTGCCGGCGCTGCAGCCACTGCGCGAAGTCACCGCCGAGATCTCCGACTGGCAGACCTTCCCCCAGCTCTACGTCAACGGCGAGCTGATCGGCGGCGCCGACATCGTCGAGGAGATGTTCGAGTCCGGCGAGCTGGCCGAGGCGCTCGGGGTAGAGCAGCCTGAGGTCTCTGTGCCCGCAGCCGCGCAGGCCACACCGCCGGCACAGTCGCCTCCCCTGCAGATCGAATAGCGCTCAGACCGCGGCGGTCTCGGCTGTGTCCTCTTTCACCTGGAAAGAAGATCCGCAGCCACAGGCGGCGACGACGTTCGGGTTGTTGACCTGGAAGCCCGCGCCCTGCAGGCCTTCCACGTAGTCGACCTCGGAGCCGAAGACGAACTGCATGCTGACCTTGTCGACGATGACCGAGACGCCGTCGACCTCGAAGACGTGGTCGTCGTCCTTGACGCGATCGAAGGCGAGCGCGTACTGGAAGCCGGAGCAACCGCCGCCGCGGACGGCGACGCGAAGCGCCTGCCCCTCGGCGTCCTCCTGGGAGCCGAGCAGCTCGCCGATCTTGCCGGCCGCCTTCTCGGTGAGGGCGATGGCGGTCTGCGGAGTCTCGGTTTGAGGGTCGGTCACTTCACAAAGTGTAGCGAGAGACCTGAGAGAATCGCTCGTCTTGAGTTCCAGCCCTGACATCGCGGTCGTCTGCGACACGACGGCTTACCTGCCCACCGAGCTGGTCGCCTCGAGCGGGATCCATGTCGTCAGCCTCTACGTGGCGGTCGACGGCGTGCAGGAGCCGGAGTCCGAGATCACCGACTACGCCGCCTTCTACGAGCGCCTGCGCGCCTCCGAGGAAGGCGCGACGACCTCGCAGCCCTCCATCGGGGACTTCGTCTCGGTCTACGAGCCGCTGCTCGACGAAGGCCGCGAGATCGTCTCGATCCACATCTCCTCCGGCATCTCGGGCACCTTCGAGGCGGCCGGCCAGGCGCGCGAGCGGCTGGTCGCCGAGGGCAAGGGGGGGGATCGGATCCACCTCTTCGACTCGCGCTCGGCCTGCGGCGGGATGGCCTATTCGGTGCTGGCGGCCGCCGCTGCGGCTCGGGCCGGCGGCAACAGCGAGGTGGTCCTCGCCCGCGCCGAGCAGGCGCGCGAGGAGTTGAAGATGTGGTTCGCGATCGACACGCTCGAGTACCTGCGGCGCGGCGGTCGCATCGGCGGCGCCCGCGCCTGGATCGGTTCGGCGCTGAAGATCAAGCCGATCCTCACCCTGGAGGAGGAGATCACCCCGGTCGAGCGCGTCCGCACCCGCGCCCGCTCGATCGAGCGCTTGCGCGACTACGCCCGCCAGCGCCACGAGTCCGGTCTCGACGCCTGGGTCATCCAGCACATCCAGGACCCCGAGACCGTCAGCGCCCTCGCCGACGACTGTCGCGAGATCTTCGGCTGCGAGCCCGTCTTCATCTCCGAGATCGGACCCGTCATCGGCGCCCACGTCGGCCCCGGCCTGATCGGCGTCGGCAGCGTCAGCAACGAGGTTCTCAGCTAACTAAGAGCCCTGCAGGGGGTCCCGGGGATGAGTCTCCGGGAACTCCCGGCGAAGCCGGCCCGGGAGACTCATCCCCGGGACCCCTCAGGCTCAGACCCGCTCGCGCAGGGTCTCGAGCATCTCCTCGACCCGGACGAACTTGACGCGGGGACGGCCGTGGGGCTCGCCGCGGCCGACCTCGGCCTGGTCGATCGTCTGCCAGTCCTCGAAGCTGACGTAGCGGACGCCGCGCTCGGCCAGCAGGGTCTCGACCGCGCCCGGGTCGGGCGCCTCGGGGCTGAGCAGGGTCTGCGACTCGACGTCGGCGAGCAGGTGCCGGACAGTCTCCAGCGCATCTTTCTTGTTCGTCCCGATCACGCCCGACGGGCCGCGCTTGATCCAGCCCGCCGTGTAGTGGCCGACCTTGTGGCCGGAGTCGTGGGAGTCGAGCACGCGCCCGCCCTCGTTGAGGATCAGGCCGCGCTTCTCGTCGAAGGGGACGCCCTCGATCGGCACGCCGGTGTAGCCGACCGAGCGCAGCACCAGGCCGCACTCGAGCTCTTCGCGCTCTCCCGTGTCGCGGGCGCGCAGGGAGCCGCCCTCTTCGATCAGCTCGTTGCGCCCGACCACGATCTTCTCGACCTTGCCGTCGCCCTGGATCTCGACCGGTGAGGCGAGGAAGCGCAGGACGATCCGCTGCGCCTTGCCCTCCGGCTCGCGCTGGGAGAACTCGCGCAGGGTCTCGACGTTGACCCGGGTCGTCTTGTCGGCCTCCTCGGAGTCCAGGTAGGCGGCGCTCGCCGGGTCGAGCTCGACCTCGGCGGGGTCGACGACGACGTCGGCGTCCTCCATCTCGCCGAGCTCCCTGATCTCCGGGTTGGTGAAGGCGGCCTGGACCGGCCCGCGGCGCCCGAGCACGACGATCTCGCGAATCTTCTTCGCGTCGAGCATCTCGATCGCGTGATCGGCGGTGTCGGTCTGGTGCAGCTCGTGGTCGGTCAGCGCCAGCATCCGGGCGACGTCCATCGCCACGTTCCCGTTGCCGATCACCACGGCGCGCTCGCAGGAGAGGTCGAACTCCTCGCTCGCGTAATCCGGGTGGGCGTTGTACCAGCCGACGAAGGCGGTGGCGGCGTGGCTGCCGGGCAGCTCCTCACCCGGGATGCCGAGCTGGCGGTCGGTCTCGCAGCCGACCGTGAAGACGATTGCGTGGTAGTGCCGCTCGAGGTCCTCGACCTCGATGTCGTGGCCGACCTTGACGTTGCCGAAGAAGCGGAAGCCCTCGCGCGCAGCGGTTTTCTCGTAAACCCGGATCACCGACTTGATCTTCGGGTGGTCCGGCGCGACGCCGCCGCGGACGAGGCCGAAGGGGGTGGGGAGGCGGTCGAAGAGGTCGACCTGGGCGTGCACGTCATCGCCTTTGAGGATGTGCTCGGCGGCGTAGAAGCCGGAAGGGCCGGCGCCGACGATCGCGACGCGGACGGGGCTCTCAGGTGTTCCGATCTTGGTCATGGGAGCGGGAAAGGATAGGGAACACGAGTTTCGGGCCGCGCGGTCGTCATTTCAACCGCTATGCGACTGAAATGACGACCGCTACGCGGCGAGCAGCATCTCGGTGCAGTCGGGACAGATGCCGTGGCTGAGGGCGGGAAGCTCGGGCCGGTCGAACAGCTCCAGGCGTCGCGCTGCCTCCTCGACCTCGACCCACTCGCCGCCGACCTCGAAGCGGTCGCACCAGCCGCACATGGTCAGGATCTCCTCGCCCCGCGGCGCCTCGGGGTCGAGCAGCGGCTGCGGCTCCTCGCGCTCCTCCTCGGCGCGCAGCCGCGCGGAGAACAGGACAGCCCGCCCACCCGGCCGGGCGACGATCCGGATGTCCATCCGCCGCCGCACCTCCGGCCCGTCGCAGCGGAAGGGCAGCTCGACGTCCCCGACCTCGTCGCGGACCCGCCGCACCAGCATCCGCTGCAACTTCCTCATCTCCTCGCCGGCGACGTAGTCCCAGAGCGAGCGACCGAGGCTGGTCGTGGCCTCGGCCCAGCCGTTCTCCTCGGCAAAGCGGTAATAGCCCCGGTCGACCTTGACCAGGTGGTCGTGCTCGTCGATCGCGTAGCTGAGCGCCTCGGTCGTCATGCCCTTGCGGCGACGGCGCTGGGCACCCCGTCGAGCGCGTCGAGCGCCTTGCGCGGCGAGAGCGCCACACAGGTGAAGATCGGGGTCTCGAGCTCCGTGTACTCGCTCGACTCGGTCGGGCGCAGCTCCTGCACCAGGTCGAGGAACATGCCCGGGTCGTCTCCCTCGAAGGCGACGACGAACTCCTGGTCGTCGAGGCCGAACGAGTAGGAGGTGTTGATAGTGATCTCCGGGTAGCGGCGCCCGACCTCGATGTGGCTCTTCATGATCCGGCCGCGCTCCTCGGCGGGCAGCCCGTACCAGCGGCGCTGCTTGACTATCGGGTAGAGGAAGAGGTACTTGCGCTCGCTGACGCAGATCTCGGGGCGTGCCTGCTCCTCCGAGTACGGCGAGCGCTTGGTCATCGAGAGGAACGAGTAGGGCGTCTCGGCCCACTTCGCCAGACCGCTCTGGCCGAGCACGACGTGGAAGGTGTGCAGGTCGTCGAGGCTGGGGCTCTGGCTGAGCAGGACCAGGTCGACGTCGCCGCGCGTGCCTATGGTTGAGTAGGCGCGCAATGAGCGATCGAGGGCGAAGTCCTCGCATGCGGCGAGGAACTCCTGCTTGTCCGTGGCCCGCTGGTCGGCGTCTTGGCGGCGCCAGGCGGGGTCCATCTTGAGCATCGTGAACTTGGCGAAAGTGCGGTCGGCCATTGGGGTCACGATAGCCGTTGTGATCGGGGGTGTGGGGAGCCTCGGGTGGGGGTCTCCACTTAACTTTTTCGGTGGGGCGGAGTTGGCGACTGCCCGGCCGGTAGACGAAAAAGTGCAAGACGTTCCGACCCCCACCCGAGGCTCCAGCAACAGGGTGATGTTGGCTCTCGTGCCCAGAGGGACCGGAGTCGCAGAGCTTGTGAGAGCTGGGATGTCACCCGGGCTTCTGAGCGCAGGGCTCGGCTCCGTGCCGGCGGCTCAGACTTATCTGGATATCTCGCAGGGGAATCGGGTGTTCGACTCTCTGTATGACGGGGAGCTTCCGGCGCGTGTTGGGGGTGGGATTTGTGGGCCGGGGTACTCGGCGGCTGTGGTTGAGAGGGCGGAGTCGGCTCCTGCGGACATCGTGCCGGGGTTGCTGGCGGCGACGCTGCGCAGGGTGGGGGAGGGGTGTGCGGTGCGGAGTGTTGAGGTGCAAGAGCTGCCGGCGCTCGTCGACGGTCTCCGGGGGGACGACCTGCTGATTGCGATCGAGCGGGCGCCGCCGGGGACCAACGAGGCGCTGGCGATTGGGGTTGCGGGGGATGGGTTCTCGGGGAATCTGACTTCGGACAGCACGCGGACGGATGGGTATGTGCTGACTACGGATATCGGGCCGACGGTGTTGGAGCGGGTCGGGGTGGGCGCGCCTTCGGCGATGTCGGGGCAGGCGATTCGGGGCGAGGGGACGGTGGACGTGGCGTCGATCGAAGCGCTGGGGGAGCGGATGGCGGTGATCTCGGAGCGGCGCGGACCGGCGATCGGGGTCAGCCTGTTGGTCTGGCTGGCCGTCTTCGGCCTCGCCGCGCTGGTCGGCTCCGGCCGGGTGGCGAGGATGGCGGTCCGGCTGCTTGCGCTCAGCGTCGTCTACCTGCCGCTGCTGCTGCTCGCGGGGGCGGCGCTGGAGCCGAGCCGGGAGAGCGAACAGCTGCTGGTGATGTTCGGGGCTCCGCTGCTGGCGGCGCTGACGCTCCTCGTCCTCGGTGGCTACCGGGCTCTCGCGGTCGCCTCGGGGCTCGTCGTGTTCGTTTACGCACTCGACGTTATCGTGGGTTCGCCGCTTACCTCGCTCTCGCTGCTCGGCCCCAATCCGGGGCTCGGCGTCCGCTTCTACGGGATCGGCAACGAGCTCGAGGCCCTGCTCGCGGTGCTCGTCGTCGCCGGCACCGGTGCCGCGCTCGCCGGCTTCCGGCCGGCGCTCGCCAGCCGCCGCTGCGCGCTCGCGTTCGCCGTCACCGGCTTGCTCGCCGCTCTCGTCTTCGCCTCCGGGCGCTTCGGGGCAGACGTGGGCGCCGCGATCGTGATGCCAATAGGGGCCGCGGCCGCCGCTTACAAGGTCGCGACTCCATGGCGACACGCGGCCCTTGCGTTCATGTTGACAGCCTTTTTCGCATTTGTAGGATTTATTGCAGTAATCGATCTCCTCACGGGCGCGAACGCACACCTGACCAGGTCGGTCCTCGACGCCGGTGGCCTCGGCGACCTGGCTGACGTCGCCCAGCGCCGCCTGCAGCTCTCCGCGCACAGCTTCACCCGGCCCATCGTCCTCGTCTTCCTGCCGTTGGTCCTCGGCCTCGTCGCCCTGGCGGCCTGGAGGCGCGATGTCCTGCGCTCCTGGCTGCACGACGCGCCCGCCCTGCGGGCCGGCCTGCTCGGAGCCCTCGCCTCTACCGTCGCCGGCACCCTCGCCAACGACTCCGGCGCCCTGGTACTGGAGGTCGGCAGCGCCTACCTACTCGTCTTCGCCGGTTTCGCTTGGGCCGAGGGGACCGCCAGATCCTCTACGCTTCGCAGTTCGTGAGAATTGCACTCGTCTCGCCATATTCCTGGACCTACCAGGGCGGCGTGAACCGACACGTGGAGGCGCTCGCGGAGGAGTTCCTCGGACGCGGCCACGACGTTCGCGTGCTTGCCCCCTTCGATCCGCCCGGCCGGCTCAGCCGCGGCATGCACCGTGCCGCGCCGGAGCCGCGCGAGGCGCCCGACTACCTGATCCCGCTCGGGCGTACCGTCGGCATTCCCTCCAACGGCGCGATCTCCAACCTCGCGCCCTTCCCGGCGGGCGGCGTCCGCGCCCCACGGCGCGAGCTGCGTCGCGGCAACTTCGACGTCGTCCACATCCACGAGCCGCTGGTGCCGCTGGTCGGGTGGAACGCCGCGCTCGGCACCCGCGCTCCCGCTGTCGGCACATTCCATGCCTACTCGACCAAGGCCCTGCCCAACCACGTCGCTTCGGCGCTCGGCGCCAGGCGCGTCTTCAACCGGCTCTCAGCCCGGATCGCGGTCTCCGAGGCGGCGGCCTGGACCGGGCGCCGCTGGTTCGGCGGCCACTACGAGGTGATCCCGAACGGCGTCGACCTCTCCGTTGTGCCCGCCGGCTCGAAGCCGGTTGGGGAGGAGCTGCGCGTGCTCTTCGTCGGTCGCCCCGAGGAGCGCAAGGGCCTGCCGATCCTGCTCTCGGCCTTCGGCGCCCTGGTCGAGCACGTGCCCAGCCGGCTCACCGTGATCGGCGCCGAGCGCGAGGACGTGCTGCGCTACCTCGCCGACCCCGAGATGCTTCGCCACATCGACGTCCGCGGGTGGGTCTCGGGCGAGGCGCTGCACCGCGCCCTGCACGAGGCCGACCTGCTCTGCGCGCCCTCGCTCTCGGGCGAGAGCTTCGGCATGGTCTTGACCGAGGCCTTCGCCGCCGGCACCCCGGCGATCGCCTCCGCCATCGCCGGCTACAGCGACGTCGTCACCGACGGCGTCGACGGCGTCCTCGTTCCGCCGGGGGACGCGCAGCGCCTCGCCGAGGAGCTGCAGCGCGCCCACCACGAGCCCGAGCGGCTGGCGGCGATGGGGCGGGCCGCGCGCAAGAGTGCCGAGCGCTACGCCTGGCCGCGCGTCGCCGACCGCGTCATCAGGGTGTACGAGCGGGCGATAGAGGCACCCGAACCCCGTGGCGCGCTCGAGCGCGCCGCCCACTGGGTGGGGGTGCGGCCGGCCGACGGCATGTCACCTCGCTCGCCGCAGCGGCTGCCCTCGCTCGACCCCGAGCCGGCCGACCCCGGCGACCGGCGTCGCCGCGCCGCGCGCCGCATCGGCCTCGGCGCCGCCGGGGTACTCGGCGTCGGCCTGACCGCTCTCGCGGCCCAGAAGATCGGCGTCGACAACGTCGTCGCCAGCATCGTCCGCTCCGACCTCACCTGGGTCCTCGTCGCCTGTGCCCTGATGGCGCTCTCCCTCTTCTTTCGCGCCGCTTCCTGGTACTGGATCGTGCGTGCGGCGCTGCCGCGGCGGCCCGTGCGGCGTCGCGACGTCACTTCGGCGACGATGATCGGCGTGCTGATGTCGGCGACCCTGCCCGCTCGCCTCGGCGAGCCGGCTCGGGCGATGTCGCTGGCGCGGCGGATCGGCCGCATGCGCGAGACCTTCCCAGTCCTGCTCGGCACCCTGGTCTCCCAGACGGCGCTCAACATCGTCGCCCTCGCCCTGCTCGGGGTGATCATCGTCTCAAGCACCGACCTCTTCCACTCCAGCACCGAGAAGCTCTTCGCCTTCAGCCTCGTGCCACTGGCCCTGCTTCTCTTCGTCCTGCTCGCCCCGCCGCTGATGCGCCGCGGCGGCAACGGGCGCCTCGCCCGCCTCGGCGCGAGCCTGCAAACCGCCCTGGTCCAGGTGCGTGCCGGGTTGCGCGTCTTCCGCAACCCGCGCCGTGGCGCCGCGGCAACGGCCGCTCAACTCGGCGCCTGGGCGATCCAGCTCGCCGCCTGCTGGGCGCTGCTCGCCGCCCTCGGGCTGAGCGACCAGGCGGGCATCGGCGCCGCGGCCGCGGTCCTCTTCGCCGTCAACGTCACCGCCGTGGTCCCGGCCACCCCGTCCAACATCGGGGTCTTCCAGCTCGCCGTTATCAGCGTCCTGCACACCGGCTTCGGCATCGGCACCGCCGATGCGCTCGCCTACGGCGTCATCCTGCAGGCGGTCGAGATCGCCACCGCCGTCGCTCTCGGACTCCCCGCCCTCGTCCGCGAAGGACTCACCTGGAGCGACCTGCGCGTGCAGGCGCTCTCCACGGCACCGGTTCGGCTCAAGCCACAGCCCGCCCGTTTCGAATAGTGTGCGCGCCGCTGACGACGGTTCCCAATAAACGATCTAGTTGTTTCCTATTGCACACTCGTCTATGCACCCCGAGGGCATTCCCAACTCCACGCAGGTCCGAGCCGGGGGGACGGTTCTCTCCCTGCTTGCCGGCCCGCTCTGCGCGCCGATCCTTCGCGCCCACCTCGACGGGCCCCTTCGTCTCCCCGACCTGCGCGAACGGATAGGCGGCGCCGCCCAGACGACCCTGCGTGGCCAGGTCGGCAACCTGCGCAGCATCGGCGCGCTCGAGCGGCAGGTGCGCAGCGGAATGCCATACACGGTCGAGAACGAGCTGACCGATGCCGGCCGCGGCATTCTCGATGTCGCCGAGGCGGTCGAGGCCTGGCTCTCCCTCGCGCCCCAGGGCCCGATCGCCCTTGGCAGCGAGGCGTCGAAGGGTGCGATCAGAGCGCTCGTCGGTGGTTGGGACTCGACCGTGTTGCGCGCTCTCTCTGCTCGCCCCCTCTCACTCACCGAGCTCGACGGCGTCATCCCCGACATCAGCTACCCCTCGCTCGAGCGTCGCCTCTCGGCAATGCGTGCCGCCCGCCAGATCGAGACCCAGGCGATCGCCACCGGCAAATCGAAACCCTACGCCGTCACCGAATGGACCCGCCAGGCGGTCGGTCCCCTGGTCGCGGCGGGGCGGTGTGAGTGCAGGCACCTTTCCGAGGTCACCCACCCCCTTGACAGGATCGACATCGAGACCGCCTTCATGCTCGCGGTCCCACTGGTCACTCTGGACCCACGCAATTCCGACTCCTGCCTGCTGGCGGTCAACACCGCGGCGGGTGCGGGGAGCGCCCCCGCGCAGCAGGTTGCCGGCGTCCGGGTCGAAGTCGCGCGTGGCGAGGTCGTCTCCTGCCACTCCCGCCTCGAAGAGGACCCCGGCACCTGGGTCCTGGGGACGGTCGATGCCTGGGTCGCGGCGATCCTCGACGGCGATCAGGACGGCCTGCGCACCGGCGGCAGGGACGAGGACCTCGCCGCAGGCCTCATCCAGGGCCTGAGCCAGGCACTGGCAGCCGCGTAGCGCGGTCATTGCACATATCCGTGTGATGCGCAAACGCGCAAACGCGCAAGATTGACCGGTCGTCATTTACAGGCAAGTCGGATCCACCGCAGCCGCATCGGCACCCCCTCCGGCCTCGATCACAGCGAAATTCTTGACGGCATCTTGGGGCCGGATAACCATCTGCCGCTCGAAATCAATCCCGGCAGCGACCAAGCCGGGAAAGGAGAATCAAGTGAGACTCATCAAGACATTCGGCCTCGCCGCACTTGCGGCCGTGGCGGCAATGGCTTTCGTCGGCGCGACGTCGGCGCCGGCCGAAACCAGCACCCAGGCCTGCACAGTCCATACGAGCTTAACCTGTGGGGCAGGGAACGGAACCAGCTCGATTCACCTAGTTCTCGCGTCTGGCACGGTTGGAGAACTGTTAGCGAATATCGATGTCTTATGCTTAGGCGTCTTAACTGAAGCGACCGCCTTAGGATTAGGAAACCCCCAGTTAATTCACGGTGTATCCATGTCGTGGACGGGCTGCGGTACCGGCTCCGCGCACAACAACTGCACGGTGAGCGCTCAGGAACTACCTTTAGCCAACCTCTTAAAGACGGGGTTAGACGAAGGTGTGCTTACATTCACAAACGGCCGAATGCGGACCCAGTGCCCCAATCTGGGCATCGACTGCGTGTATGACACCGAAGGCTTTGAATTCGCCGATGGTGGCGGTCACCTCACAGCAGTAAATACCGTCGTCAAAGAATTAGGCGGCAAATTTGTATGTCCCGACGAAGGAATCCTGGACACATTACTGGAAACGTTAACTCGCTCGTACGTTCTCGGATAGAGTCTCCAAGCAGCGCCTCCTGAAGAGCGACGAGTACGGCGCGGCCGCCCCGCAAGTGGGCGGCCGCGCTTCTCCTTCGGCACAGCTTGGTCGCCCAGCACGCGAATCTCTGCGACGCACGGACTCGCGCACGCGGTTGTTGCACGTATCTGCGTTTACAGGTAAATCGGATCCACCGCAGCCGCATCGGCACCCCCTCCGGCCTCGATCACAGCGAATTCTTGACGGCATCTTGGGGCCGGATAACCATCTGCCGTTCGAAATCAAGCCCGGCAGCGATCAAGCCGGGAAAGGAGAATTCAAGTGAGACTCGTCAAGACATTCGGCCTCGCGGCCCTCGCGGCGGTGGCGGCAATGGCATTCGTCGGCGCGACGTCGGCGTCGGCTACCAGTACTCAGCTCTGCAAAACCCACACGGGCTTAACCTGTGGGGCAGGTGAAGCAGTCACCTCGCATCATATGGTCCTCGCATCCGGCACGGTTGGAAAACTGTTAGGCGCAACTAACGTCTTATGCTTAAACATCTTAATTGAAGCCACGCCCTTAGGATTAGGAAACCCTCAGTCAATTCACACTACATCCTTCACATTCACGGGCTGCGGCACCGGCGCCGCGCACAACAACTGCACGGTGGAAACTCCGGAACAGCCTTTAGCCAACCTCTTAAAGACGGGGTTAGAGGAAGGTGTGTTGACATTCACATCCGGCCAGCAACGGACCCAGTGCCCCAATCTCGGCATAAACTGCCTGTATGACGGCGCAGGCATGGAATTCACAGTTGGAGGCCAGCACCTCACTGCGGAAGAAACCCCCGTCACAGAATTAGGAGGCAAATTCTTCTGCCCCGACGAAGGGTTGGTCGACGGGTTATTCGAAACGTTAACGGACACCTACGTTCTCGGATAGCCCCCTCTGGGCAGCTTCTTGAAGAGCAACGAGTACGGTGCGGCCGCCCACATAGGTGGGCGGCCGCACTCTCCTGTGCCAATCACTGGCAGCCGCGTAGCGCGGTTGTTGCACGCATCTGTGTGATGCGCAAACGCGCAAACGCGCAGGAATGACCGGTCGTCATTTACAGGCAAATCAAACCCGCCGGAAGCTCCCGTGGGCACCTCCTGGCCTCGATTACAGCGAGATTCTTGACGGCACCTTGGGGGCGGACAACCATCTGCCGCTCGAAATCGAGCCCGGCAGCGACCAAGCCGGGAAAGGAGAACTCAAATGAGACTTATCAAGATATTCAGCCTAGCTGCGCTTGCGGCCGTGGCGACCATGGCACTCGTCGGGGCGACCTCGGCGTCGGCCGAAACCAGCACACAGCTCTGCAAAGTCCACACCGGCTTAACCTGTGGAGCAGGTAACGAAGTCGCCTCGCATCATATGGTCCTCGCGTCCGGCACGGTTGGACGATTGTTAGGGATTATCGACGTCTTATGCTTAAGCATCTTAATTGAAGCAACCCCCTTAGGGTTAGGAAACCCCCAGTCGATTCACACTACATCCTTCTTATTCGGAGGCTGCGGCACCGGCTCCGCGCACAACAACTGCACGATAAGCGTTCAGGAACAGCCCTTAGCCAACCTCTTAAAGACAGGGTTAGATGCAGGGGTGCTGACATTCACGAGCGGCCGATTGCGGACCCAGTGCGCCAGTGCAGGCATCGACTGTGTGTATGACGGCGAAGGCATGGAATTCACGGTTGGGGGCCAGCACCTCACCGCGGAAGAAACCCTCGCCTTGGAATTAGGCGGTCAATTCTTCTGCCCCAATGAAGGATTTGTCGACGGGTTATTTGAAACGTTAACAGACACCTATGTTCTCGAGTAGGGATCTCTGAGAAGCGCTTCTCGAAGAACGATGAGTACGGCGCGGTCGCCCCGGGTGGGCGACCGTGCTCGACAGGCCCCATCCAGAGCCTGAATCAGGCATTGGCAGTCGCGTAGCGTGGCATTTGCGCGTATCTGTGTGATGCGCAAATGCGCGAACGCGCAAGATTGACCAGTCGTCGTTTGCAGGGAAAGCGAATCGGCCAGATTGCCTTCCGACGCCCTGGGCGGCCAGCACGCGAATCTCTGCAACGCACGGACTCGCGCACTCGACAAATGCTCATCCTGGGATTTGCAGGGCGAACGGGCAGCCGATTCGGGCAAGGAGCCTATCCTTGGCCCGCATTCGTCGGATTTCTTGACGGCGCTGGGATTGACCGCTTATCTAGTCCTGTCCAAAACAACCAGCTCGGCGGCAACCCGCCGAGAAGGGAGATCCAAAGTGAGACTCATCAAGATGTTCGGCCTCGCGGCCCTCGCGGCGGTGGCGGCAATGGCATTCGTCGGCGCGACGTCGGCGTCGGCCAGCGCCAGCACTCAGATCTGTACCGAACATACGGGCTTAACCTGCGCCGCAGGCAAAGGTTCCGCCACGGTTCACCAGGTCCTCGCAGCCGGCACGGTCGGGGAACTGTTAGCCCTCATCGACGTCTTATGCTTAAGCTTCTTAGTCGAAGCCACGGCATTAGGGTTAGGTAACCCGCAGTCGATTCACGCCACGTCCCAGACGTTCTCGGGTTGCGGCACCGGTTCCGCGCACAACAACTGCACGGTGACCGTTCAGGAACAGCCTTTATCCAACCTCTTAAAGACAGGGTTAGACGAAGGCGTCCTGACAGCCACGAACGGCCGCACGCGCCTCCAGTGCTCCAATATCGGCCTGGACTGCGTGTATGACCTCGAAGGCATTGAATTCGCCGTCGGCGGAGGGCACCTCACCGCGAATGAAACCGCCACCAACGAATTAGGCGGTAAATTCTTCTGCCCCGACGAAGGACTCCTGGACGCGTTACTGGAAACGTTAGGGAACGCTTACGTTCTCGGGTAACTAGTCCGCTGAAGGTTCTCTCTTTCGAGAGAGCCGTGAGTTACGGCACGACCTCCCCGGGCAACCGGGGAGGTCGTGCCGTTTGGGAAATAGACTGGTGCTTGACAAGAACGGAGCGAGCCCTTAGCCTCGTACCGACGGAAGCCGTGCCAGGGACAGACAGGGAGAAGGGGCGGAATGGGGAACGGTTCAGGCAGTTCTGATCGGTACAGCATGCAGGGCTGGCGGGGAGGGCGCGCGCCCTGTAGCCCACGAGCGGTCTTCGCCACCTGCGCGCTCATGCTCTGGATCCTCACCCTCGCTCCCACCGCTCTAGCGGATCCCCCGAGCCACGACCCCCTTGGCGAAATCGAAGGCCTGAGCCTCAACCACGCCTGCGGCCTAGCCGCCGACAGCAAAGGCGACCTCTA
>JANWHD010000040.1 GCA_025450585.1 Solirubrobacterales bacterium
CGGAGAAGTTGAGGATCGAGAGTTTCTTACCGGTCATGCCCTCGAATTTGGTGACGGCGTTCATGTCCCACGGCGGCTGGTTGCCGGTCAGCTGGTTGCCGATCCAGGCGCCCCAGTAGACCGAGGAGGAAGGTGGCGTGGGGGCTGGTGCAGGAGCGGGGACTGGTGCAGGAGCCGGCGCGGGCTCAGGTGTCGGTTCGGGTGTAGGCGCAGGGGCCGGTGCAGGAACAGGGGCAGAAGCGGGGCTCGGGTTGTCCACCGTCACGCTCACCACCGTGCTCACGGGCTTGGACCTTTTCGAGTAGGCGGTTGCGGTGAGGGTGTGCCTACCGTTGGACAGCACCTTGGTGTCAAGGCCACTGCCGAAGGCGAAGGGCGAGGCTGTATCCGATGCTTTGACCGTTCCGTCGACGGCGAAGTCGACACGCGACGGGGTCGTGCTCGAGACCGTCACCTGCCAGGGGATTGAGCCGGAGACCGTGGAGCCGTTGAGCGGGGACTGGGTGGTTACGACCGCCGCGGAGCGGACGCGGGAGGCGCTGGCAAGCTTCGAGAGCTTGTGAACGTGGTGACCGCCCTTGCGGCTGCTCTGGCGATGCGCGGCGCTTGTGGTTGGAAGCGCGGCGGTCGCGAGGGCGGCGATCAGGAAAAGGACGAGGAGGCGAAGGCGGTTATTGAGGGTTGCGTTCATGCACAGGGAGATCGACCCCGGTACAAGGACCTTCAATTGCCGTGGACGGCTTGGACGTTTGTCCCTGGACGTTTGTCCCGCTGCTAGGAGGGGCTGGCTAGGCCAGCGACCGGTACAGCTCGAGCAGCTGCTCGGCGCACTGATCCCATGAGCTCAGCTGCGGGCGCCGGTCGGGCGGTGGCTGGGCAAGCGCCTCGAGGACGGCGCGGCCAATGCCCTCGGGGCTTTCGTCCAGCGGGATCGCGCGGGCGAAACCGTCCTCGGCGATCTCGGCGAGGCCGCTGGCGTCGGCCACGAGCAGGCGGCGGCCGGCCGCCGCGGCCTCCAGCGCGACCAGCGGATGGGTCTCGAAGTCGCTGAGCAGGACCACCAGCGAGATCCGCTGCAGCAGCTCGGCCATCGCCCCCGGCTGGTCCGGCGGCGTGCTGGTGAACTCGACCGCCGAGCCGAGCTCCGCCGCTTGTTCGCGTAGGGCTGGCTCATAGGGGCCGGTGCCGACGATCAGAAGCCGTGCCTCGGGCTCGTGCTCGAGCACGTAGGGGAAGGCCGCGATCGCGCGGTGGTGGCCCTTGTAGCGCTCCAGCCGCCCGATCGAGGCGATCGTCGGCGGCCCCGTTGGCTGGCCGTTTGAGGCGCCGGCGTCGGTGAAGGCGAGGTCGGTGCCATTGGGGATCAGCACGAACTTCTCCGCTGGCTGACCCAGCTCGGCGCCGTACTGGTCGATCTCGAAGCGGGCGACCGCAATCAGCCGCTGGGCCCGCCGCAGCAGCGGCCCGAGGAGCAGGCGCTGAGCCCCGCGAATCTTGTTGCGCGCCTCGGAGGAGTGGCCGCCGCCGTGGAAGGTGACCACGTAGGGGATCCTCAGCCAGAGGGCTCGCAGCATCGCCAGGGGCGCAACGAAGGTGTGGTAGGACTGGACGTGGACCACGTCCCAGCGCTGGCGCGACATCTCGCGCCAGATCCGTGGCGCGAAGCACCAGTCGCGGTTGGCGGGCCAGGCTCGCACGGTGCGGATCGTGACGTCGTCGCGTTGCTCCTCCCGCACGGCGGGCCCACCGGGCTCGGTGCAGAGAACCGCGGCTTCCGCCCCTGCGGCCGCGATGCGGCGGCTCACTTCCATCACGTGGCGCTCGACGCCGCCCTGGCTGAGCGGGCTGCGCGGGGTGACCATCAGCACACGTGGGCCGCCCGTTGGCGCCTGGCTCTCTTCCTCTCGGCGGCGCGAGAGCTTGCGCCGCTCTCCGCTCGCCGAGAGATAGCCGCCCGTGGTCGTGAGCAGGCCGGCGACGATCATCGCTGCCCGGCCGACGCCGCCAAGGTCGCCCCGGAGGGTGTCACCGAGGCCGCGCAGCACGCCGAGCGGCAAGGTGCGGCGCACGTAGGAGCGCTCCGCTTCCAGGCCGGACTGGCTGCCGACCAGGCCGGAGAGCACCGCCTTCGAGCGGCCCTCACCGCGGCAACGCGAGGTGAAATAGCTCAGCTCGCCGCGGCTCGCGGGTACGAAGTGGTCGACCGCGGCGGCGGGGTCGTAGACGATCTGTCCCTGCGGCCAGCGCTGCCCGATGCGGATGCAGAGGTCGGTCTCCTCGCAGCCGGCCGGGATCGTGCCGACGCGTCCCAGCTCGTGACGGAAACCGCCCACCTCGGTCAGCGTGCTGCGCCGGAACGACATGTTGGCGCCGACCAGGTTGCGCACCGTGGCTCGCTCGGAGGGCATACCGGAGTGCGTGCAGCCGACCACCCAGTCGAACTCCGGCGGGAACCAGCTCGGCTTGCCCTCGTCCCAGGCCGGGCGCACGGCACCACCGGCGCCGAGGACGGCCGGGTCCTGGTAGGCGTCACCGAGCCTGGCCAGCCAGTCCGGTCTGGCGAAGGCGTCGTCGTCGAGGAAGGCGACCACCTCGCCGGTGCAGGCGGCGACGCCACAGTTGCGGGCTCCGGAGAGCCCCTGCTGCTCGGCGTTCTCGACCAGTCGCAGGTCGGGCCAGCGCCGCTTGCACTCCGCCATCAGCTCGGGCGAGTGATCGATCGCCAGGACGATCTCGTGTGCGGGCGTCTCCTGGGCCCGGACCGACTCGATCGCCCGCGAGAGCAACTCCAGGCGGTCCAGGGTGTAGGCGCAGATCAGGACCGAGATCGAGGTCGCGCTGGGCTTCGCCGAGGGAGCGGGGCTGGTGGGCACGGCCCCGATTCTGGCACGCCTATGTGGACGCTACGATCCGCCGCGAGATGCGATGCGCGTCCTGATGCTTGCGCAGTCCTACGCCCCGATCGTCGGCGGGGTCGAGCGCATGGTCGAGGACCTGAGTCTCGAGCTGAGCCGTCGCGGGCACCAGGTCTCGGTCGCGACCCTTCGTCAGCCCAGTGGGGAGCCGGTGCCGGAGCGGGAGGCTGTCGCTGTCCACACGCTGGGCAGCATGGTCCACCGGGTTCCGGCGATCAAGCTGGACGCCGAACGCCGCCATGCGCCGCCGCTGCCAGACCCGCAGACGGTCTTCGACCTGAGGCGGTTGCTGCGCAGCGAGCGCCCCGACGTGGTCCATGCCCACAACTGGCTGGCCAACTCATACCTGCCTCTGGACCGAAGGTCCGGGCCGGCGCTGGCCCTCTCCATGCACGACTACGGCCTGGTCTGTGCAACAAAGCGATTCCTCAACCGTGGCTCGGATTGCACCGGGCCGCGGATCGGCAAGTGTGTCCGCTGCGCCGGCGACTTCTACGGCCATCTCAAGGGCACCGGCGTGGCGCTTGGCACCAGGCTCGTCGAACCCCGCCTGCGCCGTGCGGTCGACGTCTTCCTGCCGGTCAGCACCGCGGTCAGGGACCGTTGCGGCGTCGGCGAGGGCGAGCTGCATCGGGTCGTGCCCAACTTCATCGGTGAGCTACCGCCGCCGGTTGAGGAGGACCCCCGCCTCGATCCCCTGCCGGCGGAGCCGTTCGTCCTCTACTTTGGCGACGTCACGATCGACAAGGGCGGCGGCCAGCTGATCGAGGCCTACCGGGCCCTCGAGGATCCACCGCCCCTGGTCGTCGTCGGTCGCTGCTACCTGAAGGAGATGGAGGAGGTGCCAGGTGTCCTGGTGCTGGGGAGAATGCCGCACCGGCTGGCGATCGAGGTCCTGCGCCGGTCGCTCTTCACGGTTGTCCCCTCGCTGCTGCCCGAGACGTTCGGGCTGGCGGCGCTTGAGACCGCCGCCGCCGGCAAGCCGATCGTCGCCTCCAGGATCGGCGGCCTGACCGACGTCGTCGTCGATGGCGAGACGGGGCTGCTCGTGCTGCCGGGCAGCCGCGACGATCTCGCCGCCGCGATGCGGCGCCTGCTGGACGACGAGGGCCTTCGGGCGCGGATGGGAGAGGCGGCCCGCCGGCGGGCGGCGGAGTTCAGTGCCGACGCGGTTGTCCCCAGGTTCGAAGAGGCCTACGAGCTGGCGCTGGCGGCGCGGAAGAGTCGTACCTCTGCGTCCAGCGCTTCCTGATTACGGCGATTCTGGTGAAGGCCTTGAACTCAAAAGCTCGAGAGACCACATATCTCCTGGCTCACCGGCTCTCCGGCGGCCGGATGCCGCACTATTACCGCCGCTACGTCCAGGAGGACGACCAACGTGCCTACCCGAGCGCGGAGCGGCTACTTGCTGACACGCTCGCCGACGCCGTTGCCAATGTGCCTTTCTATGGGGACAGGGCCTCGATGAAGGAGATTCGCTCCGACCCCTTCTCAGCCCTGGCGAATTTCCCGATTCTGGAGCGCGAGACGGTTCGCACCCAGGGAGCGGCGATGCAGTCGCGGGCTGGACGGAGGCGAGGCTGGCACGAGAACACCTCCGGGGGTTCCACTGGTGAGCCCGTCACTCTGATCCAAGACGCGGATCACCTGGCGAAGACCGTCGCGATCCGAAACGTCTACACGCGCTGGACCGGCAACAGGCTCGGTGACCCAGAGCTGTACATCTGGGGGTCGGCACAGGATCTGGAACGCGGCAAGGACTCGCGCTCCCATCGCATCGGCAATCGACTATTGCGGCGAGATCTCCTCAATGCCTTTCTCCTGACGGATGACGCGATCTCTGCGATCCTCGATGAGCTCGTTGAAGGCGAGCCGCGCCTCGTTATTGCCTATGCCCAGGCCGGCTATGAGGTAGCCCGGTTTGCGGCTGAGAGAGGTTTGCGCATACCCAGGCAACGTGGTGTTATCGCGACTGCCGGAACCCTCCAGGCGTTCATGCGGGAGCGCCTGTCGAGTGTATTTGGGTGTGACGTGTTCAACAGGTATGGCTCTCGCGAGACCGGAGACATGGCGGGGGAGTGCGAATACCACACCGGTTTACATGTCCTTCCTTGGACCTGCCACATCGAGGTGCTCGATGCAGATGGGTCTCCGGTGCGGCCCGGCGAGGAAGGCGACATCGTGGTGACGAGCCATACGAATCGGGCGATGCCACTCATCCGATACCGGGTCGGTGATCGGGCGCGCATGCCGAGTACAGAGACTCTTTGCAGATGCGGGCGAGCCACGCAGATGCTCGCGGCGGTGACCGGGAGAACCGTAGATATGTTCGTCGCCGAAGACGGTTCGATGGTCGACGGTGAGTATTTCACTCACATCCTCTATTTTCGCCCTTGGCTCAAGCAGTTCCAAGTTGCGCAGAGCGCGCCGGATCGGGTGGTCTATCGGCTGGTGACCAGATCCGAGATTCCCAAGGGAGACTGGGACGAGATCGTAGAGAAGACACGTCTCGTCCTTGGAGAGGGTTGCGTGGTGCAATTCGAGCACCTCGACGCGATCCCTCCGAGTGCGTCCGGGAAGCTTCGCTACACCATGCGGGAGTTCTGAGCGGGAGGAGCCCGTCGTGGCGAGCCGCTCCCGCGTGCAAGCAGGGCGAGTGCACACAGCAGGCCAGCCAACTTGCCAATCGCCCATCCCAGGCCGGCTCCGTTCAGTCCATGTGTGGCGATCAGAAGCCAAGCCCCCCCGACTCCAAACCCGAGTGCGACGGAGGTGGCGATGGCCGCATCGCGAAGGCGATGATGTATGCGAAGCAGCGCTATCGACAGCTGCAGGGGGGCATCGAATGCGCTGGCGACGATCAGGATGAGGAGAAGGGTCGTGCCTTCTTCCGCGTAGTCGGGCCCGAATGCCAAAAGGATGATGGGCCCTATCAATGCCAAAACGACTGCGGAAGGCAGCAGCAGCCTGACGGTGTGGCGGATCGCCCGGCGGAGGTAGCTCCCGACTTTGTCCGGGTTATGAATGCCCTCGGCGAAGAGTGAGTTTGCGATCGCCGGGGCTATGAAGAACAGCCCCGACGCGACCATGAAAGTCGTGTAGAAGTACGCGTTCTCCGTCGTCCCGAGACGCGCGGACACGATCACAGGAAGGAGGTAGCTCGAGGCCTGCACGCTCAGGTTGATCGCTTGGTGGCCGGCTATGAGGCCGCGCATCTCCCGCAGCTCCGATCGCCAGCCGGTGAGGGTGGGGCGGAAATCGTGGCCAAGGGCGGGAAGGACGCGGGTGAAGGCAAAGACGTCGATCAGAACGAAGGAGCCAGCCCAGATCGCGAGGATCCAGGTTGTGCTCGGGACTGGAGCAGTGGCGGCGAAGCCGACGAGGGCGAGGCGCAGCAGCGCGGCGACCGTGTTTCGCACGAGCGCGTACTTGGCGTGGCGCTCGGCGATGCAGGCGTAGTCGAGGACCAGCGAGCAGGCGGCCCCGGCTACGCCGAGCGGCAGGAGCAGGAAGCTCGCCGTCCCGATGCCCCCCTTGAGAGCGGGGATGAGCAGCGGGATCAGCACCGCGGCGATCGTGCCGCCGGCGAGGCTGGCGACGGCGGCGACGGCGACCGCCGTGGTCACCGTCACCGACCAGTCCCGACCGGGCGCGCGCGAGGCGAGGCGCGAGACCAAGACCTGGCCCAGGCCGAGGTTTGCAAAGACGGCGACGAAGAGCATCGCCGAGATCAGCGCCGCGGCGCGGCCGACTTCGGCAGTGGGCAGGGTACGGGCTGCCAGCACCCAGAAGACGAAGCCGAGCCCCATCGTCACGGCTGTGGTGGCCATGATGTAGACGCTGTTGCGAAGCAGCGACTCCTCGCCAAGGCGGCGCAGCCAGGTGCGCGCACGTATCATGGTGCCCTTCAGCATGCGGCTGCGCATTCTTGCCTATCACGCGATCGCCGATCTCAGCGACGACCGGGTTCTCGCCGAGTACGGGGTCCCACCACACCTGTTTGCCGCCCAGTTGGAGGCGCTGGCGGCGGCGGGCTGGAGCTTCGTCGACCTCGACACCGCGCTCGCCGCGCTAGCCGGCGAGCGCGAGCTGCCGCGCCGGGCGCTGCTGCTCACCTTCGACGACGCCTACGCCGACCTACTCGACGTCGCTGCCCCGATCATGGCCGACCGCGGCCTGCCGGGCGTGGTGTTCGCGGTCGCCGGGCAGATCGGTGGCACGAACGAGTGGGACAACAAGAAACGGCGGATGACGATCGACCTGCTCGACGCCGACGGGCTGCGCGCGGTCGCCGCCCAGGGGATCGAGGTTGGCTCGCACACGATCTCGCACCGGCCTCTGACCGAGATCCCGGAGGCCGAGCTCGAGGAGGAGATCGTCGGAGCGGCGGACAGGCTCGAGCAGGCCGGCCTTCCCCGGCCCCGCACCTTCTCCTACCCCTACGGGGAGTGGAGCCCCGCCATCGCCGAGGTCGCTCGGGCGGCGGGTTACCGAGCCTCCTTCACGATCGATTGCGGAGTCGCCACAGAGAGGACCGACCTTCACCTGTTGCCCCGGGTCGAGGTCCAGGCGAGCGACACCCCCCGCAAGCTGCGCCTGAAGCTGCTCTCCGCGGGCTGGCCGGCGCCGCTCCGCGACGTGCTCCTTCGCCTAGCTCGCGGGTAGGCACGCTCCTAGGCCACAGGCGGCCCTGCGCGAGGGGAAGGGACGTTGGCGCAGAATTGAGTCCGAGTAGCCTCGCGACGATGGAGCAGCCGATGACCACAGAGACCTTGTCGCCGCCTGGCGGTGGGGCGCCCCCCGCGCCGGAGACGCTCCGGCTGAAGCCCACCAGCGGCTTCAGCCGCGTGCTTTCGCCGCGCGAACTCTGGCGCTACCGTGACCTCGCCTTCCAGATCGCCGCCCGCGACGTCACCGTGCGCTACCGCCAGACGGCGCTGGGAGCCGCCTGGGCGATCCTGCAGCCGGTCGGCTTCATGGTCGTCTTCTCGCTCTTCTTCGGCCGGGTGGCGGGGGTCTCTTCGGATGGGCTTCCCTATGCCCTCTTCAGCCTCGCCGCCCTCGTCCCCTGGACCTACTTCGCCAACACGCTGCTGCTCGGCTCCGAAAGCCTCGTTGCCAACTCCGCCCTGGTCGCGAAAATCTACTTTCCGCGGATCTTCATGCCGGCTGGGATCCTCGCCGCCGGCTTCGTCGACCTCAGCGTCTCGCTGACGATCCTCTTCGCGATCGTCCTGATCTACGGGCTGGTCCCGACGGCCGCCGTGCTGGTGCTGCCCGTGCTGGTGCTGATCATGGTCGCGGCGGGGCTCGGCGTCACCGCCGCCCTCTCGGCGCTCAACGTCCGCTACCGCGACGTGCGCTACGTGATCCCCTTCGCGATCCAGATGTGGCTGTTCGCGACCCCGGTCGCCTACCCGAGCAGCTTGATCGATGAGCCCTGGCGCACCCTCTCGGCGATCAACCCGATGGTCGGCGTGGTCGAAGGCTTCCGCTGGGCGACCCTGGGAACGGCTGACGCGCCGCTGGGGCTGATCGGAGTCTCGGCGGCTTCCGCCCTCATCCTCCTCGTCGCCGGCCTTGCCTACTTCGACCGGGTTGAGCGAAGCTTCGCCGACTACATATAAGACCATGGGAACCGTTGCGATCGAAACCAGCGGGCTCGGCAAGAGCTACCAGCTCGGCCTCAGTAGGCGCGGCTACGGCACCCTGCGGGAGAGCATGGTGGAGACAGCCAAGGGGTCGCTCGGGCGGCTCGCCGGGCGTCGGGGTGAGCGTGCCGCCGGCGACACGCTCTGGGCCCTGCGCGACCTCTCGCTGACGATCGAGGGCGGCGAAGTCGTCGGCCTGATCGGCCACAACGGCGCCGGCAAGAGCACCCTGCTGAAAATCCTCTCCCGCATCGTCGAGCCGACCGTGGGCTGGGCCGACGTCACCGGGCGCACTGGGGCGCTGCTCGAGGTGGGGACGGGCTTTCACCCGGAGCTGACCGGCCGCGAGAACGTCTTCCTCAACGGCGCGATCCTCGGCATGCGTCGCGCCGAGATCCGCGCCCGCTTCGACGAAATCGTCGCCTTCGCCGAGATCGAGCGCTTCCTCGACACCCCGGTCAAGCGCTACTCGAGCGGCATGTCGGTGCGCCTCGCTTTCGCCGTCGCCGCCCACCTAGAGCCCGAGATCCTGCTCGTCGACGAGGTGCTCGCGGTCGGCGACGCGGCCTTCCAGCGCAAGTCGCTGGGCAAGATGAACGAGGTCGCCGAAGCCGGCAGGACGGTCATCTTCGTCTCTCATAATCTCGCTATTTTGCAGGCACTTTGCCAGCGCGGCATCCTCCTGGAAAGAGGTGAGGTCCTGACCGACGCGCCGGTTACGGAGGCGATCGACAGCTACCTGCGGACGCTCGAGAAGGCGGCCGGCGTCGACCTGCTGGAGCGGACCGATCGCGACAGCCGAGGCTATGACGAGAGCTTGATCCGCCGGGTCCAGATCGAAGACAGCGAAGGCGGGCACGCCGACACGGTGGTCGCCGGGCGCCCCGCGGTCATCGCCGTCGAGGTGACCGAGGCGCTGCCGATGACGGAGTGCCGGCTGACGATCCACAACAGTCTTGGCCATCCCGTTGCGACCCTGGACAGCGAGGTCTCCGCGCCGGTCGACGTGCGCGATCCGGAGCTCGGTCCCCGCATCGAGTGCGCCGTTGCGGCGCTGCCGCTGCTGCCCGGTCGTTATCGGATAGACGTGGTGCTGAAAGGCAAGCGCCAGATTCAGGACGGCCTGCAGGCGGCCTGCTTCTTCGACGTCGAGCCGGGGATCCTGCAGGATCGCCCGACGCCGATCTCGGGAGCGGACGGCGACGTCGTGCTCTCCCATGCCTGGAGGCTGCCGGAGTGAGTGCGGGGAACGAACAGCTGGGCCCCGTGGTTGCGCCAGAGCCGGCTGAGCCGGTAGCGCCGCTCGATCGTCCACCGGCCTTCTCGATCGTGATCCCGACCTACCAGGCCGCCGCGACCGTCGCCGAGGCGATCGAGTCGGCCCTGGGCCAGGAGCATCCCGCCCACGAGGTGATCGTCGTCGACGACGGCTCCACCGACGATCTCGACCGCGCGCTTGAGCCCTTCCTCGGGCGAATCGAGCTGGTCAGGAAGGAGAACGGGGGCGGGGCATCCGCCCTCAACGCGGGGGCGGAGGCCGCTTCCGGGGAGTTCATGGCCATTCTGGACGCAGACGACGCCTACGATCCACGCCGCCTTTCCGCGCTCGCCGCGCTCGCTCGCGCCCGGCCCGACCTTGACTTGGTCACGACCGACGCCCGCTTCGTCGTCGAAGGCCGGAGCGTGGGCCGCTTCGCTGCTACCTCCCCGTTTGCGGCTAAGGACCAGCGCACCGCGATCTTCGACAGTTGCTTTCTCGGCGGCTGGCCCGCAATCAGGTTGGCGCCCCTGCAGGCGCTCGGCGGCTTTGACGAGAGCCTGCGGACCGGGTACGACTGGGACTGCTGGATCCGCATGTTGCTCGCCGGGGCACGGGCCGGGCTGGTTGAGGAGCCGTACTACGAGTACCGCCTTCACCCCGGGAGCCTGACCGCGAGCAGGCTCTCCAGCCTCTGGGACCGCGTCAGCCTGCTGGAGCAGGCGGCGCGCAATCCCGCCGTGCGCGGCGACGAGCGTCCCGGGCTCGAGCGCGCGATTCGCCGCCACCGCTCGCGCGCTGTGATCGCCGAGGCGCGGGCGAGCGTGGACGGCGAGGCGACACCTCACAGGCCGCCCAGGCTGGCCTTCCTGCGTGGCATCGAACCGAAGGCGCGATTCGCCGCTCTGCTTGCCGTCGTTCCGCCGCTTGCTCGGCGAGTGTTGCCGGAGGATCGCTCCGCCGAACAGCGTCTCGCGAAGGACGGGCGGTGACGCGTTTCAGCGTCGTCGTTCCCACCTTCCAGCGCCGCGAGATGGTGTTGAGGACGGTGAGAGCGCTCGATCGCCAGACCGAGCGCGATTTCGAGGCGATCGTCGTTGTCGATGGTTCGACCGACGGCAGCGCCGAGGCGCTGCGTGGGCTCGCTGTCTCCTTCCCACTGCGGGTGATCGAGCAGGAGAACCGCGGGCGCGCGGCAGCATGCAACGAGGGCGCGGCGGTTGCCGCGGGCGAGTTGCTGCTGACGCTCGACGACGACATGGAGGCCGACCCCGCGATGCTCGCCGAGCACGACCGCTGCCACCGCGAGGGCGCCGACGTCGTGCTAGGCGACATGCCGGTGCATCCGGACTCCCCGCCGGGCATGCTCAGCTGGGGAGTGGGAGAGTGGGCTCGATACAGGCGCGAGCGCCTCACCGCGCTGGGAGCGGAGATCCGGCTCGACGACCTCCTCACCGGCCAGTTCTCGATCTCGCGCGCCGACTACGACGGGGTCGGCGGCTTCGACGCCGGCTTCACCCGCGAGGGCCTGTTCGGCGGCGAGGACATCGACTTCGGCTACCGGCTGCGCAAAGCCGGCTTCAAGATCGTCTTCAACCCGGCGGCGATCAGCTACCAGTACTACGACGTCGACCCGGCCAGGTACCTGCAGCGCACCCGGGAGGCCGGGCGCTCGGACCGCGAGCTGGTCGCCAAGCACCCCGAGCTGGCCGGGGCCATGGGCGCCTCGCCGAGCTTCAAGACTCGCCGAAGTCGCTGGCTTCTCTCTCCCTTCGTCGTCGCGCCGGCCGCCTTCAGTGCGCCGCTGCGCGCCGCGGCGGTCGCGATCGTTCGCTCCGGCCTCAACGGGCCGCGGGCGAGGCGCTTCTTCTTCGCCGTGCGGACGATGGAGCACCTGCGCGGCGAACGCGCCGCCGGATCAGTCTCCGTCGGCTAGAAGACTGCGTCCGCCCGCCGTGTGCGGGTCTTGGGTCGAGCGCTTGCGGCGCAGCGCCGGGCGCTCGACGAAGCGGTATGTAAGCGCCGAGAGGGCGCCGACGACGAGGGCCACTATCGCGACGTTAACCAACAGCCCTGCCCAGCCCTCGAGCATCAGGTTGTGGGCTGCGAGCCAGTCGATTACCGGCACATGCCAGAGGAAGACGCTGTAGGAGGCGATGCCGACGGCAACCAGATACGGCGTCTCGAGAATGCCGGTAGCACGCACAGGTCTGCCGCCATGCCGGTCGGGTAGGACGATGGCGGCGAAGATGAGCGCGATGGCGAGTGCCTGGCCGGTGTTCTGGAGCAGGTAGCTCTGCTCGCCCTGGTTCATCGTCCAGGCGCAGGGGAGGAAGATCAGGAGGGCGAGGCCGACAGCGATCCAGCGCCAGCTGCTGGACATGGAGACGCGCCGGTCCTCGGCCTCGACGTAGAGCACCGCGGTTGCCATGCCGAAGCTGAAGAGGTCCGCCTGGGCCCAGAAGCTGCGCTCGATAACCGAGTGCCAGTTGGCGTTGTAGCCGGCCGTAGGGTCCGCCGGCAGCGCGATTCCGGCGACGGCCTTGCCCGAGAGGCCGAGCGCCAACAGCAGGAGCGGGGGGCCGAGCAGGACGAGGATCCGGTCGCGGCGCAGATCGAAGCGGCGGGCGATCGCCGCGGCGGCGAGAACGAGCACCGGTAGCGCCAGGTAGAAGACGACCTCGACCGCGAGCGACCAGGCAGGCCCGATGCCGATCAGGATCTCGCTTGGGCGGTAGTTGGCGACCAGCAGTCCCGCCTGCAGGAGGCTCGTCGGATCGAGCCGCCCGATCTCGAGCGCGCCGGCGCTGGTGCGGACGTAGACCGAGCCAAGGACGACCGCGGTTGCGAGCAGGATCGCCCAGTAGGCCGGGGCGATACGGAGGAAGCGGTTGGCCAGGTAGGTGCGGATCGGCATGTGGGGCACAGCACGTGCGATCGAAGCGGCGAACGGCCGGTAGAGGAGGAACCCCGAGAGGGTGAAGAACAGCGTCACGCCGACGGAGAGGGTCGAGAGGGCGTCGCCGCGCCAGTCATCGGCGCCGGGCACGGCGCCGCTGGGAGAGGAGAAGGCCCAGACATGGACGAGCACGATCGTGCTGGCCGCGATCGCGCGCATCCCCTCGATCCCCTGTAGATGCGTCCTGTGGCGGGGCTCAGTCACAATGCCGCCCATGGTTACCGTCGCCCTGCAGCGGCTGGCGCGCAGTCGCGAAGAGGGCGTTGGCTGTGCCGCCGGTGAGTCCCCAGCGCTCGAGGCGGACCGACGCGGCCATCACAGGGAAGAGAATCGCCCGCAGGGCCAGACCGCGGTCCTTGACCCGGTCGCGCAGCTCCTGGGCGGCCGCTGCGGTCGAGCGGTAGGTGGGCTCGATGCCGATCCCCTCGAGGCCGGTCTCGGCAAGGGCCTCGCCGAGCTCCGCTTGGCTGTAGCCGTGGCGGACCTCGTGCCGCCAGGTCCCGGCGCTTCCCTTGAGGACAGGCTTCCAGTCGCGGTCCGGCGCCTGCATGACGAAGAGCCCGCCGGGCGCAAGAGCCCCAGTCATCGAGCGCAGTGCCCCGCGGTCGTCGGGGATCTCGCTCAGGCACTCGAGCGCCATCACGACGTCGAACCCGGAATCGGGCAGCGGTCGGGTCAGGTCAGCCCCCTCGAAGCTGACGTTGGCGAGGCTGCGGTTCGAAGCTCGCTCGCGGGCGCCTCGCAGCAGCTCCTCACTCAGGTCCATCCCGGTCAGCGTCCAGTTGGGATGGCGCGCGGCGAGGGCGAGGGCGAGCAGCCCGTCGCCGCAGCCGGCGTCGAGAACGCGAACGGGTCGAGAGCCTGCGAAGTCCGAAACCGCTCGCTCGGCGAGCGCGAGCCTCAGCCGCCGCGCCGGCGCCATCAGCGCCAGCCGCTCCTCGATTGCCCCGCGCACGCTCACGCCGGACTCCTTCTGTGCGCGCCGACGGCCATCTGGGGAGGCGAGTCTAGGTGAGCACTCCGGCGGCACCGGATTGGTTCGACTCGACCTGGCGGCTACGCGCCCTGCGCCGCTGCGCCCGGCTCCCCGGTACGAAGACGGCGATCGGCCTCTGTGCGAGGAGCTCGCCGCGCTGGAGGGCCGTCGCCGAGGACATCGCTCGCTGGGACGCACTGCGCGAGCGCAGCAGCAGGGGCGAGTGGCGGCGGCTCACCTCGTACTCCTATGTGGCGCTCGTATACCACCGCTTCGCCGGCGAGTTGAAGCCGGGCCAGGAGCGGATCGACATCGCACCGAGGCGCTTCGCGCGCCAGCTGCGGGCCCTGCGCTTGGCGGGCTTCCGGCCTCTGGCGGGTGTCGAGGTCGTTGCCTTTCACGCCGGCGAGGGGGGCGAGCTGCCGCACCGCAGCGTCGCGATCACGGTCGACGACGGCATCGCCGACTGCGTCGAGCCGCTGCGCCGCCACGCCCGCTGGCAGCCCCAGTTGTTCGTGCCCACCCAAGAGCTGGGCCGCTCGGCGCACTGGATCGACGGCGAGCCGGTCGCCAGCTGGGAGGAAATCGCCGAACTCGACCGGGCCGGCGTGGCGATCGGTTCCCACACGCGTCACCATCGTCGCCTGACGACGCTCGACGGGGAGGAGCGCGTCGGCGAGATCTCCGGCTCGCTCGCCGATCTGCGCGAGCGGCTGCCGGCTCCACTGGAGGTCCTCGCATACCCGAACGGAGACCACGACTCCGTGGTCTGCCGCGAGGCCCGCGAGGCCGGCTACGCCACCGCCTTCACCACCGAAAAGGGCCGCAATGGGATCGCGACCGATCCCCACCGCCTGCGACGGGTAAGCGTGCACGCGCAGGATGGCGCCCTCGCGGTGCTCTGGAAGGCCTCAACCGGCGAGGGCCTGCCCGCTTGGTGGCTGCGCCTACGCGGGCCGCTGGGGCACGCTCCATAGTCACGACCCGGGGCTGGGGTCAGGCGCCAACGACCCCGAGCTCTGTTTCGACCAGGCCGAGGAACATCGCTCCGCGCAGCGCCTCATGGCTGGGCGGGCCGGCCGCGGCCATCTCCAGGTGGTTGTAGTCGGAGGCGCTGTGAACGACCCAGGCGAGCAGGCGCAGGCGGGCGAAGTCCTCGCCGGCGAGCCCAAGCCGGTCGCAGTACTCGGCGACGCAGTCCGCCGCCACCTTGCCGTACGGCGTCGCGGGGTCGAGCAGGTGCTCGTAGCTCTTGCGGGTGTTGCCGGACTCGAGCGCGCCGTCGAGGACGAAGGCGCAGTTGGCAAGGAAATAGGCGAGGTCGAGGCCGGGGAGGCCGTGGGGCTCGGCCGACTCCCAATCGAGCAGCCCCGGAGCGCCGCGCTCGTCGAGGACGACGTTCCACGGCGAGCAGTCGCGGTGCTCGCAGGTTTCGGGGAGGTCGCCAATCTCTCCGAGCAGGTCTCGCAGGGCGGTGAGGGGGTCGGCTGGGAAGACGTCGCCGAAGTTACGTTCGAACCGGGCCAGCGGCTCGCCGACCAGCCGCGGCCACCAGTCGTCTCGCGCACGGGGCGTGCCGCCGGCAAGACCGGTCAGCCAATCGCCGACGAGGGTGGCCAGCTCGCCAAAGCTGGTCGGTGAGAGCAAGTCGATCAGCGGTCGGCCGTGGACGGCGCTCTCGGCCAAGGCGCGCCGGCCAGCGCGGCGACCCTCGGCGAGTAGCCGCGGCACGCCAGTGACACCGGGGCGGTCGCGCTCGAGCGTCCGCAGCGCCGCCGCCTCGCGCTCGAGCGCCGCATCGGCGGTCGGGACGCGGGAGAACTTGGCGACCGCCGGCGGCTCCCCGGCGCTGCCGGCGAAGGGCAGGCCGACGACCTTGTTGATGCTGCGCTGACCTCCGGTCAGGAGCAGCTGCCCGCCGGTGGCCGGGAACGCCGCCTCTATCCCATCCTGCGGGGTCTCGGCCTCTTCGCCAGGAACACGGCCGATTGCGCAGAGAGGCGTCAGCAGGCCGGCGCGGGCGCAGGCTCGCCACAGAGGTCGCAGTGCCGCCTGCCGGGTCGACCTGGCAGGTCGGTTGCCGAGCAGGTGGGAGAGCGCTTCGGGCGAGTCGAGCGAGAGCCAGAACTGTGGTGTGCGGTGGGGGACCGGGCCGGCCCAGAGGACCCGCACATCGGCGAGGCCGGCTCGGCGCAGACGCGCGGCTGCGCGGCGCGCGCCCAGCGGCCGCGGCAGGCCCCAGAGGCAGACGATCTCGCCGCCGGGACGCACCGCGTCGAGCGCCGAGGTCAGCGCCAGGCGGGTCGGGAAACCGATCGCGGCCACGTCGGCCCTCCCGGGTGGAGGGTCGCCTGCCGCGGCGACGAGCTCGATCGCGCGCGAGTCGCGCCCACTGGTCATGTCGGCGACGTGCGGCGGCCCCGTCACCCGCAGCAGGAAGCGCCAGTCGGCTCGGCGCAGCAGCTCGTTGAGCTGCGGCTCCGGCAGGGCATCGGCTGTCGGCGCGTCATTCACCTGGCGAGCAGCTCCGCGTAGATCGCTTCGACTCGGCCGGTCATCGCCGCCGGGGTGAAGTCGCGCTCGACCCGCTCGCGCGCCTGGGTCGCGAACGTTGCCCGCAGGCCGTCATCCTCCAGCAGGCGTCGCAGCGCCGCCGCCAGGACGGCGGAGTCGCCGGGTGCGACGAGCAGCCCGTCGACGCCGTCCTCGATCAGCTCGTTTGTACCGCCGATCGCCGAGCTGACCACCGCCCGCCGTGCCGCCATTGCCTCGAGCACAGCCAGAGAGGAGCCCTCGTAGAGGGAGGGGAGGGCGAAGGCGTCACAGGCGGCGAGCAGCTCGGGAATGTCGCTGCGGTAGCCGAGGAAGTGGACGCGATCGGCGACCCCGAGCTCAGCCGCCAGCGCTTCGAGCGATCCTCGGAGTGGGCCTTCGCCGGCCAGGACGAAGTCGACGCCGGGCAGCTCGGCCGCGGCGCGCAGCAGGACGGGATGCCCCTTCTGTTCGTCGAGCCGGGCCGGCGTCAGTACGAGCGGCCGGTCGCTGCCTCCGATCTGCTCGCGCAGCCCCGCCGGCGCAGCCCCGCCGAAGCGGTTGATCTCGACGGCGTTGTAGCCGATCGAGACCTTTGCCGCCGGCCACCTGAAGCGCTCGATCAGCTCGCTCGCGACATCGCGCGAGACGGCGATATAGCGGTTGACGCCGGCGGCGAGGGCGCGCAGCTGCAGATACGAAGAGCGCTCGAGCCTGAACTCGGGGATCAGCTGGACCGTCGCCACGGTCGGGCGGCGGGCGGCGACCGAGGCCGCGAGCGCCCACTTGGCGGCCAGCGGCCAGCTGAGGTGGGCGTGGAAGATCGCCGGCCGCTCGGCGCGCAGCAGGCGCGCCAGGCCGACGGCGCGGCGGGCGCCGGCAAGGCCGAGCGGCATCGGCGCGACGTGGCGCACACTTGCGCCCAGCGCCTCGGCCCGCTCGGCGAGTGGCCGGGACCCGGGATCCTCGTCGAGCAGCAGCGTCGGCCTCCAGCCGGCGTCGAGGTGCTCGATCAGCATCAGCAGCGCGAGCTCGGCTCCGCCGAGCTCGCGGCTATCGGTGTAGAAGAAGATCGATCGGGCCACGGCGCAGGTCGATGGCGAGCCGTTGCAGCTCGCCCTCGGGGTTGGATTCGCGAAGCTCGGCATCGACACCTGCCCAAAAGGCGTAATCGAGGACGGCACGGTAGAAGAGCGGCTGGCGCCAGAGACCGAGCCGCTCGAGCAGGACGCTCTTGCCGAGCGCGAGCCGGCGCACTGCCGCGGCGTGCCGCGTCGCCCAGAGCAGGGCAGAGCGCGCAGCCAGCCACGGTCGCGAGCCATCCCAGGGGGCGGCGAGCCTCAGCATCGGGAAGACCTCGGGATGAGTGCGGGCGAGGAGGACGGCAGTCCGGCCTTTCTCGGTCGTGTCGCGGGCGAGGGCGGCGAGGCCCTTGTCGTACTCCTGCCGGGCCAGTGCCTGCGGGTCGTAGCGCAGCTCCACGCCTTCTCGCTGCAGCCGCAGCGAGAGGTCGATGTCCTCGTTGCCGTAGAGCGTGAAGGACTCATCGAAGCCGCCTACCGACTGCATCGTCTCGGCTCTCAGCGAAGCGTTGCCCGAGTAGAAGTCGCGCGGCACGAACTCGTGCCCGGGCTTGGCCAGCTCGGCGAGGTGAGCGTTGAACTTCTCGCGAACGTGGCGGGCCGCGTGCGGGCTCGAGCCATCAAGCTCGATCGGCACGGCGCCCATCACGCAGAGCCGCGAGCCCGGCGGGTGGTTGGCGAGGTGGCGCTCGATGAAGGCCCGGGCGGGCTGCATGTCGTCGTCGAGGACGATCAGGACCTCGCCCCGGGCGAGCTCGATCGCCGAGTTGCACGCCGCAGCCCGACCGCGTTGTGGCCCGGCGCTGACGCGCAGGACGTAGGGGGCGTTGAAGCTCGCGAGCATCTCCTCGCTGCCGTCGGTGGAGCCGTCGACGGCGACGATCACCTCGTAGCTCTTCGCCGGGGCGGTTTGGTCGGCGAGCGCTGACAGCGCCCGGCGCAACGCCTCGCGGCGCTGGTGAGTGGGGACGATCACGCTGGCCGCCGGGCCGTCGCTCATCTGCCTGTTGCCTCCTCGTAGGTGCTCTGCAGCCGGGCCGCCCAGGCGTCCGGGCTGTAGTGGGCCTCGGCGAAGGCGTGGGCACGGCGGCCGATCTCGCCGCGAAGCTTTGGAGCGGCCAGCAATGCCGCGATCTCCTCGGCAAAGGCGCCGGCTTCGTCGGCGATCGCCAGTGGGGGTGGCTCGGTGAAGTAGTCGAACCCCTCTGCACCGCGGCCCGTGGTCACCACCGCCTTGCCGGCGGCGAGGGCCTGCAGCACCTTCATCCGCATGCCGCCACCGGAACGGACGGGGGCGACGACAACGGCCGCGGCGGCGATGTGCGGCTCGATGCTGGGTACGTCGGCGAGTACGTCGATCCCCGGACCGGCGAGCGCGACGATCTCCGGTGGAGGGCTTGCGCCGACGATCTCCAGCCGCGCCTCAGGCCGGCGTGCCCACACTGCCGGCATGATCTCCTGCGCCAGCCAGAGCGCCGCGTCGAAGTTGGGCCGGTGGGTGAAGTTGCCGGTGAAGAGCACCTGCCCCGGCCGCTCCCGGCTCGGGTCTGCGGGGGGCGGCAGCTCGAGCCCGAAGGGGCAGACGCGGACCCGGTCCGCCACCTCCGGCGCCAGCTCGGCGATCGTGGCGGCGTCGCGCGAGCCGAAGGCGAGAACGCGGTCGAAGCGGCGCCAGGCGGCGCGCTGGAAGGGGGGGCGCTTGCGCCAGTCGAGCTCGGCGAAGGCCCAGCCGGGCCACTCGTCGGGTCGGGCCGGGGGCCGGCTCAAGCGCCGCGGCCGCAGTACCTCGTGCTCGGTCAGGACCGACGGAACCCCCACCGGCAGGCGAAAGCCCGACATAGCGCTGTCCTCGACCACCGCGACGTCGAATTCGCGATCGGCCCCGAGCCGGTCGAGAACCCCCTGGATCTCCGGTGCGGAGAACCAGGCCGCCCGCCAAGGTGTTCCGCCCAGCCAGGCGCGCACGAGGCGCAGCCGCCGCCGCCAGCGAGCGACCGCCGTTGCCGGCTGGCGGCGGTCGGCGAAGTGCGCGTCGAAGCCGTCGTCCGCCAGGCGCGCCGCCGACTCGGCTTCGCCCGGCTCGTCGCCGATCGCGGTGACCAGGGTCACTTCGTTTCGCTCGCGCAGGCCGCTCAGCTGGGCATGCAGGAGGATCGGGATCGCCCCGGCGCCGTCGGGGTCCGGCGGCATCGGCGCGACGATCAGGATCCTCATCTCGGCTCGGGTGCGCCACCGGCGATCGTGGCCCGGTAGGCCTCCTCGAAGCGCGGCAGCACATTGGTGCCGGCGAAGCTCTTGGACCGCTCCTTGGCAGCTCGGCCCAGCGCCTCTCGCCGCTCGGGGTCCCCGATCAGCTCGCGCATCGCCGCGGCAAGAGCATCCGCGTCGCCCTGGGGGACGAGAATGCCCGTGGTCTCGTCGAGCATGTCGGTGTGCCCGCCGAGCTGGGTGCCAATCACCGGCCTGCCCCGGCTCATCCCCTCCGACACCGTGGCGCCGAGCGGCTCGGGCCAGAGTGAGGGCATAACGCCGAACATCGCCCGCTCCCAGGAGGCCATCACGGCCTGGTGGGGCACGTCGGTCAGCACCACCGCCTCCGGCGGGAAGTCGGTTGGCGAGTCGCGCTCGAAGGTGCCCATGAGCACCAGCGGCGGCGGGTCGTTGAGCTTGCGGTAGGCATCGAAGAGCGTCTCCAGTCCCTTGACCTTGCGGAAGGCGCCGACGAAGAGGATGAATGGCTCCTCCGGCAGGCGCGCCAGCCAGGCGTCGATGTCAGGCTCCTCCTCGCCGGGACGCGCTGGCGGCTCGGCCTGGAAGCTGGGAATCGTCACCTCCAGCCACTCCTCCGAACGGGCGCCGCCCATGTTCGCCGTGGTGACGTCCTGGACGTAGCTGCTGACGCTGTGCAGGCCGGTCATTCGGCGTGCCAGCAGGGGCTTGGAGATCGCTACCCCGGCCGCCGCGAACCAGCCCTTGGGGGCGCCGTAGTAATTCCCTGCGCAAGCGATGCACTTGAGTGGCCCCGGCCCCGAGCACGGCGCTCCCTTGCGCAACAGCGTCCGCGTTGCGCAGAAGTAGGCGTAGTCGCGCGCGGAGACGAGCAGGGGGATTCGCCTACGCCCCAGCGCCGGGGCGACCGAGAAGGCGAGCCAGCCGTAGGCGTGGATTACGTCGGGCTCGAAGTCAGCGATCAGGTTGCGCAACGCAATCACCGTGACCGGGTCTGGGAAGGGGGGCTGGTGGCGCTGGCGCTGGTCGCGGACCATAAAATCGAAGGCCGTTCGCATCTGGCGGACCCGGTGGACGACGAAGCCGTCGTCGTGCTCGAGCTTGGGCATGCCACCGTGCCAGGGGGTCACGACCGCAACCTGGTGACCGCGGTGCGCCATCGAGCGTCCGAGCAGCTGCGCCTGCCGGTGGGCGCCGCCGATGAAGGGGGGGAAGTGGTCTGTGGCGATCAGGATTCGCATCAGGCAACCGCCTGCGCCTTTCTGCTGGCACCCTGGAGGCGCCCTAGAAGCCGGCTAAGCCTACGCCGCCGCGAGGGAAACATAAACAGCTCGGCGAGGGGCTGCGCCAGGCGAGGAGGCGCGATCGCCATCGCCGCGAACCAGACAACGAACAGCGCCTTCATCGGCAGCGAGGCGTTGTCGCGCCGCCGACAGGCCCCGATCGCGTCGCGCAGCAGACTCCACCGCCGGTCGGTCGCAATCGGATGTTGCCCCGGGTTCAGCCTCAGCAAGGTCATTCGATTGGCCAGGTCGGCGATCGAGAGGATGCGGTCGGGGCGGGACATCTCGAGTTCCGCCGCAAGCCGAAGCAGCTCGTGCGATGTCGTCTCGGCGAACTCGATCGCCTGGCGCAGGTGGGGAAGGTCGATCGCAGCATCGTCGAGTTCGTAGCTGTTGCGGCCGTGGACCCGGTAGCCGGCGCCGACCGTGTCGAGTGAGGTGACGTGGCCGAGCAGGGCGGAGAGGTGGACCAGGTACCAGTCCGCCCCGGTCACGGGGTAGGCGCTTTCCGGGATGGGCAGGATGCGTCGCAGCACCTGGGCCCTGAAGGCGTTGGCGCTGGTCGCCATCCAGACCAGGTCGTAGGGGTAGGCCAGCTCTGCCTCGCGCAGATCGCCGCTCGGCATCGGCAGGTGGGGCGCGGGCTTGATCTCGCCGGTCGATCGTCCCTCGGCATCGATTGTCTCCATCCGGAACTGGACCTTGCCGACCCTCTCGTCGGCGGCGAAGGCCTCCGCCACCCGCGCCGCCGCGTCGGGCCGCAGCACGTCGTCGGCGTCGAGGAAGATCACCACGTCACCCTTGCTCTCGGCCATGCCGGCGTTGAGGGCAGAGGCTTGGCCGCCGTTCTCCTTGAGGACCACCTCTACGTCCTCGTCCTGGCCGGCGAGGATCTCGCGCGAGCGGTCGCTGGAGCCATCGTCGACGACGATTACCTTCACCCGGCCATACGTCTGGCCGCGCGCGCTCTCGATTGCGACCTCCAGGAAGTCGGCGTAGTTGTGGTTGTTGATGACGACGTCGATCGTCGGGCCGTGGCTTGTCATCGCGCCTCCGGGGCCACGAGCGAGCCGCTGACGCGGCGGTAGACGTGGCGGGGGTCCGAGTCGAGCAGAAGCGTCGCCACGACGGGGACCGCTGACCCCGCGGAGGCCACCGGCGGGCCGATCGTGAAGACACGGCTCTCGCCCGGCGCCAGCCTGAAGCTGCGGCGGATGAGCCGACCCTTGTCGATTCTGACTCCCAGGTCGAACTCGGTCGCCGCCTGTTCCTCGCTCCTCACTCCGATCCGGGCTTCGCTTCCCCCTGATTCGGGCACGGGCACGATCCAGAGCTCGGTGAAGCCGAGGGCGTCCTTGGCGGGGAGGGTCGTCGATGCGAGCACCAGCGCTGCGATGGTGGCGGACAGGGCCCCGAGGGCCATTCCCAGCTCGACGTGGTTGAGTCGTCGTATTCGTGACCCGCGGGGCGCAGCCGACTTCCCGTCTCGGCGCAGGGCCGCGGTGCGAGCGGAGCCGAGCACGACGAGCAGCAGCAAGACCGCCCAGGAGACTCCGCGGATGCCGCCGGGGACGTAGTTGAGGACGACGCTGCCGAGGGCGAGGGTGGCGAGGCTGAGAGCGACGCTGAGTACCGCGAACCGGGCCGGGTCGAGCTCGCGGCGGGCGAACGCCGCGGAGACGATCGCGTAGCCCGGCATGACCAGGGCGAGCGGCGCGGCGAAGATCAGGGAGACGAGCTCCCACGGCGCCAGCAGGGCGGCGATCGCGCAGAACGGCGCCCCCCAGGCCAGGCGGCGCAAGTCCGGGTGCCTCCTCACGGTTGCGCTCCCAGGTCATAGACCGAGACTTCGCCGTTCGAATAGATCCGGGTGGCGCCGGGTAGTTCGGCGAACTTTAGGGTCGCCTGCCTCGGGATGGTCACCTCCCCGTCTTCGGAGAACGTGTAGCCCCTGGTCGAGTCACTGGCGATGTCGCGGCTGTCGGTGACCACGTAGCGCACGCCGTTTTCGCGCAGCAGCGGCATCTCCCAGCCTTCTTTCGAGAAGGCGAGCTCAAGCAGTATGTCTTGGATATCCGGGTTCTTGCCCGCAAAGGCGATCCTTTCGCCGGGTGCCATCAGCAGGCGCGCGTCGGCGATGTTGGACCCAAAGCGCTCGTCGCCCGGGATGTTTTCGCGCGCCCAGTCGGCGAGGGCCAGCGGTGGCGAGGAGATCGTCCGGCCTTCGGCTCTTGCCCGCAGAGGCGATGCCAGTTGCAGGTCCCAGGGCCAGCCGGCGATCGCGCCGCCGACCAGGACGACGCCCAGTGCCGCGCTGATCGCAGCCCGGCCCAGACGGGGGCGATTGCGGAGCGCCCAGTTCTGCGCCCCCGCGCTGGCGACGACGAAGGCGAGGCCGATGAAGAGGAACTCGCCGGCGCGATTCCCGGTCTCCCAGGCGGCGGGAGCGAGGCGCAGCCCCAGTGTCACGAAGAAGGCGATCGCGGCGACTCCGAAGATCAGGACGAAGGGCTGGTTGCGGGAGTGCTTCCAGAGGCGCCACAGCCCGAACGGCAGCGCTGCGGCAAGCAGCCCGACCGCGAGCAGCGCCATGCTCCGCGCGAGTATCGGCGTGGGGGGGATCTCGGTGCCCTTGCCCTGGAAGAGCCCCCGGGGCGGCGCCTCGCCGGAGGCCGTGTTGAAGATCGCTTCAAAGGCGCCGCCGAGGACCGGCGATAGGTAGCCGATGGTCGAGTTGGCCACCACCAGCAGCCAGGCGAATGCCAGCACGGCGGTGAAGGCGGCGTAGCGCCAGGGGTTGGGCCAGCTCCAGTTGCGTCTGACCAGCCAGTAGGCAAGAGCCAGGCCGGCAAGGAAGGCGGCGAGCGCGTAGGAGGTGAGGTGGTGAGTGACGACGATCGCGGAGATCCCGAGCACGATCGGCACCGCCCAGGTGCGTGCCCACTCGCGCGGCGCCGTATCGCGCTCGGCGATCGCCATCAGGACGACGACGAAGATCGGCAGCGAGAGCGACTCGTAGGAGAACTGCGCCCCCCAGTAGAGGAAGTTGAAGTTGCCGGCGTAGATCGCGACCGCGATCCCCGCAGTGCGCGCCGAGTCGCTGACCCGTCTGAAGAGCAGGAACAGCGCGGCCATCATCGAGAGTCGTGCAGCGCCGACGATGACGGCGCCGGCCCAGTAGCTGGAGAGCCCGGTGATCGTCATCAGCGCTGACGTAGCGCCCTCCAGGCCCGGGTAGCTGGGAGTCACCGGCAGGATCGGGTTGAAGCGGAAGAGGTGGTGGTAGGCGACGATCTGGTCCGCGTTGAAGGCGTGGATGGGCTCGTCGGAGAAGGCGAAGAGGGGAGCATCGCGCACCAGCTTCACTCCATAGAGGGAGAGACCGAGCAGGCAGACCAGCGCCAGCCTTTCGCCAGGCGAGGCGTCGCGCGAGGTGAGCCGGTAGAAGATCGGTAGGGCGATCAGCAGTACGCCGGCCCAGAGGAGCAACGAGTTGGGGTCCAGTAACTGTCGTGAGAGCGAGTTGGCGTAGGCACAGAGAAGCAGCCCGAGGCCAGCACAGAGGGCGATCGGTGCGAGGGCTCTTACGGTCGGTCTCGGGCGAGCCATGGGGGCTGCCCGGTACTCAAGCAGCAGTGGCGGCTGCCTTCGCCTTGCGGTCCTGGCTCCCGATGCTGGGTTGCTCGCTGCGGATGCTCCGCCGTCGCCGCGACTCGACCACGATCGTGCCGAGCACCCGGAAGCCGTCCCGGAAGGTATTCAGATTGCTCTGCCCGGAGATCCGGTCCTCCTCGTAGCTCGGCACCTCCGTGATCTTCATCCCCGCGGCGGCTATACGAAGGTTGATTAGGGTCTCGACCTCGAAACCGGGGACATCGAGTGAGATGAAGGGTAGGCAGCGAGCCCAGAAGGCGTTGTAGCCGTAACAGAGGTCGGTGAAGTGGGTGCCGTGCAGGATGTTCGCCGTGCCGCTGAGGAAGCTGTTGCCGAGGCTGCGCAGTCGAGTGATGTCGGCGCTGCCGCCGCCCTCGAGAAAGCGGGAGCCCTTGGCGAAGTCGGCTCCGGCTTCGAGCGCCTCGACGAAGCGGGGTATCTCGGCCGGGTCTGCCGAGCCGTCCGCATCGAGCATAACCACGAGATTGCCGGTGACAGCGGCGAAGCCGGTGCGGAATGCATCGCCCTTGCCTCGGCCGCTCTGGGTGAGGACGCGGATCTGCGGATAGGCCGCTTGCGCCGCGGCAATCGTTGCATCCTGCGAGTTGCCGTCGACGAGGATCACCTCGTGTAGGTCGCCGGGCAGAGCGCGAAGCACGTGCCCGATGTTTGCCTCCTCGTTGATCGCCGGGACGACCACGCTGACCTTGGTCTTGCGGCTGCTACGACGGTCAGGGCCCCCATACGGCACGCTCTGTCGCGTTGCGAGGGCCTTCACGTCTATCAGCGGCACACCGCCCACCTGACTCGGCGTCGCTGCCGGGGCCTCGAGCAGGTCGAGCGGTCGTGGCAGCAGGCTGACCGGAACCCCGGTCGACTTGAAGGCCCGAACCAGGTCTAGCAGGCCTTCGTCATCGGCATGGTGACTGGCGATTACAACGCGATTGGCGTGGTACTGCTCGACGACTTCGAGCGCGGCGGCTCGATCGGCGGGTTTGGAGGGATCCGGGTGGGGCTCCACCGTGGCGACGAGGGTGGCGTACCTGCGCAGCGGCGCATAGGCCTTCAGCCTCTCCGCGGTCGACCTGTCCCCGACCAGAACCCAGCGCTCGACGCTGTCGAGGTTGCGCACCAGCGGCGCGGCGAGCGCCCTGCCTACCGTATCGAGGAGCACGAACAACCCCCACAGCGTGAGCTGCATGCCGGCCGAGATGTCGGTGAGAAGAGAAGTCGACCAGACGAACAGCGCCGCCATCACGAGCCGGATTACCACCCACGCCCCTCCGCTGTTCTCGCCGAAGGCCCCGCGCGAGGGCTGGGCGCCGTAGACGCCCAATGCCCCGTAGACGACGATCAGCAGCAGCGGGGAGATTGGCAGCGCCGGGAAGAGCTGTGCGCCGGAGAGCAAGGCGACGATTGCGAGCGCGATCGAGGATGCGACGAAGTCCACTGCTGGAAGCATCCATCCGCCAGCTCCACGCTTCGCCCGCGGCATCGTGCCGAGCGTTGGACGGTCCTGAACGACCGCTTCGCGCGGTGGGGTTCCATTTTGGAACGGCCGGTCTATGGGGAAGTCGCTCGTTGGTTGCATTTGGGGGGTTAAATGGTCAGTATCTTTTGACCGAAACTCGTGTTTGCGGGAGCCAAGCCTCGCCCTCCCTACATGGGAGTCAAGTCTCGTTTGCCCTGTCGGCATTCCTGTTCCTCCCCTATCGGCACCCACTACCGTTCACGTTAGCGGCTTACGGTGAAATGTGGAAAATCCGGCTTTACAGCAGTGTTGTGCAGCGGTGCAGCGGTTCAGATCGGACTCGAGGCCCTATTGACTTAAGCCTCAGAGGCCGTATGCCTCGGCCAGCTCCGGATCCTTCGCCGCGAGCATCTCGGCGAGCTCGACCATCACCTTGCACTGCTTCCAGGTGGCGTCGTCCTGCATCTTACCGTCGATCATGTGGACGCCGCGACCATCCGGGATCGCCTCGAGGACCTTCTTGGCGAACTTGACCTCCTCCGGGGGCGGGCTGAAGACCTTCTTGGCGATGTCGATCTGGACCGGATGCAGCGACCAGGCGCCGACGCAGCCCATCAGGAAGGCGGCGCGGAACTGGGTTTCGCAGCCGGCGGTGTCCTTGATGTCGCCGAAGGGGCCGTAGAAAGGCAGGATCCCAGTCGATGCGCAGGCGTCGACCATGCGGGCGATCGAGTAGTGCCAGAGGTCCTGCTGGGCGCTGACCCGATTGGCCTCTGGGCTCTCGGGATCGTCTGGGTCCTCCATCACCCGGTAGCCGGGGTGGCCGCCGCCGACTCGGGTTGTCTTCATTCGGCGTGAGGCGGCGAGGTCGGCCGGGCCGAAGCTCATGCCCTGCATGCGCGGACTGGCGGCTGCGATCTGCTCCAGGTTGACCACGCCCTGTGCGGTCTCGAGGATCGCGTGGACGAGGATTGGGCGGTCGAGCCCCGCCTTCGCCTCCAACTGGGCAAGCAGGCGGTCAACGTAGTGAATGTCCCAGGCCCCCTCGACCTTCGGCACCATCACCACCTCCAGCTTGTCGCCGATCTCGGTGACCAGCGTTGTCAGGTCGTCGAGCACCCAGGGGCTCTCCAGCGAGTTGACCCGGGTCCAGAGCGACGTCTGGCCGAAGTCCGACTCCTTGGCCGCCTTGACCAGGCCGCTGCGGGCGGCCTCCTTGCGGTCGACTGGGATCGCGTCCTCGAGGTTGCCGAGCAGGATGTCGGTCTTCTCGGCGATGCCGGCGGCCTTTTCGACCATCTTCTCGTTGGAGAAGTCGAGGAAGTGGATCATCCGCGACGGCTTGACGGGTATCTCACGCAGGGGGTCGGGGGCGCCGATCGCCTGCGGCTGAAAGAAGTCTCTGGGGTTTCTCAAGCTGCTCCTCGAGGTCGTTCGCCTGTCTTGCTGGGGGCCGGGCAGCGCAATCTAGATGAAACCAGGACGCCGGTGGCGACTGCTTTTGCCGCCTATGTGGGGCATAGATTGACTTTTTGATGGAGGGCTCCCAGCGGGATGACACGCAGGACTGGCGGCTGCCAGAGGATTCACGTCCGCCACTTCTGAGCGAGCTTGTGGAGCGCGTGGACGAGGCGCTGATGACTGCGCGTGCCTCCGAAAGCGCTGTGGTGTCGGTTGGGGCGGCTGCCCTCGATGCTGCCGAGCAGGCTCGCAAGGCGGCCGACCTCGCGGAGCAGGCTGCCGACCGGGCGGGGGCGGCGGTGCAGTTTGGCCTGAAGCGCGACGGAGCCGAATCCGAGTTCGCTGGGTGGCCGGAGGACCGGCAGCGCCGGTTCAGCCAACGGGCCGACCGTATTGTGGCTCGCTTGCGTGAGCTCCAGCGCCGCTGAATCAAGCGGGCTGAAATCCCATTACAGCCGACGTGGTGTGCACAATGCCCGTCCATGGAGGCTCGACAAGAGGGCCGGGCGCCGGCGGATCTGTTGAATGCAGCCGTTCTTTCGTCGAACCTTGCGGGCTCGACCGCCGAGGCCGTCGACCGAATTCTTATCTCCACGGAGGAGGCGGTCGCTTCGATCAAGGCGCGGACCGAGCAACAGGTTCGCCAGATAGCCGCCGATCTCGAGGCCCAAGCGCTTCAGGAAGCGCTTGAACGTCGTGCATGCTTGGAAAGGGTGCGCCGCGAATTGGCCGATCGCGCTGCCGCTCTCGGGGCTGCGTATGAGGCGATCAATCGGCAGCTGTGGGCGGTCGACGCGGCGCTGGCCGACTTTGCCGCTGTGCCCTCTGCTTCCGCTGGAGGGGTCGGGCTCGATCGGCACCATGGGCCGCCGGCCGAGGTGACTTTGCGTGAACGCCGCCAAATCGGTATTCCCTACGACGAGGCGGTGGCGTCGGTCCCGGCCATCGCTTTGGAGCAGGTGGTTTCGTCAACCGCGGTCCGTAGTCGGCGTCGTTGGTGGGCTCCCTGGCAGCGTGAGGCGGCGTAGAATCGCTTGGCAGGATTGACCGCACGCCCTGGCGAAGCCGGTTGGGTGTGGAAGCCGCCCGGCGCTAACGATGAATGACCAGCCGACACGTCCGGATCAGAGTGGCCGGGCTCCTCTGGGGGGGTCGGCCTCCAGGGCGGCGGAACGCGTCCAGCTGATCATCGAAGCCGCCGAGCAGGCTGCAGCCGGCATCATCGGCGATGCAGAATTCCAGGCGAAGGTGTACCTCGACGAAGCTCGCCAGCGCGCTGACCGCATCGCCGAAGAACGCGCCCGCGAGGTTTGGAGCTTGACCGATGACCTGATCCGGCGCGCGGAAGCGGTCAGGCGCCAATCAGACGAACTGCTTCGCGCGCTCGATGATGCAAGGCGCGGGGTGGAGGAGGTGCTTCGAGCTGGTTCCGGGCAGGCGCAGCCCCCCCAGACAGCTGTGCCCCCGACCCCGCAAGCGCCTGTACTGCAACCCCAAGCGACTCAGGGGCACTTTGGTGGGCCTGTCGCGCACCAACCTCAAGAGGCAGCGCCACCGGCATCTCCATCGCCCGTTGTCTGGCCTCCTGAGACTCCACCGGCGCAGGCTGCCCCAACCCCGCCTCCGCCACCTGCTCAGTCGCCGATGTCGCCCCCCGTCGCGCCTCAGGCTCAAGAGCCCCCGCAGGTGCGGCACTTGCACGATCCGGCGTCTCCGGCGTGGCGCCCTCCGGAGCCCGAGCAGCCGCCCCCTCAGACACCGGCGCCTACAGGGCTTCCGCCCTTATCGGGAGCGGCACCGGCGCCTGGATTCCCGCCTCCGTCGCAACCCACGCCAGCCCCGGAGCACCCGCTTGGCGGGGCCGGCAATCCTCCTTCCGAAGGGGCGCGCCTGCTGGCGACGCAGATGGCCGTCGCCGGCAACAGCCGAGAAGAAATAGAGGGTCGTCTACAGCATGAGTTCGGCATTCGTGAAACTGGGCCGATGCTCGATGCGATCCTTGGCCCGGCGCGTTGATCCTCGATCTTCTCGGTGCGGTGCTTCCATCGACGCTGACATTGATTTCAGGCTCTTTTGCATTCAAAGGGACGAAGATCGCCGGGTCGGGGCTTAGGGCAATGTGCGCTTCAGTCGACACGCCAAAGCCAGGATGCGACTCCATTCCCTGAGTGAGTCCGAGGTCGCTCAGATAGCTGCAGGCGGGGAGGATTCCGCGGTGGATCCCGGAGGGCGCCCGATATTCGCCGCGCAAGGCGTCGACGGTAGAGCGATCAGCGCCATCACGGCACTCGACGATCCGGATTTCGTGATTGCGGTCATCTGCGAGGCAAAGCGATGAAGGTGGACTACGAGAGCAGGGCCGACACGATCCAGCTCACGCTGGAGCCGGTCGACCGGCTCCAGCGTGATGACGCCGACATCACTGGAGTCATCGTGGGCATTTGCGACGAAAGGCCGATGATGGTCGACCTAATCGGCACCGCCACCGGGATCGACCGGCGTTTGCGGGTCGTCGGGGAGCGATACAACCTCGACACCGAGGCCCTGGCTGCTGCCACCCATGCCGCCCTCGCGGCTCCAGACCGCACGATCATCATTGACGTGGCCGGTCGCGCCGACGGGTAGGCCACAGCGATATCCTGCGGCTCGACGTGCGGACATTCCCGCACGCATACCGACCCGCGACCGTGTGAGCTAGGAGCAATGGCCGTAGATACCGCCGCCCACAGTGAGCTGACCGACATCCAGCGAGACATCACCGAGATGGTCCGCCAGTTCGTCGACGAGCAGATCATCCCCAACGCCGAGCACTACGACCACGAGGACTCCTTTCCGGAGCCGATCGTCGAGCAGATGAAGGAGCTCGGCCTGTTCGGGGTGACGATCCCCGAGGAGTACGGGGGCATGGGGCTCGACCTGACGACCTACGCGATGATCGTCGAAGAGCTTTCGCGGGGCTGGATCTCGATCTCCGGCGTCGTCAACACCCACTTCATCGGCTCCTACCTATTGAGGAAGTTCGGCACCGACGAGCAGAGGGACCACTTCCTGCCGAAGATGGCGACTGGAGAGATCCGCGCCGCCTTCTCGCTGTCGGAGCCCGAGGTCGGCTCCGACGTCCAAGGCATCAAGTCGACCGCCAAGAAGGGCGAGGACGGCAAGTGGGAGCTCAACGGGCAGAAGATGTGGGTTACCAACGGCCTCGGCTCGGACCTCGTCTTCGTGCTGATGAAGACCGACACGAAGGCCGACCCGCCCTACAAGGGGATGACATGCTTCATCACCGAGAAGGAGCCCTGGGCGGAAACCAACACGGGCGATTTCGCAGGCCTGGTGGTCCCACCCAAGATCAAAA
>JANWHD010000041.1 GCA_025450585.1 Solirubrobacterales bacterium
CGGCCCGGCGATCAACCCGATGATCAAGGTCGCCAACATCGTCGCGATCCTGATCATCCCGATCGTTCACTTCTGAGATTTGGGGTGGGAGGGGCCGTGAGGCCCCTCCCAAAACGCGCGGCTGGAGCCGCGCTTGAGTGTTTTGGGAGGGGCCTTCGCCCCTCCCTTTTCGTTGCGCTGCTGGGCCGGGACCGCGGTCGCCGGTCTTGGCGCGTCAGCTTTTCGGTTCCGGTGCGCTTTATGTGGTTATAGGCCGTAAAAGGCGCACCGGAAGGGGGTCTGGGGGGCGCAACTTGGGGTGGGGAGACGAGTTGGTTTCCTATGATGCGGGCGATGAGGCGGGGGTTGATTGCGGTTGCGCTGTTTGTCGTGCTTGCGATTCCGGCGAGTGCGGGGGCGGTGCAGGGGTACAGGGCGGAATGCCAGACGGCGTTTTGCGGCGGGGTGTCTGAGGACGGGTCGCGGGCGGTCTTTCCCTTTTACGAAGAACTGACGGAGGGGGCGGAACGGGCGCAGGTGTATGAGCGGGTCGGTGGGGTCACGCGGGCACTGGTCCCCTATCCGGACGATCCGCCGGCGCGGACATACGTGAACCTGGTGGGGTTGTCGGCCGATGCGCGGCATGCGTTCGTCTCGACCAACCTCGCCCTCGTTCCAGCGGACCTCGACGGGGGTGGGACGGACATCTACGACGTCTTCGGCGGCGTTCCATCGTTGCTCTCGACCGGGCCGCTCGACACGCAGGCCGAACCCGGGTTCGGGCCGATGTCGCTGCCGATGTTTTTCATGGGCGCCTCGGCGGACGGCACGAGGGTGTTCATGGACTCGCTCTTCGAGGGGCTCGTGCCGGAGGACACCGACCGGTGCGTCGACGTCTACGAACGGTTTGCCGGTCAGACGCGGTTCATCTCCACGGGGCCGACCGCGACGCCGAGCTTTCCCGAGCCCAACTGCGACATGGCCAGCTACGACGGGCTCTCCAGCGACGGCAGCCATGTCTTCTTCAAAACCGGCGATCACCTGATCGCGGAGGACGAAGGCGGCACGGATATCTACCAGCGGGTCGGCGACGCGCTCGCGATGCTGACCACCTATCCGGAGATCGAGCGCAACTGCAGCGACTTGCCGTGGTTCGGCGATGCATCGGCTGATGGGACGGTCGTCCTCTTCTCCACCAACATCCCGATCGTTGCCGAGGACCAGGACTCGACCTACGACGTCTACAAGCGTCTCCCCGATCGGAGCTACTCACTGGTCTCGCGGGGCACCGAAGGTGGAATCGGCCCCTGTGGCTTTGGCGGCGACAAACCGGTGGCGCTCTCGGCCGACGGCCGCACGGCGATCTTCGAGACGGCGTTCCGGCTCAGTCCCGAGGACGCGGACTCATCGGTCGACCTCTACAGCACCGATGACAGCGGTGCGATGTCGCTGGTGACCACCGGCCCGGCCGACGCGAGCCTCGACGAACACGTCCTCTTCCCACCCGCCTGGCCGGCCGACGTCTCCGACGACGCCAGCCACGTCGCCTTCGAGACCCGCCAGCCGCTCATCGCGGCGGACGAGGACGGGGCCGTCGACGTCTACCTGCGCGCGAACGGCCGCACCGAGCTGGTCTCGACCGGGCCGCTCGGTGGCAACGCCGGCACCGGCGCCGAGCTGCTCAGCATCTCCGGCGACGGCCAGACGATCGCCTTTGCGACCAGGGAGCGGCTGACCGACGAGGACACCGACCGCAAGATGGACTTCTACGTCCGCCGCCCCAACGGGTTGGTCCGGCCCGGTTCGGCTTCGAGCTCCATCAAACGTTCCGGTGCCAGGCGAACGGTTCTGATCTCGGCCGAGTCGATTCCCCCGCGGATGAAGATCTCTCGTCGCGCGAGCCTGCTGCCCTCCGGTGCCGTCGCGGTCCGTCTCGGTTGCCCGAAGGCCGAGAAGAGCGGCCCTTGTCGCGGCAGGTTGAAGCTGGCGACCCACCGTCAGGGCAAGTCGGTCGGCGTTGAGCGCTTCCGCATCGCGGCCGGCAGGCAGATGCGGGTCTCGGTGAGTTTGCACGGCTCTTCGCCCGCGAAGGGTCGCTTGGTGGCTCGGGTGCGCGGTGCCGATCGCCTGGGCAATTCCGCCGTGGTGGTCCGCCGGCTCGCGTTACGGCGAAATTGAAACTGGTACGGTCGCACTGACTAGTGCGAATACTTATCTCCATTGTCTGTGCGCTGATGCTTGGATTGCTCGTTGGATGCGGCGCCTCCGCCTCCGATGAGAGTGAGCTGTCTGAAAGCGAGCTGTCGCCGAGCGTCTTGCTCGAGCGAATCGACGCCCAGTTCGACCTTCAGGAAGGCAGTGACACCCCGCAGGCGAAGGCCCTGATCAAAACCTTCCCGGACAACTCGCTTATCTCATGCTGGAACGAGGACGCCGGCAGGGTGTGCGCTGTGACCTTCTCGGATTTCCCCTCGGGCGGGCAGTCATTCTCCCGCACCCTCGACTACTGGGATTTCTACCTGGCCACCTTCGAGCCCGGCAGTGAAGACCCGGATATCGATCAGGTCGATCCAGAAGAAGCGCTGTCGCCGTCGCGGCGAAACGGCTGAGCCTCTCGAGAGAAGCCGGTGTCCCTTCCTATCCGGGACTCCTATCCGGAACTCGCGGCTCGCCCAGGCCGTAGGTGTCGTAGTCGCCGAACTTCGAGAAGGTCTTGTGGGTCGGGCCGTGGTAGTCGGAGGATCCGGTGGGGATCAGGTCCAGCTCCTCGCACAGCTCGAGCAGATGAGCCGTCTGCTCCTTGGAGTGGGTGGGGTAGAAGGCCTCGACGCCGTCGGCGCCGGCCGAGCGGATCAGGTCCTCGACCTCGTTCGGGTCCGAGATGTCCCAGTAGGGGTGGGCGATCACGGCGACACCGCCGGCTTCGCGGATGATCTCGATGGCCTGGTCGGCCGTCGGCCAGCGGCGCGCTACGAAGGCCTTGGCACCGGGGACGAGGTACTCCTCGAAGAAGGGGCCGAGGTCGCCGGTCGCGCCGGCGGCGCGGGCGATGTGGGGCCGGCCGATCGAGAGCGCGTCGCCCGCTTCGCGTTCGGCGTCGGCGAGGGTCAGGTCGAAGCCCTCGCCGCGCAGCCTCTCGACGATCTCACCCGCCCGGTTGACCCGCTCCTGCTGCGCCCGCTCGCAGGCCGGCGCGATCTTCTTCAGGTCGACCCAGTACCCGCAGACATGCAGGTCTTCGGCGTAGGGATGCACGCACGACATCTCGATAGCCGGCACCAACTCGATCCCCAGCCCCTTGGCGGCCTCCGCCGCCTCGGCCACCCCGGAAATCGCATCGTGGTCCGTCAACGCCAACGTCGTCACCCCAGCTTCCCAAGCTTGCGCGACGACTTCAGCGGGCGCCAACTGCCCGTCGGACACCGTCGAATGGCTCTGCAGCTCGATCAGCATGAGGCGGCAGCCTAGCTGCATCGTCTCGGCTGAAAGTGTTCGGAACAATTGATTGGCACTCAGCCGCACAACTTATAGCTTGTTCGGTATTATTAATATATGTCTCAGCCAAACAAATTCGAACCTCCAAGGCGTGGAAGGCCATCGCGAGCGGATGTCTACAAACGGCTTCAGGTTCAGATCGGAGAGCTGCGAGAGAGGCTGGGAGGCCTTCCATCACCCGAGGAGGCCGCAGGTATCTGGCGCGGCATCTGGCTCGAGGAGGCCCACCACTCGACAGCGATCGAGGGCAACACGCTTGTCCTCAAACAGGTCGAGCAGCTGCTCTCCGAGGGCCGGGCAGTCGGCAACAAGGAGTTGAGCGAATACTTGGAGGTGCGTGGTTATGCCGACGCGGCGGACTGGGTCTACGGGCAAGGGATACGGCCCGGCGACTGGGGACATGGCAAGTCGATAACCCTGGCTGAGGTGCGCCAGGTCCACACCCTTGCGATGACGCCGGCGTGGGACGTCGCGCCGCATCCACAGGCGACTCCCCGAGAGCGCCCAGGCTCGTTTCGCGAGCACGACATCGAGCCCTTTCCGGGTGGAATGCACCCACCGGACTGGACGGAGGTGCCGGTGCTGGTCCGCGACTGGGTTGGCGACGCGCAAGCGTTGCGAAGGGCGGACGACTCGAATATCGCCGAGTCCCTCGCCGTTCTGCACGCCCGCTTCGAGCAGATTCACCCCTTCCTCGACGGCAACGGTCGCACCGGCAGGCTCCTCCTCAACCTGCTTCTCGTCCGCCTCGGGTATCCGCCCGCGATCATCTACAAGGGCAATCGCTCTCGGTACCTGGCTGCCCTGCGCCGCGCTGACAAGGGCGACCACGGGCCGCTCGGCGAATTCCTCGCGCGGGCGATCCTGGACAACCTCTACAAGTTCGTCGTACCCGCGATTGCGGGCCCCGCGAGGCTTGTCCCACTTCCCGCCCTGGCGACCGAGCAGCTGTCTGCTAATGCCCTGCGGGTGGCCGCGGTCCGTGGCCGTCTCAAGGCCGCGAAGGCAGCAGACGGCACTTGGAGAAGCTCCACCGCCTGGGTCGAGGAGTACGTAGCCAGCCGCTACAAGCGCGATTGAAGCTTGCGTGACACCACGGCCTGGCCCACCCAAGCTGCTCGCCGAAGGCATGGCGACGGCGCAGTCCCCGAGTCCGTCGAGGGGTGGTGGGGATGCCCCTGGACTGGCGGATACTCAAAATCGCGCGCTAATTAGCGCGCGATTTGACAGGCCAGGGGCATCCCCACCGCCTCTCCTCCCTCCTCGCCTCTGAATAGACTGCGCCGCCGTGTTCCAGAAGGTCCTCATAGCCAACAGGGGCGAGATCGCGATCCGGGTTGCCCGCACGCTGAAGGAGATGGGCATCCGCTCGGTCGCCGTCTACTCGGAGATCGACCGCGACGCGCCGCACGTGCGGGAGGCCGACGAGGCCTTCCTGATCGGCCCCGCGGTGCCGGCCGAGAGTTACCTGAACGTCTTGAAGATCATCGACACCGCCAAGGAGGCGGGTGCGGAAGCGATCCACCCCGGCTACGGCTTCCTCGCCGAGAACGCCGACTTCGCCCGTGCCTGCGCCGAGGCCGGGGTCGTCTTCATCGGCCCGCCCGCCGAGGCGATCGAAGCGATGGGCTCGAAGACGCGGGCGCGCGAGATCATGGCCGAGGCGGGGGTGCCGATCGTCCCCGGCGCTACCGAGGCCGCGGCCGACGTCGAGGCAGCTCGCAAGCAGGCCGAGGAAGCCGGTTACCCGGTTGCCTGCAAGGCCGCGGGCGGCGGCGGCGGCAAGGGCTTCCGCGTGGCGCTGACGCCGGACGACCTGGAGGAGGCCTTCGAGGGCTCCGCCCGCGAAGGCGAGAAGTTCTTCTCCGACTCGCGCGTCTACGTCGAGCGCTACCTCGAGGACCCGCGCCACGTCGAGGTCCAGGTGCTGGCGGACGGGCATGGCAACGTGATCCACCTCGGCGAGCGCGACTGCTCGGTCCAGCGCCGCCACCAGAAGGTGATCGAGGAGGCGCCCGGCCCGCACGTCGACGCCGAGATGCGCGAGCGGATCGGCAAGATCGCCACCGACGCGGCCGCCGCGGTCGGCTACCGCGGCGCCGGCACGGTCGAGGGGATGCAGGTCGGCGAGGAGTACTTCTTCTTGGAGATGAACACCCGGGTGCAGGTCGAGCACTGCGTGACCGAGATGGTCAGCGGAATCGACATCGTCCGCGAGCAGATCCTCGTCGCCGCCGGCGAGCCGCTCACCGTCGCCCAGGAGGACGTGCAGCTGCGCGGCTGGGCGATCGAGTGCCGGATCAACGCCGAGGCCGCGCACAAGAAGTTCGCTCCCGCGCCGGGCGCTATCACGACCTACCGCGAGCCAGCGGGGCCCGGTGTCCGCGTCGACTCCGGGGTCGAGGCCGGTTCCGAGGTGACCCCGATGTACGACCCGATGGTGGCCAAGCTGATCGTCTGGGACGTCGACCGCGACCACGCGACCCGGCGCATGCTGCGGGCGCTTGACGAGTACGAGATCGGCGGCTTGACCACGCTCATCCCCTTCCACAAGGCCCTGCTCGCCACCGAGCAGTGGGTCGGCGGCGAGACCTGCCGCGACCTGATGGAAGACCGCGACTGGCTCAAGTCGACGGCGCCGGAGGCGGTCGCTGCCCCCGACGGGGCCGACGAGGAGAAGGGTGAGCAGGTCGCCCGCGACTACAAGGTCGAGGTCTCGGGCAAGCTCTTCGACGTCAAGGTGATCGGCGAGGCGATCGCCGACGCCGCTGCCCCGGCTGCCGGCGGCAAGAAGCCGCCCAAGCGCGAGCGCAAGGGCGGCGCGGCCGGAGGCGCCTCCAGCGAGTCGCTGCCCTCTCCGCTGCAGGGCACGGTGCTGAAGGTCGCGGTCGAGCAGGGCGCGACCGTTGCCGAGGGCGACCTGGTCTGCGTGATCGAGGCGATGAAGATGGAGAACGAGATAGTCGCCCACCGCGCCGGCAAGATCACTTCCCTGAACGTCACAGAAGGCGCAGCTGTTTCCTCGGGCGATGTCCTAGCCGTCATCGAGTAACCCAAGCTTTTCGTCCCAGCAGCTACGGAAGGCCGCCTTTCGGGCGGGTGGCGTCGAAGGGGGGACCGCCCCCGAGGACGCTTTAGCGACCGCAGGGGGCGGTGGGTCCCCTTCGGCGACAGGACCCGCCCGCCAGCGACCTACCGTTTCTGTTCCTTCTGCTCCTTGCGGTTTTCGCGCAGTTCCCGCTTCTTGCGCCGGATTTCGGCCTGGCGTTCCTTACGGGTCAGGGGGATTTCGGACGCTTCTTCGTGGCAGCCCCGGCCGACGCAGTTCTCCAGGTCGCGCAGTTCCCGGTGCAGGTAGTTGCGGATCGGGAAGTAGTTGGGGATGCGGACGATGTTGTTGAGCTCGTTCGGGTCTTTTTCGAGGTCGTAGAGCTCCTTCTCGCCGTTGGGCCAGGCGATGTACTTGTACTGGCCGAGGCGGATCCCCTCGTAGTCCTTGGGCGGGGCCAGGATCGATGCCGAGGCTCCGCGGCTGGCTCGAGCGCTGGGGCCACGTTCGACGATCGCGCCGTTTTCCGTCACGTCGGAGGTCTCGACGAAGGACTCGTAGAGGAGGGGGCGCAGGGTTCGCAGTTCCGGGTCGCGCAGGAACGGCACCAGCGAGCGTCCGTCGATGCTCTTGTCGGCGGTCGCGCCCGACAGCTCGAGCACGGTCGGGACGAGGTCGATGTTCTGCACCAGCTCGCCTGATTCCGAGCCGGGCCGGATGCGCGGGCCCCGGATCAGGAAGGGGAGGTGGGTGGCCGGCTCGTAGGCGAGGAACTTGCCCCCGATCAGGCGGTGCTCGCCGAAGAAGAAGCCGTTGTCGGAGGTGAAGATGACGTAGGTGTTTCGCAACCGGTGTTGGCTGCCCAGTGTGTCCATCAGCAGCTTCACCCCGTCGTCGATCGCGCGCAGCGCCTCGAGCTGCTTGTTCCAGTAGATGCGGTAGGTGTGGATCTCGCCGAGCGTCAGGTATTCGGAACCGCGGATGAAGCTCGGCTTGTCGGCGACGTTGCCCTCGGCAAAGCCTTCGGAGCGGCTGTGCGGCATCGGCGCGCCCTTGAACCAGTCGTAGTGGCGGGGTGCGGGCTCGGGCCCGGCCGGCCGGCGGAAGTCGCCGTGCGGGGCGGTGTAGTCGAGCTGGAGGTAGAAAGGCTGTTCGGGCGAGGTTTCCTGCAGCCCCTGGATCGCGTAGTTGGTCAGCGTGTCGGTCTCGTAGAAGCAGGGCAGGCCGTTGAGCGGGGCGTAGGGGCAGCCGAGGTCGTCGCGGACGCCGTATTCGCGCGTCTCCCAGCTCCCCGAGTCCCCAAACGGGCCTTCGACCGTGCCGTTGTTGTTGAGCGAGTAGCCGTAGAAGTAGTGGTTGGTGTCGGCTTTCAGGACCGAGTGCCAGGCGTTCCACCCCGGCGGCACCGAGGTCCCGTTGTCATAGGGTTCGTCGCCGTAGCCGTTGAGGGCCTTGCCGACGTGGATCGTGCGGTAGCCGGCCGCCTGCAGCCAGGTCGCGATGTTGTGTTGCGCCGCCGCGCGGAAGGCGAAGCCCGTGTAGCCCCCGTTGGGCTGGATGTTTCCCCTGACGCCGTGGTTGTGTGCGTATCGGCCGGTCAACAGGCTGACCCTCGACGGACAGCAGAGGGGATAGGACACGTAGTAGCGGCTGAAGGTCATGCCGCGTTTGCCGATCAGGTCGACCGTGTTTGGCATCGCCCGGATCGCGGGCTGGCGGAAGGTCGCGTAGAGGCTCTCGAGAGTCTGATCGTCGGTCTGGATGACGAGGAAGCTGGGCGGCTGGGGTTCGGCTGCCGTGGCGTCCGCGCGTTGCCAGATCGCCGCGAGCAGGCAGAGCAGCCCGAGCACGCCTGCGGCGAGGCTCAGGCGCGCCCGGTGGGGCAGCCTGCTTTGTGCGAGTCGATGCATAGGTATCTGTCGGGCGGCCGACCTACCTGGTCGTAACAACGACGCCCACCGAAGTTGCGAAACGCTAGACGTTGCTCAGGACGCGCCGAGCTTTTTTACCGCGTCGCGGAAGGTCTTCACCGTCGCGCTGGGGGCTTTGCGGCCCTCGAGTTTCTCGCCGTGGCGGTTGACCCAGATCACCGGCACCTTCATTTTCAGCAGCGGGGCGACGTCGTTGGTGTAGTTGCAGCCGATGTGGACCCAGCCTTTCTTGCCGCCGATCCGCCGGGCCCCCTCTTTGAAGTGGACGGGGTCGGGCTTGTAGCTGCGCACCTGCTGGGCGGTGACGACGAGGTCGAGTTCGGTCCGCAGATGACGGCGCGAGATGCCGAGCAGTTTGTCGTCGATGTTGGAGATGATGCCGATCTCGTAGCGCTTGCCGAGCCGGTCCATCGCCGCGTTGGCCTCGCGGAAGGGAAGCCAGTAGGCGACGCTGTTGGGCAGGAACTGGGCGCGCGAAGGCTCTATCTCCCAGCCCAGCTCGCCGGCGACCTTGACGATCGCGCGGCGCAGCACCTCGGCGTAGAGCTCGTAGGAGCCGGCCATGATTTCGGCCTGGACTTCCATGAAGCGGGCGAGGAAGGGCTCCTCCTCGAAGCTGAAGCCGTCCTTCTCCGCCTCCTTCTTGCAGGCGTCGATGATGCCCTTCTCCCAGTCGATCAGGGTGCCGTAACAGTCGGTGGTCACCCATTTGATGGTTTTGAGAGCTGGAAGCGGCACTGGCGGCGGCGCATTATGCCAATCGCCCGACGGGCAGGCGGCGCGGCACCTTGGAGCGAAGGTCGGATAGGCTGCCGCCCGCGCCCGAGCGGCGCACCGCGAATGGACCTCCTCGAGTATCAGGGCAAGCAGCTTTTCGCCAAGCACGGCATCGCCGTGCCGAGCGGCGAGGTCGCCGCGAGCGTCGAGGACGCGGTCGCCGCGGCGGAGCGGATCGGCTACCCCTGCGCGATCAAGGCGCAGGTGCTGATCGGCGGGCGCGGCAAGGCCGGCGGGATCAAGATCGCCAAGGACGCCGAGGAGGCGCGCGCCTATGCCGACGCGATCCTCGGCATGGACATCGTCGGGCCGCACGGCGAGGGCCCCTTCCGCGTCGACCAGGTCTGGATCGAGGGCGGCTCGGACATCGCCTCGGAGTACTACGCCTCGGTCATCCTCGACCGCGGCGAGAAGAAGCTGCTGGCGATGGTCTCCGCCAAGGGTGGGATGGACATCGAGGCGGTCGCGGCGGAGGACCCCGACGCGCTGGTCAAGCGCCACATCGACCCCACGACCCCGTTCGACGCGGCGGCGGCGCGGCCGATCGTCGACGAGGCGGGGCTCGACGAGGACGTGCGCGAGCAGGCCGCCGATGTATTGGCGAAGCTGGCCGAGGTCGCTGCCTCCGAGGACGCGAGCCTGATCGAGGTCAACCCCCTGATCGTCACCGCCGACCGCGAGGTCGTCGCGCTCGACGCCAAGGTGACGATCGACGGCAACGCCCTCTTCCGCCACCAGGATCTGGCCGAGATCGCCGACACCGCCGACGATCCCCAGGAGGCGATGGCGAAGGAGAAGGGCCTCACCTACGTAAAGCTCGACGGCAACGTCGGGATCCTCGCCAACGGCGCCGGGCTCTGCATGTCGACACTCGACGTCGTCGCCCAGGCAGGTGGCAAGCCGGCCAACTTCCTCGACGCCGGTGGGGGGTCCAAAGCGGAGGCGATCGTCGACGCGCTGACCGTGATCACCTCCGACGCGAAGGTGACGGCGATCCTCTTCAACATCTTCGGCGGCATCACCCGCTGCGACGAGATCGCCAAGGGCATCGTCACGGCCTCCGCGCAGATGGACCTGAAGCTGCCGCTGGTGGTGCGCCTCGACGGCACCAACTCCGAGGAGGGTCTGAAGATCCTCGCCGAGGCCGACCTTCCCAACCTGCACCAGGAGACGACGATGCTCGACGCGGCCCGCCGGGTCGTCGAGCTGGCGGGTGGCGCATGAGCATCATCGTCGGCAGCGAGACCAAGCTCGTCGTCTCCGGGCTGACTGGGCGCGAGGGGTCCTTCCACGGGCTGCGCAACCGCGCCTACGGGACCGACCTCGTCGCCGGTGTCACTCCCGGCAAGGGCGGGCAGGACGTCGAGGGCGTTCCCGTCTTCGACTCGATCGAGGAATCGGTGCGTGAGGCTGGGGCCAACACCTCGATGATCTTCGTGCCGGCCCGCTTCGCCGCGCCGGCGATCGACGAGGCGATCGAGTCCGGTGTGGACACGGTGATCGCGATCACCGAGGGGATCCCGGTCCTCGACATGCTGAAGACCTACTGGAAGGCGAAGGAGGCCGGGGTGCGCCTGATCGGGCCGAACTGCCCGGGCGTGCTCTCGCCGGGCAAGGCCAACGTCGGCATCATCCCGGCCCAGTTCTTCGACCCGGGCAAGATCGGCGTCGTCTCCAAGTCGGGCACGCTGACCTACCAGATCGGCAACGAGCTGAAGCAGGCGGGCGAGGGCAACTCCTCGATCGTCGGCATCGGCGGCGACCCGATCATCGGCTCGGACTTCATCGACATCCTGACGCTGTACGAGGCCGACCCCGAGACCGAGCTGATCGTGATGGTCGGCGAGATCGGCGGCGACGCCGAGGAGCGGGCGGCCGAGTTCATCGCCAGCGAGATCTCCAAGCCTGTGGTCGCCTACATCGCCGGCTTCACCGCCCCGCCCGGCAAGCAGATGGGGCACGCTGGCGCGATCATCTCCGGCTCCTCGGGCACCGCCCAGGCGAAGAAGGACGCGCTCGAAGCGAAGGGCGTGCGGGTCGGCGAAAGCCCGACCGAGACGGCGAAGATCGCCGTCGAAGTGCTGCGGGGTTCTTAACCGGCGTCGCTGGGCCGGCGGGTCCTGTCGCGGATTTGGTGCCACCACCCGCTGCGGGGGCGGCTGCGCCGCCTCCTCGGGGTGGTCCCCCAAATCCACGCCACCCCCCGGCAGGGGCGTTGGTTCAGGGACGGTCAAGCACCGGCGGTGAGAAGGGCTCGGAGGGCTTTCGCCAGAGTGGGAGCTTCTTGGGTTAGGCGGCGGTGGGTTATGCGGATGGTTTTGTAGCCAGCTACTTGCAGGGTGGTGTCGCGGGCTCGGTCTCGCTCGAAGGCTGCTCTGTGGCGGTGGAATTCCCAGCTGTCGAGCTCCGCGGCGAGGCGCTCATTGGGCCAGAGGGCGTCGACCTCGAAGCCGAGGACGGTCGTGTTGAAGGATGGGGTGGGCAGGTCGTGAGCGCGGCAGAAGGCCGCAAAGTCGTCCTCGAGGGGTGAGCGGGTGATCTGGGCGGCGCGTGCTTCCGCTAGCAGGCGGCGAATTGGCTTCAGGGCCCTGCGTCCGTAACCTCGCTCGCAGACTTCCTCGACCGCCGTCAGTTGCAGGAGGCTCAAGCGGTCTGCCTCCTCCCATGCCGATTCCAAGCGCTTCAGGCTCGTGAATTCAGCCAGGTCGAACAGCGTGCGAGCAACAGTTGTAACCGGCAGGCCGCCGCGCACAGCGTGATCCTCCGGGTGCAGGCGTCCGCGATGGATGAAGATTCCCTCGCGGCGATGGATCCCCTGGCGTCCCGTCGCAGCGGTGACGTCGATCAGCGGGGAGCGCTGGCGCGCCAATCCCCAAAGTACCGCCGCGCTGCGATGGCTCAAGAGCGCTCCTTCTCCATATGCGAGGACGGCAGCCCAGCGCCGCCCCGCCTCGGCAATGCGCGGGTGCCCAAGCGCGAAGATCGCACGGTGCAAGTGGTGTAGCCGTCCTTCGGCCAGCCATCGCTCGATTGTCCGTTCCGAAATCCCGAGCTGCACCAGCTGAGCCCACCCGACGACGCCGTGCTGCCTGTCAGCCAGCCGGGCAATCTCCCACCCCCGCCCCCCGTGTCTGAGTTTCCCCGCCATATACGGTGGTCAAGCTCAGACACGCCCTATGTTCTCCCCCTTGGAGGCAGAAAATCGGCGGGGCTGGCGCGTTGCTAGGGTCGGGGCGTATGGCTTCCGACACGATTTCGTTTGCTCGCGGGGCGCCCAGCGCCGACATCCTGCCCAGGGAAGCTGTGCGGGATGCGGCCTCCGTTGCACTGACCGAGGACTGGGAAAAGGCGCTCTCCTACGGGACCGGGATCGGGCATCCGGGGCTGTGCGAGTGGATCGCGGAGCGGCACGGGGGGCTTGAAGCCGGGCAGGTGATGGTCGCCAACGGGTCGCTGGAGGCCGGCTGGATGCTCTTCGAGCACCTGCTCGAGCCGGGCGACCGGGTCGTGGTCGAGCAGCCGACGTATGACCGCACGCTGCTGATGCTGCAGCGGCTCGGGGTCGAGCTGGTGCCGGTCTCGCTCGAGGACGATGGACTCGACGTTGCGGCGCTCGAGGCGGCGCTGGCCAAGGGCCCGATCAAGCTCGCCCACGTCATTCCCAACTTCCACAACCCTGCGGGCTGCACGCTCTCGGCCGCGAAGCGGGTGCGACTGGTCGAGCTGGCCGCCGAGCACGGCTTCTGGATCTTCGAGGACGACCCCTACCGTGAGCTGCCGTTCGAGGGCGAGGCGCTGGAGACGATGCTCTCGATCGACAAGGCCGACCGCGTGGTCCATGCCTCCTCCTTCTCGAAGACGGTCAGCCCCGGCGTGCGCGTCGGCTACCTCGCTGGGCCCGGGGCCGAGATCGCGAAGCTGGCGAAGCGGGCCAACGAGACCTACATCTCGCCCAACATGCTGGCCGAGGCGGTCGTGCTCGAGCTCTGCCGCTCCGGCGGGCTCGACCGCAACATCGACTTCGTCAAGGATGCGCTGCGGGCGCGCCGGGACGCGCTGGTCGAGGCGCTGAACGAGCAGATCCCCGAGGCCGAATTCGTCGTCCCCGGCGGCGGCTACTTCCTCTGGCTGGACCTCGCCGAAGGCACCGACACGACAACCCTCCTCGCCGAGGCAAAGGGCGAGGGCGTCGCCTTTGTCGCCGGCCCCGATTTCATGATCGAGGGCGGCACCAACAGCCTACGGCTCTCCTTCGCCAGCGTGCCCCCCGACCGGATTTCCGAGGGGGTCGGGCGGATCGCCCGCGCACTGGAGCGAATCCGAGCCGGATCGCCGGCCTAGCCATCATCGCCCTTTGCCTGCGGGGACGGAGGTTCGACTACCAGAGGCGTCACGTTGCCGCTGCGGCGGTTGACGACCCAACCCTTGGTGCTGCCGTGCCGACCGAAATCCACGTCGGTCGGCGTCGCCCCGACGGCAACGGCGTCTCCGACCTGCTTACCCGTATCAAGTGACACCGAGGCGACGCTGTTCGTTTGCGCGTTGCAGACTAGGAGCAGGTCGCTGGCCAAGCCGAGCTGGGTCGGGCCGGCATCGATTGGGATGCTCCGCGAGAGGAGCTTGCCCGTGGTCTCGTCGCGCTTTTCAATGAACCCCAGGCTCGGGTGGGCAATGTAGACGACGCCCTTCGCCACCAGCAGGGTTTCCGGCCCGTCCGGGATACGTTTCGACATCACGACTTCGTCGGTCTCCAGCGAGACCTTGTAGAGGACGTTGAGGCCAGCGTCGAGGACCCAAAGGAAGTCACCTTCGCCCAGCGCGATCGCGGTTGCCTCCGCCTCGACGTTCGCGTTCACCTGGATGGGTTTGATCGGTTTGAGGTTGGGCGAAAAGCGATAGACGCGGGCGTGTGACGGATCGCTGATCAGAACCGACCCGCGGCCAGCAGCTATTTCCCCGCCACCGCTTCCGTAGCGCAAGAAGATCAACGGCCGCGGGACCGTCGGGTCGGGATCGAAGCGAACGAGCGTGCCGCGATCGACCGTCGCGAAGACGTAGCCCCTGAAGAACTCGAGGTCATGGAGGGGTTGTCCGGTCTGGATCGGAGTCCCGATCGGCTGGCCCAGAGACGGGTCGACGCTCTGGATTTCACCGCCTCTGTAGCCGATCCAGAGGGCTTCGTTTGGAGCCTTGGCCACCCGGAACGGCTCTTTTCCGACTGGAATCGCAGCTTCCGCGGTCAGGCGCTGCGGTAGAACGTTGCCATTGATAATGCCGCTCGCCAGCACCGCGGCACTTGTGAACGCAGAGAGCACCGCCATGGCCATCATCGGCCGTCTCCTCGGCTTGTAGACGTTCCCGGTGCTCGATTCGAGGGTGATGAAGATGGCCAAGATCGCCGCGGAAAGGAAGCATCCGCCGACGATCACCGCGCGGGAGGGCAGGACCAAGAGATATTGCGCGAGCGAGAACGCCGGCAGGACGACCGCACAGATGATCGCGAAGAGCAGGATTGAGACTGCCGCAAGTCGCCTGCGGACATCGCGCAGGGAGCGCCGCAACCGGACCAGGCATTGGGGGCGCCCCGGCTCCCCTTTTGGGGCGGGCAGCATTTACCTGTCTACTCGAAGTGCCCCTCCGTCGAAGTTTTGCCGGGTCGATCGACAACCCTTTTCTCGCGTCGCATCCGTGCTCTCCTCTCCCTTGGCCCTTCGGCGGAGGCGAAGCGTCGGAGGTCGACGAGGTTTACGAAGATCCCTGCGGCACTTCCCTCCATGCTCTAAAGTTCTGGAGCAAGAGGGCAGGGTAGCACAATTATGCAGAATATCGTGAAGTGATCTTTAAAACCGATTGCGAAACCCTTTTGTCTAAAGACCTGCAAAAGCTCTGTTTTCTGCCACGCTGAGCAGGTAATCCGGGACCAACTCGTCGATCACGGTCGCGAAGGTGCCGACCAGGCCAGAACCCCTTTTTTGGATGCTCGGGCAAATCCTCATGTCTCGGGCGATGGGCGGGAAGACCGATCCTTCGATCGTGGAGCGAAGCGGGCCAAGTGCAGCATCCGGGAAGAGCTCGGGACAAAGACCGCCGACGATCACCAGGCGAGGGTTCAGCGCATTGACCGTGGCCGCCAGAGTGCTTCCCACCAGCGCCGCCGCATCTTCGACCTCGCGCTCTATGCGCGCGCGCTGCGGATGCGACGAGTCGATGGCGATGGCGGCCAGTTCAGCCGCGGAGACGCCTAGTGCTCCCAGCGACGCGACCGACTCCAGGCAGTGACGGTGGCACCACTCGCATTTGGCGTCGGTCCCAGCGTCCGAGACTTTCGTGTGCCCGATCTCCCCTCCCACCCCTCCGTGCCCCCGTATCACTACGCCGTTGACGCAGGAGGCTGCGCCAATACCCGCTGACCACTTCAGGTAGATCGCGTTGGCCACGCCCCGCGCGGCTCCCCATCGCAATTCCGCCCTGAGGGCCAGGTTGGCGTCGTTGTCGATCAGGACTCGAGGAGTCTTGGGCGAACTTCGCATTCCGTGGCCCAGTCGTTCGACCAGCTCCGAGCCGAGGTCGAGGTCCGACCACGCTTGAAACGGACCCATCCGCACACGACCGTCCGTGTTCACCGGGGCGGCGAGGGCAATGCATACGCCGGCAATCGCGCTTGGCGCTCTCGGCCGACTCAAGAGCGAGTCGACCAGTTCTGCCGCAAGGTCGAGTGCCGGGTCGGGTTCGCGGGGGACATCGATGTCGAGGTTCTCGCGACTGAGGATTTCCCCCTCGTCGGGTTCCTGCCCAGTTAGGCGCTGCACGCCCACCCGCACGTGGGTGCGGCCGAACTCGATCCCGATCGCGCCGAAGTCTTCGCTCAGGTGAAAGAGCCTCGCCGGCCTGCCTCCGCGCGAGGGCGCGAGCGGGATCGAGCCGTTTTCCGGACGCATGACCGGTTGCAGGTCACGCAGAATCGCACTCACGCTCGAGCGCGAAAGTCGAGTGGCCTCTTCTATGGCGGGTTGCGTGACTCCCTCGTCCAGATGGGCCAGGAGCACCTCAAGGACGCGGCGGCGATTTATCTGTCGGACGTCTCCAGCCATGGCATTGTCGAGTCGATTCGACAAGTGTTTTGCTTGCCCTTTTTTGCAACAACAGACAGAAGCGGATGATGCGCTCTCCCGCACGGCCGCGTCCGCCGTCGCCAGGCGTGCGCGGGTTTTTTTTGCTAGCCCTCCTAGCGGCCGTAGCGGTCGTTCGAGAGGACCAGCTGCTCCGGGATCGTCGCTCGCGGCGGCGGCGCCGGGTCGGCACGGACGGAGACCGTCTCTGCGACGCTGCGAGACACCTGGTGGCGACCGTCGGCGGAGGCGATCGTCACGCCCTCCTCGCCGGAGCTCTCGACGGTTCCCTCCAGGCCGGGGTCCAGGCCGGCGTCCTTGAGGTAGTGCAGCAGCTCCTCGGCCTCGTTCTCGAAGCGCAGCACGGTGACCGTGGCGCCGGGCTCGACGTCGGCGAGGAGCGAGCCCTGCTCGCGCACTCCCTCGACGATCGGGTGGCCGTGCGGGCAGGTCGTCGCGTCGCCGATCGCGGCTCGCATCCGCTCCTCAAGCACCGGCGACATCGCGTGCTCGATCCGCTCCGCCTCCTCGTGGACCTCGTCCCAGGGGATGCCGAGCACGTCGGTGAGGAAGCGCTCGATCATGCGGTGGCGGCGGACGATGTGGCTGGCGTGCTCGCGCCCGGACGCGGTGAATTCGAGCGACTTGTCGGGTTTGCGCTCAACGTAGCCGTCGCCGATCAGCCGGCCGATCATCTCGTGCACCGTGGGGGGCGAGAGCTGCATCGCGCGGGCGATGTTGGCGCCCGTCATCGGCAGCCCGGCCTCCTCCAGCCAGAACATGATCTCCAGGTACTCTTGCTCGGCGACCGTCGCGGTGTCCCCCGACAAAAGGCGCTCCTTCCAAGGTTGAATTCGGTGCGGACTCGATACTAGACGGCGCCGATCGCCTACCGCCGCGGGCCTGTGGACGGTGCGCTGGCTAGGCTTGCGGGGGTGGAAAGAGAATCGGAAAGAGGCGGCAGGTTCGATTGGGGCGGCGCCGCGCCTCCGCTGAGAACACGCGAGTCCGACGGCAATGCGCCCGGAGACGAACCGCGCAAGGACTTCCAGCTGGCGACCCAGGAGGGTGCCCACCGCGAGCCGATCGACGGCGTGCGGATACGCGAGGCGCGCACGATTCCAGACGATCGGGGCTCGATCTGCGTCGCCTACGACCCCCGCTGGGGCTTCACCGAGGAGCCGATGGTCTACTGCTACGAGGTGACGATCCGTCCCGGCGCGATCAAGGGCTGGATCCTGCACGAGACCTACGACGACCGACTGTTCCTGGCGGCGGGGGCGGTCCGCTGGGTGCTCTTCGACGATCGGGACGGCTCGCCGACGCAGGGCAGGCTCAGCGAGCTCTTCTTCGACGAGCATCACCGCAGCCTGCTGCGGATTCCGCGCGGGGTCTGGCACGCGGTCCAGAACGTCGGCGCGGACGATTCCCGGATGGTCAATTTCCCCACGGCCCCTTATGACTATGAGAACCCCGACAAGACGCGGCTGCCGATCGACACCGATCGAATCCCGTATCGCTTCGAGCGCTGAGCCCCGGTGAGCGCCGCGGCGGCTCGGCGCCGCGGCAGCGGCATCGCGAGGGCGGCGTCCAATGCCCTGCGCAGGCCGCCGGCGGTCGGCGGTCCTCCCCTCGTCAGCGTCGTCATCGCCACCTACAACTGGTCGGAGGTCCTGCGCTGGGCGATTCGCTCGGTCCGCGCTCAGAGCTATCCGCGTTGGGAGCTGATCGTGGTCGGGGACTGCTGTACCGACGATTCCGAGGCGGTCGTGGCTTCCTTCACCGATTCGCGAATCCGCTGGCACAACCGCGAGGTGAACGCCGGCAGCCAGTCGCTCCCCAACAACGACGGCATCGCGATGGCGCGCGGCGAGCTCGTCGCCTACCTCGGCCACGACGACCTCTGGACCCCCGATCACCTGACGCGTCTGGTGGCCACCCAGGCGACCGCGGGAGCGGACGTCGCCTTCTCCCTCTCCGAGGTGATCGGCCCACCCGGCAGCGGCATGCGCAACATCTCCGGCTTCAAGCCGCATGGCTACGACGGCGGGCATCTGCCGCCGAGCTCGCTTCTGCACCGGCGCGATCTGGTCGAGAGCGTCGGTGGCTGGCGCGACTACCGCGAGATCGAGCAACCGCCGGACACGGAGCTGCTCGAGCGGGCGCTCGGCGCCGGCGCCTCGTTTGCCTGCTCGTGGGCGCTCACGGCTTTCAAGCTGCCCTCGGCGATGCGGCGCAATTCCTACGTCGAGCGGCGCTCTGAGGAGCAGGCGGAGCTGGCACGGCGGATGGAGAGCGAGGCGGCCTTTCAGCTGCGAGAGCTGGCCCGCGCGGTGGCGAGCCGCGCGAGGCGGCCGCGCAGCGACCCGAACCGTTTCGCCCCACAGGTCGGCCCCGAGGACGGCAAGGGCGCCTACGTTCGGGCGGCGCGTCGCGTGCGCGGCCTGGATCCGTAGAAGTGGACGGCTCAGCGCCGCTCGACCAGGGTCGAGACGACGGCCTCGTAGAAGCCGTCGCCCATCGCGCCCTCGGTGACGGTGATGTTGTCCCAGGCGGGCATCGCGGCGCGCAGGCCCGGGTCGTGCTCAGGGCCGTTGGCGACTACGAAGAAGCGGCCGACCGCGGCGGCGACCTCGAGGTCCTCGACCGAGTCGCCGACGCCGATGCACTCGGCCGGGTCGTAGCCGCGGGCGCGAGCGTGGGCGGTGACAGCGCCGGCCTTGCTGACCTGCTTGGGAACAAGGTGGTAGCAGTGGGTGCGGCCCTCGATGGCGGGCATCGGGCGGCCGATCGCGCCGTTGTCAAGCAGCCGCAGGTCGCCGGCGCCGTTCTCCGCCAGCAGGGCGTTGACCTCCTCGACGTCGACCTTGCCGCGGAAGAGGTGGGAGAGGATGCGGCCGGTGTGCCAGGGGGTGTGGTACTCCAGCCGCCCCTCGTAGCGCCCGAAGAGCAGCTTGGGGATGCCGCGCTGCTCGATCTTCTCGTAGACGGTGCCGTTCTCGTCGGGGACGAGGTCGCCGGTCAGAAGGGTCGTCTCGCCGTCGATCGCGAAGGCGCAGCCGGCCTCGTAGATGTACGAAGCCTGGCCCATCAGGCGGGCCGCCTCGTGCACCTGCGGCTCGCGCCGCCCCGACATGATCACGACCTCGGCCCCGGCCCGGTGGCAGGCCTCCAGGCCCCGCGCCTGGGCGAGCGAGAAGCCGCCCTCGGGGTCGTGGAAGAGCGAGCTCCCCTGCCCGAGCAGGGTGCCGTCGAGGTCGGTGTAGACGCATCGCAGGGGCAGGGCGCGAAGTCAACCAGACGCGAGATGCAGCCACCGGTCGGGGGGTGGTGAGAGTATGTGCCGCGATGCGGGGCAGGCGCCGAGGCAGCCGGGTGAGGATCCTGCTTGCGACCGTCCTGGTCGCGACGGCGGTCGCCGCGGGATGCGCGCTGATCGTCGTCGGCGAGGCGCGGGTCAAGTCGATCCCCGCGCTCTCGATCGCGGTCTTCGGGACCTTCCTCACCTCGATGTCGATCATCGCCGCCTTCTCGATCGAGAAAGGGTCGCGCTGGCCGACTCCCTGGGAGGTCCTCGACCACGCTCACGTGCCCGCTTGGTTCCTCGTCGCGCTCGGCTCGGTCGTCGCCGCGCTGCTCGCTGGCGCGATCGACAGCGCCTTTCTCAGCGCCTTCAGCCTGACCCTTGCCCTGACCGCGGTGCCGCTCGGCACCTGGGGGCTGTGGGGCCTGATCGCGCTCTCCTCCGACCAGGGGCGGGGGCGGCTCGTGGTCGAGCTGCTGACCGAGTCGATCCTGGCGCCCCCGTCGCCCCGTTCCCCCGCGCCACCCGATCTCGGCGAGATCGACACCGAGGACCACGTCCCCGACAGCTTCCTGATCGCCGGCGAAGCGCGACCGCCGCGCGGGACCGGGGTGGCGATCGAGCTGGTCCCGGCGGTGCTGCGCGAATACGCCGACCGGCGCGACCTGGAGGCGATCGTCGGCTTGATCGACGAGGTCCACGCCAGCGCCCGCGCGGCGCTGGAGCGCGCCCGCGAGGTCGACGCCGGCGATTACCTGCGCAGCATCGACTCGCTGCTGGGGGTCCAGCACTCCCTTTACGAGGAGCTGGCGAACCGCGTCCTCGCCGGCCAGCTGGGCGATGCGACCGCGCGGATCGCGCTCGCTCGCGCCGGCGAGGCGGCCCTCGACGTCGCCGGCCGAGCGCGCTGCCCAGTCCCCGACACGGTGTGGGACGCCTCCGCCGCGGAGGCGATCGTCGCCCGCCATCTCACGGCGCTCGCGCGCTTTGCCGGATACGTGGCCCGGGAGGCGGACGGACGGCTGGGCCTCGGTGCGCCACCGGCGGCCGTGGGCGGCGCCGGGAGGAGCGGCGAGCGAGCCGGGGTCCTTGCCCTGCGCGGCGTCGCGGTGGAGCTGCAGCAGGCGATCCGCTGGGCGATCGACCCCGATCCTCCGGGGACGAAGATCCCCCCGGAGCATCCCTGGCGGGCCGGTCTCTCCGATCCGGAGGCGGTGCTCGTATGGCTCTGGAGCACCACCGAGTCGGCATCGGGCCCGTTCGGCGTCGGTCAATACGCGGCCTGCGAAATCCTCACCGGGAAGAAGTTCTTCGAGTCCTACTGGGACGGCTTCGACGTCTTCACGGAGATCTCGCGCCGGCTGGAGCCGGGCGAGCGGGAGGGGGGCGACCGCGAGAACGGGCGAGATGGCGAGGCGATCGCGGCATCGCGCGAGGCGGTCGCGCGGGCCGGGGGCCTGGAGCGGCTCTCGCTGGAGCTGGCCGCCTCCCGCCTGGCGGCGACGCCGCCACTTGTCGCCGGTGCCCCGGCCTACGCCGGGGACCCCCGCCGGCTCGACGAGCGCCACGCGGCCTGCAACCTCTTCCTTGCCGGGGCTGGCTACAAGCCACCGGGGCGCGATCCCGTCGCCGACCTCGCCTGGCTTCTCACCGATCGCCTCCGCGGCAGTCTCTGGACGACTGTCTTCGACCAGCTCTCGCTGCTCTCGGATCGGGTGCTGACGCCGCCGCTGCAGCCGCTGCACCGGCGCCCGGAGGCGTGCGCGCTGGCGGTCGTCCTGCGCTCGGCTCCCCTCGACGAGGAGCCGAGCGAGGCCTCCCTCGCCGCCGCCAGGGACTTCGTCGGGTTGCTGCCCGACCCGTTGCTGGAGTTGACGGCTGAGCTGGCGGTGGCCTTGACCGGGACGGGTCCCGAACCCCTCCCGGCCGAGCGCGAGGGGCGTCGGGAGCGGCTGCTCGAGGCGGCGCGCTTCGCGCGCAAGGTGACTCCGGGCCCGCTTCCTGCCCGGACGCCCAGCGCACCGACGCGGGAGCCAGTGCCGCCGCTGGGCGAGTGCCCCAAGGGGTTCGCCGAGACGCTGGAGGAGATCGCCGCGGCCGGAGCGGAGGTCGAGGTGGACATCGTCCAGTGCGATCGGCGCTGGCTCGAGGACTGGGCGGAGGCACGGGCATGGATCGACGCCGAGCTGCTCGCCGGCGCGCTCAGGGTCGGGGTGAACGTGCGCCGGATCGTTCTCTACGACCTCGCGCGCGACGCTTCCAGGCGCGATACCCGCCTGCACTACCGCTGGACCGAGTCGCTGGCCGCCGCCGTCCGCTGCTTCCCCCGCCGCGAGGCGGTCGCCTCGCGCTATGAGGTGAAACGGCTGATCGTGCCCGCCGCGGGCGCGGCGGAGGTCCCGGCAGACGCCGTCTTCGTCCGCCGACCCGGCGAGCCTGCCGACACCGGTTTCGAGCGTTTCTGGTCACGGTCGAATGGGGCTGGCGGTCGCTCCGGCGGGCTTGGCCTGATCGAGCTCTGATCACCCGTGTGAGATCGACCCGGCGAGCTCGGCGATTGCCGGTCTCCGGGACAGGCGCGGTGGCCCTCCGAGCGCCCCGGCGAGCGATCCGGTTGCAGGCCCGCCCTCCTGCTCGAGCTCGGTCGCGAGGGCGGCGACGATGTCGCGGGCCATCTCCGCCAGCGCGGCCAGGCTCTGGTGCGAGTTGCGCTTGCTGCCGAGGTCGACCTGGGCCATGTGCTCGATTCCCACCCGCCTCCAGACCTCGATCAGCATCGCGATCTCGACCCCGTAGCCGGTCGCGTAGGGGATCGCCGCCAGCAGCGAGCGTCGCCCGGCGCACTCGCCCGCCAGTGGCTGCCTGAAGGCGGCGAGCTCGGGGACGAGCAGCTCCAGCAGCGGCCGGGCGGTCAGCTCGGTGACGCGGCCGCCGCCGTCCTCGATCTCCATCTCTTCGATCGCCAGAGGGCGCCGGTAGAAGCCCTTGACGAAGCCGACCGAGGGCGACTGCAGGAGGGGACCGAGGAGGCCGGTGACGTAATGGGCGCCGAAGTCGCGGACGTCGCCGTCCAGATAGACGACGAGCTCGCCCCGGCAGACCGAGAGCGCCCGCCACATAGCGTCTCCCTTGCCCTTAACCGGCCCGAAGTCGGGCAGCAGCTCAGACTCCTGGAACACCTCCGCCCCCGCCTCGGCGGCGATCGTCGCCGTGCCGTCCTCGGAGCCGGCGTCGACCACCAGCAGCTGGTCGACCAGGCCGGCGTCGCGCAGGCCGGCGACGGCGCGCACGGTGGCGGCGATCGTCGCCGCGGTCTCGCGGGTCGGCACGCAGACCGAGATCGGCTCGCGCTTGAAGCGGAGAATGCGGTCGAGGGCGAACTGCGAGTGGTCGAAGGTGGCTAGCATCGTCTGGCTTGCAATGGAGTCTGATCCAATGATCCCTTCGACGCTGCGGGGCCGCGAGGTGACCCTGGACGTGAGCCGGCCGCTCGTCGTCGGGATCGCCAACGCGACGCCGGACTCGTTCTCCGACAGCGGCGAGCGGTCCCCCGCCACCTGGATCCGGAACGCGCTCGCATGCTATGCGGCCGGCGCGGCGATCGTTGAGGTCGGCGGCGAATCCAACGTCTCCAACAGGCCGCCGGTGACGGCGGCGGAGGAGATCGAGCGGGTGGTGCCGGTGATCGCGGCCCTGGTCGGCGCCGGCGCGCCGGTCACCGTCGACACCCACCGCGTCGAAACCGCGACCGCGGCGCTCGAGGCCGGCGCATCTTTCGTCAACGACATCACCGGCTTCCGCGATCCGCAGATGGTCGAGCTCTGCGCCGAGCGAGGTGCCGGGGTGATCCTGATGCACACCGAGACCCCGCCGAAGACGCCGCTCTGGGACGACAGTCTCTACCCCGGCGGCGTCGTCGAGCACATGCTCGCCTTCTTCGAGGAGCGCCTGCGGACGCTCGCCGCCGCGGGGGTGGGGAAGGACCGGGTCGTACTCGACCCCGGCCCGGATTTCGCGAAGACGCCGCGCCAGTCGGTCGAGGCGCTGCGCGGCCTCGACCGACTGGTTGGGCTCGGCCCCCCGGTGATGCTGGCGGTCTCCAGGAAGGACGTCGTCGGCGCCCTGACCGGGCGGCGCCCGCGCGATCGGGGGGCCGGCACGCTGGCCGCGCTAGCCGCGGGGCTGCGCCGGGGGGCGCGTCTGCTGCGAGTCCACGACGTCGAGGCGACCGTCGACTTCCTGCGCGTCTGGGAGGCGCTGGAAGAAGACGTCGAGGTGCCGGTCGAGCTGCGGATCGGCGAAGAGATCCGTCGCGAAGGGCCGGCTGGCACGCTGGACCCGGCGTGAGCAGGACCGGCTCGCGCTCGCTGCTCGCGACTCCTTGGGCGGTGGCGCTCGACCCGGCGCGCCGGGATGGTCGCATCGTCGCCGAGTCGAGCGAGGAGGAGCGCACGGCGCGGACGGTGGCGCTGCCGAGATCGCTCGACCCCGGCTTCGCCGAAGCGCTGAAGCGCGCCGGCGTCGAGCGGCTCTACTCCCACCAGCGCCAGGCGCTGGAGGCGGCCGCCGTCTCCAACCTCGTGATCACCAGCGGCACCGCCTCGGGCAAGAGCCTCGCCTTCAACCTGCCGGTGCTCGACGGCATCGCCGGCGACGCCAAGCGCCGTGCCCTCTACCTCTACCCGACCAAGGCGCTGGCCCAGGACCAGGCGCGCAAGCTGGCGGCGTTGCGCCCTCCCGGTCTGCGCGAGGCGATCTACGACGGCGACACGCCGCGCGAAGAGCGGCCGGCGATCCGCCGCCGCAGCAACCTCGTCCTCACCAACCCGGACATGCTGCACGTCGGCATCCTGCCCCACCACAAGAGCTGGGGCGACTTCCTCGCCAACCTCGGCTGGGTCGTCGTCGACGAGGCCCACACCTACCGCGGCGTCTTCGGCTCCCACGTTGCCAACGTGCTGCGGCGGCTGCGCCGGGTGGCTCGCGCCTACGGGGCCGAGCCACGCTTTCTGCTCGCCTCGGCGACGATCGCCAACCCCGTCGGGCTGGCCGAGGAGCTGGTCGGGACGCCGTTCGAGCTCATCGACGACGACGGCGCGCCGAGCAGCGGGCGCGAGATCGCGATGTGGAACCCGCCGCTGATCGACAAGGCGACCGGGACGCGGCGCTCGGCGCTGGGCGAGGCGGCGGACCTGCTCGCCGAGCTGGTCTCCCACGGCGTGCGGACGATCTGCTTCCTCAAGAGCCGGCGCGGGATCGAGCTGATCCAGCGCTTCGCCCGCGAATCGCTGGAGGCTCGCGGCAAGCCCGAGCTGGCGGCGCGGATCGCCCCCTACCGTGGCGGTTACACGTCGCAGCAGCGGCGCGAGATCGAGGCGCGGCTCTCCGGCGGCGATCTGCTCGCCGTCGTCGCCACCGACGCGCTGGAGCTGGGGATCGACATCGGCGAGCTCGACGCGGCGATCTGCGTCACCTTCCCCGGCACCGTCGCCAGCCTGCGCCAGATGTGGGGGAGGGCGGGACGGCGTCGGCGCGGGCTCGCCGTCTACGTCGCCGGCCAGGACGCGCTCGACCAGTTCTTCTGCCGCCACCCCGACGAGTTCATCGACCGCCCGGTCGAGGCGGCGATCCTCGACCAAGGCAACGAGCAGATCGCCTCGCGGCACATGGTCGCGGCGGCCTACGAGCTGCCGCTGGATGAGGAGGATGTGGAGGTCTTCGGCGAGGGCTGGCGCGAGCGGGCCGAGCGGCTGGTCGAGGCGGGCCAGCTGCGGCAGGCGGGAGGGCGGACGATGCCGCGCAGCAGCGAGTTCGTCGCCTCGAAGATCCCGCTGCGCTCCGCCTCGCCCGACTCGGTGGCGGTGATCGAGCGGGAGTCGGGGGAGATGCTCGGCTTGGTCGAGTCCGAGCGCGCCTTCACGACGATCCATCCGGGCGCGATCTACCTTCACCTCGGTCGCTCCTACGAGGTCGAGCAGCTCGACGTGGAGGGGCGGCGGGCGGTCGTCTCGCGCTTCGACGGTGACTGGTACACGCGGCCGAAGAAGGAGACCGAGATCTACATCGAGCGGGTGCGCGAGCAGCGCTCCACGTCCGGTGTCGAGCTGAACTTCGGCGAGGTCTCGGTGACCGAGCAGGTGATCGCCTACCAGCGGGTCTCGATCTCCGACCAGGAGCCTTTCGACATCGTCTCGCTGGAGCTGCCCGAGCAGCACTTCGTCACCCAGGCGCTCTGGTACGTGCTGCCCGAGCGGTTGAGCGGGGCGCTGGCGCCCGACGTCCTGCTCGGCGCCCTGCACGCGACCGAGCACGGCCAGATCGCGGTGCTGCCGCTGATCGCGATGTGCGACCGCTGGGACATCGGCGGCCTCTCGACCAACGTCCACTTCCAGACCGGCCGCTCGACGATCTTCATCTACGACGGCCACCCCGGCGGGGTGGGCATCACGCTGCGCGGCTACGAGCAGTTCGAGCGCCTGCTGGGTGACGCCGAGCGCCTCATCGCCGAGTGCCCCTGCGAGTCCGGCTGCCCCTCCTGCGTGCAGAGCCCCAAGTGCGGCAACCTCAACGAGCCGCTGCACAAGGACGGCGCGCTGGAGCTGATGCGCTCGATGAAAGGCTCGGAGGGGTGAGCGGGCAGCGGCAGGTGGCGGTGGTCGGAGGGGCGAAGTGCGAGCCGGGCTCCGAGGCGGCGGTGCTCGCCGAGGAGGTCGGGCGGCGTCTGGCCGATGCGGGCGTGACGCTCGTCTGCGGCGGCCTGACCGGGGTGATGGAGGCGGCCTGTCGCGGTGCGAGCGAGGCCGGCGGCGTGGCGATCGGGATCGTTCCCGGCAACTCGGTCGCCGAAGCGAACCCGTTCTGCACGCATGTCGTCGCCACCGGCATCGGCCACGCCCGCAACCTCGCGGTCGTCTCCTCGGGAGACGCGGTGATCGCGATCGGCGGCGAGTGGGGCACGCTCTCGGAGATCGGCTTCGCCAGGGCAATCGGTCGCCCGGTGATCGCGTTGCAGAGCTGGGCCCTGAGTGGCCGCGAGCGGATGGAGGGCGCCCCGGGCATCGTCCTGGCCGAGTCGGCCCGCGAGGCCGTCGAGCGAGCCCTCGAAGCTCTCTAGCGACCCAAGCGGTCGCACTTTCCGCCGGATAGCGGCAAGAAGTGCGACCGCATCATGGCCAGAGCTCGCGGATGGCGAGGATCGCGAAGGCGTGGGACCAGGCGAGCGGGGTGGTAGAGGTTGGGATGCCGGTGCGGGAGTCGACGCGCTCGGGGAGCATGCCGACCGGGGTGGCGACACGGCGCATCGCGGCCATCAGGCGCAGCGCAGCGCGACGCTCGCCGAGCGCTGCGAGGCTCCAGGCGGTCCAGGCCGTCGGTGCCGTCCAGGGGTCGTCACCGCCTTCCCAGCTCTCGGAAGGGATGATGCCGTAGCGGCTGCCGTCGGCCGCGATCCGCAGCAGCGTGCGACGAACCGCCGGGAAGAGCGCCGGCTGTGCGAAGGGACGCACCGCCCATGCGGCGGCTGAGTCGAGTCCCGACTCCGAATCGCCCGCCTCGCGCACGAGCATGCCGCCCACACCGAACTCCCTCCGAATCTCCCGTTCCGCCGGTCGGCGAACCGAAAGGTCACCTGCCGAAGTGCCTTTCGGTTCGCCGGCCGTGGAGGCAATCGCGTTAGTCAGATAGTCCCCGGACTCCCCCTCCTGATAGTCGGCTCGATCACGCCAGGGTTGGAGGGCGACGTCGGCTCTGAGGCCAACAGCTCGCGCCGCCGCCGCGACCCAGCCCGCCGCGTCGCCCTGCACCGCCCGCCCGTCGACCGGGGTGCCGTCATCGTGGAAGCGCGCCGCGGCACCGAGGTCGAGGCCGAGCAGGAAGCGGGCGACCCGCCACGCCTCGGCCCGGTAGCCGGCCGAGGCGAGGGCGATGGCAACCGTGCCCGCGTCGCGGGGCCAGACGTATTCCCAGCCGTCGCGGAAGCCGGCGACGACGGCGCCGCTGCGCTGATCCGTGACCGCCCGCAGAACCAGCAGCGAGCGGCGGTACATCCGCCGCGCCCACGGCGGCGCGCCCGGCCCGAGCGGCCGCGCCCGCGCGAGCCAACGCGGATCGGCACCGATCGCCCCCGGCGCCCCGAGCGAGCGCACGTCGACATCCCGCGCCCTGCCGTACTCGACGACCGTCCGCAGCTCGTTGCTCTCCGGCAGGTAGCGCAGCCGGACCGAGTCCTCCCGCGAGCCCCCCGATACAAGCGTCGCGGCCAACACGACCGCCACGGCCAACCCGAGCGCTGCACGACCCCAAGCCATGCCCCAATCGAATCAGCCCCGTCGCCCCCCGGTCGCTAGCCTTCCCATGCGCGGCCACAACCGCGCAATCCCAGGCGAGGTAGCTCAGTTGGTAGAGCACACGACTGAAAATCGTGGTGTCGCGGGTTCGATTCCCGCCCTCGCCACTCCCTGAATCCCAGGGTCTGGCCTCAAACTCGGGGTATCGGGCCCACGATGCAGCACGCAAGCGTCGAAAGCCGGGAGAGCGCCGACCAGACCAGACTCAAGCTAACCAACGGCTTGAGCGGGAGGGGGCGGTCCGGAGACGAGCCTTGCCTTCGAGGTGCTTGAGTGCCGCAAATACTTGAAGGCAGAATCGAAGTCGACCAGACCTTGGTCCGCTCACCGCCGAAGTGGACAATCGGTGCTGCTTTGGCTGGAACTGGATCGATCGGGCGCGGATCGGCGCACGGCACAAATCCGCGCACGCGCGAATTCGTGATTCATGGCTTTACAGGGGGAAGGCCTTCGGTAGGGAAGGCGATACAAGCCACTTTCACTATAAGCGTTGAAGTTTTTTTGACTTAAGTCTCCACGCATATAAGCATTACCGGTCTTATGCCCAATTACCCAAGATAGGGCAGCAATGGAGCCCCGACAGAGCCCGGGGAAGGGAGATCAAAATGAGACTCATCAGGACATTCGGCCTCGCCGCCATCGCGGCCACGGCCGCGATGGCATTCGTTGGCGCCCCGTCGGCGAGTGCCACTAATACTCAGGTTTGCAAAGTGCACACAGGCTTAACCTGCCCAGCAGGGCAGGCATCAACTGGATATCACATGGTGAACGAAGGCATCGTTGGTGTGTTAACGAGCTTTGGTAACGTTTTATGCTTAAACGCATTAGGCAGTTTTGAACCGTTAGCTTTAGGTAGCCCACAATCAGTGCATATGACAGCATTAACGTTTACAGGCTGCGGAACAAACGCAGCGCACAATAACTGCGTTGTTACCGTAAAAATCCTACCATTACTCGATATCTTAAAGACTGGCTTAAACCAAATGAGATGGAAAGCGTTAACTGGACGGATTAACGCAGTCTGCAGTGGTCTAGTTGACTGTGAATTTGACATTTCGGAAACTGAAAGTGAAAATGAAGGTGAAGAAATGTCTGCAGAAGAACTGGAAATTGTAGGTGTCGGTGGCGCCCTCTGTCCCGCCAACGCCTTTGTCCACTTCAGGCTGCAAGCGTTAGCGGCTACCCCCGTCTACTACCTGGGGTAGGGGTACAAGAGCAGGAAATCGAATTTGCGGTATGGCCGCCTGAAGAGGGGCGGCCATACCGTTAGGGTCGGGCAATGCGGACTGCGGTGATCACGGGAGCCTCCAGCGGCATCGGCGCGGCCACGGCCCGGGCGCTGGCGAGCGAGGGCTACCGGGCCGTCCTCGGCGCCCGCCGGCTCGACCGGCTCGAGGATCTGGCGGCCGAGATCGGCGGAGAGGCGGTCGAGCTCGACGTCGCCGACCCCGATTCGGTGACCGCGTTCGCGGCCCGCGTCGAGGCCTGCGATGTGCTGGTCAACAACGCCGGCGGCGCGCTCGGCCTCGATCCGGTCGGTGAGGCCGACGAAGAGAAGTGGCTGCGGATGTACGAGGCGAACGTGCTGGGGACGATGAGGATGACGCGGGCGCTGCTACCGCGACTGATCGAGTCCGGCGACGGTCACGTCGTCAGCGTCACCAGCATCGCCGCCTTCGAGACCTATCGCGGCGGCGCCGGCTACACCGCCGCCAAGCACGCCCAGCGGGCGGTGCTGCGGACGCTGCGCCTGGAGACGCTGGGCGAGCCGGTTCGCTTCACCGAGGTCGCGCCCGGCATGGTCGAGACCGAGTTCTCGCTGGTTCGCTTCGGCGGCGACGAGGAGGCCGCCGCTCGCGTCTACGAGGGGATGCAGCCGCTCAGCGCGGAGGACGTCGCCGAGTGCATCCGCTGGGCCCTGGCCCAGCCCTCCCACGTCAACGTCGACGAGATAGTCGTCCGCCCGCGCGACCAGGCGACCGCGACCGACGTGCACCGGCAGTAGTCCGGTCGTTCAGCTCGCGGCAGGAGGATCGGCCAGGTATCCGTCGGGCTCCTCGACCACAGTGTTGACAAGCTCGCCGACCCGCTCGATCTCGACCCGCACCGTCTCCCCGACATGGAGCACGTTCTCGCGGATCGGCTTGCGGCCGATGCCGACGCCGGAGGGGGTGCCGGTGGCGATCACGTCGCCGGGCTCGAGCGTGAACGCTTCGGAGAGGTGGGAGACCTGCTGGAAGCAGTCGAAGACCATCCCCGCGGTGCTGGCGTCCTGGCGCAGCTCCTCGTCGACGAAGCAGCGGATGCGCAGGTCCTGGGGGTCGCCGACCTCCTCGGGCGTCACCAGCCAGGGGCCGATCGGACCGTGGGTGTCGAAGGACTTGCCGATCGTCATCGTCTGTGCCCGGCCCTGCCAGTCGCGGACGCTGAGGTCGTTGGCGCAGGTGTAGCCGGCGATGACCTCATGGGCGCGGTCGACCGGCACGTGGCGGCAGCGCTTGCCGATCACCACCGCCAGCTCGGCCTCGTAGTCGAGCAGGGTCGAGACCTTCGGCATGTGGATCTCGGCGCCGTGGCCGACCACGCAGGTCACCTGCTTGTTGAAAAAGACCGGGACTTCGGGTGCCTCCATCCCCATCTCGGCGATGTGGTCGGCGTAGTTGAGCGCGATCCCGAGGTACTTGCGCGGCACCGCCGGCGCCAGCAGGCGGATGTCGGCCAGTGGTAGGCGGGGTTCCCCGTCGGCGCGCTCCTCGATCCCGCCGCGCCCGACCTCGGCGAGAGCCGCCGCCGGTTCGGAAGGGAGGCCGGAGGTGGAGAGGTCGACGACCTCCTCTCCTTCGACGGCCCCCAGCGCGGGGCCGCCCGGCTTGGCGAATCGACACAACTTCACGCACGCGACCCTAGTCGTCCAGCTCGTCGATCAGCTCGACGACGCGGCGCTCGATCTCGTCGCGGGTGGCGCGGACCTCATCGATCGGGCGGCCCTTCGGGTCCTCGAGCTCCCAGTCGACGTACTGCGCCCCGGGCACGTAGGGGCACTCATCGCCGCAGCCCATCGTCACCACCACGTCGGCCCACTCGGCGTCCGCTTGGGTCAGCTTGTGCGGGGTGCGGCCGGCGAGGTCGATGCCGTGCTCGCGCATCGCCTCGACCACCTTGGGGTGGACGCGGTCGCCCGGCATCGTCCCGGCCGAGCGCGCTTCGTGGTGGCCCGCCGCCGCCCGCGTGAAGAGCGCCTCGCTCATCTGCGAGCGCCCGGCGTTGTGCAGGCAGACGAAGAGGACGTGCGCCATCAGGCGGCTTCCTCCGCCGAGGGGCCGATTTCCGCGGACATGCCGGGGATTTCGTCCCGTCGACGAGACGTTCCGCGGACCAACTGGTAGGCGAGAGCGCCGAGGGCGGCGCCGGCGATCGGCGCGGCGATGTAGATCCAGAGGTCGTGCACTTCTCCCGAGATCAGGGCCGGGCCGATCGAGCGGGCGGGGTTCATCGAGGCGCCGGTGATCGGGCCGCCGAAGAGGGCGTCGAGGCCGACCGTGCCGCCGATCGCGATCGCTGCGCCCGCCCCGACCGCGCGGGTGTCGGTGGCCACGGCCATGATCGTGAACATCAGGAAGGCGGTCAGCACGATCTCGTAGACGACGGCGCTGCCGGCGCCGACGCTGGGCAGGGTCGTGCCGAGGTCCGCCGGTTGGCTCGGCCAGACCGCGAGCAGCAGAGTGGCGGCGGCAATTGCGCCGAGCAACTGGGCGGCGATGTAGGCGAGCGCCTCGTGGCGGGGAAAGTGACGGATGAGCGCGAAGGCGAGCGTCACGGCCGGGTTGAGATGGGCGCCGGAGAGGTGCCCGGTCGCGTAGACCATTGCCATGATCGTCAGGCCGAAGACGAGCGAGACGCCGACGGCGCCGAGCACCCCGGCGTGAACGGTGTCGGTGACGATCGCCCCGCAGCCGGCGAAGACGAGCGCGAAGGCGCCGAAGGCCTCAGCGGCGGCGCGGCGGGGGAGGTTGGGGCGGCCGTCCACTGCCGGGACTCAGCAGCAGGCGGCCGGCGCCGCCTTCGGATCTGCCGGGACGGCGACCCGCGCCGGCACCGAGAAGACCTCGCGCACCGCGTCGAGCGCCCCCGGTACGAGGCTGAAGTAGCTGTAGGTGCCGCGCCCCTCGCGCTCGATCACACCGGCCTCGACCAGCTGCTTGAGGTGGTGGCTGACCGTCCCCTGGGAGAGGCCGAGCAGCGGCTGCACCTCACAGACGCAGACCGGCTCGCCGCCAGCTCGCAGCAGCAGGTTGACGATCCGCAGCCGGTGCCGGTCGGCGAGCGCCTTCAGCACCCGCTCGAGCTCGACTGATCGCTCCTCGGACAGCGACGACCCCGCAAGGGGTGTGCAGCACTCGATCACGGGAAGCTCGGCCATGGATGGCACACTAGCAACATTCATCGATAGATATCGATGAAGTGCGAAGTCAGCAGAAGCGTCCGCTTGTGTCACTACTTTGGATTGCAGATGGAGCAGCAAGCTCTCACCGAGACGCTCATCGCGACGAGGGTGCCGCTGGGCGAGCTGGAGGATGGACAGCGAGTCGGCAGCGTCTACGCGGTCCGCGAGCGGGAGCTGCGGCGCAAGCGCAACGGCGAGCCCTGGCTGCGGCTGAGCCTCGGCGACGCCAGCGGCAGCTGCGAGGCGGTCTCCTGGGAGGACGCCGAGGCGCTCTACGCGATCGCCGTCCCGGGCACGCCGGTCCACGTCAGCGGGCTCTTCGAGGTGAGCGAGCGCTGGGGATCGAAGGTCAAGCTGAGCGGGCTGCGCGAGGCCGCCGGGAGCGAGTACCGCACCGAGGATCTGGCGGTCGGGTCGGAGGTCTCCTTCGATCGCCTGGAGAGCGACCTGCGCGAGCTGCTGGCGACCGTGCAGGACCAGCAGCTTCGCTACCTCCTCGACCGCTTCTTCGGCGAGGAGTCGGAGATCTGGTCCCGCTTCCGCGACGCGCCGGCGGCGAAGGTCTACCACCAGGCCTACCGTCACGGCCTGCTCGAGCACACGGTCTCAGTTGCCCAGGCGGTCAGCGCCGCCGCCGCCTTCTTCCCCGGGATCGACCGCGACGTCGCCGTCACCGGAGCCCTCCTGCACGACATCGGCAAGACCGAGGCCTACAACGACGATCCGCTGGCGATCGATCTCACCGATGCCGGGCGCCTCCAGGGCGAGATCCCCCTCGGCTACTACAAGGTGCGCCGCCAGATCGAGGAGATTCCCGGCTTTGACCCCGGGCTCGCCCAGGCCGTGCTGCACATCATCCTCGCCCATCACGGCTCGCTCGAGCACGGCTCGCCGGTTGTCCCCGCCACCCGCGAGGCCGTCCTCGTCCACATGATCGACAACCTCGGCGGCCGCCTTGGCAGCTTCGACCGTCTCGAGCGCCAGCTGCCCGCCGGCGAGTCATGGTCGAGCTTCGACCGGGCGCTATCCGGCTCGGCATATTTTGGGGCTAGGGCAGCCTAGGTAGTCCGACGTTCTGAGGCGACGCTAGACAAGGACGCAGGGAGTCCGAATAGCAGCGCTATTCGGACGACTGAGGACGCCGTATAGCGTCGCGTCAGAATCGTCTGGTGCAGCGCTGGATCTTGTGGACGTTGCCGTTCGCATGCTCAACGCACTGGATGAGCCTCTGCCGTCTGGGACCCGGCTTCGTCACCTCGAAGGAGTGGTGGACCTTGCGCTTGATCGTCGTGCTCATCCCTTCCAGCGACTTGCCGATCTGGTCTAGGCCGGTCGACTTGATCGCGTCGTTGGTCGTCTTCAGGACCGGCTTGACGATGAAGAGGTAGCAGAGGAACAGCACCCCAGCCGTGACCGCAAGCCGGATGATGCCCGAGGTCACGTTGCCGAAGAGATTGCGCAGCAGGTCCATGGGACGGGCCGCACACTATCCTGCGAGCCGTGGCGAAGGACACCGAGAAGCTGATCCGCCAGCTCTCGCTGATCTCGTTCCTGATGGCTCAGGGGAGACCCGTTTCGGCTCTCGAGATCAAGCGCGAGGTGGAGGGCTACAGCGACATGAACGACGACGCCTTCGCGCGGCGCTTCTACGCCGATCGCGCGGAGCTGGAAAGCCTCGGCATCCAGCTCGGGGTCGAGAAGCCCGGCGAGGGCTTCTTCGAGGCCGAGCTCTACTCGCTGCCGCCGGAGAACTTCTACCTCGACGCGATCAAGTTCTCCGACGACGAGCTGGCGGCACTGAGCACAGCCCTCTCGCTGCTCTCCGACGGCGAATTCGCCTACGCCGAGCCGCTGCGGCTGGCTCTGCAGCAGGTCGCCTGGGGCCACCCGAACCCGCTCAAGGAGGGCGAGCGCGCCCCGGTCGAGATGGCGATGACCGCCTCGGCGGGGGGCCGCGAGCTCTCCCAGCGCCTCTCCAAGATCGAGACCGCGATCTCGCGCCGCAAGACGATCGAGTTCACCTATTACACGATGGAGCGCGACGAGACCGCGAAGCGCAGGGTCGACCCGTACCACCTGGTCTTCCGCGGCGGGCAGTTCTACCTGATCGGCCACGCGCACGAGCGCGATGCTGTCCGCGTTTTCCGCCTCTCCCGGATCCAGGGCAAGGTCGGCTACGCGTCCAAGGCCGAGCATGATTTCTCCCCGCCCGAGGATTTCGACCGCCGCGACTACGGCCAGCGCGCCGACTGGCAGCTGGGGGAGGTGCGGGGCACTGCGAAGATCTTCGTTCGCGACCGCATCGCCTGGCTGATCGAGCGCGACTTCGGCGCCTACGGCGAGCTGCGCCCGGCGAAGAAGTCCGACGGCGCGCCCGGCAAGGGCTCGGTCTTCGAGACCGACTACGCGTCCCCGCGCGAGCTGATCGCCTGGGTGCTGCGCTGGCGCCAGAACGCCCAAGTGCTGGGCCCGGACGAGCTGCGCGAGGAGGCCGAAAGCCGCCTCGGGCTGCTCCACGACCGCCACCACAACGGCTTCGAGCCGGCCGAGATCGTCGACCGGCCCCTGCGCGAGGCGCCGCGGCGAGCCCGCTCCAACGGCCGCGGCGAAGCCGCGATCCGGCCCGAGCGATTCGCCCGCCTCGTCACCCTCGCCGGCCTCCTGATCGACTCCGCCAAGCGGGGCGAGCGCCTCGGTGTCGCCGACCTGCGCCAGCGGCTTGAACTCACAGGCGAGGAGCTGCAGGAGGACATCGACCTGCTCAACGTCGTCAACTTCGGCGGCGGCACCTACGTCCTCTACGCCGAAATCCAGGGAGACGAGATCGAGGTCGACTCCGAGCCCTATGGCGACAACTTCGCCCGCCCGGCGCGCCTGCTGCCGCTGGAGGCGAAGGCGCTGGTCGCGGCGATCGACCTCTTCGGCGACCACCTGCCGCAGGGCGGCCTGCAGAGCGCTCGCACCAAGATCATCAAGGCGCTGGGCCACGATCCCTCCGAGGAGGGGCTGGAGATCGCCGCCGGCAGCGGCGGCGACGCCGAGGTGGCGCGCAAGGTCAACGAGGCGATCGGCGCCAGCCAGGTCCTCGACCTCGACTACTACAAGGAGAACGAGGACACGTTCACCAAGCGTTCGGTCGAGCCCTACCGGCTCGAGAACGGCAAAGAGGGCTGGTACGTCGAGTGCTACGACCTGACCAAAGAGGGCGTCCGCCACTTCAAGCTCGACCGGATCAAGGAGGCGACGCTCTCAGGGCAGACCTTCGAGCCACGCCCGGAAGTCGAGGAGTTTGCCGGGGTCGAGGGCTGGATGACCCACGGCGAGGTGCCGACCGCCCACGTCGCCCGTGTCTGGGTCTCGCCCGAGCGCGCCCGCTGGCTGCGCGAGGAGCGCACCGTGGTCGAGGAGCTCGCCGACGGCGCCGTAGTGGTCGAGCTGCCTTATGCCGGGACGTCATGGCTGGTGCGCGAGATCCTGCGCGGTGCCGGCGACCTCGTCGTGCTCGAGCCCGAGGACGCCCGCGAAGCGATCGCCAAAGAGGTCGGCTGATCGCCGGGTGGCGACTTATCCGTGTATATGACGGATAAGTCGCCACACCACCCTGAGATCCTTCGGATCGTCGCCCCGAATCCGGGGCCGATGACGCTGGAGGGGACGAACACCTATGTGTATGGGGCCGGTCCCTGCACGGTGATCGATCCGGGACCCGATGACGCTGGGCACCTCGCCGCGATCCGGGCTGCCGCCGAGGAGCGGGGCGGGATCGGCCTCGTCCTGCTCACGCACAGCCACGGCGATCACGCCGACGGCGCGGAGCGACTCGACTCCCAGGTGGTCCTGCCGTCAGACGGCGAGGAGCACGGCGGCCTGCGCGCGCTCGCCACTCCCGGTCACGCGCCCGACCACGTCTGCCTGCTCACCGCCGACCGGGTCTGCTTCAGCGGCGACCTCGTGCTCGGGATGGGGTCGACCTTCGTCCCGCCCGACGGGGGCTCGCTCTCCGCCTACATGGACTCGCTGCGCCGCATGCAGGCGGAGCCGATCGAGCTGATCTGCCCCGGCCACGGCCCCTGGATCGAGGATCCGGCAGCCAAGCTGGCCGAGTACGTCGAGCACCGCGAGATGCGCGAGCGCCGCCTCCTCGCTGCCCTGGAGCGCGGCGAGCGCTCCCGCGAGGCGCTGCTGGCCGAGGTATGGAACGACGTACCCGCCGAGGTCCGCCCCGCCGCGGCGATGGTGATGCAGGCCCATCTCGACAAGCTAGAGGCGGAGGGTCGCCTGCCCAACGGCGTCGCCTAGGGGCCAAGCCGGTAGCGCACCAGGGCGAATCCCCGGCCGGAGTGGATGCGCCCGCTGAGCACTGGGCCGGCGACGATTGCGCTCTTGCCGCGAATGGCGATGTCGGTAGCCGCGGCCCTCGAGCCATGGCCGAAGCCGGTGACGACCCGCCCCTGCCTGCCGAAGGTGGGATCGGGTCGACCGGAAGCGCTCAGGCGGATGAGGGCGAACTTGGGCGGCGCGAAGACGTGGCGTTTCACCTGGGAGGGGGTGCGGGGAGGGGCGATCCCACCGGCCAGCAGGGGTCTGCCCCGGGCATCCACCGCAAGGGCGTCCAGGCCGCTCGTTTCGCCAGGAAGCTTGACCGCGATTTCCCCACCGTGGCCGAAGCCCGTGTCGAGCGTGCCGTCGGCGTTCCGCCGGCTTACGACCTCGAACCCAGCCAGAGATTCCGTTTCTCCCGCGGTCGCGCTGCGAATTACGAGGATGCGTCCCCAGCGGTCGACCGCGATGTGGAGCGGGCGGGATGCCGACGGCGTGACATCGAGAACGCCGGCGGAGCCGAAGCCGGGATCGCGCGTGCCCGATTCGTCCAGCCGCACCAGCAGCCCGCCGCCGAAGCCCTCGCAGTTGGCGGTGTCGTTCTTGTCCGTGGCGTAGAGAATCGCGCCTCCGTGGATGGCTATCCCGCCCATGTAGGGATGCTGTTCGAGATAGAAGGGACTTCGCTCGTCGAGCACGACTCCACCTTTGCCGAAGTCGGTGTCCAGACTGCCATCGGGCAGCAGGCGCGCCAGGTAGGCGGCATGGTGAGGTTGTTCCCCCGCGCCGCGGCAGGGTGCGATGATGGCGACTGCAGTGCCGGCGACCACGAGTCTCCCCTCGCCATCGACCACCAGGTCTGCCGGCAGCACGTCGGTCGGTGCCTCCGGGGGCGGCGCGCTCGGTCCGGCTGACTGCGGTGCGGGCAAGCCGAAGTCGGTCAGCAAGATGCCGTTGTCGGCGAACGAGGTGTCGAGCTCGCCGCTGGCCGAGAGCCGGGCGACGATCGCCAGGCCCCCGCCATTGGCAAAGCGTGCGGCGGCGAGGACGAAGATGTGCCCGCCGGGGTCCACGGCGACGTCTTTGACGATGGTCTGTCCTTCGCCCATCAAGGGAAGGTTCACGCGCCCGTTGCTGCCGAAGCGGCGATCGACCTTGCCGTCGCGCCGGAAAGCCACCACCGTTCGCTCTCCCGCCACGACGACCCGCCCTCCCGGTGCCACCGCGGTCGCGACCGCGGTGCCCATCCAGTTGTGAGCTGAGAGGTATCCGCTCGCCTGGTTTTGGATCCGCACCGGCGCGAGCACACGTCCACCCCGCCCGAAGCTTGGATCGAGATCACCCGGGTGTGCCAGTGCCGTGGCGCTCATAGGCGCCAGGAGTAGACCGATGATGAAAAGGCAGAGGAGTGGTCGGTCGGACCTCCGGAACCGGACTTGTCCTCTGGCGCGCGTCGTCATCGTCTCTCCCCTGTCGGTTGCATCGTGCGGTTGTTGAGAACACCCGGGTTCGGAGAAAGTATCGCGGCGGGGAGACTGCCTGGCCGGCTGGCCAACTGATACATACATAGGGTGAGTTCGAGCAAGGCAACGAGTGCGGCAAAGGCGGGGCTCGTCGTCGGGTTGGCCGGAACCGGGATCGCCACCGCAGCCACAGCGGCCGCCTGGCACTGGCTCGCTCGCCGCCCCCTCCCCAAGCAGAAGGGGACGATCGCGCTCGACGGGCTCGAGGGCACGGTCCGGGTCCGCCGCGACCGCTGGGGCGTGCCGCATATCGAGGCCGGCAGCGCCACCGACCTCTGGTTCGCCGAGGGCTTCTGCCACGGGCAGGACCGGCTCTGGCAGCTCGACTTCTATCGCCGCGTCGTCTCCGGCCGCGTTGCGGAGATGGCGGGGGAGGAGGGGCTGCTGATCGACCGGCTGATGCGGACGCTCGGCATCCGCCGCACGGCCGAGCGCGAGGCGGCGACACTCGACCCCGAGCTACTCGCCCTGCTCAATCGCTTCTGCGAGGGGGTCAACGCGGCCGCGGCCGACGCCAAGGCGCTGCCCTTCGAGATGCAGCTGCTGCGGCTCGCCTGGAAGCCGTGGCGCCCGGTCGACATCCTCAGTCTCGGCAAGCTGCTCGCTTTCGGCCTCTCGACCAACTGGGAGCGGGAGCTGCTGCGCGCCGACATGGTGCGCGCGCTCGGCCCCGAACTGGCCGCCCGCCTCGACGCCGCCTACCCCGCCGAGAATCCCGTCGTCACCCAGGAAGCCTGGACCGGCGACGGGCTCGCGATCGTCGAGCAGATCGACGCCGTGCGCCACTCGATCGGCCTCGCCGCCGAGGCCAGCGGCTCCAACAACTGGGCGGTTTCCGGCAAGCTCAGCGCCAGCGGCAACCCGCTGATCGCCGGCGACCCCCACCTGCCGCCGAGCATGCCGGGCATCTGGTACCAGGTCGGCCTCAGCCTCGACGGCCGTTTCGTCCGCGGCGCCTCGCTGCCGGGCATGCCCGGCGTCTACATGGGTCAGAACAACGACGTCTGCTGGACCTTCACCAACGTCATGGCCGATGTCCAGGACCTCTTCGTCGAGAAGGTGGACGGCGACCGCTACCTGTTCGAAGATGAGTGGCACCCGCTGGAAATCGTCCGCGAGGAGATCCCGGTCAAGGGCCGCGACGTGCCCGAGGTGCTCGACGTCCGCATCACGCATCACGGCCCGCTGGTCAATGACGCACTCGGTGCCGACGAGGGCGAGCCACTCGCCTTGCGCTGGCAGACGCTCGACCAGCCGACCGCGTTCAAGGGGATGTTCGAGCTGCATGAGATCGCCTCCGGCCCGGAGCTGGTCGCCAAGCTCGGCGACCACGTCTCGCCCGCCTCGAACCTGATCTGGGCCGACCGCCACGGCTCGATCGGGTACAAGCTGATCGGCCGCCTGCCGCTGCGCAAGGGCGGCTGCCCCGACCTGCCCAAGCCGGGCTGGACGGGTGAGTTCGAGTGGGAGGGGACGATCCCCTACGAGGAACTTCCGGAGAAGGTCGATCCCGAGAGCGGCTTCCTCATCACCGCCAACAACCGCATCGTCGGCGACGAGTACCCGCACCACATCACCAGCGAGTGGCTCGACGGCTTCCGCGCCGAGCGGATCGAGCAGCTGCTGCGCGCCAGCAGCGAGCACGACATCGACGGCTTCGAGGCGATGCAGTCCGACAACCTCTCGATCCCGGGGATCGAGGCGGCGCGCAGGCTGGGCCGGCTCTCGCCGCGGGGCCAGCGTGAGCTGAGCGCGATCGAGCGGCTGCGCAGCTGGGACGGCCGCTTGGATCCCGGCACGGTCGCGGGCACGATCTACCAGGCTTTCCTGCTGCGCCTCGCCCGCGAGGTCGCCCGCGCCGCGATCGGCGACCGCGACCTCGCAGAGCGCTGGCTCGACCGTGCCGACAACGGCTTCACCCCGCACGTCACCTCGCCCTGGCGCTGGCACTCGCACCTGATGAACCTCTGGGAGGAAGAAGACGAGGAGCTGATCGGCCGTCCCTGGGAGGGGCTCGTACTGGAGGCGCTCAGCGGCGGCCTCGACGACCTCACCGACCGCTTCGGCCCCGACCCCGAGGCCTGGCGCTGGGGCCACGTGCACGAGATGGAGTTCCCCCATCCGCTGGGCGAGGCCAACCCGCTGCTGCGCAAGCTGCTCAACCGCAGCCTCAAGGCCGGCGGCGCCCAGGAGACGGTGAGCCAGATCGCCTACGACCCCAACGACCCCTACAAGGCCGTCTGGGCGCCGAGCTGGCGCATGGTCGCCGAACCGACCGCGCCCGAGCGCTCGCGCTGGCAGATGTTCACCGGCCAGTCGGGCCATCCCGCCAGCCCCCACTACGACGACCTCCAAGCCGACTGGCTGGAGGGCCGCACCCAGCCGATGGCCGGTGAGGGCCCCTGGCGCGAGCTGGACCTCGTGCCCACTCGGGTCTAGCCACCTTGCAGCGGGTCGACTCGACCCTCGCCAGGGGAAAATTTGATGCAGCTCGGTCGGGCCGAAAGCCGAATCGATCAGGGATTGCAATGGTTGGACGGGTATGCGCTTGCTTCGTCCCGCCCTGGCGGCCGTCGTGCTGCTCGCGCTCCTGGCCACGCCCGCCGCGGCCAAGACGGTCCATTTCGGCGGTCAGACCGTCGACGTGCCCGGCAGCTGGCCCGTCTACAAGCTCGCCGAGCACCCGCGGATGTGCGTGCGGATGGACCGCCGCGCCGTGTACCTGGGGCATCCGGGGCCGAGCCAGAGCTGTCCGTCGCAGGCGATCGGGCGCCAGCGCGCGATCCTCCTCGAACCGGGTGCAGGGGCCGGTGCGGGGGCGAGCGCGGTCGGCCCCCCGGCGCCCGAAGCCCCCGCCACGAGCGGCAAGGAGTACACGGGTCTCGGCTTCGACGCCTGCGCGGCGCCCTCCTCGGGCGCGATGGCGGCCTGGGAGGACTCGCCCTACCGCGCCGTCGGCGTCTACATCGGCGGCCTCAACCGGGCCTGCTCGCAGCCCAACCTGACCGAGGAGTGGGTGAGCGAACAGGTCGCGGAGGGCTGGCACCTGATCCCGACCTACGTCGGCCTGCAGGCCCCGACCAGCGCCTGCACCAGCTGCGCCAAGCTGAGCCCCGGCCTGGCTTCGGCCCAGGGAATCGCCGCCGCCCTCGACGCGGTCGCCGACGCGCAGGAAATCGGCATGGGGCCGGGCAGCCCGATCTACTTCGACATGGAGGCCTACACGCGCACCTCGAGCGCGACCAAGGCGACCCTGACCTTCCTCGGCGCCTGGACCGACCAGATCCACGCGCTCGGCTACACCTCCGGCGTCTACAGCTCCAGCGCCTCGGGCATCGCCGACCTCGCCGACCAGGTGGGGGAGGACTACTCGCTTCCCGACGACCTCTGGTTCGCCAACTGGAACGGCAACCGCAACGCCCTCGACCCCTACATCCCGGCCACCGCGTGGACCGCGCACCAGCGCATCCACCAGTACCGCGGAGGTCACGACGAGACCTGGGGCGGGACGACGATCAACATCGACAACAACTTCGTCGAAGGGGCGACGGTTGGCGCCATCACCGCGCCCCCTCCGCTGCCGCCGCTGACGGTCAGGCGCGTCAAGCCGGATCGGGGGACCGTGAGCGTCTGGGTTCGCTGCGGCTGGGCCGAAGGCGAAAGCTGTCCCGGGCAGATCATCCTGCGCACCCAGGCGAGGCTGCCGCTGCGCGCCAGGCCCGGCGTGCCGACCAGGGTCGTGCGCGTGGGAGTGAGCAAGCGCGGCTTCAGCCTCGCTGGGGGCAGGGCCCACACCTACCGCGTCGCGCTCAACGAGCGCGGCCGCCCGCTGCTGGCGCGGCGCGGATTCCTCAGGGCACAGCTGCTGGTCGCGATCCCGGGCGCCCGGGCCACCCGGGCAGTGCGGCTCAGCCTGCGTCGCTAGCCGTGCCGCTCTGCATCGCGTCGGGGCCGGTGACCGCGGTGACCAGCTCGACGATCGCCTCCGGCGCCTTTTCCGGGGAGCCGGCGTCGAACGGGGGCTGGGGGTCGTACTCGATGCCGAGCTGGACGGCCTGGGCGACCTCGGGGCCGACCTCCTGGCCGACCAGGTGGAGGGCCATGTCGATCCCGGCCGAGACGCCCGCGGCGGTGACGAGCTTGCCGTCCTGCACGAAGCGCCCGCCGACCGGATCGGCACCGAGTTCGCCCAGCTGCTCGAGGAAGGCCCAGTGGCTGGTCGCCCTCCTGCCCTCGAGCAGCCCGGCGGCGCCGAGCACCAGCGAGCCGGTGCAGACCGAGGTGGTCCACTTCGTTCCTCCGTCGATCCGGCGCAGCCAGGAGAGCACGGCCTCGTCCTGCATCAACGGCACGTTGCCTTCGCCACCGGGGACGAGAACGATGTCGGCCTCGGCGACTTCGTCGATCCCGAAGTCGGCGCTGAGCCCGAGCGCGCCGCTGTCGGTGCGTACCGGCCCCTTCTCGGGACCGACGAACTTGACCTCCCAGCCCGGAACGGAGCGCAGCACCTCGTAGGGCCCGATCGCGTCGAGCGCGGTCAGCTTCTCGAAGATCAGGATCGCGATCTGCATGGGTCGATCGTACGATGTCGGCCACGGACGCGACGCGAGACGTGGCGGTCAGTCCCAGGTTGCCAGCGGCAGGTGCTCGAGGATGGTCCGGTCGGCCGTGATCAACGGGGCGTCGGCGACGATGGCCTGCGCCGCGATCATCCGGTCGAAGGGATCGCGGGTCCACGAAAGCCCCATGGCTGTTTCCGTCAGCTCGACGAGCGAGATGTCGGCCACCTCGAGGCCGATGCTCTGGCGCAGGGCGGCGAGCATCATCGGAGCGGGATCTCGAGCCCGCCCGATTTCGTGTGTGTATGCCAGCTCCAGCGAGACGAGCGGCGATGCTCGCAGCTTGCGCTCGCCGGCCAGCAGGGCTCGAGTGGGCTCCGGGAGTCGCTCCAGTAGGCCGGCGTACAGCCAGAGGGCTACATGTGTGTCAATTAGGATCAGGGGTCCACTCCGAAGACCAGTCGATGTGGATCAGCTCGTCGGGGTCGCCGATAATCGCCCCCTCGCGCCGCGGCAGGCGGTCCCAGATCGATTGCACCTGCTTGGGAGCAATCACCAGAGTCTTGCCGTTGCGCTCGATCTCCAGCGGCTGGCCGGTTTCGAGGACCTCGTCGAGGATCCGGTAGATGTTGGCGCGCAGTTTCGAAGCGGTGATGGCCATGGCCAGCTCCCCAGTTATCGTACGTACTTGCAAAGGATAAGACGTACGTACGATAGCTCTGGGAGCGGCGGCAACTGGAATCTGGGCTTGCATCGCCATCGTGGAGGCGACGCTACAGGCCGTTGATTCACGCGTGGTGCGTCAATACGCGCGGCTCTCCGGCAGTTTCGGCGCCGATCCGTCAATCTTCGGCCTGTGAGCGGCCCCAACGACACGGTGATCGCCGGTTGTTCGAATCCGTGGCGATTGGGGCGCGAACGAAAGGTTGTCCGATGAGCCGCCGCGACCGGATCAAGCTGACCGACGAGGAGCGCCTGGAGCTGCTCGGCGAAGAGCGGATCGCGATCGTCTCCAGCCTGGGGCCGCGCGGCTGGCCGCACTCGATGCCGATGTGGTTCGTCCCCCGCCAGGGGGAGATCTGGATCTGGACCTACGCAAAGTCCCAGAAGGTGCGGAACCTCGAACGCGATCCCCGCGCCACGGTGCTGGTCGAGACGGGCCACGAGTACGGCGAGCTGCGCGGGGCGATGATAGAGGCCGAGGCTGAGATCCATCGCGACTTCGAGATCGTGATCGGCTTCGCCGAAGAGCTGACGCTCCGATACGCCGAGGGGATCTCCTCGGTCGAGGGCGATGCCAAGGCGGCGCTCGAGGCGCAGGCGCCGAAGCGCGTGGCGATCCATTTCAAGCCGGTCCGCACCGCCACCTGGGATCACCGCAAGCTGGGCGGGACGTACTGAACGGCCGCTGCCGGGGCGCTACCGCCGTCCCCCGGGCGTGTTAGGAATCCAGTCCACCGCCCTCGCCCCCGGCTCACCGAGCTTGAAAACCGCCAAGACCACGATCCTGCTGCTGGCCCTCGCCGCTGCCCTCGCCGCGCCCTCCACGGCCACGGCTCTGCCGCGCACCTTCTTCGGCATCGGCCCGCAGACGGCGCTGAGCGAGACCGACGTCGCCTACATGAAGGCCGGCGGGATCGGGTCCGTGCGCTGGCCGGTCGGCTGGTCATCGGTGCAGCCGACGGCGAAGCGGAGCTATGACTGGAGCAGCATCGACGCCGCCGTCGAAGCGGCCGCGCGCCGGGGGCTGACGGTCCTGCCGTTCCTCTACGGCACGCCGAGCTGGCTGGCGGCGAAGCCGACGACGCTGCCGGTCGACAGCGCGCGCGGAAGGAGTGCCTGGAAGGCCTTCGTCAGGGCCGCGGTGGAACGCTACGGCCCCGGTGGCACATTCTGGGCGGAGCACTCCGAAGTGGGTGTCGGAGGGGTCGGCACCGGGCACGAAACGGCCGCGCCGCTGCGGCCGATGCCGATCCGCACTTGGCAGGTGTGGAACGAGGCCAACTTCTTCTACTTCGCCTTCCCGGTTTCCACGGCGCGCTACGCCCAGCTGCTGAAGCTGACCTACCCGGCGATCAGGTCCGCCGACCCGGGGGCCAAAGTCCTCCTCTCCGGCCTCTTCGGCGACCCCGACCAGGGCGGACGCTTCGGGATGAACGCCGCCGACTTCCTGGCCGGCCTCTACCGCGTGCCGGGGATCGAGCGCTACTTCGACGCGATCGCGCTGCACCCGTACGCGTTCCACGTCGACGACCTGGAAGACCTGACCGAGGCGATGCGCGACGTCACCCTCGAGAACCACGACCCCGGCGCCTCCCTCTACATCACCGAGATGGGCTGGGGCTCCCAGAACGACCCCCACATCGTCGCCTTCGAGCAGGGGATGGGGGGCCAGGCGCGCGAACTGCGTGGCGCCTACCGCTACCTGACCGGCAACCGCCACCGGCTCAACCTCAAGGGGACCTACTGGTTCTCCTGGAAGGACGTTCAGGGCGACTGCAACTTCTGCGACTCCGTCGGCCTCTTCCACGAAGGCGCCGGCTTTCGGCCCAAGCCCGCCTGGCGAGCCTTCATCAGCATCACCGGCGGCCGGGCGCGGCCATAGCGGCCGCGGGGAAATAGCATCGCGTCCATGCCTCCAACCGTGCCCGCTGGCCCGGCGTGGCTCATCCTGCCGACCTACAACGAGGTCGAGAACATCGAGGCGTTCGTTGCGGCCGTCAGGGCGGAACTGCCCCCGTCCGCGCGGGTGCTGATCGTCGACGACAACTCGCCGGACGGCACCGGCAAGGTCGCCGACCGGCTTGCGGCGGGCGACCCAGGCATCACGGTCCTGCACCGGCCTCGCAAGGAAGGCCTCGGCCCCGCCTACATCGCGGGTTTCCGGCATGCCCTGGGCGAGGGCGCGGGGCTGGTGCTCGAGATGGATGCCGATTTCTCGCACGACCCCTGCTACCTGCCGGCTCTGCTCGAGGCGAGCGAGCGGGCCGACCTGGTCGTCGGCTCCCGCTACGTCCCCGGAGGGGGAGTCGGCGACTGGTCGGCACTTCGCCGGGCGATAAGCCGGGGCGGGAGCACCTACGCGAGGCTCGTCCTCGGGCTCTCCGTGCGCGACCTGACCGGCGGCTTCAAGTGCTTCCGTCGCGAGGTGCTGGAGGCGATCGACCTCGACGCGGTCCGCTCGCGCGGGTACGCCTTCCAGGTCGAGATGACCTACCGGGCGATCCAGCTCGGTTTCGACGTCGCCGAGGTGCCGATCGTCTTCCGCGAGCGCCGCGAGGGCTCATCGAAGATGGGCCACGCGATCGTCGCCGAGGCAGCGTGGCGGGTTCCCCTGCTGCGTATCGGGCGAAGCTAGACCCTCCTAAGGCCTGGGCGCGGGGGAGCGCTCGATCCCGAGGATCGAGACGAAGAAGCTGGCGAGCACCGTCTGCACGCTCACGATCAGCATCGTGCTCGCCGGGATGACGAGCCTCAGGGTGTCTCTGTAGTCGAGCTGCTGAAAGCCCGATCCGCCCCAGTCGAGCAGAGCGACCACCGACATAACAAGGCTGATGAGCACGAGGACGCGGCTACGAGCCGATGAGTTGGGCCTGACGCGCTACGCGTCGACGCAGAGGTAGGGACCCAATCTGGGAAACCCGGGTGGTGTGCTCTTCCACATAGGTAAGGCAAGTCACATAGGTAAGGCAGACTTCCTATACAGGTAAGACAGTACTCCTATATAGGTAAGGCAGACTTCCCAGATAGGTACAGAAAAGTATATAGTCGACATCGAGGAGGATCGCTGCGCAAACGCCAGGGAGGCGAGGATGAGTCGGTGGGGAGGAGGTTCGGACCGCTTGCGTCGGACCGCAATATCCAGGGCCAGAGCTGTGGTTATGCTGACTTGTGCAGTCGCGGCGCTTTCTCTTGCTGTTGCGGTCGCTACCGGCAATGTCGGCAGCCCTGATCTATCCGGCGGCCTGAACTCACCCGGCGGCCCGGATTCACCCGGCGGTGCGTTCGCATCCCCTTCCGGTGACGGCGATGGAAAGGTTCCGACGGCTTGGGTCTCAACGCGTGAGCGGGTCGAAAGGCAGGAAGCACTTCCCTGTACTGGACCCAAGGAGTCGACCAACTTCGAAATCTTCTCGGCTGGACCGTCGGTTGCGGGAGTGCCGTTGACTGATTTCAAGCGCCGATGCGGCGGAACTACCCCCGCTGAGGAACCGCCCGCCAACTTCACCAACTACTTCTACGGCCACTGCAAGATCGAGGGGGGCGACACCGGCTGCCAGCCTCCGCTTCAGATTCAAACCTGGCCTGCCTGCCAGCGCTCCTTGGGGGATTACTCCTTCGAAGGCAAGCCGATCCCCTACAGAGAGCTGCCCCCGATCGGGGACGCCCAGGTGGTCGAGATCGAATTCATGTTCGAACCTCGGATCGAGGTCTACACCGGCTCCTCGACGATCGTGATCTTCGCTGAAAACCCAGATCTCGCCAACGAGGCCCTGAGCCAGCTCAGGTCTCGAGAAATCGGAAAGCCACCGGCCACCCGGGCCGAGGAACTCGACGGAGAGCCCGACGAGAACCTCACAGCGCCTAGTGATGGGGCGATGGAAGGAGAGCTGCAATGTCAGTACTAAGGTCCAGGCCGCAACGAATTGGCCGCACGGCCCTGCTCGCGGCGGCTGTGCTGACTGCGTTCGCGCTCTTCGCGACACCCAACGCAGGCGCTGACGACCCAAAAAATAATGACCAGATGGGGATAGAGGACGGCGGCGTTGCCGGTAACTATTCCTTCGGTGCCGGCGAGTGCGGTACGAACATCGACAAGGCAGACCCGGTCGGCGTGATCTTCCGCGGCAGGCGTGCGGGAGTGTCGAACGTCCAAGGATATCTAAAGACCGAGAATCACACCGACTGGGACTGGGAATTCTTGGACGAGCAATTCGGCAAACAGGCGCTGAATGTACGTACGGGAAGTGGGACCTACACCTGCCATACGACCGACGGTTCCAACGCCGAGCACGAGATTACCAGCAGCCGCTATCACGTTCGGCTCTGGAACATACCCGCACCCGGCGGGCCGGCGGGCGAAGTGAAAACCGTCGGCACCCCGCACCACGAGGACTTCATCAAACACGCCGGTTGGGGCCCGATCTCGACACCCGACCACTGCAACTCGATCCCATTCGAAGTCGGGGGAGCCAAATTTTCAGGCAATCACGCCGTCGACGAGGGCGGTGTCGAACAGAACAAGGACAGCGGCTTTGACCAAGGCCGCCGCAAGCTCAGAGAAAAGTTCGAGACGATGCACACAACCGAATTCGAATACTGGGGTAACACCAACGAATACGAACAGTGCGACGAGGACAAGGCCGGCAGCAACGGAACGGGGATCATTATCTGGCTCAGACGCGCCCTGCGTGGCGATACCGCCGGCGCCTCCTCCGTGCAGCCAGGCAGCGCAATGCTGAACGGTTCGATTGGCACCGAAGAACCGACCACCGAATACTGGTTCGGCTATGGGCGCTACTCCTCGTCGGGCTCCGGATATCCATTCAAAACGCCGGTGAAAACGATCTCGGGATCCGCCCAGATAAACCCGAGCGAGCCAATTTCCGGGCTCAGCCCGGGCACCACCTACTACGTGAGGTTGTTCCTGCGAAACCAGGACGGCGAAGTAGAAGAAGCCAACGAGATTAGGTTTTCGTCACCACCAGACGTTCCTGAGAGCGATGACTCTGCAGGTCCCCACCCGATCGTGCAAAACAACGGACTCAATCTTGGTGACCCCGGCACCATCGACGTCTTCTACCGCACCCCCAACGGCGAACTGGGCCACAACTGGCAGCTGGGCGGGGTGTGGGGAGGGGGGACACTGCCGGGATCGGTGGGCTCGGACCCGCACGCAATCGTGCAGAACAACAACCCCAACCCGGGGCAGGCCAACACCATCGACGTCTTCTACCGCACCCCCAACGGAAAACTCGGCCACAACTGGCAGCTGGGCGGCGTCTGGGGA
>JANWHD010000042.1 GCA_025450585.1 Solirubrobacterales bacterium
GGGGGGGGGGGGGGTTTTGTGCGTTTACCGGCGGCTCGTGGGCGGGCTCGCCCCCCCCCCCCCCTCCGCCCCGCGCCCAGAACTCAGCGGGACGGCTCCCATAGGATCGATCCGTGGACCACGACATCGACCAACTTGCGATCAACACGATTCGCACGCTCTCGATCGACGCGATCCAGAAGGCCAGCTCGGGGCACCCCGGCACGCCGATGGCGCTGGCCCCGGTCGCCTACACGCTCTGGCAGCGCTTCCTGCGCTTCGACCCCGCCGACCCGATCTGGCCGGGCCGCGACCGCTTCGTCCTCTCAGCCGGTCACGCCTCGATGCTGCTCTACTCGCTACTCCACCTCGCCGGCGTGCGGGCGGTCGACCACGACTACGAGGTGGTCGGCGAGGAGGCCGTCTCGCTGAAGGACATCGAGAGCTTCCGCCAGCTCGACTCGCGCGCGCCCGGCCACCCCGAGTACCGCTGGACCTCCGGCGTCGAGACGACCACCGGACCGCTCGGCCAGGGGATCGCCACCTCCGTCGGGATGGCGATCGCCGGAAAGTGGCAGGGGGCGCGTTACAACCGCCCCGGCTTCGACCTCTTCGATTTCGACGTCTATGCGATCGCCGGGGACGGCTGTCTGATGGAGGGCGTTTCCAGCGAAGCCGCCTCGATCGCCGGCCACCTCAAGCTCGACAACCTCTGCTGGATCTACGACAACAACCACATCACGATCGACGGCAAGACCCACCTCGCCTACGACGACGACGTCGCCGCCCGTTTCATGGGCTATGGCTGGAACGTCACCCGGGTCGGCGACGCCAACGACACCGACCTGATCGCCACAGCCTTCGAGGAGTTCAGGGGTGAGGAGGGGCGCCCGACCCTGCTCATCGTCGACAGCCACATCGGCTGGGGCTCCCCGCACAAGATGGATACCTCGGCTGCGCACGGAGAGCCGCTCGGCGAGGAGGAGGTTCGCGAGACCAAGCGCGCTTACGATTGGCCGGAGAACGCCCAGTTCCTCGTCCCCGACGGCGTGCGCGAGCACTTCGCCGCCGGCATCGGTGAGCGCGGTGGCGGGCTGCGCGCCGGCTGGCGCCGGCTGCTCGACGAGTACTCCGAAAAACACACCGACCTGGCGCTCGAGATCGAGCTGCAGCAAAAGCGCGCTCTGCCGGCAGGTTGGGACTCCGCCATCCCCAGCTTCGATCCCGACGAGAAGGGGATCGCCACCCGCAAGGCCTCCCAGCAGGTCGAGAACGCGATCGGCGAGCGCCTGCCCTGGCTGCTGGCCGGCTCCGCCGACCTCACCGACTCGACCTCGGTGCGGCTGACCTTCGACGGCGCCCACGACCTCGAGCCCGGCGCCTACGACGGCCGCCAGCTCCACTACGGCATCCGCGAGCACGAGGCGGCGGCGATCTCCAACGGCCTCTCGCTGTCCAAGCTGCGCCCGCTCTGGTCGACCTACCTCACCTTCTCGGACTACGCGCGGCCCGCGATCCGCCTCTCGGCGCTGATGGAGCTGCCGGTGATCCACGTCTTCACCCACGACTCGATCGGCCTCGGCGAGGACGGGCCGACCCACCAGCCGGTCGAGCATCTCGCCTCGCTGCGGGCGATCCCCGGCCTCGACGTGATCCGCCCCGCCGATGCCAACGAGGTCGCCGAGGCCTGGCGCGTCGCACTCGACCGCACCCACCAACCGGTCGCCCTCGTCCTCACGCGCCAGAATGTGCCGGTGCTCGACCGCTCGCGCTACGGGTCGGCCGAGGGCTTGCGCCGCGGCGGCTACGTGCTCGCCGACGCCGAGGGCGGCGACCCGGAGATCATCCTGATCGCCACCGGGAGCGAGGTCGCGCTGGCCCTTGCGGCACACGAGGAGCTGAAGGGTGAGAGCGTTCGCGCGCGTGTGGTGAGCATGCCCTGCTGCGAGCTCTTCGACCGCCAGGACCCCGATTATCGCGATGAGGTGCTGCCGCCGGCCGTGACCGCGCGCGTCTCGGTCGAGGAGGCCTCGACGCTGGGCTGGGATCGCTACGTTGGAACCGACGGCGTAAAGATCGGGATGCACACCTTCGGTACCTCGGCGCCGCTGAAAGACGTCCAAACCAAGTTCGGCTTCACCGGAGACCGGGTGGCCGAGGCCGCAAAGGAGTTGCTGGCATGAAGCCCACCGAGAAGCTGCACGAGATTGGCCAGAGCCTCTGGCTCGACAACATCACCCGCACGATGCTGGCCGACGGGACCCTGCGGGGCTACATCGAGGAGCTCTCGGTCACCGGCCTCACCTCCAACCCGACGATCTTCGACAAGGCGATCTCGGGTGGCGACGCGTACGACCAGCACATCATCGAGCTGAGTCAGAACGGCCACGAGCCCGAGGAGGTCTTCTTCGAGCTGGCGATCGTCGACCTGCGCGACGCGACTGACCTCTTTCGCGGCGTGCACGAACGGACCGCCGGCCTCGACGGCTTCTGCTCGCTCGAGGTCTCGCCCAAGCTCGCCGACGACACGGGCGCGACGATCGAGCAGGCCGCCCAGCTGCACTCGAAGGCGGACCGCGACAACCTCTACGTGAAGATCCCGGGCACCCCCTCGGGCCTGCCGGCGATCGAGGAGTCGATCTTTGCCGGGATCCCGATCAACGTCACCCTGCTCTTCTCGCGCGAGGACCATCTCGCCGCCGCCGACGCCTACATGAAGGGGATCGAGAGGCGGATCGAGGCGGGGCTCGACCCCGACGTCCCGTCCGTGGCCTCGATCTTCATGAGCCGCTGGGACGTCGCCGTGGCCGGCGATGTCCCGGACGAGCTCCACAACCGGCTCGGCCTCGCGATCGGCTTCCGCGCTTACCGCGCCTACCGCGAGATGCTCGACTCCCAGCGCGTGCAACGGCTGATGAATGAGGGTGCGCGACCGCAGCGCCTGCTCTGGGCGAGCACCGGGACAAAGGACCCCGACGCCTCCGACACTCTCTACATCGAGGGCTTCGCCTCGCCGTTCACGGTCAACACGATGCCCGAGCCGACCCTGCACGCCTTCGCCGACCACGGCGAGGTCGGCGACCTCATCCCGCCCGACGGCGGCGACTGCGAGGAGGTGCTCGCCGAGTTCGCCAAGGCTGGGATAGACGTCGACGCCCTGGCCGAGCGGCTCCAGCGGGAGGGCAAGGAGGCCTTCGTCAAGTCCTGGAACGACATGCTCGAGTCAATCGAGTCAAAGCGCGGGGCGCTGACAGGGTGAGCGAGGACGAGGCCCCCGCGCTGCGCAGCCGGCCGGCTTGGGCAGCGCTCGAGAGCCACTTCGCCGAGGTCGAGGCCCGGCACCTTCGCGACCTTTTCGCGTCCGACCCGCAGCGCGGCGAGCGGCTCGTCGCCGACGGCGCCGGCCTTCACCTCGACTTCTCCAAGAACCGGATCACCGACGAGACGGTGATGTTGCTCGGCCAGCTGGCGGGCGAGTGCGGGGTGGAGGAGCGCCGCGAAGCGATGTTCGCCGGCGAGCACATCAACGTCTCCGAGGACCGCGCCGTGCTGCACGTGGCGCTGCGGATGCCGCGCCAGCGCTCGCTCCTCGTCGACGGCGTCGACGTGGTCAAGCAGGTGCACGAGACACTCGACCGCATGGGTGCTTTCGCCGAGCGGGTCCGCTCGGGCGAGTGGACCGGTCACACCGGTAAGCCGATCCGCAACGTCGTCAACGTCGGCATCGGCGGCTCGGACCTCGGCCCGGTGATGGCCTACGAGGCGCTTCGTCACTTCAGCCGCCGCGAGATGACCTTCCGCTTCGTCTCCAACGTCGACGGAACCGACTTCGCCGAGTCCACGCGCGGCCTCGATCCCGAGGAGACGCTCTTCGTCATCTCCTCGAAGACCTTCACGACGCTGGAGACGATGACCAACGCGCGCACCGCCCGTGAGTGGTCGCTTGCCGGCCTCGGCGGCGAGGAGGCGGCGGTCGCCAAGCACTTCGTCGCCGTATCGACCAACGCCGAGGAGGTCGCCAAGTTCGGCATCGACGTCGAGAACATGTTCGGCTTCTGGGAGTGGGTGGGAGGCCGCTACTCGATGGACTCCGCGATCGGCCTCTCGACCATGCTGGCGATCGGCCCGGCCCGCTTCGCCGAGATGCTGGCCGGCTTCCACGCCATGGACGAGCATTTCCGCGAGGCGCCGCTGGCGGAGAACCTGCCGGTCTTGATGGGGCTGCTCAGCGTCTGGTACGGCGACTTCTTCGGCGCCCAGACCTGCGGCGTCTTCCCCTACGACCAGTACCTGCACCGCTTCCCCGCCTACCTGCAGCAGCTGACGATGGAGTCCAACGGCAAGCACGTCACCCTCGACGGCGCCCATGTCGACTACGACACCGGCGCGATCTTCTGGGGTGAGCCGGGGACCAACGGCCAGCACTCCTTCTACCAGCTGATCCACCAGGGCACGCGGCTGATTCCGTGTGACTTCATCGGCTTCATGCACTCGAACAACCCGCTCGGTCGCCACCATGACCTGCTGATGTCGAACGTCTTCGCCCAGAGCGAGGCGCTCGCCTTCGGCAAAACTCCGGAGCAGGTCCGCGCCGAGGGCACGGCGGAGGAGGTGGTTCCCCACCGGGTCATGGAGGGCAACCGCCCCTCCAACACGATCCTCGCCGAGCGTCTTGACCCGCACACGCTGGGCACGCTCGTCGCCCTCTACGAGCACAGCGTCTTCACCCAGGGAGCGATTTGGGGGATCGACTCCTTCGACCAGTGGGGAGTCGAGCTGGGCAAGGCCCTGGCGGTCGCGATCATCCCCGAGCTGCAGGCAGACGAGGAGCCGGAGCTCGCCCACGACAGCTCTACCAACGCCTTGATCCGTCGTTACCGCCAGGCGAGGCGCGCGGAGTAAGCCGTGCCTCTGCTCGACGCCCTTCCCCTCGCGGCGTCGCAGTCCAACTTGCTCGCCGCGCGCGAGCTGATGGCCTTCACCCTCGCCTTCCACATCGTCCTCGCCTGCATCGGCGTCGCCCTGCCGGCGATCATCCTCACCGCCAACTGGCTCGGCCTCAAGCGCGGTGATGACGATGCGATGCGGCTGGCGCGGCGCTGGTCGAAGGCGATGGCGGTGACCTTCGCCGTCGGCGCCGTCACCGGCACCGTGCTCAGCTTCGAGTTCGGCCTGCTCTGGCCGCGTTTCATGGAACGCTTCGGCGACGCCTTCGGGATCGCTTTCGCGATCGAGGGGATCTTCTTCTTCACCGAGGCGATCTTCCTCGCGATCTACATCTACGGGTGGAAGCGGCTCAGCGGCTGGGCCCACTTCTGGTCCGGCGTGCCGATGGTGATCACCGGCATCGGCGGCGCCTTCTCGGTCGTCACCGCCAACGCCTGGATGAACCAGCCACAGGGGTTCACCCTCGACGCCGGCGGCAAGGTGGTCGGCACCGACCCGCTCGAGATCCTCTTCAACCCGGCCACCGGCTACGAGGTCCCGCACATGCTCCTCGCCGCCTACATGGTGGCCGGCTTCCTCGTCGCCTCGATCTACGCGGTCGGCATGCTGCGCGGCCGGCGCGACCGCCTGCACCGTCTGGGGGTGGTGATCCCGCTGACGATCGCCTGCATCGCCACGCCGATCCAGCTCTTCGTCGGGGACACCGCCGCCCGGGCGATCGCCGACCACCAGCCCGCCAAGTTCGCGGCGATGGAGTGCATCCAGGAAACCGGCCCCGATCAGACCGAGTACATCGGCGGGATCTGCACCGACGACGGCGTCAAGGGCGCGATCCCGATCCCCGGCCTCGACTCGTTCCTGGTCGGCTTCAGCCGCGACACGGTGGTCACCGGCCTCGACCAGATCCCCGACAACGAGGAGCCGCCCGCCGACACCCTGCTGCACCTCTCCTTCGACGCGATGGTCGGGATCGGCACGGCGCTGATGGGACTTGCCATCTGGTTCGGCTTCGTCTGGTGGCGCCGGCGCGAGTTGCCCCGCACGCGCTGGTTCCTGCGCGCGGTCGCGGTCTCCGGCATCGCCTCGGTACTCGCCCTCTGGTGCGGCTGGATCGTCACCGAGGTCGGCCGCCAGCCGTGGATCGTGCAGGGCTTCATGCGCACCGAGGAAGCGGTTACCGAGGCGGAGGGGATCTGGTTCGCCTTCGCCGGTGTCCTCCTCCTCTACGCCGGCCTCGGAACGGTGGCGATCCTCGTCCTGCGCACGCTCTCGCGACGCTGGCGCGAGGAGGACGAGGAGACCGACGACAGCGAGACCCCCTACGGCCCCCCGGGGTCGATGGGCCTAAATCCGGAACCCGGCTCCGGAAATCGGCCCGTCGGCGGTAAAGGCGTCGCATGACGCGCGCCGATGTCGCGGCGGTGATCCTCTGGACCGGCGCCACCCTCTACGCGGTCTTCGGCGGGGCCGACTTCGGCGCCGGGCTCTGGGACCTGATTGCGGGGGGCGCCGAAAAGGGCGCGCGGCCCCGGGCGCTGATCGAGCGCTCGCTGACGCCGGTCTGGGAGGCCAACCACGTCTGGCTGATCTTCATCCTCGTCGTCCTCTGGACCGCCTTCCCGGAGGCCTTCGGTGCGATCATGTCGACGCTGTACGTGCCGCTCACCCTGGCCGCCTTCGGCATCGTCCTGCGTGGCGCCGGCTTCGCCTTCCGCGAGTCGATCCGCTCGATCGAGGCAAAGCGCGCTCTTGGCGCCAGCTTCGCCCTCTCCTCCGTGCTCACCCCGTTCTTCATGGGCACCGTGGTCGGCGCGATCGCCGACGGCAACGTCCCCGTGGGGGGCGATGGGGACCCCTTCTCCAGCTGGCTTCAGCCCTTGCCCCTGTTTACCGGGGCGCTCTTCGTCGCCAGCGGCGCCTACCTCGCGGCGGTCTTCCTCGTCGTCGACGCGCGCCGTGCGGGTGACGCCGACCTAGAGGGCTACTTCGTGCGCCGGGCGCTGACCGCGGCGCTGGTGGCGGGGGCGTTTGCCGTCGCCGGCCTCTTCGTCCTTCACGCCGACACCCGCTACGTCTACGACCGGCTCACCGACCAAGCCCTGCCGCTGGTCGTCGTCTCGGCGCTCTGCGGCCTCGGCGTGCTCGTCATGCTGCTGCGTGGCGCTCGCCGCGGCCTGCGCCCGCTGGCGGTAGGTGCCGTGGTGGCAGTGGTCTGGGGCTGGGGCGTCGCCCAGTTTCCCTACCTGCTGCCGACCTCCTTGAAGATCGCCGAGTCCGCCGCGCCTCCGGAGACACTTGCCGCTGTGATCGTCGTCTTCCTGATCGCCGCGGTCGTCGTCCTGCCGGCCCTCGGCCTCTTGTACTGGCTCTCGCAAAAGGAGCTGCTGAGTGGCGAGTGACCCAGACGCGGTCCGCGCCGTGCTCTTCGACATCGACGGGACGCTCCTGGTAACGGGAGGAGCAGGCGGTGTCGCCTGGCGGCGCGCCTTCGAGGAGCTGCACGGGGTCGACGTCGACGTCGCCGAGCACACCGACGCCGGCATGACCGACCCCGAGATCGCCGCGATCGTCTTCCGCGAGGTGATCGGCCGTGAGGGCAGCCAGGAAGAGCGCTCCAAGGCGATCGGCTGCTACCTCAAGCACTTGCCCGCCACCGTCGCCGAGTCCGGCGGGTACCGCGTCATGCCCGGCATCGAGGAGCTGCTCGACCGCCTGATCGACGATGGCCTCCTGCTCGGTCTGGTCACCGGCAACATCGAGGCCGCCGCCCACATCAAGCTCGCCCGTGCTCACCTCAACCGCTTCTTCAGCTTCGGCGGCTACGGCTCCGACTCCGCCGACCGCACCGAGCTGACCAAGGCGGCCCTCGCTCGCGGCGCCCTAGTCTCCGGCGGCACTCTCGCCGACGGCGCCTGCGTAGCGGTCGGCGACACCCCCCGCGACGTCAAGGCCGGTCACGGCGCCGGGATCAAAGTAGTCGGGGTCGCAACGGGCAACTACTCCGTTGACGAGCTCGAGCAAGCTGATGCCGACTGGGCGATCCCCCAGGTCACAGACGGCTTCCCAGCGTAGATGCGCTCTCAGCCCAGAGAACAGCGAGCCTGGTAGATCGAGGTAAAGCCTGAGAGGAAGCCATTGCGCGCCGCTCGCAGGTAGAGCCGCCAGACTCGCACCCGTTCGGGACCAGCAAGGCGGATTGCCTCGTCGAGGTTGTCGTCGAGGCGCTGGGCCCAGTGGCGCAGGGTCTCGGCGTAGTCGGGTGCGAAGTCCTCGACGTGGTGGGTGACGAAGCCGGCCCGTTCGAGTGCCATCAGGTTGCGCGAGAGGTGCAAGGGGGCGGCGTCGGGGAAGACGTAGCGCTCGGAGAAGGCACCAGCCTCGGCGTCCTCGTAACGCAGCCGCGTGATCCCGTGGTTGAGCAGACGCCCGCCCGACTCGAGTAGACCGGCCAGGGTATGGGCGTAGACGTCGATCTGGGAGGCGCCGACGTGCTCGACCATGCCGATACTGGCAATCGCGTCGAAGCGCTCGCCGGCGAGGTCGCGGTAATCCATGACGCGGATATCGACCCGGTCGGCGACGCCGGCCTCGTCGGCCCGCTGCCGCGCCTTCTCGGCCTGGGGAGGGGAGAGCGTGATGCCGACGACGCGGGCCCCATGCTTGGTCGCCGCCCAGAGCGGGAAGCCGCCCCAGCCGCAGCCGACATCGAGCACACGGTCGCCCTCCTTCAGCTCCAGCTTGCGGGCGACCGTCTCCAGCTTCTCTTCCTGCGCCTCCTCCAATGTCGTCGCTCCGCGCGAGAAGATCGCGCAGCTGTAGACCATCGTCGGGCCGAGGAAGAGCTCGAAGAACTCGTTGGAGACGTCGTAGTGGTGACGCACGGCGCGGGCGTCGCGCTCCTTGCTGTGGCGTCGTCCGCTGGGGCGCAGCTCGGCGCGGGGCCGCGGCGGCGGCTTGATCAGCCCGGCGGCCCGCACCGCACCCAACAGCAACGCCCGCTTGTCGGTGCCGTCGAGTGTCGGCGGCTGCCAGCCGTCCAGCAGCTCGATCACAGAGTCGATGTCGTCGACCTCGATGTCGCCGCTGACGTAGGCACGGCCGAGGCCGAGCTGCCCGGGCGCTCGCAGTGCATGGGCGGCCGCTCGCGGCGAGCGCACATAGAAGGTCGGCCCGTCGCCGCCGGTGGGCGGCAACCGCGTGCCGTCCCAGAACTCGATCGCAAAAGGGCGCTTGGGTATGCGACCTTCGATCTCTTGCCGGAGCTTCGCGGTGCTTGCGAACGGCATCCCAAAACCCTACATGCGCGCTGCACGGACTTCCGGTCTATTCCACCGTATGATCGTCGTGCGTGGCAGGTCCTCTCCCATCCGACATCCAGCCGGTCGCCAACGAGACGCGCGACCGCATCATCACCGGCCTGGTGACGCTGATCCCGTTCCTCGCGCTTGCCTTCGCCGGCTGGCAGGTCTGGGGCCAGGCGCTGCACTGGAGCGACGTCTTCCTCTTCCTCGGGATGTACTTCTTCACCGGGATTGGGATAACCGTCGGCTTCCATCGCCACCTCACCCACCGCAGCTTCAAGACGACGAAGTGGATGCACGGCCTGCTCGGGATACTCGGGTCGGCGGCGATCGAGGGCCCGGTGATCTCCTGGGTCGCCGACCACCGCAAGCACCACGCCTTCTCCGACGAAGAAGGTGACCCGCACAGCCCCCACGTCGACCATGGCCACGGCTGGTCGGGCGCCATGCGCGGTCTCTTTCACGCCCATATGGGCTGGCTCTTCATCCACACCCAGCGCGGCAACAAGGAGCGCTTCGCGCCCGACCTGATCGAGGACCCGGTGATCAATTGGGTTGACCGCACCTTCCTGTACTGGGCGATCGGCGGTCTCCTCCTGCCCTTCGCGCTCGGCTGGGTCATCGGCGGCACCCTCTTCGCCGCCTTCACCGGCCTGCTCTGGGGCGGCCTGGTCCGCGTCTTCGTCCTGCACCACTTCACCTACAGCATCAACTCGCTATGCCACGTCTTCGGCAAGCGCGACTACGAGACGAGCGACGAGTCGCGCAACCTGGCGCTGATCGCGATCCCGACCTTCGGCGAGGCCTGGCACAACAACCACCACGCCTTCCCGACCTCCGCCACCCACGGCCTCGGCCGCTGGCAGGTGGACGTCTCGGCGATCGTCATCGACAGTCTCGAGCGGGTCGGCCTCGCCTGGGACGTCGTGCGCGTACCTCCTGAGCGTTTGGCCACTAAGGCCGCCTGACCGCCGGTCGGGCCCCCCTTAGGGGGATTCACTGCTCTCGTACCAGTCAATCCAGCTGCTGCAGGCCTGATTGAGGGGTACGAGCCTTCGCGGTTCGTCTTTGATCGCCGCGAGCTCGCCGAGGATGGCTTTGCCCGAGTAGCCGGTCAGGCGCTGGAGCGCGCTCGGCTCCTCTGCCGTGACGGTGAACCGGATCGACTCACCGTCGCTGCGGATCTCCCCGGCGGGCCAGAACTGGCCGTTGCTGGCGAGGCTGATCGTGGTCGGCCGCTGGCCGTCCTGCGCCGCCTTCAGCGGCTGCCGCAGGCCCGGGGCGGAGAGGGTCAGGCCGAAGGGCGAGAAGTACTGGAGCGAGAGGAGCCAGTCCCCGGCCGGGAGTGCGAGCGTCTGCGACGCGCTCTCTCCCGTCTCCAGATCGGCGCCGGGGCTCCAGCGTCCCTTGCCGCCGATCGCGGCGCCGGGGAAGAGCGAGGCCCGACCCGGGTTGGCGGTGAGTATGCGCAGCTCCGGCGCGGCACAATCGGCGTGCGCCGCAGGCTCGGTTCCCTCGAGCAGCACGTGGCGGTCCGTCGGCAGCGGTCCCGTCCTCTTCCAGAGTAGGTATGAGGGTGTCGCGGCGACGCGCCTGAAGCCCCGCGGCGCTTCGCTGTTCCAGGCCGCCCGCCCGGTGATCACGTAGGGGAAGCGCGCGAGGGTGGCCTGCGAGAAGGAGTCGAAGTCGATCGGGCTGTATGCGTCGCCGGTGTCGAACGGCTTCTCCGGGCTGGCGGAGACCTCGGCGTCGGGGAACTCGACCAGCGGCACGTGCGTGTCGGCCCCCATCAGCTCGTGGGCGGCATAGCGGTCTTGTCCCGCGTACAGGACAGGTTCCCCCTTGACGACGGGCATGAACGCCTGTAGCTCCGCGCCGTGCCCGGGCGCCCCGACCGGCGCGTCCCGCAGCACCAGCAGGCTCGAGTACACCGCCCCCGCGGCAAACGCCACTGCCAGCACCCCCCACCCAACCCGCACCAACCCCGCCGACGTCGCAGTTCCCGCCGCTATGCGGCGGTCACTGCGACCGGAAAAGCGATCAGGTTCCCCAGCATCGCTTGCGGTCGCACTTTCTTCCGCTATGCGGCGGGAACTGCGACCGCCGAGCTCGAAGAGCAGGGGGCGGATCGCGACGAGCATCGCCAGCGGGGCGGCGATCATCAGCGCCTTGGCCTGGGAGTACTCGCCACTGGTGGCGAGCGAGGCGAGATAGAGGACCGCGCAGGCGGCGAGCGCGACCGGGAGGGCGAACTCGCGTCGCCGCAGCCACCAGGCGGAGCCCAGGACCACCGCGAGCACCCCGATCGCACCCGCCAGGCCGGTCAGGTGCGGGCCTCCGACCGCGCTGAGTCGGTAGTTGGAGGCCGGCCAGACGCCGAGCGCCTCCAGCGGCGAGACCGGCCCGTAGGTGTTGGTGCCGGCGACGCGGTTGAAGCCGTGGACGAAGGCGAAGGGCCCGACCAGCATCAGCGTCACCGTCAGGCCGCCGAGCACGACGATCGCCAGCAGCGGCTTCGGCCGCAGCAGGGTGCGGGCCAACCTGGCCGGCCTCAGCTCGGCGCGGATCTCGGGCACCGTCGCCGCCCAGAAGACGAGGATCCCGACCGGCCAGGCGAGCCCGGCGAAGCTGTAGGAGAAGAAGATCCCCCCGGCGAGCGCCAACGGCACCAGCACCCACCACCACCCCGCCGACGGGCCTGAAACGCTCCCATGTGTCTCCTTTGAGGCCCGTCGGCGGTCGAGGTCGAAGAGGTAGACGGCGAAGGCGAGGACGAAGAGGGCCTCGGCGGTCTCCTTGAAGGTTCCCTGGGCGTAGTAGGAGGCGCCGAGGTAGGTGATCGCCACCAGCGCGGCGGCGGTGACTCGCCGACCCGGGCCGAGGTCGCCGAGGGCCACTAGCGCGGTCAGCGCGGTGAGGACCCCGATCGCCAGGATCTCGCCGACGAATGCCTGGCCGAGGCCGATGCCGGGCAGCACGGCGACCGTGTCGGCGAGCGCGTGTGGCCCCAGCGGGTAGCCCGCTTCCGGCGTCGGCCCGAGGCCGCTGCGCAGCCACTCCGCCCAGGCCAAGTGCAGGCCGAGGTCGTTGTTGAAGCCGACTCCGAGCAGGCCCCAGCGCCCGCTGACCGCAAAGGGGATCGAGAGGATCAGGGCGACGACGAAGGCGACGAGCACTCCCAGCCAGATCGAGCCTTCGACGCGTCCGGGCCGCCGCCAGAGCACCAGCGCCGCCACGGCGACCAGGACGATCGAGCCCAGCGCCGCGCTGGTCGCGTGCCCCGGAGCCCGGGCGAGGAAGCCCGTGACCGTGATCATCGCCCCGAAGCCGACCGCGGGCGCCAACCAGCTGCGCGAACCGCCTCGCCCCGAGAGGCTGAGGATTGCGCGTCCCACCAGCATCGAGGCGGCGCAGATCAGCGCCGCCGAGGCGTAGGTCCCGATCATCAGGGGCGGAAACTATGCCAGTGGCGCCGGCAAGCGCCGTCTCGGCTCAATACTTCTCCGCTGCCCGCTCCAGCGTCTCGCGCAGGTTCTCCCCGCGCAGGGGCTTCTCGTGCCCGGCGCAGACCGTCGCCGGTTCGAGCGCAGCAAGCTTGCGCACGGAATCCTTCGCCTTGCCGTGGTTCCATGCCCAAGCGGGGTGGGGGACGCTCGCCTCGCCCGCGGGCAGCGGCCGTCCCAGCCGCGCCGAGTCGATCAGATAGACGACGTCGCTGACGATCGCCAGCCGGTCGCTCTCGCGCCAGAGCCCGATCAGCCCCGGCGCGTGGCCGGGAAAGTGGACGACCCGGAAGCCGGCGACCTCGTCGTCCTCGGCGACGGTTCCGTCGATCTTCACCTGACCGCCGTCCCAGCGCCGCATGAGCGTCGGGTAGAGCCAGCGCGCCGGCGCCCACGGCAGCTCGGAGATGTCCATATAGGGCGCGATCGAGGCGTCGCTTTCGGCGTCGGGCACTTCGGCTGGATGACAGTGGACCGGCACCCCCATCGCCGGCGCCGTGCCCCGGTGGTCCGCGTGAGCATGCCCCAGCACGACGCGCTTCAACCCGCCGAGCTGCTTGGCGGCGGCCTTCGCCTTTTTCGTCATCGACTTGGTCCCGGCGTCGAACTGCACAACTCCACCCTCGTCCTCGAGGAAATAGACGTTCATCGACTTGCGGGCGTCCCCGCGCAGCAGCCAGACCCCGTCGGCAACCTGCTCCATGATGAGATCCACCCTAGCGGCCAGTCTCGTAACGTTGGCGCTAATGCCAAGCGCTTGGAAAGCCGGGATGGTCGTTCTGATCGCCTGCCTGCTGGCGTCGATGGCGATCGCGATTTTCCGCCTCGCCACGACCCCGACAGAAATCCTCGGCGACGGCTTCCGCGGGCTGCCCGTTCGCGCCCACGACTCCCGTTAGTATCGGCCGCGTCAGCGACCGAGCAAGGAGGCGGCGTGTTCACTCGCATCGTGGTTGGAACCGATGGGTCCGATACTGCCGCCGAGGCCATGCGCCAGGCGATCGACCTGGCCAAGGCGGTGGGTGCCGAGCTCCGGGTCGTCAGCGCCTTCGAACCGGTCTCCAAGCGGCGGGTCGAGGCGGAGAAGCACGACGCGCCGGCCGACGTCCAGCATGAGATCGGTCCGCGTGAGGACGTCAACCTCGTCCTCGACGCGGCGGCCGCATCCGCCCGCAAAGAGGGCGTGAAGGTGCAGACGCACCCCGTCGAAGGCGAACCCGCCGAGGCGATCCTCAACGTCGCCGAAGAGACCGACGCGGACCTGATCGTGGTCGGCAACAAAGGCATGACCGGGGCGCGCCGCTTCCTCCTCGGCAGCGTCCCCAACAACGTCTCCCATCACGCGCCTTGCAGCGTAATAATCGTTCGCACCACCTGACGGCACCTGGCCGGCGCATCTCTGCGTCCTCGGTCGCTTGCGTGCAGAGCACGCAGCGCTCCCTGCGTCCTTGACCTGCTTGGCCAGGCGCCGTCAGGGACTGGATGAGGTGGCCGCCGCGGCGTCGATCAATCCGGCACCCTGACGCGTCGTGGGCAGGCCCAGGTCGCGGGCGGTCTGCCGCAGGCGCTTCGTCACCGCTCCGACTTTCCCCTTCTTCTTCGCCTTGTGGTCGATGACGCCGCTGGCGAGGACCATCGCAGCGACTCCGGAGACGTGGGCCGCGGCCATCGAGGTGCCCACGTAGTTGCTTGGCTCGCTGAATTCGTCAGTGGTGCGGTCTTTAAGCGTCACCTGGTAGATCGCGTCGGCGGAGACCGAGGGGCAGCCGAGCGCCGGTGTGCCTCCCCCCGGTGCAAGCACGTCGACACCCTTGCCGGCCAGCGAGTAGCTACCGATGCAGCCACCCTGGGTGCTGCCGCCCACGCCGATCGCGTGCGGCCCGGTGGAGGGAGGGGAGACGCACGCCTCCGAGCCGGTGTTCCCCACCGATGCCACTGTGACGACGCCGCGCTGGTAAGCCTGGCGCAGAGCTTCGTCGACTCCTGGCACCTGCCTACTGCAGCCGAAGTTGAAGCTCATGTTGATCACGTTTGCCCCGTGCCCGGTGGCGAACCGGATGCCCTTGGCGATGTCGTCCGCCCGGCCCCGGCCGAATTGATCGAGGACGCGCACGGGCATCAGCTTCGCCCGGAAGGCGAGCCCGGTGAGGCCGATGCCGTTGTTGGTCTTCTCGGCGATGGTGCCGGCGACGTGGGTGCCGTGACCGTTTTCGTCGAGTGGCAGGGTGTCGTCGTCGACGAAGTCGTAACCCTTGACGAACTGGCCGGAGGCGAAGTCGGGGCTGCGCAGGAAGCGTGGCGACAGCGTCCGGTAGGCGATCCCGGTGTCGAGGACGGCGACGGTGACGCCCTGCGCACCCGGCCGCCCGGCGGCCGCCAGGTTTTCCCAGGCGCCGATCGCGTCGATGCCCCCGGGGGAGACCGGCAGCAGGGGAGTCGTTTCGCCCTGCCAGGGCAGGAAGTTCCACTGCTTCGAAACCCACCCCCCCGGCGGCCCGGGCGTGCCGGTGATCGGGCCGGGGTCGTTGGGGACCTGGGGTTCGGCGACGGGGACCGTCACCGAGGCCGTGGCGATGTGGTTGGGCGACGCGTACTCGACTCGCGGGTTGGCGCGCAGCGCAGCGACCACCGCGGTCACGTCGGCGTTCCGCCTCAGGTCGAAGGTGCCCGCCTCGCCGCCGGCGAGCTTGAGGACCACTTGGTGGGGCACAAAGCCGTGGGCCGGGGCGAGGCCGGTCGTTGCGCGGGCGGACGTGCCGGCAAGGACAAGCGTCGCGAGCAGGGTCACGGAGGCGGCGATCGGAAGGCGTAGGTTCATCTTGCGTCTGACGCTCGCGGAATCCCTGCACTCGGCGGGCAATCTCCTAACACCGGCCCGCGGGCGAAGTTGTCGGTGCACATACTCTCGTATGTATGGAGAGCGAGGCCTTGCAGGATCGGCACGAGCGGCTGATGGCCCTTGCGATCGAGCGCGCCCGCCAGGCCGAGCGCCACGGCGACGTGCCGATCGGCGCCGTTGTCGCTCGCGAGGGCGAGCCGCTGGCCGTCGCCGGCAACGAGCGCGAGCTGCGCCGTGACCCCACCGCCCATGCCGAGATCCTCGCCATCCGCGCCGCCGCGGAGGCTCTGGGCGGCTGGCGCCTCCCCGGCACGACGCTCTACGTGACCCTCGAGCCCTGCGCGATGTGCGCCGGCGCGATCGTCCTCGCCCGCATCCCGACCGTCGTCTACGGAGCCTCCGATCCGAAGGCGGGTGCCGCCGGCAGCGTCCTCGACGTCCTCGCCGAGCCCGTCCTCAACCACCGCCCCGAGGTCGTCGGTGGCGTGCTCGAGCCCGAGTGCGCGAGCCTCCTGACCGAGTTCTTCTCAGTCCGCCGGACCTCCACGGCATAGGCGCTGCGAGCTCAGCGGTTTTGTCGCTGGGCTTCCAAAAAGTTCATCTGCTGTTGAAAGGTCGCCGCTTCCATCATTTCCACGCTTCGCTGGTTGGCGAGGTAATTTGAGGTGCCTGCGCTCTGGTCCGGGGGGCGCTGGGACCGTCTGTAGAACTCCAACGCCGGATGCGTCCAGTTTCGAACCATCTCTCGCTCGGAGTCGCTTAGGTTCGGCCAGGCGCTCTGCATGGGTGGCCACAACTCCGGCCACCTCGCCAACCACTCTTGCCCGGCCGGCTCGATCTGCGTCCATTTTGCGCCGAGCAGCTCGGCGACCTGGGTCCGTATCTGCTCGGTGAACATGCTGGCGCCCGGCTCCCTTTCGCCTGCTTCGAAGAACCCGACGATCGCAGCGAAGCTATCCGAAATTGCACGGTTGAAGCTGACTTCATTCACAGTAAATTTGAGCGTACCCAGTCCGGTACCAGGCCGCAACCTCACTCGGTTCTTCGTGTTCGCGGTGCTTCTCAGCGGAGAGGGTGGGATTCGAACCCACGAGGCGGGTTAACCCCGCCCACGCGATTTCCAGTCGCGCTCCTTAAGCCACTCGGACACCTCTCCGGGCCACAGCCAAGGGTATTGCTTCGGTGGCGAGAGGTGGCTACGCGACCGCGGTCTCGGGTAGGGGCAACGGCATCGGCAGCGGTACGACGATCGCGTCGCGCTCCGGGATCGGCGCAGTCGGGCGGTGGCCACGCAGGCGCTCGTGGCTGCAGACGACGTAGCACCACTCCATCAGGCGCATGCGCGAGTCGGGGTCGATGTCGGCGATCGTCGCGCCGACCAGCCAGCGGCCCTCCGCCTCGCGGCAGGAGCGGACCTCGACCTGGGCCGCGACCTCGTGCGTCGTGCCGGCAGCGTCGCGCAGCTCGAGCAGGACGACTGGGAGCGCGCCAACCTCCAGCGACGCCTCCATCACCAGACCGACGCCGGCGGAGCTGGCGTCGACCAAGCGCCCGGGGACGTGTCCGTCCTCGGAGAAGCACTGGGCGGGGGCGTCCCCCTCGAAGCGGTAGACGAGGCGCCGCTGCCGGCGCCGCCCGACCGCCAGCAGCGTGCGGGCGATCCGGCGCAGCTCGATCAGTCCCAGTAGTGGGACGACGACGGCCGCTACGCCGGGCAGGTCCGGCAGCGGCCCGGCGCCGGCGAGGTCGAGCAGGCGCATCACCGTGCCCAAGCCCAACAGGACGGCGCAGGCGAGGACGAGGTGCAGCCTGCGCACGGCCTCGATCCCGCCTCCGTCCGTCCCCTGCTTCGGAGTCACCTTGAAGGCGGTGCGGCTGGGGCGCACCGCGCAGCGCAGCGCCCGCGTGTAGATCTCCATCGTCAGCAGCTCGTAGTGGGCGGTCTCGCCGATCTTCATGTAGCCGCGTGCCAGAGCCGTGCCGGCGCTGAGGTTGAGCGTCACCGCCGGCAGCCAGAGGGCCGCCAGCGCGACCAGGCTGATCTTCATCGGCAGCGCACCGGTCCACAGCACCAGCCCCAGCGTCGCCAGCAGAAGCAGACGCATCGGCGGCGCCAGGTAGGCGGCGAGGCTGGCGAAGTAGGAGAGCCGCTGCAGCGGGCGCAGCTCGCGAGCGCGCAGGGGGGACTCGGGAAGGGTGAAGACGGCGAGGTTGCCGCGCGCCCAGCGGTCGCGCTGCAACAGGTAGCCGTCGAGGTCGTGCGGCGCCAGGCCCTGCACCAGCACCTCGTCGTGGTAGCGGCTGCGCCAGTCGTGGCGCTGCATGCGGATCGTCGTGTGGAAGTCCTCGGCGATCGTCTCGGTGGCGACGCCGCCGATCTCGAGCAGCGCCTGGCGGCGGATCAGCGCGGCCGAGCCGCACCAGTAGGCGGCGCCGTGGCGATCCTTGCCGGGGCAGACGACCCGGTAGAAGAGGGACTGCTCGTGCCGGCCGACGACGTAGTGCTGGACCGAGTCGTGGTTGAAGAAGTCGTGCGGGGTCTGCACCAGCCCCATCCGCTCGTCGTCGAAGTAGCCGACGATCGCGTCGAGCGCGTCCGGCA
>JANWHD010000043.1 GCA_025450585.1 Solirubrobacterales bacterium
GTGGTGACGATCACGTCCTGTTTGGCGGCGTTCTCGCCGAGAGCGTCGCGCACCTGGGCGTTCTCCTCGTCGGTGAGCGGGCGCGCGTAGCCGCCCTCGCCCTCGGCGTCGGGGATGAAGTCCAGTTCGAGCGGGCGACCGCCGAGCGAGGCGATCTGCTCCCAGGCGGCGCGGCGGATGTCGAAGCCGGTGACGATCGCGCCGAGCCGCTTGGCCGTGGCCACAGCCTGCAGGCCCGCGACGCCGGCGCCGAGCACCAGCACCTTGGCCGGCGGGACCGTGCCGGCGGCGGTGGTCATCATGCCGTAGAAGCGGCCCGACTCGCGAGCGGCGATCAGGGTCGCGGCGTAACCGGCGGCGGCAGCCTGCGAGGAGAGGGCGTCCATCGCCTGGGCGCGCGTGGTGCGCGGGATCGCCTCCATCGCGAAGCTGGTGACGCCGGCCTGGGCCAAAGCGTTGTTGGTCTCGGCCGCGGTCCACGGCGAGAGGTGGCCGATCAGGAGCTGGCTGGAGTTGAGGCGACCGATCTCGGCGGCGGAAGGGACGGCGACGCGAAGGACCACGTCGGCGCCCCACGTAACCTCGCCCTCGACCACATCGGCCCCCGCCTCCGCGTACTGGGAGTCGGGATGGCCGGCCGCGTCGCCGGCGGCACTCTCCACCAGCACCTGCACCTTCTCGTTCGAGGCGAGGGACTTGACTACGTCAGGGATGAGCGCGACACGGCGCTCCCCCTCGGCGGTCTCTTTCGGCACTCCGATCTTCATACGACGCGGCGGGGGAGACTATGCGATGAGGGCGGCGAGGCGCTCCAACGTGTGCAGCTGCTCGCTCCGCTCGGCGTGGACTGGGGAGACGATGAGGCGGTCGATGCCGGCACCGCGGAAGCGCTCGATCCGCTCGGCGACCTCGGCCTCGGTGCCGACCAGCGAGGTCGCCTCGACGACCTCGTCGGGGACGGCCTCGAAGGCGCCGGCGCGATCGCCGTCCTGGAAGCGGCGCTGGACCTCGTCGGCGACGTCGCCGAAGCCGAAGCGGTGGGCCAGGTCGACGTAGAAGTTGGTCTTGCGGCTGCCCATGCCGCCGAAGTAGAGGACGAGGCCGGCCTTGACGACGGCCTTCGCCGCATCGAGGTTGCCGTCGATCGCGACCTGCAGCGAGGGCGAGACCTCGAGGTCGGAGCGCTGGCGCCCGCCCTTGGCGAAGCCGGCCTCCAGGTGCTCGCCCCAGGTCTCCTGGAAGGCGTCGACGCTGAAGAAGATCGGGATCCAGCCGTCGGCGACCTCCGCCGCAAGCTCGACCGATTTGCGCCCGATCGCGCCGACGAAGACCGGGATCCGGTTGCGCTCGGGGTGGAAGTTGAGCTTCAGCGCCTTTCCCTCGCCGCCGGGTAGAGGCAACTGGTAATGCTCGCCCTGGTGATCGACCGGCCCTTCGCGGGCGACTATCTCGCGCACGACTTCGATGTACTCGCGAGTGCGACCCCAGGGCTTTGCGTAGGGGACGCCGTACCAGCCTTCGGAGACCTGCGGGCCGGAGGGGCCGAAGCCAAACATGAAGCGGCCTCCGGAGAGCTTGTCGATCGTCGCCCCGGCCATCGCCGCGGCGGCGGGCGGGCGGGCGGGAACCTGAAGGATTGCGGCGCCGAGGTTGATCTTCTCGGTCTGCCCCGCCAGCCAGGCGAGCACGCTGACGACGTCGGAGCCGTAGGACTCCGCCGCCCAGACCGACTCGTAGCCGGCCGCCTCGGCGGCATGGACCACCTCGAGGGCGTCCTCGCCCGCCGGGCCGATGCCCCAGTAACCGAGGTTGAGTCCGAGCTTCAGTGCCATCCGGGTTGGACCCTATTGAATAGGGCCGAATGACGGACGCGGCAACCGAGCGGGGACTCTCCAGCGCCACGGCGGCAAAACGGCTGCGCGAGCTCGGCCCGCCGCCCGAGACCTCCTCGCGATCGGTCTCCAGCATCGTCGCCGGCAACGTCTTCACGCTGTTCAACGCGATCATCGGCGGGTTCTTCGTCCTCATCCTCTCCCTCGGCCTTTTCGCCGACGCGGTCTTCGGCCTGATCGCGATCGTCAACTCCTACATAGGGATCCGCCAGGAGCTGAAGGCCAAGCGGACGCTGGACGAGCTGGCGGTGCTGGTCGCCCCCCACGCGAAGGTCCTCCGCGACGGCGCGGTCCAGAGCCTGCTGGCCGAGGAGGTCGTGCCCGGCGACGTCGTCAGGATCGAGCCCGGCGATCAGCTCGTCGCCGACGGCGAGACGATCGAGAGCCGTGGGATGACGCTGGACGAGTCGCTGCTGACCGGCGAGGCGGACGGAGTGCGCAAGCAGCCCGGCGATCGGGCGCTGTCGGGGTCCTTCTGCATCTCCGGGTCTGGCTACTACTCGGTCGACGCCGTGCGGGAGGAGAGCTACGCGGGCAAGCTGGCCGGCGAGGCCAGGGCCTTCCGCCACCCGCCCTCCCCGCTGCAGGACGAGGTGAACCGGGTGATCGTCGCCTGCACCTACGCGATGGCGCCGCTGGCGCTGATCCTGCTCCTCGTCTTCAGCGTGCGCAGCATCGACCTGGTCGAGGCGGCGCAGACCGCGACCGCCGGCCTGGTGACCCTGATTCCCGAGGGGCTGGTGCTGCTGATGAGCGTCACCTTCGCCGTGGCGGCCGTGCGCCTGGCCCGCAAGGACACGCTGGTGCAGCAGATGAGCGCGACCGAGAGCCTCGCCGCGGTGGACACGATCTGCGTCGACAAGACCGGCACCCTGACCGACGGCGAGCTGCGGCTGCTCGGCATCGAGGTCGCCGACGGGCTGGAGCCGGCAACGGCGCACGCCGCGCTCGCTCGCTTCGCCGCCAGCGCGGGCGACCGCAACCGGACGCTTGAAGCGATCGGCGAGCGGTTCCCGGGCGAGGCGGAGCGCGTCAGCGGCGAGGTGCCCTTCTCCTCGGAGTGGAAGTGGAGCGGGCTGCGAATCGGCTCCATCACCTACGTGCTGGGGGCACCCGACGTGCTGAGCGCGGCGGGAGCGCTGACGCTGCCCGCGGGCCTGGCCCACAGGCTTGAGGAGGAGACGGCTGCCGGGCGCCGGGTGGTCGCCTTCGGCGAAGCGAGCGCGGCGCTGCCGGCCAACGCCTCCGAGCAGACGGCCCCGCGGTTGGAGCCCGTTGCCCTGGTCGTGCTGGAGGAGACCCTGCGGCCCGACGCGGCGGAAACGGTCGCCTTCATGCGCGAGGAGCAGGTTGACCTGAAGCTGATCTCCGGCGACGCCCGGGCGACGGTGACCGCGGTCGCGGCGGCGGTCGGGGTCCCGCCTGACGCCGGCACGATCGAGGGCGAGGAGCTGCCCGAGGATCCGCAGGAGCTCGCCGAGGCAGTGCAGCGAAACACCGTCTTCTGCCGGATCAAGCCCGAGCAGAAGAAGGCTCTGGTCGGGGCGCTTGCCGCGTCCGGGCGCTACACCGCGATGATCGGTGACGGCGTCAACGACGTGCCGGCGCTGAAGCAGGCCCGGCTGGCGGTGGCGATGGGCTCGGGCGCGCAGGTGACCAAGGGGGTCGCCGACGTGGTCCTGCTCAAGGACGAGTTCGCGCGGCTGCCGCAGGCGGTCGCCGAGGGCCGCCGCATTGCCCGAAACATCCACCGGCTCGGGCGCCTCTACCTGACCAAGTCCGTCTACGCGGCAACGCTGATCCTGCTCGTCGCCATCCCCGGCTTCGCCTTCCCCTTCCTCCCCCGCCACCTGACCCTGGCCGTGTTCCTGACGATCGGCATCCCTTCCTTCGTGCTGGCCCTGGCGCCCTCGGACGGGCCGCTGTACCGGGGCCGGCTGCTGCGCGCGCTCGCCGCCTTCGCGGTGCCGGCGGGCGTGGCGACGGCGCTCGGCTCGATCCTCTCTTTCTTCCTCGTCGACACCGTCTTCGGCGGCTCACTCGAGGCCGGCCGAACCGCGGCGACGACGACGCTGATCGTGCTCGGCCTCAGCTTCGTGTTGCTGCTCGAGCGCGGTCCCGGCCGCGAGCACATCGCGATCCAGAGCTACATGCTGGGCATGGTCATCGCTCTGGGCGGCCTCTACGCGGGCATCCTCGCGGTTCCGCCTCTGCGCGACTTCTTCGAGATGGACCTGCTCAGCTCGGCCCAGTGGTTCCTCTCGCTCCTCTCCGCCGCGGCGGGCCTGACGATCGCCAGCGTGCTCTGGCGCCTGCCGCAGATCGAAAGACTGGAAGCGCCGGCCGAGTCCTGACGATTCGCCCGCTGTCTATGCGGACGGCCCCTGATTTTCGACCCAAGGCCATACTGGGCCGGCGTTCCCATGTCTAGCGTTCACGCATGGTGACGATCTCGAACCGGCTCCCTCTCTCTCCCGGCCGGCGGTTACCCGTCCCAACGGGTCAATTCGACGAGGCGCTCGCCACGACAGGCACTCCGCGCCTCCCTGCGCGGAGCCATGAGCGCGCTCGCGCAGCACCACCTGGCCGTGCTGCGCGAGCGTGTTCTGTCGGAGGGGTGAACCTCGTCGAGGCTAGTCCGGCTGGGGTGGCAGCACGAACTGCGAGACGATCATGTTGGCGGCCAGCCGGGGCTCGGAGCCCTCGCGCATCCGCTCGATCTTGACCTCGATCACGACGGTGCTCTTGCCGACGTGAAGCGGGGTGGCGACGGCGACGATCTCGTCGTCCAGCAGGCCCGCGGCGAAGACGTTGAGCTTCAGCTCGATCGTGGTGAAGTTGTGGCGCGGAGGGATGTTGCGGAAGGTGGCCCAGGCCGCGACGGTGTCGCCGAGCGCGGTCCAGACCCCGCCGTGGACGTAGCCGCCGGGGTGCAGGTGGCGCTTGTCGACGACGATGTGGCCGCTGGCGAAGGAGTCCTCGATCTCAAGCGGCTCGATGCCCAAATCCCCCGGGAAGCTCTCGGGCAGGAACTTGCGCACATGCTCGGGTTCGAGCGTCGGATGCGCGCTGGCGGCTGGGCTATCGCTCATCGGGCGAGAGAGTATGCACCGGGAGTGAGCTGTGCGGTGCGGCGGCGGTAGGCGCTCCACAGCCAGGGCCAGTTGCTCGGGTCGTTGCCGTTTTCGTCGACGTACCAGTTGGTGCAGCCGCTGTGCCAGACAGTCTTGTCGAGAGCGGCGCGGAGCTCGCGATCGAACTCCGCGGCTGCCTCGGACCGGACCTCGATCCGCTCCGCGCCGGCGCGCTCCATCTCGCGCAGCGCCGCGAGCACGTGGCCGATGCCGCACTCGAGCGTGTTGACGACCGAGCCGGTGCCGCCGTTCGTGTTGGGCCCGTAGAGCAGGAACATGTTCGGGAAGCCGGGCACGCTGAGGCCGAGGTAGGCCCGCGCCACCTTGTCCCACTCCTCGGCGAGCGCGCGGCCGCCGCTGCCGCGGATCTCCATCGGGGCGACGAAGTCGTGGCTGGCGAAGCCGGTTGCGAGGACGAGGACGTCGGCGGGCCGCTCGACGCCGGCCCCGTCGCGGACGCCGCCCGGCGTAATCGCCTCCACCCTCTCGGTGACCAGCTCGACGTTGGGCTGCGTGAGAGCCGGGTACCACTCGTCGGTCAGCATGATCCGCTTGCACCCGATCTCGTCGCTCGGCGTCACCTTGCGACGCAGCTCGGGGTCGGCGATCGCCGACTCGATCTGGCGGCGGCTGATCGCGCGCAGGACCGGCAGCAGCCAGGCCCGGCTGGTCATCGCCGCCGCGCCGAACTCGTTGAAGGCGAAGACCAGCGCCCGGTCGAGGCGGTGCAGGAGTGGGAAGCGCCTGAAGAGAGCGCGGACGCGCGGCGGGTACTCGTAGTCGCCCTTGGGGAAGGTCCAGCCGGGTGAGCGCTGGTAGACGTCGAGCCGGGCCACTTCGGGCTGGATCGCCGGCACGACCTGGATCGCGCTACAGCCGGTGCCGACCACGGCGACCCGCTTGCCGGTCAGGTCGACGTCGTGGCGCCACTCGGCCGTGTGGAAGGCCGGCCCCGCAAAGCTCTCCAGGCCGGGGAGCGGCGGAACCGTGGGCACCGAGAGCTGGCCGCAGGCCGTGAGCAGGATGTCGGCCTCGTGCGGCCCGGCGCTCGTCTCCAACCTCCAGCGGCCGCGCTCCTCGTCCCAGGCCGCGCTCTTCACCTCGGTGCCGGTGCGGACCTTCTCGAGGACGCCGAAGCGGCGGGCGACACCCTCGACGTAGGCCTGGATCTCAGGCCCCGGCGCGTAGCGGCGTGACCAGCTGTTGGGCGCAAAGGAGAACTCGTAGAGGTGGGACGGGATGTCGCAGGCGGCGCCGGGATACGTGTTGTGATGCCAGACCCCGCCGACTCGCTCGGCCTTCTCGAAGACCGTGACGTCCTCGTAGCCCTCGCGGCACAGCATCGCGGCCGCACCGACGCCGCCGAAGCCGCCGCCGACGACAGCGACGGACCTGGCCCTACTCAACGCCGAATCCCTCCAGCCCGAAGTCCCCGAAGGGCTCGTCACGATCGCGCACCGCCTCCTTGAACCCCGACTCGGCGGCGCGGCGGACGAAGCCATGGCCCTCCTCGGTGTGGCGGGCGACCCCGTCGAAGAAGGTGCCGAGCAGCTGGGTCTGGTGCAGGCCCTGGGCGTAGAGGCTCTGATTGACCAGCATCTTCATCATCACCAGCTGGTTGAGCGGCATGCGGGCGACGCGCTCCAGCAGCGCCTCGAAGCGCTCGTCCAGCTCGGCGGTGGGAGCCGACTCGGTCGCCAGGCCCCACTCCACCGCCTGCTCGCCGGTCAGCGAGTCGCCGGTGAGGAGCAGGCGCTTGGCCCGCATCGGGCCGACGCGGGCGGCCCAGAGCGCCGTCGTCGGCGAGCCCCAGACCCGCGCCGGCGGGTAACCGATCTTGGCGTCGGTCGCGACGACCAGCAGGTCGGAGCAGAGCGCCATGTCGGTGCCGCCGGCGACGCAGTAGCCGTGCACCTTGCAGAGCACCGGCTTCTCGGAGTGGAAGAGGCTCATGAAGCCGCGCACGTTGCGCCACATGAACTGGAAATCGGTGACCGGGTCCCAGTTGGACTCGGGCGCGTGGTTGGCGGCGATCGTCGCCGGGTCGAGCGGCGACCCCGGCGGCGCCTCGACCCCGCCCAGCTCGCCCATATCGCCCTCGGCGGAGGCGACCAGGTCATAACCCCCGCAGAAGCCCGTCCCGTTGCCGGCCAGCGCGATCACGTGGACGGCCGAATCGAGATTCGCCCGCTCGACGCAGGCCGCGATCTCGGCCGGCATCCGCAGCGTGATGCCGTTGCCGCGCTCCGGCCGGTTCAGGGTGATTCGTGCAACCCGGCCCTCGGTCTCATAGGTGAGTGTTTCCACGCGCCAAAGCTACCGCCGACGGGCCGAAATCCGGACAATGGATCCGGATTTGGGCCCGTCGGCGGAGGAATCAGACGCGTTCAATCAACATCGCCTTGCCTTGTCCGCCCGCTACGCACATGGTCTCTATGCCTACCTGGAGGTCGTCGGTCTCGAGGACGTTGAGCAGGGTGCCCATGATGCGGGCGCCGGTCATGCCGAAGGGGTGGCCCAGGGCGATCGCGCCGCCGTGCGTGTTCAGCTTCTCCAGCGGGATGTCGCACTCGTCCATGATCGGGATCACCTGTGCCGCGAAGGCCTCGTTGAGCTCGACCGTGTCGACGTCGTCCATCGTCATCCCGGCCCGGTCGAGCACCTTCTTGATCGCGCCGATCGGGGCCACACCCATGTACTCGGGCTCATTGCCCCAGGTGGCGGCGGTGACGATGCGGGCACGCGGGGTGAGGCCGAGCTCCTTGGCCTTGGTGTCGCTCATCAGCAGCACCGCGGCGGCGCCGTCGTTGAGCGGGCAGGAGTTGCCGGCGGTGACGCCGCCACCGCCGAAGGCCTCGGGCAGTTCGGAGAGCTTCTCCAGGGTCGAGGAGGCGCGCGGGCCGTCGTCCCTGGCGACCTCGGTACCGTCGGGCAGCTTCACCGGGACGATCTCGCGGTCGAAGAAGCCGTCTTCCTGGGACTTGACCGCGAGTTCCTGCGAGCGCTGCGCGAACTTGTCCATGTCGGCGCGGCTGACCTCGTAGCGTTCGGCGACGTTGACCGCGGTGTTGCCCATATCGATGTAGGCGTTGGGCTGGCCGTCGTTGCCCTGGAGGCTCGGGTTCTGGTCGGCGGCCCCGGCCGGCTCGGTGCGCTCGTTGTAGCGGCTGACCCACTCGACCCCGGCGGCGATGTAGACGTCGCCCTCGCCGGCCTTGATCGCGTTGCCGGCGTGGCGGATCGCGTCGAGGCTGGAGGAGCAGTAGCGGGAGA
>JANWHD010000044.1 GCA_025450585.1 Solirubrobacterales bacterium
CAAGCACCTGGCGGGCATCCTCGACAACGACTCAGCCGACAAGGCGGCGCGCTTCATCAACCTCTGCGACGCCTTCAACATCCCGCTCGTCTTCCTCCAGGACGTGCCCGGCTTCATGGTTGGCGCCAAAGTCGAGCACGCGGGGATCATCCGCCACGGGGCGAAGATGCTCTACGCGGTCAGCCGGGCCACGGTGCCGAAGGTGACAGTGGTCGTGCGCAAGGCCTACGGCGCCGGCTACTACGTGATGTGCGGCAAGGCCTACGAGCCCGACCTGATCGTCGCCTGGCCCGGAGCGGAGATCTCGGTGATGGGCGCCGAGGGCGCGGTCAACATCATCGGCCGCTCGATGATCGAGGCCTCCGACGATCCCGAGGCGACGAAAGAGGCGATGCTGAACGCGGTCCGCGAGCAGATCGACCCCTACATCGCCGCCGGCAACGCCGTGATCGACGACGTCATCGACCCGCGCGAGACCCGGCCCACCATCGTCAACGCCCTCCGCATGGCTCGCAACAAGCACGTGGAGAAGCCGAAGAAGCGACATGGAGTGATGCCCGTATGACCTGGTGTGGCGACTTTCCCGTCATATACACGGATAACTCGCCACAGGGAGGCGGAGATGAGCTCGTTTGACGATCCCGTAGTCATCAGTTGCTCGATCAGCGGGGTGATCGCCAACCGGGACCAGTGCCCGGCGATCCCCTACACGCCAGAGGAGTACGCGGCGGAGGCGCGGCGCGCGGTCGACGAGGGCGCCTCGCAGATCCACATCCACGCCCGTACGCCGGATGGGACTCCCTCCTACGAGGTCGAGGACTTCCGCGCGATCACCGAGGCGATCCTGGCCGAGGTGGGCGACGTGATCGTCAACTACTCGACCGGCGCGATCGGGATCCCGATCGAGAAGCGGATCGAGTACCTGCGGGCCCTGAAGCCCGACGTCGCCGCGCTCAACATGAGCTCGATGAACTACGCCAAGTACAGCTCCCGGCGCAAGGACTTCGTCTTCAAGGCCGTCTTCGAGAACAGTTTCGACACGATCATCGAGTTCCTCACGGCGATGAAGGAGCTGGGGATCAAGCCCGAGCACGAGTGCTTCGATGCCGGCCACGTCGCCAACCTCGATCCGCTGATCGACATGGGCCTGCTGGAGCGCACCCCGCTGCAGATCTCCCTGGTGATGGGCGTCAACGGCGGCATCCGCCCGACTCCCCGCAACGTCGGCTTCATGGCGGACCAGATCCCCGGCGGCGCCGAGGGCGAGAACCAGTGGCAGGTGATCGGGATCTCCCGCGACCAGTGGAAGCTGCTCGGCTCCTCGCTGGTGCTGGGCGGCAACGTCCGCGCCGGGGTCGAGGACAACCTCTACCTGCCGAGCGGCGAGATGGCGCGCTCCAACGGCGACCTGATCGCCAAGGCACGCCAGATGGCCGAGGACGTCGGTCGCAGGGCCGCCACCGTCGCCGAGGCCCGCGAGCTTCTGGGAGTGCCGAAGCGTGAGCGCTCTCCCGCTTAGCGACGTCAAGGTCCTCGACCTCTCCCGGCTGCTGCCGGGAGGCTTCTGCTCGCTCCTGCTCGCCGACCTCGGCGCCGAGGTGCTGAAGGTCGAGGACACCGGCATGGGCGACTACATCCGCTGGGCGCCTCCCTATTACGGGACCGACGAGCAGCAGGAGCTGGGCACGCGCTCGGCGCTCTACCTCTCGCTCAACCGCGGCAAGCGCTCGGTCCGGCTCGACCTCAAGTCCGAGCGGGGCCGCGAGGCCCTGCTGCGGCTGGTCGAAAGCCACGACGTCGTCATCGACGGCTTCCGGCCGGGAGTGCTGGACCGGCTCGGCGTCGGCTACGAGCGCATGCGCGAGGCCAACCCGGGCATCGTCTTCTGCGCGATCACCGGCTACGGCCAGGACGGCCCCTACACCCAGCGCGCCGGCCACGACATGAACTACCTCGGCCTGGTCGGGGTGCTCGGGCTGACCGGGGCAAAGGACGGGCCGCCGGTGCAGTCGGGCGGCCAGATCGCCGACCTCGGCGGCGGCGCCCTGATGGCGGCCTTCGGCGTGATGGCGGCGCTGCACGAGCGGCGCCGCTCCGGCGAAGGGCAGATGGTTGACGTCTCGATGGCCGACGGCGCCCTCTCCTGGCTGGCAATGGTCGCCGGCCGTTACTTCTGCGACGGCGAGGTGCCGCGGCGCGGCGAGCAGCAGCTCGCCGGCGGCCTGGCCTGCTACCTGCCGTATGAGGCAAGCGACGGCTGGATCAGCTGCGGCGCGCTGGAGCCGAAGTTCTGGGCCGCCTTCTGCAACGGGGTGGAGCGCCCGGACCTGATCGAGGAGCAGTTCGCGGCGCCTGGCTCTGAGGCCTGGCAGAAGGTCGCCGAGGTCTTCCGCTCGCGCACGCGGGCGGAATGGAAGGCCTTCAACGACGAGCACGACTGCTGCATCGAGCCAGTGCTGGAGATCGACGAGGCGCTCGACTCCGAGCTGGTGCGCGGGCGCGAGATGGTGGTCGAGATGGAGCAGCCCGAGCTGGGGACGATCCGCCAGCTAGGCGCCCCGGTGAAGATGAGCCGCACCCCCGCCGACCCGACCCGGCCAGCGCCCGCCTTCGGCGAGCACACCGAGGAGGTCCTGGCCGAGGTCGGCTATTCGGCCGAGGAGATCGCCGCGATGAAGGAGTCGGGAGCCGCTGCCGGCCCCAGCGCCGACGCGGCCACCACCTTCCGGGCATGAGCGGCGCCAACGGCGACCTGCTGCGCATGGGGGAGCTGGCCGAGGCCTCCGGGGTGCCGGCGCCGACGATCAAGCACTACCTGCGCGAGGGGCTGCTGCCCGAGCCGGTCAAGACCAGTCGCAACATGGCCTACTACCCGCCGGAGTTCGTCGACCGGATCCGGCTGATCAAGCAGCTGCAGGAGGAGCGCTTCATGCCGCTGAAGGCGATCAAGTCGGTGCTCGACGAGGACCCAGAGCGGGCCCGCGCCCTGGTCGAGCTGGAGGACCGCATCCTCGACCGCGCCCTGGCCGGAGAGCGCACCCGCACCAGCGCCGCCGAGGCGCGCGAGCGCTACGGCGTCCCCAAGGAAGTGCTCGACCGGCTCGAGAAGCTCGAAGTCCTCAGCCCCAACACCCGCGGCTACTCGCCCTCGGACATCAAGATCATCGAGGCGATCAGCCGCTTCCGCGCCGGCGGCTACGACGAGGAGATCGGCTTCACCGTCTACGACACCCTGCGCTACAAGACCGCCCTCGAAGACCTCGTCCGCCAGGAGGTCGAGGTGGTGATGGAGCGCCTCGCCGGCGAGGTCCCGCCCGAGCGCGTGGTCGAGATGCTCGAAGCCGGCGCCCAGCCCCTCCAGGATCTGATCGCCGCCCTCCACACCAAGCTGATGGTGGCCGAGCTGGAGGGTCACCGGGCGAGCCGCGGCTGATGAAGTCGGTTCTCGTCACGGGAGCGTCGACGGGAATCGGCCGGGCCAGCGTGCTGCGGATGGATGCGGAGGGGTGGCGAGTGTTCGCAGCGGTGCGCCGTGAGGAGGATGCCGCAGCGTTGCGGGATGCGAGCTCGGATCGATTGGTGCCCGTGATGCTCGACGTGACCGACGCGGGTCAGATCGCCGCCGCCGCGGAGCAAGTTGCCCGTGAGGTGGGGGAGGCCGGTCTCGACGGCCTCGTCAACAACGCTGGGATCGCGGTGCTGAGCCCGCTGGAGACGATCCCGATCGACGATTTCCGCAGGCAGATCGAGGTCAACCTGACCGCCCAGGTCGCGGTCGCGCAGGCGTTCCTGCCGTTGGTTCGCCGTGCCACCGGCCGGATCGTCTTCGTCAGCTCGATCGGCGGGCGGATGGCGCTGCCCTTTGGCGCGCCCTACCACGCCTCCAAGTACGGGATCGAGGCGGTGGCCGACTGCCTGCGCCAGGAGCTGCGGCCGTGGAAGATCGACGTCGCCGTGATCGAGCCGGGCTCGATCGACACCGCGATCTGGGAGCGCGGCGAGCGCATCGCCGACGAGGTCTCCGAGCGTGCTCACGACTCCCAGGACGAGCTCTACGGCAAGACGATCGAGCGCTTCCGGGCGGCGGTGAAGCGGACCGCCGAGCGCGGCATCCCACCCGAGAAGGTCGCGAAGTCGATCGCCCACGCCCTCACCTCCGGGCGCCCCCGCACCCGTTACTTGGTCGGCGCTGACGCTCGTGGCCAGGCCCTGGCCCGCCGCGTCCTGCCTGACCGGGCCTTCGACGCGCTCGTGGCGCGCGTCATGCGGATCTAACGGGAGCTAAGCCCCGATCAGCTCGATGCGGTACCCGTCGGGGTCCCGGAGAAAGCAGATGAAGTGGCCCTCGGTGCGGCCGCCGGGGCGGTAGGGGGGCTTTTCGGGCTCGATGCCCTTGGCGGCCAGATCCTCGAGGGTGGCGTCGAGGTCGTCGACGGTGAGGGCGATGTGGTTGTAGCCGGTGCCGAGGTCGTAGGAGTCGACGCCGTGGTTGTAGGTCAGCTCGAGGCAGGGGTTTTCGCCGGGGAGCGCCAGGAAGACGTTGATCGCCTCCTCGCCGATCGGCATCCTGGCGACCTCTCGGAAGCCGATCTTCTCGTAGAACTCGACCGAGCGGTCGATGTCGCCGATCCGGTAGCACGTGTGCAGAAAGGCAGTCATCGGGTCCAAGGCTATCGCCCCCCCTACAATTTGCAGCCGAATGGCCCGCCGGACGCGACGGCAACGACGGTCGCACACCTCTAGCTGGAAGAAGAAGCTGCTGGTCCTCCTGGGGATCCTCGCCGCCGCAGGCGCAATCGCGGGCGGCGTCGCCGCGAGCTGGGCGATCGACGTCTACGAATCGGCGCCCCCGCTCTCGAGCCTGAAACCCGTGCAGAAGGGCCGTTCCTCGGCAATCTACGCCGCCGACGGCTCCCTGATCGGTTTCATCCAGTCCGAAAACATCCGCCAGCCCGTCTCCTCGCGGGCTCTGCCGCAGACGCTCAAGGACGCGACGGTGGCGATCGAGGACAAGAACTTCTTCGAGCACGGCGCGATTGACCCGCCCGCGATTGTGCGCGCCGCCTGGAAGAACCTGATGGCCGGCGGCAAGGCCGTGCAGGGCGCCTCGACGATCACCCAGCAGTTGGTCCGCAACCTCTACATCCAGAACCCCGAAGAGACGATTGAACGAAAGCTGATCGAAGCGCATCTCGCCTACGAACAGGAGCAGGAGCACTCGAAGGAGTCGATCCTGACCGCCTACCTCAACACCGCCCCCTACGGGACGGTCGAAGGCGAGACCGCAGTCGGGGCCGAGGCGGCGGCGCAGACCTACTTCGGCAAGCCGGCGAAGGAGCTGAACCTGACCGAGTCGGCGCTGATCGCCGGCCTGCCCCAGGCGCCCTCCGAATACAACCCGTTCCTGAACCCCCAGGCCGCGATCGACCGCCGCAACGAGGTGCTGGAAGCGATGGAGGACGAGGGCTACATCACGTCCTCAGAGGCCCGCGAGGCGATCGCCAGCGGCCTCGGGCTCAATCCCGGGCACAAGTACCGGGTGATCCGCGACCAGTTCCTCTTCGACCTCGTCCAGCAGGAGCTGATCGACAAATACGGGATAAACACGGTCCGAAACGGCGGCCTCAAGGCCTACACGACGATCGACCCCCAGCTGCAGGAACGGGCGCAGGAAGCGGTCGAATCCTGCGGCGTCTGTTACCCCGAAGGCGGACCGGCGGCCGGACTGGCTTCGGTCGACCCCGAAACGGGCGAGATAGTCGCCCTCGCCTCTACCGAAGGCTACGCGAGCGAAAGCCAGTTCAATTACGCATGGCAGGCGCAGCGCCAGCCCGGCTCTTCGTTCAAGACCTTCGTCCTCGCCACCGCGATCCGGCAGGGCGTCGACCCCGACAGCACCTACTACGACGGGAGCTCCCCCAAGACGCTGGAGATCCCCGGCGGCGGTCCCGACTGGGTCGTCAACAACTCCGAGCCGGGCGGTGGCACGATGTCGCTCGACTCCGCCACCTGGCACTCGGTCAACGTCATCTTCGCCCAGCTCGATCTCGACGTCGGGCCCGAGGAGGTGACCAAGACGGCGGAGGAAATGGGGATCACCTCGCCGTTGGAATCGGTTCCGGCAGAGGGGATCGGCGGTCTCGCCGTCGGCGTCACGCCACTGGAGATGGCCGACGCCTACGCCACCCTCGCCAACGGCGGCGTTCACCACGACGCGACGGCGATCGACCGGGTCGAGTTCCCGAACGGCAAGGTCGACGAAGTCGACCCGGACTCGGGCGAGCGGGTCCTCAGCGAAGGCGAGGCCTATGAAGTGACCCGCATCCTGGAGGGCGTGATCACCCAGGGAACCGGCGCCGGCTACACCTACATGGGGTGCTCCGCCGCGGCCGGCAAGACCGGTACTTCCGAGGACCTCTCGGACGCCTGGTTCGTCGGCTACACGCCGCTCTACTCGACCGCGGTTTGGGTCGGGCACCCGCAGTCGCGCGAAGCGACCGGCTACGGCGGGCCTACTGCGGGACCGATCTGGCGCTACTACATGGAATCGGCGGTGGCCGGCAACTGCCCCGAATTCCCACAGCCCGCCAGCCTCCCCGAGCTCTCCGGCCTCGACAGCGAACACACCTCGTCCTCGGGCTACTCCGACGAATACGAATACGACGAAGAAGAATCGACCGACAAGCCGTCGAAGAAAGACGAGGACGGCGGCAAGGAGCCGGAGCCCGAGCCGGAAGCCGCCCCCGAGCCAGCGCCCGAGCCGGCTCCAGAACCAGCGCCCGAACCGGCCCCTGCGCCACCTCCCTCGGTAGGCGGGGGCATCGCCAGCCCCCGCTGAGCGCATGACGGCGAGCGAGACTCGGGAAAGCTAGGAAACGCCGGGCTCCGTCTCCTTGCGATCGACGACGGCCTCCTTGACCTCACGCACGTCGCGCCCGATCGCGTCGAGCCGCTCAAGGACGGCCTGCTCGAAGGACTCGCCACTGCCGACCCTCCCTGCCGCATGCAGGAGCTCGGCGGTCTCGACCCCGAGCGCTTTGGCGATGCGCTCGATCACCTCGTCGGGAGGCGGGCCCTGGCTGCCCAGCTCCACGCGGGAGAGGTTGGAGGCTGACATCGGGATGCGCTTGGCGAGCTGGTCCAGGGTGTAGCCGTGGTCCCGGCGCAGCTTACGCAGCAACGCACCGAGGGCAAGTGCCCGGTTGGCCTCGCTCTTTCCTCTCGGGTTGGCCATGGGCCAACCCTCCTTCGAGCATAAACACGCGGTCCCCTTGCTGTTTCCCGCAAACCAGTAGATAGCCCGTAAGTCCGGTATCGTGCCGCGGCCTGGCCAGGACGGGAAACCGTTGTCAGCCTCGACTTGGCCAGGCACTCTCTCGACCCCCTCCGCCACCCCGGGCTCTTGCCCCCCGGGGTGGCGTGAAATCCCCGGCACCGCTCGGAGAATTGCCCGACTCAGTCTTTCCGACTTTGCCGATCAACATTGTGCTAGGGTGCCGCTCTCTTTGATAACTAAGTCAGTCAAAAAACTAAATCAGTCAACAAAGAAGGGATTTGTTTTATGAGAGCAGCTCGCGAGTCAACCCGGCATAGGGCCAAGCTTGGCCTCCTCTTCGCACTGGTGGCCGCCGTGGTCGTCGCGGGCTGCGGGGGAGGGGACGACTCGGCGACCGGTTCATCCTCGGGCGGCAAGCTCGACGTCGTCGGCTACTCGACTCCGGAGGCCGTCTACGAGGAAGCTCTCGAGCCCGGGTTCCAAGGCACCTCCGAGGGGACCGACGTCAGCTTCAGCAACTCCTTCGGCGCCTCCGGCGACCAGAGCCGCGCGGTCGAGGCGGGCCAGCCGGCCTCCGTCGTCCACTTCGCCCAGGGCGGCGACATGATCCGTCTGGTCGAATCCGGACAGGTGGCGGCCGACTGGGACACGAAGCAATACGACGGCATCGCCCAGGACTCCGTCGTGGTCATGACCGTCCGCAAGGGCAACCCCGAGGGTCTCGAGTCGCTCGACGATCTGCTCACCAAGGACGTCGAGATCGTCACCCCGAACCCCTTCAGCTCCGGGGCCGCGCGCTGGAACATCATGGCGATCTACGGCTCGCAGCTGCACGAGGGCAAGTCCCCGCAGCAGGCGCTCGACGCCGTCAAGACCGTGCTGGACAAGACGGTGGTCCAGCCTGGCAGCGCCCGCGACGCGCTTGCCGCGTTCACTCAGGGCGAGGGCGACGTGCTGCTCGGCTACGAGAACGAGGCGATCAAGGCCCAGGACGAGGGCGAGGACGTCGACTACGTGATCCCGCCCTCGACGATCCTGATCGAGACGCCGATCGCGGTCACCAAGGATGCGCCGGATGCGGCCCAGGCCTTCCTCGACTACATCTGGTCGGATGCCGGCCAGGAACTGTGGGCTGAGAACGGCTACCGCCCGGTCAACCCGAAGCTGGTCGACGAGAAGCAGTTCCCGACCCCTGAGGACTTGTTCACGATCGCCGAGTTCGGCGGCTGGGAAAAGGTCAACGACGAGTTCTTCGACGACGAAACCGGCTCGGTGGCGAAGATCGAGAAGGAACTCGGCGTCTCTACCAGCGGCTAGCCATGGAGGGTCACCCGGCAACCCTCACAACTAATGCACCACCCCGGGCAGGCATCCGCCTGCCCGGCCTCGGCGTCGGCCTCGGCAGGGGCCTCGTCGTGCTCTACCTGTCCCTGATGGTGATGCTGCCGCTGGCGGCCGTGGTCGCCGAGTCGACCAGCGGCGGTCTCGGTGCCTTCTGGGACTCGGTCACCGGCGCCCAGTCGATGGCGGCGCTGAAGCTGACCGTCATCTGCTCGCTGATCGTCGTCGCGATCAACGCCGTCTTCGGCACGATCATCGCCTGGGTCTTGGTCCGTGACGAGTTCCCCGGCAAGGGGGCTGTCAACGCGCTGATCGACCTGCCCTTCGCGCTGCCGACGATCGTCGCCGGCCTGACGCTGCTCACGCTCTACGGGTCCGACAGCCCCTTCGGCCTCGACATCGCCTTCACCCGGGTGGCGATCGTGGTCGCGCTCTGCTTCATCACCCTGCCCTTCGTCACCCGCGCGGTCCAGCCGCTGCTGATGGAGATGGACCAGCAGATGGAGGAGGCGGCGACCTCGCTCGGCGCCGGCGGTTTCACCGTCTTCCGGCGGATCATCTTCCCCAACCTGCTGCCCGGCATCCTCGCCGGGGTGCTGCTCGCCTTCGCCCGGGCGCTGGGCGAGTACGGCTCGCTGATCCTGATCTCGGGCAACATCCCCTTCGATACCGAGGTCTCCTCGGTCTTCATCCGAAGTCAGATCGAGTCCGGCAACGTCGCCGGCGCCTCGGCGGTTTCGGTCGTGCTGCTGGCGATCTCGCTGACGCTGCTGATCGCGGTCAGCCTCTTCGCCCGGATGGGGGCTCGTCGATGAGCACCCCGACGCCCGCCAAGTGGGGCCTGCGCACCCTCGCCTTCGGCTATCTCGGCCTGCTGCTGCTCGCCCCCGTCGGGATGATCTTCTACAAGACGTTCGAGCACGGCCTCGGGCCGCCGATCGAGGCGATGACCTCGCCCGACGCGCTGCACGCGATCTGGCTGACCCTGCTGATGGTCGCCGTCGCCGTCCCCCTCAACACCGTCTTCGGGGTCGGCTGCGCGCTGCTGCTCGTCCGCCACAAGTGGAAGGGCAACGCGGTGCTCGACGGGATCATCAACCTGCCCTTCGCGATCTCCCCGATCGTGGTCGGGCTCTCCCTCTTCCTGCTCTACGGCACCGACGGCTGGTTCGGGCCGACGCTCTCCGAATGGGGGATCCAGGTGCTCTTCTCGACCCCCGGGATGATCCTCGCCAGTGTCTTCGTCTCGCTTCCCTTCGTCGTGCGCGAGACGGTGCCGGTGCTGCAGGAGATCGGCACCGAGCAGGAGCAGGCGGCGTCGACGCTCGGCGCCAACGCCTGGCAGACCTTCTGGCGGGTCACCCTGCCGGCGATCCGCTGGGGCGTCGCCTACGGCGTCGTCTTGACCACCGCCCGCGTGCTGGGCGAGTTCGGCGCGGTGACGATCGTCTCCGGCTCGATCTCGGGAGAGACCGAGACCCTGCCGCTTTTCGTCGCCAAGGCCTTCGAGCAGTTCAACGAGGAAGCCGCTTACGCGGGCGCGATCGTGCTCGCTCTGCTCGCCCTCACGACGCTGCTGCTGATGAGCGTCGGCGGGCGCAAGGCCAAGGCCCAGGGCGGGCCGATCCCGATCACGGGTGACGCCGCCATCTCAACGTCAACCACGAAGGAGGGTTCCTGATGGGAATCGCAGTCGAGGGAGCGCGTAAGCGCTTCGGTGACTTTCAGGCTCTTGACGATGTCTCGATCGACGTCCCCGATGGCTCGCTGACCGCCCTGCTGGGGCCCAGCGGCAGCGGCAAGTCGACGCTGCTGCGGGCGATCGCCGGGCTGGAGACGCTCGACGCCGGCCAGGTCGTGATCAACGGCCAGGACGCGACCAAGACGCCGGCCCAGAAGCGCGAGGTCGGCTTCGTCTTCCAGCACTACGCCGCCTTCAAGCACATGACGGTGTTCGGCAACGTCGCCTTCGGCTTGAAGATCCGCAAGTGGGACAAGGCGAAGATCTCCGCCCGCGTCCACGAGCTGCTCCAGCTGGTCCAGCTCGACGGGCTGGCCGAGCGCTATCCCGACCAGCTCTCCGGCGGACAGCGCCAGCGCATGGCCCTGGCCCGGGCGCTGGCGGTCGAGCCGCAGGTGCTGCTGCTCGACGAGCCCTTCGGGGCGCTTGACGCCAAGGTCCGCAAGGACCTGCGCACCTGGCTGCGCCGCCTCCACGACGAGATGCACGTGACGACGATCTTCGTCACCCACGACCAGGAGGAGGCGATGGACGTCGCCGAGCAGTTGGTTGTGATGAACGAGGGGAGGGTGGAGCAGTCGGGCAGCGCCGACGACCTCTACGACCACCCGGCCAACGAGTTCGTGATGAGCTTCGTCGGCGAGGTCAACCGGCTCGGCGAGCACTTCGTGCGGCCGCACGACATGACCGTCGGGCTCGACCGCGACGACGGCGCCGAGGAGGCGATGGTGCAGCGCATCGTCGCCCTCGGCTTCGAGATCCGGGTCGAGTTCGTGCTCGGCGACGGCACCGAGGTCTGGGCCCAGCTGACCCGCGCCGAACTCCAGAAGCTGGAGCTGCGCGAGGGCCAGATCGTCTACCTGCGGCCCGGGCAGACAAAGAGCTTCAGCGGCGATGTCCCGCCGCCCGAGGGGGGTGGGGCCTCGACTCCCCGCCACCCAGACGGGGGCGACGACGCAGAGGTATCTGCAGCCGCTTGAAGAGGTGACGGGACGGGGCGCTCTCTTGCCGGGTAGTGCCCCGTCCCAACCACCGCCATTTTTATTTGTTGCTATTCTTGAGTTAGATGGTCAATAAACCCAAGAAAGGAGAGCCGGTGAGCCCTGAGCCCAGCCACACCACTTTTGTCTCTCGCGGCAGGTTGAACGGCGTTCTGCGTCAACCGATCGGAGGGGGGCCGGCCGAAGGCAGCAGCACCCAGCCGGGACGTGAGAGGAAGGACGTCGACGAGCTCGATACCCAGACCTTCGAAGCTCTCTACTACCGGGCCCGCCTGGTTCTCGGCGAGTCCCTGCCTCGCCCCGGGCGCTTCCAGCTCCGCGGCCACTGACTATGCCGCCGACGGGACGAAATCCGGAGCTAGGCTCCGGATTTCGTCCCGTCGGCAGTGGGGCTATTTCGTCGCCTCCGGGACCTCTTCCGGGCGCTCGGGGTAGGCCTGCACCGCCAGGTTCCAGCCTTTCAGCGTGAAGATCACGTTTTTCGCGCCCGCGTACTGGACCGCGACGACGTGACCACCCTTCTGAAGGACCGTGGTCAGCGTCACGGTGTTGACGATCGGGGCCGGCGCCGGGGAGGCTGCCGTCGCCGGGGCAAAGTTGAGTTTGCCGGTCGCCTGGCCGTCGACCAAGATCTGGATCGGGCAGGCGAGATCGATGCTTGGTTTCGCCGCGACGCAGGTCGCCGAGCCGGAGAACGTGATGACCGCCGAGGCGTTGCCAGGGGTGGCGAACGCGGTGAAGGCGGTCGGGATGAAGCCCGGCGTCGTCGCTCCGGAGGGACCGAAGACGGCCGTCCCCGCCGCGACCGAGCCGACCGCTGGCAGCGGCGCCTCGGCCCGTTTCACGTAGGTGTTATCGGCGGCTTTCTTCTTCAGATAGAGCGTCGCCGCCTTCTTGTTGGTGACGTAGATATGCCCGGCGCTCTTCTTGGTGATGAAGGGGCCGGCGAGTGACGGGGTTACCGCCACCGCGGCGGCCAGCAACCCCGCCAGGGCCACCGCGGTGATTGCGCGGGGCGTAGAGAGTCTTCTTCTGAGCAATTGATCCTCCGTGTCTAGAGGCCGCCTGGGTGGCCTTCTTTAGTAAAGAGGTCAATAAAGTACAGAAGCTGGTAGGGTCATGTCGAGTTAGCCAATCAAGAAACTCCAGTACCCGGCAGGAAAGGATCAAAAACGAGATGAGGATCAAGTCCCTCGCCATCGCGGTGATCGCCCTCGTGGCGCTTGCCGCCCCGGCAACTGCCGGCGCCCAGACCCTGATCGGGTCGGGCTCGGTAGCAATGCAGCCAGTGCTACAGGCGCTGTTCGCCACCTACACCAAGAAGGTCAACAAGAAGGTCCACTTCGTCTACACGGCGAATGGCGGCAACGCCGGAGTCAAGGACGTCCAGAACGGCACCAGCCAGTTCGCCGGCAACGCCCGCACCCCGCTCCCTAGCGACGCCGGGACGACCTACATCAAGATGTTCCTCGACGGGCTCTGCATAGACGTCAACCCACGCAACAAGCTCAAAAACATCACGATCCAGCAGGTCCACGACATCTACAGGGGCCTGATCACCAACTGGAGCCAGATACCCGGTTCGGGCCTGACCACGACGATCAACCCGGTCGGCCGTGACACCAATGGAGGGACCTACAACTTCTTCCTCCAGGCGGTGCTCAACAACGAACTGCCGTCATCGAACGTCAATGCGCTGACCGCCGATGGCCTCGTCGCCAACGCGGTCAAGCAGGACCCGAACGCGATCGGCTACGACGGGCTGGCATGGCAGGGCAACGGCCAGAAGACCCTCAACGTCAACGGCGTTCCCTGCCAGGCCTCGAAGATCAGCGTCGAGCCGCTCAAGTACCCGCTCTCGCGCTACCTCTTCCTGGTCGTGCCGAGCTCGGGCGTCAGCCCGGCCCTGCAGAAGTTCATCGACTGGGCGCGGCGCAGCCCGCTGGCCGGTGAAGTGATCCTCAAGGCCGGCGCCGTCCCCGCCTTCAACAAGAAGGCCAAGAAGTAGTAGATGGAGGAGGCCCACCTCTCCGAGGAGTACGGCCCCCGGTGGTCGGACCAGCGCGCTGAGCGATTGCTCGGCGCGCTGGTCTGCGCCGTCGTGGTCCTGTTGCTGGCGCTGATCGCCACCGTCTTCTGGCGGGCCTGGCCCTCCTTCGCCCACAACGGGCTGGCCTGGTTCGGCCCCGGCGGCAACGTCGATGACCAGATCAACCAGATCTACCTCTCGGGCCTGGGCGGCCCCGAGGGCTACGTCTACACCTTCCACGCCTGGCAGCTGCTCTGGAGCACCTTTCTGATCACCGGAGGGGCGGTGCTGATCGCCTTCTTCTCCTCGCTCTTCGTCGCCGTCTTCCTGGTCGAGTTCGCGCCCGAGCCGATGAGCAACGTGCTGGCGCCCGTGGTCCGATTCCTGGCCAGCGTTCCCTCAGTGATCTACGGCCTGCTCGGGGTGCTGTTGGTGGTGCCGTTCATCGGCAACCACCTGGTCACCGAGCCGCAACGGGCCTCGGTCGCCGGGGTGATCTCGCTGAGCGGCTACAGCCTGCTGGCCGCGGTGTTGATCCTCGCCCTGATGATCGCGCCGCTGATGACCTCGATCTTCTCCGACGGGCTCCGCTCCGTGCGCCCCGGCTGGCTGGAAGGCTCGCTGGCGCTCGGCGTCAACCGCTGGCGCACGACCTGGAAGATCGCCGTGCGCACGGCCCGCCCGGCGATCGTCGCCGGGACCGTGCTGGCGACCGCGCGAGCGATCGGCGAGGCGGTGATGCTGGCGATGGTCTCCGGCTCGGTGGCCTTCGCCCCAAACCCGGCCGACGGCCTGATCTTCATCTTCGAGCCCTCGCGGCCGCTGGCGCCGACGATCGTCAAGAACATCGACCTGCTGGGCTCCGAGCCGGCCAACAGCACACTCTTCGCGATCGCCGCCGTGCTGCTCTTCTCGGCGACGATGTTCTCCCTCGCCGGCTGGGTCGCACGGCGCTCGATGCGGAAATACGGAGCGACGGCCTGATGGGCGCCCCGGTCGCCACGCCGCCGGCGTCGCCCCCGTCGGGCGGCGCCCCCCGGAAGCCCTCGAAAGGGCTGCCGCAGAGCGGCAGCACCTGGCATCTCTCCGATCGCATCGGCCTGGCGATCTGCTGGGCACTGGGACTGCTCTTCTGCGCGATCGCGGTGGCGATCGTCGCCTACCTGTTCGTGCAGGGGATCAAGTACCTGCGCCCCGAGATGCTGTTCACGCCGGCGACGGCGGGCTTCAGCCAGGGTCAGACCGGCGGCTTCTCCGACGCCTTCTTCGGCACGCTGATCGTCGCCACGATGGGCATCGCCATCGCCCTGCCGGTCGGCGTCGGCGTCGCGGTCTGGCTGGTCGAGTACGGCCGCCCCGCTGCTCTGGCGCGGGTCACCGAGTCGACGATCGAGGCGATCGCCGGCATCCCCTCGATCGTCCTCGCCCTCTTCGGCACGGTGATCTTCTCGAGCGCGGCGCTGGGCTTCCTCAGCCGCACGTCCGAAGGCGTGGTCTTCGGCCGCTCCTTCTTCGGGGCTTCGGCGATGCTCTCGCTGGTCGCCCTGCCGTTGGTCGTCGCCAGCACCCGCGAGGGCCTCAGCGCGATCCCCCAGCACGTGCGCGAGGCCTCCTACGCGGTCGGCAAGACGAAGATCGCGACGGCGCGGCGCATCTTGCTGCCGGCGGCACGCCCGCAGGTGGCGACCGGGGCGATGCTCGGCCTGGGGCGGATCATCGGCGACACGGCGATCATCGTCGTGCTGCTCGGGGCGACTCAGAACTTCGCTCCGGTCGAAGGCGCCGCCTTCCCCTTCAACTACCTGCGCGGCGCCGGCACGACGCTGACCAACTTCGTCTACGAGGCCTCGCCGACAGGGAACCTCAACCAGCCCGAGAAGGCCTACGCGGCGGCCTTCGTCCTGCTGCTCATGGTGCTGGCGCTGAATGCGGCAGTCGACATCGTCCACCGCCGCGCCAGAAAGGTAGGAACGTGGAGCTCGTAGCCTCTCCTCCTCCGCCGCCGATCAGGCGGCTTGACCCCGAAGGTTCCAGCCCTCCGCGCGCGGTGGTCGTTCCGGCGCCGAGCCACAACGGCAACGGCGCCGCCACGCCGAGCGGCTTCAGCGGAGCGCGGCGCTCGATTGGCTCTCCCCAGTTCTCGATCCGCCGCATGGAGGTCGACCAGCTCTCCGTCTCCTACGCCGCTCGCGAAGCGGTCAAGTCGGTCTCGCTGCCGATCCGCCAGGGCGAGGTGCTGGCGATGATCGGTCCCTCCGGTTGCGGCAAGACGACCCTGCTGCGTTCGCTCAACCGGCTCACCGAGCTGACCCGGACGGCACGGGTGAGCGGGCGCATCCTGCTCGACGACGTCGACATCGGCCTGATCGAGCCGACGCTGCTGCGCCGCCGGGTGACGATGGTCTTCCAGCAGCCCAACCCGTTCCCGATGAGCGTCTTCGACAACATCGCCTACGTCCTGCGCGAGCAAGGCTCGCGGCGACAGCGCCGCAAGACGCTCGAGCCGCAGGTGCACAGCGCCCTGGATCGCGCCGGCCTCTTCGAGGAGGTCAAGGACAACCTCGACCACCCGGCGCTGAGGCTCTCCGGCGGGCAGCAGCAGCGGCTCTGCATCGCCCGAGCGCTGGCAGCGGAGCCAGAGGTGCTGCTGCTCGACGAGCCCTGCTCGGCGCTCGACCCGCAGTCGACCCAGGTGATCGAGGACCTGATCGTCAACTTGCGCGACGACGTCGCGGTGGTGATCGTCACCCACAACCTCCAGCAGGCCTACCGGATCGCCGATCACGTTGCCTTCATGTACCTAGGGGACCTGGTCGAGTACGGCGCGGCGACGACAGTCTTCGGCTCACCGCGTGAGAAGCGAACGCAGGAGTACGTGAGCGGTGCGTTCGGCTAGGCGCAACACATACCTGGTCACCCTCGTGCTCGCCCTTGGCCTGTTTGGCTGTCAGACCACGCAGGACACGGCTGCGGAAAAGCAGGCGGAATCGAAGCGAATCCTCGAAGCGCGTGAGCACAAGGAGCGAGATGACAGATCAAAATAGGTATGAGCCGTGTGAGGAATGCGGCGCATCGCTCGACCCGCAGCAGCGCTATTGCGTCCACTGCGCGGCGCGCCGCGGCAACGGCGCCAATCCCTCCTCGCGCTACTTCGCGATGATGAGCAAGCGCGCTCGTCGGCCGCTGACCCGAACGCCGGCGAAAGCCGGCCCGGGCAGTCGTGCCGCGGCGGTGGGCTTCTTCGCGCTGTTGCCGATCGCGGTGGCGCTGGGAGTCATGGTCGGCCGCTCGGGCGACGGTGGTAACGACGAGGCGCTGCTGCAGGCGCTGCGAGAACAGGACGCAGCGGTGGCGAGCACCGGGCCAGTTGCGGGCGCAGCGTTGGCGAAGACGAAAGCCGAGGGCAAGCAGGGTGCGCAAGGCAAAGGCAAGGGCGGAGGAAAGGTGGTCGCCCAAACCGACAACGGGACCATCCACCAGATCACCGGCTTCGAGCCGACCAAGGAGAAGACCGAAGAAGACACGCGGCTGGTCGAATCGAACGTCAAACAGGCCGGCAAGACTTACATCGAAGCGCAGCAGAACCTGCCCGACGTGATCGTCGTCGGCGGCGATCCCGACTCGGCCCCGGCCCTGCCGACGGGGGCGCAGCCATGAGCCGGCCCAAGCAGGAGGACGCCGAGCTGCAGGCGAAACGCGATCGGCTGCTGGAGAAGTTCACGGTCATGCAGGCCGATCTGGGCGGCGCCTTCTACGAGATGGCGATCCGCGATCACCTGCGGATCGACGTCCTGACCCGTAAGGCGGCCGAGCTGCAGCGGGTCGACGCGGAGCTGCTCTCGCTCGAACGGATGCTCGAGCTCGAACGGGCCGACGCCGCCGGGCTGTGCCCGAGTTGCGGCTCGCCCTACGGCCAGGCCGTGCGCTTCTGCCCGCAGTGCGGGCAGTCGCTGGTATCGGAGGTGGCCTGATGAAGGCCGCGATCGCCGGCATCGCCAAGCGGGCTGCCGCGGCCGCGGCGACGCTGACCGGCAAGCGCTTTGGCCTGCTGGTTGCCTCTTCGCTGGTGGCGACCACGGGGATCGTGGCGGCGGCGCTCACCGGCACCGGCGAAAGCGGCGCCCTGGCGGCGCTCCTGGGGCGCAGCCTTGCCTCCGACAGCACTCCGGTCGCGACCGCGCCAGCCCCGGGTCGATCCTCGCCCGGGGCCGGCTCCTCCGCCCCCGCCCAGGGTGGCGCGGAAGCGGCCGGCGGGCCGCTCGCCTCGCCGGCGCCGATCGCGGCGCCGGCGAGCGTGCCGGCGGCCAAGGAGCCGGCGCCCGAACAGGCTGCGAACACACCCGAAGCAGGTCGCATCAAGCACGTCTTCGTCATCTCGCTGACCAGTCCGGGCTACGAGCAGTCCTTCGGCTCCCAGTCGCAGATGCCCTACCTCTCGGGCACGCTGCGCCCGCAGGGGCAGCTGTTGAGCGAGTACGCGCTGCTTGACGATTCGGGGCTCGCAAACCAGATCGCGGCGATCAGCGGCCAGCCGCCCAACCCGGCGACGGCAGCCGACTGCATCACCTACGAGGAGTTCCCGGCGACGGCGAAGCTGGACGGCAGGGGAGTCGTCGGCGGCTCCGGTTGCGCCTACCCGGTTGAAGCGCTGACCGTTGCCGACCAGCTGACCAGCGGGCAGTTCAGCTGGCACGCCTATGTGGAGGGCATGGTCGACGAGACGGGCGGCCCTCATAACTGTGTCTATCCCGGTCCTGGTGAGGCGGATGCAGGCGAGCCCGGCGGCTACGTGGCGAGCCAGAACCCGTTCGTCTACTTTCACTCGCTGCTCGACGTCGGCGGTTGTGCGATCAACGACGTGCCGCTCGAGGAACTGAGCGGCGACCTGGCCAAGCTGGAGAAGACACCGAACTACTCCTACATCGCCCCCACCCAGTGCACCGCCGGGATGGTTGGCAAGTGCCCGGCCGGAGCGGCCGAAGGAGCGGCGAGTGCCGACGCGTTCCTGGCCGAGTGGGCGCCGAAGATCCTCGCCTCGCCCGCCTACGAGAAAGACGGGCTGTTGATCGTCAACTTTGCTGCCGCCAACCCACTGAGCGCTGACGCTCCCCCCGGCACCGATCCGCTGCGCGTCGGCGCTCTGCTGCTCTCGCGCTTCGTCGCTCCCGGTGCCACCGATGCCGGCGCCTACAACCCTTACTCGTTGCTGCGCTCGACCGAGGAGCTCTTCGGCCTCGAGCCGCTCGGCCTTGCGGCGACATCGAAGGTCAAGTCGTTTGCGGCGCCATTGCTCGGAGAGAAAACGCGCGGAGACTAGCGCCGCTTCTAGGCGATGCGGCGCTCGAAGGTCTTCTCCAGCGCCTGCTCCTCGTCGTCGCCGGCGACGGTCTTGTCGAGGCGGGCGATCGCCTTGCGGCCGTCGAGGCGCAGGGTGGCGACCTGGTTGTCGAAGTAGGGCCCCTCGCGCAGGCGCCAGCGGATACCGGGGTCGGGAGCGCCGGCGAGGCGAGCCAGGCCGCGGGTGGCAGCGGCGAAGGGGCGCGAGAAGCCGGCTCGGATGACCCGGCGCTCTTTCGCGTCGAGGGGGTTGCGATATGGCGAGCAGACGGCTTGGTAGACGGCGCTCCGCACGCCTGCCTCGGGCCGGAAGGCGACGTCGCAGAGGTAGGCGTGGTGGACGTCGCCCGAGAGCAGCACGATTGATGCCGGCGGCTTGCCGCGCTTGCCGGAGCCGACCTCTTCGAGCAGCTTGCGCAGGCGCTGGAAGGAGAACTGGAATGCGGCCCAGTGGTCGAAGTCGAGGGCGCGCCGCAGCTGCTCGCTGGCGCCCGCGATCGGCTTGCCCCAGGCGCCGTCGCAGAGGCGCTCGTTCCAAGCCTCGAGATGGTGGAAGCCGGGGGAGAGCAGGTAGGGCACGGTGGTCGCCAGCAGCAGGTGGTCGAAGTCGCCGCTGGCGTGATCGACGATCCACTCCCAGACCTCGTCGTCGAACATCGAGCGATGCTCCTCGGAGAGCACGCGGGAGGCACGCGAGTCGAGGAAGATCACCCGCGCCCCGTCGAGGTCACGGCAGTAGCTCCAGCGCGTGCCGGCGGCAGTCGATTCGATCTCACGCGCCCAGTCGCGCAGCACCTCGGTCGCGTCGGGGTTGCCCCGCACCTTGGCGTAGACGTCGTTGTCGTCGAGCTCGCGTGGCGAGAGGTTGCCGAGGTGCTGGTAGATCCAGTAGCTGGCGATGCCGTCGACGGCGCGCTCGTGCCACCACTCCTTGCGGTCCATCTCCTCGTGCCAGGAGCGCGAGATGTTCCAGTCGTCGCTCATGTCGTGGTCGTCCCAGGCCATCGAGATCGAGACGGTCGAGAAGAGCCAGCGGATTAGCGGATCGCTCCACGACTCTTCGTAGAGCCAGGTGTACTCCTCGAAGTCGATTACCTCTTCGCCTGGGGACTGGCTGACGTCGCGCTTGGCGCGGATCTTCTCGCGCGTGCGCGGCGAGCCCTCGTCGACGTAGATCTGGTCGCCGAGCAGGAAGAGTAGCTCGGGCCACTTGCTGCGCTCCTGGCGTGCCATCTGCGCCGCCAGCACGCGCAGGGCGTCGAGCTCATGGCCATCGTCGTGCTCGTCCTGGGTCAGCGTGTACGGCTTCTCGTGCGGGACGGCCACCCGGCACGAGCCGAAGCAGACGTCCAGCGGCTTGCCGGCCTCGAGCGTGCATATCGCACTGGGCGGCAGGTCGTGGCCCGGCTCCGGCCAGGCGGACTCGCCGTCGAGGGCGACCTCGTACTCGTAGAAGCCGCCCGGCTCGAGCCCCTCGATCCGTACCAGGGCGTAGTGGTGCCCCGCGACCCCGAAGGTCCGCTCGCGACGCCCGAGCACCTCGACCTCGCAAGGCTCGTCGGTCTCGACCCAGACCGTCGCCTTGGTTTCCGAGACGTAGCGAAGCAATGGGCCGAGGACGAGGCTGGGCATGGGTTCTCCCTACCCGAGAAGCGTGCTGGGAAATTCGATCGAGAAGAAATCCAGTCCGATTCGAATGCGTCTTGTCTTGTGCGGCTCGACTTTCGTCGGATTGAATTTTCGACTCTGGCGCACCTGGGTAGCCGACGAGGCAGAACGCGGCTATGACCTGTCAAAGGCGAAACGCCAGTTCGTAGGCCGGCCTTCCCTTTCGGGCAATGGAACATCCCCTCGAATGAGCTTTCGCATCACGCCCGAGCTCTACTTGGCGATGGAGGAACGAGCCGAGAGAGAAGGGCGCTCGGTCAGCGATCTGGCCCGCGAGGCCGTGGCGCGCTACGTCGGTTCGTAGCCCCCACTGGACGTGAATGGATCGCAGCTCGGGGACGGAAAAGTCTCAGTCCTGCCACGAACGGGCCTTGTTTCGTGCGTCTGGCCGGGCAAGGGTTGGGCTATGCCCAAGAAGAAACGAATTCCAGGTCGGATGGTCCAATACGAAACGCCTAACTGGGAGCCGCTGCTCTACCTCGCTCGCGTCTATGTCGGCGAGTTCATGTGGATGTTCGAGGTAGAGCTAAAGGCGGAACCCGGCTTCACGCTTACAAGCACATGGGCACCAGGCGCTATCTGCATCTCACCGAGGATGGGCGCGCCTTCGCGTATTGCCCGCCTGCCGGCGAGACGATGGCCTGTTCGCTCGCCGGCTATCCGGGAAAAGCCGAACGGATGTGGGGGCAATACACCGTTGCCTCCGGCCCCGAGCCACTGGACAATCGGCCGAGGATGGCTTCGGCAAACGGGGATCCCCAGCCCACGCGGTTCCGCGACCGCCGCGATGCCGGGCGCCGGCTGGCCGACCGGCTGTTGCCCCTGGCCGCGGAGGATCCGGTCGTCGTCGGTCTGCCGCGCGGGGGCGTTCCCGTGGCCGGTGAGGTGGCGGCGGCGCTTCATGCGCCACTGGAGATCCTCGCCGTGCGCAAGCTCGGCGCTCCCCACAACCCCGAGTATGGAATCGGGGCGATCGCCGAGGACGGTACCCGTGTCTTCGACGCCGAGGCCCTGGCGGTCCTCGGGATCAGCGGTGGCGTGCTCGATTCGATCGTCGATCGCGAGACCGCCGAGTTGCGCCGCCGGGTTGCCGCCTACCGCGGAGATCGAGAGGCGATGGAGCTGAGGAGCCGCGTCGTCGTCGTCGTCGACGACGGCGTCGCCACCGGGGTCACCGACACCGCGGCGCTGCGGGCGATCCGTCGCCGGGGGCCGCGCCGCCTCGTCCTCGCCGTTCCCGTTTGCGCGCCCGACTCGGCCGCGCGGCTGCGCGGAGAGGCCGATGAGGTCGTCTGCCTGGCCGAACCGCCACAGCTCTACGGGGTGGGAGAGTGGTATCGGGACTTCTCGCAGGTCTCCGACCAGGACGTGATCTCGGTGCTCGGCCCACCCAGGAACGCGGCGGCTTGACGCGCGACGTCTGACCGCCGGGGCTACCGTGGAAAATCCGTAACCGACTCGGCGGGTTCCTGCGGATGGACTCGACTCGTCCCGGACGTAGTGTCATGCCATGGCGAGTCAGATAGAGCACCGGGAAGGCGAGAGGGCACGGGTGTTGATCGCCGGCGCCGGCATCGCCGGCGTCGAGGCCGCGCTGGCCCTGCGCGATCTTGCCGGCGAGCTGGTCGAGGTCGAGATGCGCGACCCGCGACGCGAGTTCGCCTTCCGCCCGTTTGCCGTCGGCGAGCCCTACGGGGCGGCCCGGATATTTCGCTATGACATGGAGGCGCTCGCCGCACGCTGCGGCGCGTCCTTTCACTCCGACGGGATCGTCTCGGTCGAGCCCAGGCAGAGGCTCGCCGTAACCCGCGACGGAGAGCGGCTCTCCTACGACTTCCTCCTGCTCGCGACCGGTGTGCGGATGCTTTGGGCCGTGCCGGGTGCCGTCACCTTCTGGGGGGTCGCCGACGAGGGTCAGGTCGGGGACGTCGTCGCCGACTTGCGCGCCGGCCGGCTGCGAAGCCTCGTCTTCACGATGCCCGGCGGACCCAGCTGGGCGCTGCCGCTCTACGAGCTGGCTCTGTTCGCCGCCAGCGAGCTGGCGAAGGTGGGTCGTGGCCGCACCCGGCTCACGGTCGTCACTCCGGAGGACGCTCCACTGGAGCTCTTCGGCCGCCGCGCCGGAGAGCAGATGGGCCAGCTGCTCGAGGAGCGCGGGGTCGAGGTCCTTGCCGGCGCCCACCCGGTCGCCTTCGAGGATGGGCGGCTGCGGATTGCGCCCGGCGAAGCGGTCGAGGCCGACGCGGTGATCGGCCTGCCGCGCCTGGAGGGCCGGCAGGTCGTGGGGCTGCCCCACGACCCCGAGGGCTTCGTCGGCGTCGACGAGTACGGCAGGGCGATCGGCGCCGATCGCGTCTTCGCCGCCGGCGACGTGACCGCGTTCCCGATCAAGCAGGGCGGGATCGCGACCCAGCAGGCCGATGTCGCGGCCGGTCTGATCGCCCGCGAATGCGGGGCCGGCGTAGATTCCGAGCCGTTCGACCCGGTCCTGCGCGGGGTCCTGTGGACCGGTCGGGAGCCGCGGTACCTCTACGGGCGGCCGACCGGCGGCCACGGTGAGACCTCCAGCCTCAGCGAGCGACCGCAGTGGCCCGCGCAGAACGGCAAGGTGATCGGCCGTTACCTGACGTCGTTCCTCGACTCGCTCTCCGACGACAGCGGTCACGCGCCGGTCGTCGGCTCGCCGTCGATGTCCTGATCCAGGTCATGATGAGACGGTGAGCGACGCCCTAGTGCAGCGTTTCCGAGCCGCCCGCCGCGATCGCGGGTTGGCGGTCCTGGAGGGCTTCCACGCGCTCAAGCACGCGCTGCGCTTCGGCGCCGAGATCGTCGAGGCGGTCGCCTCGGACCCGAAGGAGCTGGAGCGCCTTGCGGCAGAGCTGGCCCCCGACCTGGAGGGCTCGCTGACCGGGCGGGTCGAGCAGGTGAGCGCGGGGGAGATCGAGCGGATGGTCCCCCATGCGCCGCGCACCGGCGCGGTCGCGATCGCCCGGCGTCCGCCGGTCGACGTGGCCGCGGTGCTGGCGGGCGGGAGGGCCGCGCCGGTGGTCCTGCTCGAGGACCCGCGCACGATGGGCAACATGGGGGCCTGCGTGCGGGTGGCGGCGGCGGCCGACGCCGCGGCGGTCCTCACCACCGGCAGCAACGACCCCTGGCACCCCGAGGCGCTGCGGGGGGCCGCCGGGCTGCACTTCGCCTTGCCGGTGGCGGCCGTCGAGGTGCTGCCCAGCGCGGATCGCCCGCTCGTCGCGATCGACCCCGACGGCGAGGACGCCGACCTGCGCGGTCTCTCGCCCCGCTCCATCCTCGCCTTCGGCACCGAGCGCTACGGGCTCAGCGAGGAGCTGCTCGACCGCGCCGACGCCCGGCTGGCGATCCCGATGCGCACGGGCGTCTCCAGTCTCAACCTGGCCACCGCGGTCGCTGCCGTGTTGTTCGCACGGCGCCTACTGAGGTAGCGTGGACGCAACGCTATCCCCGACCCGAAAGGATCGTCCCCTTGCCCCTCGCAAACATCAACCTGGGCGAAGCCATGCTGCTCGCCTTCGAGATCTTCTTCTTCGTGATCTGGATCTGGATCCTGATCACCATCCTCACCGACGTCTTCCGCGACCACGAGATCTCCGGCTGGACCAAGGCCGCCTGGGTTTTCTTCCTGGTCTTCATCCCCTTCCTGACGGCGCTGATCTACCTGATCGCCCGCGGCAACGGCATGCGCGACCGGACGATCAAGGCGCAGGCCGAGGCCAAGCAGCACATGGACTCCTACATCCGCGAACAGGCTCACGCGACACCGGCCGACGAACTGCACAAGCTGAATGAGCTGAAGGAAAAGGGCGCGCTCTCTGCTGAGGAGTTTGAGCAGGCCAAGGCGAAACTGCTGGCGTAAGTGACGACCGGGTGCTGGCGCCCCTCCCCAAAACGCTCGGCGGGAGCCTCGCTTGAGTGTTTTGGGGAGGGGC
>JANWHD010000045.1 GCA_025450585.1 Solirubrobacterales bacterium
CCAGCGCGTCGTCGGTGATGTTGACGCGGTGGTGCTGCTCGTAGCGCTCGCGCAGCCCCTCGAGGATCTTGATGGTGTCCTCGACCGAGGGCTGGTCGACCTTGATCTGGGCGAAGCGACGCTCCAGCGCCGAGTCGCGCTCCAGGTACTTGCGGTACTCGTCGAGCGTGGTGGCGCCGATCGTCTGCAGCTCGCCGCGGGCAAGCGCCGGCTTCAGGATCGAGGCGGCGTCGATCGCGCCCTCGGCGGCGCCGGCGCCGACGAGGTTGTGGAGCTCGTCGATGAAGAGGATGATGTCGCCGCGCTGGGTGATCTCTTTCATCACCTTCTTCAGCCGCTCCTCGAACTCGCCTCGGTACTTGGAGCCGGCGACCAGAGCGGCCAGGTCCAGCGTGTAGATCTGCTTGTTCTTGAGCAGCTCGGGAACCTCGCCCTTGTTGATGCGGGCGGCCAGGCCCTCGACCACGGCGGTCTTGCCGACGCCGGGCTCGCCGAGCAGCACCGGGTTGTTCTTGGTGCGGCGGGAGAGGATCTGCATGATCCGCTCGATCTCGGTCTCGCGACCGATCACCGGGTCGAGCTTGCCCTCGTCGGCGAGCTTGGTCAGGTTGCGGCCGAACTGGTCGAGCAGCTTCGAAGACTTCTTCCCCTCTCCGGATCCGCTGGCGCCGGGACCGCCACCACCGCCCTGGCGGCGCCCGCCGGGCCCGGAGAGCATCCGGATCACCTCGTTGCGGATCTTGTCGGAGTCGGCGTCAAAGTCGAGCAGGATGCGGGCGGCGACGCCCTCGTTCTCACGCACGAGGCCGAGCAGGATGTGCTCGGTGCCGATGTAGTTGTGGCCGAGCGAGAGCGCCTCACGCAGTGCCAGCTCGAGAACCTTCTTGGCCCGTGGCGTGAACGGGATCTGGCCGGAGGTGACCTCCTCGCCCGAACCGACGATCCGTACCACCTGCGAGCGCACCCTCTCGGTGGTGATGTCGAGCGACTCGAGCACGCGGGCGGCGAGCCCCTCCTCCTCGCGCAGCAGGCCGAGAAGGATGTGCTCGGTGCCGATGTAGTTGTGCTTCAGCGTGCGGGCCTCTTCCTGGGCCAGGACGACTACCTGTCGGGCTCGCTCTGTGAATCTCTCGAACAAAAGTCTCTCTATCCACTCAACGCGGCTGCGCCGAGTAAGTATCGGCGGACGCCCTTCGATTCATCGGGAGGCGCCCATGTGCCCATTAACGATACCGAGAGCGTCCAACCGGCCCCGAGACGCAAATATTCGCTCAGAGCGGCCTTTTGGCCGGTTCAGCTGCGCATTGCCGGGTAGAGAACGACCTCGCGGACGCTCTTGGCGCCGGTCAGCAGCATCACCAGGCGGTCGATGCCGATGCCGACACCGCCGGTCGGCGGCATCCCCTGCTCGAGCGCGGCGACGAAGTCCTCGTCGTAGGGCTGCGCCTCCTCGTCGCCGCGAGCTAGCTCCTCCGCCTGCTGCTCGAAGCGCCGGCGCTGCTCGTCTGGGTCGTTGAGCTCGCTGAACCCGTTGGCGATCTCCATGCCGCCGGCAAAGGCCTCGAAGCGCTCGACCAGCCCCTTCTCGGAGCGGTGGGACTTGGCGAAGGGCGAGAGCTCGACCGGGTAGTCGAGGACGAAGGTCGGCTGGACCAGCTCCGGCTCGACCGACTTCGATAGCAGCCCGTCGACCAGCTTGCCCCAGCCCTCCTCGGGGTCGGGCTCCGTCCCCATCGCCGCCGCCAGCGCCTCTCGGGTCGGGTGCTCGAGGATGTCGATGCCGGTGCGCTCGCGAATCGCGTCGCGGATGGTCACCCGCTTCCAGGGCGGGGCGAAGTCGATAGTCACCTCGCCGCGCTGCACCTCGGTCGTTCCCAGCACTCGCTCGGCCACCTCGGCGACCATCGTCTCGACCTTGTGCGCGGTGGCGGCGTAGTCGGCACAGGCCTCGTACCACTCGAGCATCGTGAACTCGGGGTTGTGCTTGTGCGAGATGCCCTCGTTGCGGAAGTCCTTGCCCAGCTCGTAGACGCGGTCGATGCCACCGACGACCAGACGCTTGAGATAGAGCTCGGTGGCGATGCGAAGGTAGAAGTCGCGGTCGAGGGCGTTGTGGTGAGTCGTGAACGGCCGTGCCAGGGCGCCGCCGTAGAGCGGCTGCAGGACCGGCGTCTCGACCTCGATGAAGCCGCGCTCGTCGAGCCAGCGGCGGACCTCGCTGACCGTGCGGGCGCGAAGCGCGAAGAGCCGGCGGCTCTCCTCGTTGGCGATCAGATCGAGCTCGCGCTTGCGGTAGCGCGTCTCGACGTCCTCGAGGCCGTGGAACTTGTCCGGCGGCGGTCGCAGGCTCTTGGCGAGCAGGCGCCAGCGGTCGATCGCCAGCGAGAGCTCCCCGCCCCGCCTGGTCGCTAGCGCCGTTCCCTCGACCCCGACGATGTCGCCGAGATCGAGGTCGACCAGCAACCGGTAGGGCTCCTCGCCGAGCAGGTCCACGCGCGCGTGGAGCTGGATCTGGCCGCTGCCGTCACGGAGGTCGAGGAAACAGGCCTTGCCGTGGCCGCGGCGACCGACGATCCGCCCCGCGACGCGGTGGCGCGACTCGGTCTCCATCCCCGGCGCCAGCCCCTCATGCGCGGCGCGCACCTCGCCGATGTCCTCCTTCTCGGCGAACTCAGGGGGAAACGGGTCGATGCCCGCCTCCCGCAGTCCCTCCAGCTTCTCCCGCCTGTCGGCGAGAACGTCGGAGAGTTTCGGCTCTTCGGTCTCGCCCATTGGAGCGAGACCCTATGCGGTCTCGATCTTCGTGATCTTCAGTTTCTTCTTCGGGCCCCTGGGGACCTCGACCGTGACGATGTCGTTGCGCTTGTGCCCGATCAGCGCTTTGCCGATCGGCGACTCGTTGGAGAGCTTGTGCTCGAGCGGGTCGGCCTCGGTCGAACCGACGATCTGGAATTTCTGCGAGTCGCCCGTCTTCTGGTCCTTGACGTGGACGATCGAGCCGAACTGGACTTCGTCCGTACTGATGTCCTTCTCGTCGATCACCGTGGCGCGGCGCAGCCGCTCTTCGAGCTGGGCGATTCGCTGCTCGAGCAGGGCCTGCTCGTTCTTGGCGTCGTCGTACTCGGCGTTCTCGGAGATATCGCCGAACTCGCGCGCCTCCTTGATGCGCTCGGCGACCTCGCGCCGCTTCACGGTCGAGAGGCGTTCTATCTCCTCCTTGAGTTTCTCGAGACCCTCAGGGGTGATTACGGACTGGCGACTCACTTGTCCTGACCTCGCTTGTTGGATTGAGACGGCAGAGCCGGCTCCTAGACCGAAAAAACGGCCAGGTGCGGCGGCATCGAGTCACCACACCAGGGCCGGAAGTCGCGGGATTATAGCTAGAGGCGTGAAGCGGGTTCCGGAGCAGCCAGATCGGCGATCAGGCGACGGGCCTCGGGGAGGTCGGCGCTGCGATGCAGCTCGTCCGTCAGCTCCGGGCCCGCGCCCAGCCGCTCGACGTACCAGGGGTAGAACTTGCGCAGGTAGCGGTTGGCCCGGTCGCTGCCGAGGTGCTCCTCGGCACGGTCGATCGTCCAGAGCAGCTCGGCGACGACCTCGGCCCGGTCGGGGGGTTCGGTGCGAGCGCCGGTCAGCTCCTCGAAGACCCACGGGTTGCCGAGCGAGCCGCGGGCGATCATCACCGCGGCCGCCCCCGACTCCTCGTAGGCGGCGCGGGCCGCGGCGGCGCTCTTCAGGCCCCCCGAGACGATCACCGGCACCTCGACCCGCTCGACCAGCTCGCGGGTGAGCTCGTAGTCGGGGCTGCCCTTGTGACCGACCGCGGCGACCCGCGGGTGGAACGCGATCGCCGCGACGCCCCCCTCCTCGGCCAGGCGGATGGCGAGCTCGAACCCGGAGCGATCGCCCGCCGCGATCCCCGAGCGCAGCTTCACGGTCACGGGCAGGCCACTGCCCTCAGCTGCCCCGCGGGCAAGCGCGAGGGCCAGCTCGTGGTCGCGCAGCAGCTCGGCACCCGCACCCGTCCTGCGCACCTTGCGCACCGGGCACCCCATGTTGATGTCGATCAGGTCCGCCCCGGCCTCGGCGGCGATCGCCGCCCCCGAGCGCATCACCTCGGCGTCGTGGCCGAAGAGCTGCACCGAGACCGGGTGCTCGTCGGGGTGGATGCGCATCAGCTCGCGCAGGGTGCGCTCGTTGCGGTGGTGCAACCCGAAGCTGGAGACCATCTCCGAGACGGCCAGCCCGGCGCCGAATCGCTTCGCCTGCAGGCGCACGAACCAGTTGCCGATGCCCGCCAGCGGCGCCAGCAGGACGCGGTTGGAGATCTCGACGTCGGCGATCCGGAAGGGATCAGTCAGTTGTGGGCGTGTTCCTCGCATGGATCAACCTCAACCCCTTCAGGGTAAGCAGGTCGTCCACCTCGTCAATCGTCTCCGTGAACGGGACGACGGCCGAGGCGTACCCACCCGTGGCAAGCAGCCGCGGGTTCGGGAGCTCCTCTTCGATCCGCCTGACGATGCCGTCGATCAGGCCGGCGAAGCCAAAGATGAAGCCGGAGTGGATCGCGGCGCGGGTCGAGCGGCCAATCGCTTCCTGTGGCTCTTCCAGGTCGATCCGGGTGATCCGGGCCGCCCGCTCGATCAGAGCACTGAGCGAGGGCGCGAGCCCGGGGCCGATCGCGCCGCCGAGGTACTCGCCCTCGGCGGAGACGACGTCGATGTTGATGCCGGTGCCAAAGTCGACAGAGACGCAGGCCTCGCCGAAGCGCTCGTAGGCGGCGATCGCGTTGACGAGGCGGTCGGCGCCGACCTCGAGCGGGTTGTCGATCCTGATCGGCATGCCGGTCTTCAGCCCCGGGCCGATCGTCAGGCAGTCGGCCTCGAGGTAGCGCTCGGTCAGCTGCTCGTACTGGGCGCCGAGCGGCGGCACGACGGAAGAGACACAGACCGCGTCGACTTCACCGAGCGACATCTCACAGAGGGCGAAAAGCCCGGCGATCCGCTCGGCCAGCTCGTCGCCCGTCGCCCCCGAACGGGTCTGGAAGCGCCAGTGCTCGACCAGCCGCTCGCCGTCGAAGGCGCCGAGGTGCGTCTGGGTGTTTCCGACGTCGACCGCTAGGAGCACGGCGGCGATTATCGCTGACGGCGTAGGATGAGCGCCCGATGGAGGTTCGGCTCTACACGATCCCCGGCTCGCACCCAGGCGTCGCCGTGCAGGCGATGATGAAAGCCAAGGGCATCCCCTTCAAGCGCACCGACCTCTTCCCGGTGATGCAGAAGGTCGTGGTTCGCGTACAGGGCTTTCCCAAACAGACCGTGCCGGCGATGAAGATCGACGGGCGCAAGATCCAGGGCTCGCGTGAGATCTCCCGCGAGCTGGACCGCATCCAGCCCGAGCCGCCGCTCTTCCCCGAGGATCCCGAGAAGCGCCGTGCCGTCGAAGAGGCAGAGCGCTTCGGCGACGAGGAGCTCCAGCACCCGATCCGCCAGATGATCTGGTGGACGCTGCGCAAGGACAAGGCACCGCTGCGGAGCTTCTCCGAAGGAGCGAAGCTGGGGATCCCGACCGGCCTGGCGGTTGCGACCGCGGGACCGGTCCTCGTGGCCACCGCCTACTACAACAAGGCCACCGACGAGAACGTTCGCCGCGGCCTCGCGGAGCTGCCGGGGCTCCTCGACCGCATCGACGCCTGGATCGAGACCGGCGTCCTCGACGGGGAGCAGCTATACGCCGCCGACTACCAGATCGCGCCGAGCTTGCGACTGGCGATGACGATGCAAGACCTGCGGCCGATCATCGACGCCCGACCCGCCGGCAAGTTCGCGAGGCGTGTCATCCCCGACTACCAGGGCGACGCCCCACCGACCTTCCCGCCCGCGTGGATGCAGCCCCTGCGCGGCGACACCGCCGCCTCGCCCGCTTAGAACCCGAGCGAACCGATGCGCTCCGCGCGCTGGTCCGGGCCGAGCGATGCCAGGGCATCGACGAGACGCGTGCCGTCGGGCAGGGCCAGACCCGGATCGAGCTCCAGCAGAGGGGCAAGGACGAAGCGCCGGCTCGTCACCTCCGGGTGCGGCAGGGTGAGGCGGTCGGTGCTCAGCTGCAGGTCGCCGAGCAGGAGAAGGTCGACGTCTAGCGGGCGGGGGCTGTGGCGAGGGGCGTCGAGCGCACGGCCGCGGGCGGACTCGACCTCCTTGCAGGCGTCGAGCAGCACCTCCGGCTCAAGCTCGGTCCGGATGCGGATCGCGGCGTTGAGGAAGTCGGGCTGGTCGAGCACCTCGCCGACCGGCTCGGTCTCGTAGGTGGAGGAGACCCCCTCGACCTCCACCCCACGCCGGGCCAGCAGCTCGAGAGCCGCCCGCAGGTGGGACTCGCGGTCACCGACGTTCGAGCCCAGACCCAGATAGCCGACCCGCGTGGGCACGGTCAGACCTCTTCGGGGCCGTCTTCTTCGGGCTCGTCCGTGCGTTCGTGGACGACCTCGACCGCGACCTCCTGAATCGCCAGCGGCAACGGCGGCTCGGGCTTGGCGGCGCGGACGCGGACGGAAGCGCAGCCGTAGCGCTCCATCAGGCGCTGGCCGATCACCTGGGCGAGGCGCTCGAGGGTGCGGTAGCTGCGCTCGGTCGCGGCGAGGGTGACGATGTCGCAGACGTCGCCGTAGTCGACCGTATCCTCGATCCGGTCGGTCAGCACGGCGTCGCAGTCGGGAACGTCGAAGGAGACGTCGAACTCGAGCCGCTGGCCCACCTCCTGCTCGGAGTCGCTGACCCCGTGATGGGTGTAGATCGAGAGCCCGCGCAGCTCGACCTCGACGCTCGACTCGATCCCGTTCTCATGCGACTCCATGAGAGGAACCTACCCAAGGGCCTATCCCGATAGGTGGCGCGCCGCTGGGACGGTTCAGGGCCAAGCGGGGCGGTCACGGCGCGGATTCCGCATGGCAGCGCCATGTGGGATTCGCGACGGGGCCGGATCCGCGCCGTGCCCTGGGCCGTATCCAGGGGTGTGATCACCTATCGGGATAGGCCCCAAGGACCGCTTGGGCGACCCGGACCGCCTGCGCCATCTCGGCCACGTCGTGGACGCGCAGAACGTCGGCACCCTCAGCCACAGCGAGAACCGAGGAGGCGATCGTGCCGCCGAGCCGGTCCTCGACCGCAGACCCGTCGATCCTCCCGATGAAGCTCTTGCGCGAGGTCCCAACCACCAACGGCCGCCCCAGCCCCCGCAGCTCTCCCAGCCGCCGCAACAACTCCAAGTTGTGCTCCAGCGTCTTCCCGAACCCGATCCCCGGATCCAGCCAGATCTTGTCTTCGGCGATGCCAGCGGCCACCGCAGCCTTGACCCGCTCAGCCAGGAACTCCTTCACCTCGTCGACCACATCCCCGTAGGTGGGGTCCTCCTGCATCGTCCGCGGGCTCCCCGGCATGTGCATCAGCACCACCCCCACGCTCCGCTCCGCACAGAGCGCCGCCATCTCGGGGTCCCCCCGCAGCGCCGTGACGTCGTTGACGATCTCGGCGCCCGCGTCGATCGCAGCCTCAGCTACGGCCGCCTTGGACGTATCAATCGAAACCGTGGCCGTCCCCGCCAACCCAACGACGACAGGCTCGACCCTCCGCAGCTCCTCCTCGACCCCCACGGGCTCAGCCCCCGGTCGGGTCGATTCCCCGCCTACATCAAGGATCTCCGCCCCGTCCCTAAAAAGCTCGCCCCCATGCGCGATCGCAGCATCCGCATCGAGGTACCGACCCCCGTCCGAGAACGAATCGGGAGTCACATTGACGATGCCCATCAGCTTCGGCTTCATGGACAACCCCTCAGCTCGCGATTCAGCTTCCGCGCCCATGCCCGAAGTATCGCGGCCTGCGGGAAAGGGCGCGGGGCACCTCCCGAACTGGCGGATACTCAAAATCGCGCGCTAATTAGCGCGCGATTTGTCAGGGCGGGAAGGTGCCCCGCGCCCTAACTTGCGTCGCCGCCGGCATACCCCGGCCGCGGGCGCGTGATCGGCCGCGCACCCTCGCGCTGCGCCTTTTCAGGCTCAGGCTCCGGCTCGACCTGCTCTACCGGCTCCTCCTCGTCGACGAACACCTCATCCTCAGGCCTGCCGTCGAGCAACGCCACGAACTGCTCGGCGTCGATCGTCTCCCGCTCGAGCAGAATGCTGGAGATGCGGTCGAGCTCCTCGCGCTTCTCGGTGAGCAGGTCCTTGGCGGTCTGGTGGGCGCCCTCGACGATGCGCCGGATCTCGTCGTCGATCTCGCGTGCGATCTCGTCGGAGTAGTCGGGCTCAGCCGAGAACTCGCGGCCGAGGAAGGGCTGACCGCGATCGTGGCCGAAGACCCGCGGGCCCACTCGCTCGGACATGCCGAAGCGCATCACCATCCGCTTCGCCGTCTCGGTCACCTTTTCGAGGTCGTTGGAGGCGCCGGTGGTGATCTCGCCGAAGACGATCTCCTCGGCCGCGCGGCCACCGAGGGTCATCGCCATCGTGTCGGTCAACTCGGCGCGCGAGGTGAGGAACTTGTCCTCGGTCGGCAGGCTGATCGTGTAGCCGAGCGCCTGGCCCCGGCTGATGATCGAGATCTTGTGGACCGGGTCGCAGTTGGGCAGCAGGTGGCCGACGATCGCGTGGCCGAGCTCGTGGTAGGCGGTGATCAGTCGCTCTTTCTCGCTCATCACCCGGGTCTTCTTCTCGGGGCCGGCGATCACCCGCATGATCCCCTCCTCGAGCTCCTCCATGGAGATCTCGCGGTGACCGGTGCGGGCGGTCAGGAGCGCCGCCTCGTTGATCAGGTTGGCGAGGTCGGCGCCGGTGAAGCCGGGGGTCTGACCGGCGAGCGCGTCGAGGTCGATCGCCTTCGCCAGCGGCTTTCCGCGCGTGTGGACCTCGAGGATGTGCTTGCGCCCTTTGCGGTCGGGCCGGTCGACGACTACCTGGCGGTCGAAGCGGCCGGGCCGCAGCAGGGCCGGATCGAGGATGTCGGGCCGGTTGGTGGCGGCGATCAGGATGATGTTGTCTTTCATCTCGAAGCCGTCCATCTCAACCAGGAGCTGGTTCAGCGTCTGCTCGCGCTCGTCGTGGCCGCCGCCCATGCCGGCGCCGCGGTGGCGGCCGACGGCATCGATCTCATCCATGAAGATGATGCAGGGGGAGCTCTGCTTGGCCTGCTCGAAGAGGTCGCGGACACGGCTGGCGCCGACGCCGACGAACATCTCGACGAAGTCCGAGCCGGAGATCGAGAAGAAGGGCACTCCGGCCTCGCCGGCCACCGCGCGGGCGAGCAGGGTCTTACCGGTGCCGGGCGGCCCGTAGAGGAGAACTCCCTTGGGGATGCGAGCGCCGAGCGCCTGGAACTTCTTCGGGTTCTCGAGGAATTCCTTGATCTCCTGAAGCTCCTGGACCGCCTCGTCGACCCCGGCGACGTCGCGGAAGGTGATCTTCGGCGCGTCGACCGCCATCCGCTTCGCCTTCGATTTGCCGAAGTTCATCACCCGCGAGCCGCCGCCCTGCATCTGGTTCATCAGGAAGATCCAGAAGCCGAAGAAGAGGACGAAGGGCAGGATGAAGGTGAGGACGTTGAGCAGGCTGGAGCTGCCGCTGCCGTGCACCGTCGTCTTCACGTTCTCGGTCTGGTCGATCAGGTTGAGCAGGGACTGCTCGGTGTTGGGCGGGTATCCCGTGGAGTAGCTCTCGCCGTTCTTCTCCTTGACGTCGAGCGTGTTGTCCTTCGTGTTGATCGTGACCTCTTCGACCTTTTCCTGGGCGATGAGGCCGGTCTTCGGCTTGACCAGTTCGTTGTAGGAGGGCGCCTCGGTGCCCGAGGGGCTGCTGATCACTTTCTGGGCGACGAAGGCAAGGATCACCACCAGCAGGATCGGGAAAGCCGCGCTCTTGAAAAAACGCCTCACAGGGAAAATTCAGCGTACCAGGGCGTTTCGGCCAGCCCAGCCGTCACCTACGCGTCCAGCGCGGCCACGTAGGAGAGGTTCCGGTAGCGCTGGGCGTGGTCGAGGCCGTAGCCGATCGCGAAGCGGTTGGGTATCTCGAAGCCGACGTATCGCGGCGAAAGGTCGACGCGCAGCCGCTCGGGCTTGGTCAGCAGCGAGCAGACCTCTATCGAGGCGGGATTGCGGGCCTTCAGGTTGCGCATCAGGTACTGCAGTGTGAGGCCGGAGTCGATGATGTCCTCGACGATCAGCACGTGGCGGCCTTCGATCGGCGCGTCGAGGTCCTTCATGATCCGCACCACGCCTGAGGAGTCGGTCTGCGAGCCGTAGCTGGAGACAGCCATGAAGTCCACCTCGCAGGGCACGCTGACGTTGCGCATCAGGTCGGCGAGGAAGAGCACGGCGCCCTTCAGCACCCCGATCATGAAGAGGTCGCGGCCGGCGTAGTCCTCGCTGATTTGCCGGCCCAGCTCGGCGACGCGCCGCTGCAGGTCCTCGCTGGAGACGAGGGTCTCTCCTATTGCCGACTCGCCCACGCGCCGCAGTCTAGATATGCCGCCGACGGGACGAATTCCCTACCTATGGCGTGGATTTCGTCCCGTCGACCCCTGGGCGCTCGGCGTGGAGGACGCCGCGCTCGACCACGGCGCGGACACCGCCGCCGAGGTCGAGCATCGCGGTGCCGGTTCGCCGCAAGGCGGCGACCTCGTCGGCATGGTTGGCGGCACCCGGCACCGGCCGGCCCGCGGCGCGGTCGGCGAGGCGCTGGACCACCAGGCGACGCAGGGCGCTCGGAAGCTCTTCGAGCCGATCGAGCGAGATCGTCGCCCGCGAGCCGTTGGCGCTCCGCAGCTCGGCATCGACGAGAGAGTCGAGGATCTCCGCCTCGTCGCGCAGCAACTCCGCCGTGCGCAGGACGTTGCGCGCCGCCGCCGGGTGGATCTCGGCCAGGGCCGGCAGAAGGCCGTGACGCACCCGGTTTCGCGCGTAGCCGGCCTCCTCGTTGGTCGGGTCGTCGCGCCAGCGCAGCTCGCGTTCCCCGCAGTAGGCGGTCGTCTCCTCGCGGGTGAAGCCCAGCAGCGGCCGCACCAGGCTGCCGTCGCGGGGCTGCATCCCGAGCAGGGCACGCCGGCTGGGTGAGGAGGCGAGGCGGTAGAGGATCGTCTCCACCTGGTCGTCGGCCGTGTGCCCGGTGGCGATCAGCGCCTCGTCCGGCAGTGCCAAGCGCGCGGCCGCCGCGTAGCGAGTGTCGCGCGCCCAGGCCTGGAGGTTGCCCGGCCCCTCGGGCCGCCGCGGCCGCTCGACCTCCAGCCGCACGCCGAGCTGCTCGCAAAACTCCCGGCAGAAGGCCTCGTCCTCGTCGGAGTCGTCACGAAGCCCGTAGTTGACGTGGAGAGCCGTTACGGCACTCTCTCCCAGCAGGCGGGAGACGAGGTCGACCAGGCAAACCGAGTCGCGCCCGCCGGAGAGCATCGCCACCACCGGTCCACCGGGCGGCAGCAACCCACCCTCACGAACTACCTCCAGCATCTCGTCACAGCTCACGCCCTAAGTGTTGCGCGAGCGGGCCAAGCGCCGATCCCGGACAGCTGAGACACGGGCCCGTCGGGGGGGGGTGTGGGGGGCCACCCCGGCGGAGGGCCGCCCGCGGATCCCCACCCCCCCGGGCCCACCGCCGGGAGCCGCGCCCCCCAACCACGCGGGCCGGAGGGGGGGACCCC
>JANWHD010000046.1 GCA_025450585.1 Solirubrobacterales bacterium
GCGGTCGACGTCGTCTTCCTCGCCCAGGAGATCGTCGTCGGCTTCTCCAGCTACCCGACCGAGGAGATCGCCGCCAACGCCGGCTCCTTCCGCCAGCTCGGGCTCGGGTACGCGAACCTCGGCGCGCTGCTGATGTCCGACGGCCTGCCCTACGACTCCGAGGAGGGCCGCAACGTCGCCGCCGCGATCACAGCGCTGATGACCGGCCGCGCCTACCGCCAGTCGGCGCTGATCGCGGCCGGGGCGACCGGGCCCTACGAGGAGTACGAGCGCAATCGCGAGCCGCACAACGGCGTGATGCGGATGCACCGCGACGCCTCCTACGACATCGACCCGACCGGGATCAAGGGCGAGCTGCTCGAGGCGGCGCAGCGCTCCTGGGACGAAGCGGTCGAGCTCGGCGAGGAGCACGGCTACCGCAACGCGCAGGCGACGGTGCTGGCGCCGACCGGCACGATCAGCTTCCTGATGGACTGCGACACGACCGGGATCGAGCCCGACTTCTCGCTGGTCAAGTTCAAGGAGCTGGTCGGTGGCGGGCAGATGACGATCGTCAACAAATCGGTGCCGCTGGCGCTGCGCACGCTCGGCTACGCCGAGCCGCAGGTCGAGCAGATCGACGCCCACATCGCCGAGAACGCGACGATCATCGGCGCGCCCGGCCTCGAGGAGGAGCACCTGCCGATCTTCGATGTCGCGGTGGGAGAGCGGGCGATCTCCCACACCGGCCACATCGACATGATGGCGGCGACGCAGCCCTTCATCTCGGGAGCGATCTCCAAGACGGTCAACCTGCCGCAGTCGGCGACGATCGATGACATCGCCGACGCCTACACGCGCGGCTGGAAGGGCGGGCTGAAGGCGCTGGCGATCTACCGCGACGGCTCCAAGACCGCGCAGGCGCTGCGCACCGACGCGCAGGAGGAGAAGGGAGCCGAGGCTGTCACCGAGGTCGCCGCACCCGTGCGCAAGAAGATGCCGCGCGAGCGCGAATCGATCACCCACAAGTTCTCGATCGCCGGCCACGAGGGCTACATCACCGCCGGCAAGTACGAGGACGGCAACGTCGGGGAGATCTTCCTCACCGACATCGGCAAGGAGGGCTCGACGATGCGCGGGCTGCTCAACGCCTTCGCCACGGCGATCTCGATCGGCCTGCAGTACGGGGTGCCGCTGGAAACCTTCGTGCGCAAGTTCAGCTACATGCGCTTCGAGCCCGAGGGCATCACCGGCAACCCGGAGATCCCCTTCGCCAAGTCGATGCCCGACTACATCATGCGCTGGCTCGGCAGCCGCTTCATCGAGGACACCGACGTGCTCGAGGACCTGGGCATCCTCACCCCGGAGGTGCGGGCCAAACGGGACGCCGAGACGACCCAGCTCGGCCTCGGGATCGACACCAGCGGCGGCAGCGCGGGCCCGGCCAACGGCGGGAACGGAGGCAACGGCCACTCCAAGCCCGTCCCGGCCGCGGCGGCCTTCACCGAAACCCCACCGGTGGTCCCCGCCAAGATGTCCGGCCTCGACCTCGGCCCCGCCTGCGAGCAGTGCGGCGGAATGATGCAGCGGACGGGCAGTTGCTACACGTGTTCTTCGTGCGGCAACAACACCGGCTGCGGCTGACAGGACGAAATTGGCGCCCAAGGAAATTCGCGAGGCAAGTGAGCAGGTAGAGCGAGAAACGGCAAAGCTGGCCGAGTTCGGCCAGCTGAATCCACACATTGCGAACACACTGCGTGCCCACGTTGCGAGTGCCTCAACGCAAGCCAACCTCCAGCCGTCTGCTGACGACATCGCTCGGATCAGACTGCTGTTGAAAGCGCAAAGCGCCTCTCAGAAACCAAGAGGGCGAGTGGCGCCCGCAGCAAGTCCTGGTACGGCTAAACGCACATCGCGGCGCGTCAGGCGAATACGGTTCGATGAACATATAGCAGGCGCGTGGTCAGACGCCATCGCTCCTCCGTACTGCGCTTTCTCAAAGAGACGGGGCTTTCCATCGGGCTTCGTGAGCTAATCGAAGTTGAGATGCGACTCGGAAAGAAAACGGAATCGGACCGCAAACACGCCGCATACAGTGCCCGCAACCTGATGGAGGAAGTTGCGGATCATCTCTTTCCGTCAACTTCAAAGACCCATATGGACCGCAGCAGTGGGGAGCACTCGCTGGGTGCGAAAGACCACAAGAACCGTCTGATTGCCTTCGTTGAGAAGCGCCTAGAAGGACAGTTGGATGGTCATGATTTTCGGGCTTTCGTGGCAACGATGGACGCGGTAATGCGGTGGACGGGAAAGCGGACCTCACGGCGCCTGCACACTCGAGCATGCAGAGCATTCGTACACGCGGATGCTCGAGGCCTTGGCAATGGTCGCTCGCGCAAACGCAGTTCGCTGACGACCCAAGCCATTCACCTCTCGCCGCGAGCCTCTCGCAGGCGCTGCAAGTCGATCAGGTCCTGCGGTCGCCCCGCGTGCTCCTTGAGAGCGACCAGCCCATCGTAGTCCACGACCTTGAGGGTCAGACCGCCGATCTCGGCATTGACCGCCGTCGGCGAAAGTTTCTCCCACAGTGGGTCGTCGCCGATCCACTGCATGACGTCGAAGTGCCCAAGCCTGGTGTTCAGCACCCAGTTGCCGCCGAGCGCCAAGGCACCGGGGTCCAGGGGGTCTGGAAGCTCACCGTCCTCGAACTCCTCTGCCCCATCGACATGGGCATCGAGCGTAGTAAGCACCTTGGCCAGTTTCGCGAGATTGCGGGGTTCGGGATTGGGCACGATGTCGACGTCCTTCGTCCCTCGCACGAACCCGTGAAAGCCGACCGCAACACCGCCGATGATCAGAAACTCGACCTCTTCCCGGACGAGGGCCTCGAGGATTCCCTGTATGTCCAACTCAGGCACCGCGCTGGCGACGCCCGGCCTCGGCCACCCGGGACATGAACCTGGACAACTCGATGACTTGCTCCGCGCGCTGAGAAGGCGTCAGCTCCATGTAGTCGCGGCGCAGGGCGACGCGCTCGGCCTTTCCATCGGGCGTCCAGTTCCCGGTTCGCTTGGGGCGATCCATGCCCAAAAAGGTACATCTACGCTCGGAGAGCGCAGCGGTCAGTCGAGGATCACTTCGGCGTTGTTGCGCGGGGTCTCGGTGATGGCGCGGCGGAAGATTCGCTCTGACTTGGCCTTGGCGGGGCGGATCTGGTGGCGCTTGACCAGCTCGCGGAGGACGACGGCCATCTCGAACTGTGCGAAGGAGGCTCCGAGGCAGCGGCGGACGCCGCCGCCGAAGGGGATCCAGGTGTAGGTGCCGGGCGGGTTGTCGAGGAAGCGCTCGGGGAGGAAGCGCTGGGGCTCGGGGTAGACCTCGGGGTTGCGGTGTGCGAGGTAGACGCAGGGGGCGACCGAGACGCCCGCCGGCAGCTCGTAGCCGCCGATCTCGACCGGCTCGGTGAGCTTGCGCAGGACCAGGGAGATGACCGGGCGCAGCCGCAGCGTCTCCTGGATCGTCGCGGTCAAGTACGCGTCGTGGCCGTCCTCGACGTCGCTGCGCAGGCGGTCGAGCTTCTCCGGGTGGCGGGAGAGCCGCTCCACCGCCCAGGAGAGCGAGGTCGCCGTCGTCTCGTGGCCGGCGACCAGAAGCGTGAGCAGCTCGTCGCGCATCTCCTCGTCGCTCATAGGGCTGCCGTCCTCATGGCGGGCACCGACGAGCAGCGAGAGAACGTCGTCGCGCTCCTCCAGGTCCTCGGCGCGGCGGCGCTCGGCTATCTCCCGGTAGATCAGCCCGTCGACCCGGTCGATGCGGCGGCGGAAGGGGCCAAACCCGCGCACCCGCTCGGGTCCAATCAGCAACAGGGGAAGGAGGGCCGCGGGATTGGTCGTCAGGTCGAGGAACTCGCGCAACGCCTCGCGCAGCTCGGCTAGCCTCTCGCCCTCCCGCACCCCGAAGACCGTGTTGAGGATGATCTCGAGCGTGAGCGCCTGCATCCGCGGCCGCAGCGCGTAAGGCTTGCCGCGTGGCCAGCTCTCGATCTCCTGCTCGGCGATCTCCGTCATCGCCTGCTCGTAGCCCTGCATCCTCTCCCCGTGGAAGGGGGGGAGCAGCAGCTTGCGTTGGCTCATGTGCGGCTTCTCATCTAGGACGAGGACCGAGTTCCGGCCCAGCACAGTGGCGAGGATTTCGTTGCCCTCGCCGGCGTGGAAGACCTTGGGGTCGCCGGTGAAGACCTGCTTGATCGCCTCCGGGTCGGCGAGGATCACCCACGTCCCTTCGTAGGCGATGCGGATCGTGAACATGTCGCCGTAGCGGTCCTGGCAGCCGTAGAGCACCCGCCTCGCCTGGCGCGACCAGATCGCGGTCTGGATCGGCTTCGGCAGCGGCGGGCCGGGCGGCAGCCCTCGCTCAGGCGCCCGGATCGCCGGCCGCGGAGCGGTTGTAGTGGCTGCCTCCATCGTGCCTCCACCAGAGGCTAGTGGCAGGTGGGCCCCGTCGTGTGAGATGCGTCTCGTATCCGGTACGCGCCGGTTACGGAAGGTCCTCGCAGGCGAGGCCGTCGCGGTCGGCGTCGAGGCGGTGCGGGTCGCGTCTCGGGTGGTGCTTCTTGTAGAAGCGCTGTGCCTGCGCCTGCGTCGAGAAATCCGAGCAGTCCCGGTCGCGGAAGGCCGCGGCCGGCGCGGCGGTGAAAGCCAGGGCAAGCAGGGCGGCGGCCAGGACCACACTGGCGAGGCGAAGGATTTGGGTCTTCACAGGGTTTCCTCTCGGAATTGCGTTCCTCGGGCATCGGCAGCATAGTGCTCAGCCGGGGGACGAAATCCGGACGAGCAGGCGGCTACCGCAGAACAGCTGGGCGGAACCGTCCTCGAAGCGGTGGAGACGGAGGATGCGAGCGGAGGCGCACTCCAGCCGGACAGCTGACATCGCGGGGGCGGAAGGAGTCCTTCCGCTCGCGATCGCGAGCGCTGCTACAACGATTGCCAGTGCGATTGAGAACCTCAGTCGAGTCTTCATGTCCCGTCTAAGGGCTCGCGCCGGGCGGTCTCTCCCCCGCCGGTACCCGAAAGGTGACTTTCCCGGCTGCCGTCCATCGCATAGCCTGCGGGCGCCGTGGCACCCCCACAGCCTCCCCCCCGCGTGCAGCACTGGGTCGCCCGCCGCGCCTGCGGCCTGCGGCCGCGGACGCTGCGCCGGGTCCTCGGCCAACCGCCGAGGCTCGACGGACAGGAGCTGGCACCCGACATCCAGATGCTGCTGCGATTGGCGGCGCTCGAAGGGGAGTTCTCGCTGGTCGAGGGACGGACGGTCGAGCAGGCGCGGGCGGAGAACCTGGCCGGGGTCCCGGTCGTCTGCGGGCCGCCGCTGCTGATGGCCCGGGTGGAGAACATGGTCATCCCGGGACCGGCCGGCCAGATCTCCGCGCGTCTCTACGTCGCGCTCGGCGCATCGCGGTCGCCGCAGCCGCTGCTCGTCTACTACCACGGCGGCGGCTGGGTGATCGGCGACCTGGAGACCCACGACGGGCTCTGCCGCTTCCTCGCCGAGCACAGCGGCTGCCGGGTGCTCTCGATCGACTACCGCCTCGCCCCCGAGCACCCGTTCCCGGCGCCGGTCGAAGACGCGGTCGCGGCCTTCGGCTGGGCCGCGGAGCACGCGGGCGAGCTTGGCGCCGACCCGGCGCGAATCGCGGTCGGCGGCGACAGCGCCGGGGGAAACCTCGCGGCGGCGGTCTGCCTGCAGACGCGCGACGGCGGGCCCCAGCCGGCGATGCAGTTGCTCCTCTACCCCGTCACCGATGCGGTTGGCGGCCAGGCCTCGCGCGACGTCTTCGCCGAGGGCTTCCTGCTGACCCGCAACGACATGGACTGGTTCGAGGGCCACTACATCCCCGACGGCTGCGACGAAAGCGACCCGCGGATCTCGATGATGCGAGCGCCCGACGTCTCCAACCTGCCTCCGGCCTACGTCGCCACCGCCGGGTTCGACCCGCTGCGCGACGAGGGCGAGGTCTACGCGTCGCGGATGCGCGAGGCAGGCGTGAAGGTGGCGCTGCAGCGCCACCCGGGGTTGATCCACGGCTTCGCCAACCTGACCGCGATCTGCCCCAGCGCCCGCACGGCGATGCTCGGAATCGCCGGCGCCCTCCGCATGAGCCTGTCCTGAGGTCATGCGGCCGGTGCATATCTGCGTCCTCGGTCGCTCACGTGCAGAGCACGCTTCGCTCCCTGCATCCTTGATCTGCTTGACCGCATGACTTCACGACGTCTTTTTTACCCCCGGGGGGTATGTAGAATTGCGATCCTATGGAGACCGCAGCCCACCATCACCACCACGAGATGCCGACGGAGGGGGCAGCCCTCACCGCCGTCGCGATCAGCGCCACCCTCCACTGCCTGACGGGGTGCGCGATCGGAGAGGTGGCCGGCCTCGCGATCGGGACCGCGGCCGGCTTCTCGGACCTGGGCACGATCGTCCTCGCGGTCGCCCTCGCCTTCCTCTTCGGCTACACGCTGACGAGCGTGCCGCTGCTGCGCGCAGGAATGGCGCTCTCAGCCGTGATCCCGATCGCTCTCGCCTCCGACACGCTCAGCATCGCGACGATGGAGATCGTCGACAACGTCATCGTTCTAACGATCCCCGGCGCGATGGAGACGGGCCTCGGCGACCTGCTCTTCTGGGGCAGCCTCTCCTTTGCCCTGGTCATCGCCGGAGCCGTGGCGATGCCCGTGAACCGCTGGCTGATCGCCCGCGGAAAGGGGCACGTCGCGGTGCACGAAACCGGGATCCACGGTGGGCCCCCGGTCAGGCTCGTCGCCTACGCGGCCGCCGCGGCCGGCGTCTTCGGCAGCGCCGTGCTGATCGCGGAGCTGCTCTCGTGACCGCGGCGACGATCCACGGCTACACCGAGGACCGCGACGCGGTGCTGAAGCGGCTGCGCCGGATCGAGGGCCAGGTGCGCGGCGTCGAGCGTATGGTCGAGGAGAACCGCTACTGCATCGACGTCGTCACCCAGGTGACGGCGATCCAGGCGGCGCTCGACAAGGTCGCGCTCGAGCTGCTCTCCGACCACGCCGCGCACTGCGTCGCCGGCGCCGAGGGCGACCGCCAGGAGCAGCGGACCGAGGAGCTGATGGCAGCGGTCAAGCGCCTGCTGCGACGCGGCTGAGCTACTCGTACTGCAGCGACTCGAGCACGTTGAGCCTGGAGGCGCGCCGGGCCGGGGCGATCGCCGCGAGGACGCCCGCAATCGCCGCGAAGACGAGCAGTGCGACCAGCGTGCCCACCGGATATGAGAGCGCGAAGCCTTCGTCCTTCAGCGGCTGGGCGATCAGGGCGGCGAAGATCACGCCCAGCACCATGCCGAGCAGGGCCCCGATCAGAGCCGTGATCACGGCCTCGTAGCGGATCATCGTCCGCACCTGGCGGCGCGACATGCCGATCGCCCGCAGCATTCCCAGCTCCCGCGTGCGCTCGTGGATCGAGAGCGCCAGCGTGTTGGCGATGCCGAAGAGCGAGACGATCACGGCCAGCCCCAGCAGGGCGTAGATCAGGCCGAGCAGCTGGTTGATCTGTTCTTCCTGGTTTTCCTTCAGCTCCTGCTGGTTTCTCACCTCGGCCACCGGGAAGTCGCGCTTCATCAGGGCCGCCAGGCTCGCCTGGACCCTGGCCGCATCGGCCCCGGGCGTCAGCTTGACGAAGTCGATCAGGTCGTCGCGCTGGTCGAACTGGCGCGCCATCAGGCCCTGGGTGACGATCACGCTGCCGAGCAGGCCGGCCTTGTCTTCGAACTCGCCGACCACCTCGAGCTCGGGCTTGGCACCGATCTGGGTGAGGAAACGGACCCGGTCGCCGAGGGCGAGGTCGTTGCCGTCGGCGAAGGACTTGTTGAGGATCGCCTCGCCGTCGGTCAGCCTGCGCAAGGTTTCCGGCCCCCCATCGGTCCAGTCGATGTTGAGGACCGCGTCGGCGTTACGGGAGAGGGAAGAGACGCGCGGCTTGCCACCGCCGCCGTCCAGGAGCTTCGCCTGGGCCGCGCGCAGGGAGGAGACCAGCTCGACCCCGGAAACCCGAGCGGCGGCCGGCGCCGTCCGCGGCGAGATCGGCGAGAAGCCGTCGCTGTTCTGGATCACCAGCTCGCCTTGGAAGCTCTCGTCGACCGCGGTCGCGATCGAGCTCTTGATCCCGGCGGCGAAAACGGTGACGAAGACGACCACGGCGAGGCCGATCATCAGCGCCGCGGCGGTGACTGCGGTGCGCGCCGGATTGCGCTGGGTGTTCTCGCGGGCCAGCCTCCCGGTTAGGCGACGCGCGATTTCCAGCGGCTTACCGGCGACCGAGGCGAGTGGCCTGACCAGCCGCGGGCTGAACAGCGAGACGCCGAGGATCACGACCACGGCCCCGCCTCCCATCAGGCCGGCCGCCGCCCCCCCGTCGGCGCCGCCGAAGAGCCCGGCGAGGAGCATCGCCAGACCGGCGACGCCGAGCAGCACCGCAGCGGCAGCGGTCACCAAGCCGCGCCGGCGGCTGTGGGGCAGCTCGATCGCCAGCAGGGCGGCGATCGGCGGCACGCGAGTGGAGCGCAGCGCCGGGATGAAGGAGGAGACGAGGGTGACGCCGATGCCGATCAGCAGGGAGACGACGATCGTCCTGTCCTTGGTCACCAGCGCCGTGGTCGGCAGGTCGATCCCGATCGCGACGAAGAGCGCGTTGAGCCCGACCGCTATCCCGTAGCCGGCGAGGAGGCCGACCAGGGCGCCCAGCAGGCCGATCGCCAGCGCCTCGATCACGACCGAGCTGAGGATCTGGCGGCGGCTGGCGCCGAGCGTGCGCAGCATCCCGAACTCCCTGATCCGCTGCGCGACCGTGATCGAGAAGGTGTTGAAGATGAGGAAGGCGCCGACGAAGAGGGCGACAAAGGCGAAGACGAGCAGCGCGATCCGCAGGAACCCGATGTCTTCGCGGATTTGGTCGGAGTTGCGTTCCGCGTTCTGCTTCGCCGTCTCGACCAGGACTGAGGACGGCACGACGCGCTCGACGCGCTGCTTCAGGGTCGCTTCGGAGACCCCGGCGGCGGCGATCGCGATCTGGTCGAACTCGCCGCGCTTGCCGGTGATCCGCTGCGCCTCCGGCAGGACGAGGCCGGCGATGCTGGCGCCGCCCCACGACGCGTCACCGAGCCTGGTCAGGCCGACGATGCGGTAGGCCGCGACCCGCTCGACCGAGGCGAGTTTGAGGGTGTCGCCGAGCCCCAGGCCCGCCTCTTCGGCGGCGTCCTGGTCGAGGGCGGCCTCGGAGGCGTCTCGCGGCAGCCGTCCCTCGGTATAGGTCTGCGTTTCGAGTGCCTCGGGCAGGATCGAGGTGATGAACTTGGGAGCGAATTTGGACCCGATCTGCTCGTTCTCCTCGTCGAAGAAGCCGCCGGGGGTGAAGATCTGGCCGGCGGCCACGCTCACGCCCCGCACCTGCTTCACCTTGGGCAGCAGGTCGGCACCGAAGCTGGGCACCTCACCGGATTCCTGTCGCACCTCGTCCTTGGCCGAGATGACGACGTCGGTCTTCGCCAGCGAGTCTTCGAAGATTTCGTCGAAGGCGGCGAAGGTCGTGTCGGTGAGGATGTAGGTGCCGGCGACGAAGGCGACGCCGATCACCACCGCCAGCATCGTGGTCAGGGCGCGGACCTTGCGCGCCCAGAGGCTCTTGAGGGCGAGGCTAGTCAATCGTCTTCATCAGCTCGATCACCTCGTCCGCGGAGCCGGGCGCGCCGTCGTGGACGATGCGGCCGTCGCGGAGGGTGATCAGGCGGTCGGCGTGCGCGGCAGCGGCGGGATCGTGGGTGACCATGATCACCGTCTGGCCGAAGTCGTCGACCGCGTGGCGGAGCAGGCGCAGGACGTCGGAGCTCGCTTTCGAGTCGAGGTTGCCGGTCGGCTCGTCGGCGAAGACCACCGTCGGCTTGGAGACGAGAGCACGGGCGACGGCGACGCGCTGCTGCTGGCCGCCGGAGAGCTCGGAGGGCCGGTGGGTGCGGCGGTCGCCGAGGCCGACTGTGTCGACCAGCTGGTCGAGCCAGGCCTGGTCGGGCTTGCGCCCGGCGATCGAGAGCGGCAGCACCAGGTTCTCCTCGGCGGTGAGGACCGGTAGGAGGTTGAAGAACTGGAAGACGAAGCCGAGCTTGTCGCGGCGCAGCTTGGTCAGCTCGGTGTCGTCGAGGCTGGTGATCTCCTGGCCGTCGAGGACGACGGTGCCGGCGGTCGGCTTGTCGAGTCCGGCGAGGATGTGCATCAGGGTCGACTTGCCCGAGCCCGACGGACCCATGATCGCGGTGAAGCGACCGCGGTCGAACGCCGTGCTGACATCGACCAGCGCGTCGACCGCCGCCGCGCCCTCGCCGAAGCGACGGGATACGCCGCTGGCCTGCACCACCTGCCCGTTCGAGTTCTCCATGGCGCGCACCGTATCGAGACGGGAGGGCGGGAAGGCGGCGCACTTGGATAAGCAAATCGATTCTCAACACGCCCCAGATAGCCTGCCCGCGTGGCGCTGGCTGACGACTTCGACGGGTTCCTGGTCGACCTCGACGGGGTCGTCTGGATCGGGCGCGAGCCGGTGCCCGGCGCAGCGGAGACCCTGCGGGCGCTGATCGACGCCGGCAAGGAGATCGTCTTCGTCACCAACAATCCCGGGCGGCCGCCGGCCACCTACGCCGAGCGCCTGCGCGGGGCCGGCATCCCGGTCGCCGAGGACCGGGTCGTGACCGCCGGGGTTGTGACCGCGCGACTGGCGGCGGAAAACGTGGGGGCGGGGACGGATGCCTTCGTGATCGGCGCCCCCGGGCTGAAGCAGACTGCAACCGAGGCCGGCCTGGAGCTTCTCGATGGCGAGGCCGGTCGCGAGGCGGGCGTCGTGCTCGTCTCCGGCCATCGCGAGTTCGACTACGAGGAGCTGTTGACCGCGACGCTGGCGCTGCAGCATGGCGCCGCCCTGTTCGCGACCAGCCGCGACCCCACTCTGCCGATGCCCGGCGGCCCATGGCCCGGCACCGGCGCGGTGCTGGCCGCGGTGGAGACGGCCTCGGGAGCCCACGCCGAGATCGGCGGCAAGCCCGAGCGCCACCTCTTCGATCAGGCGCGGGCGTTGATCGGCGACGCCGAGCGGGTCGCGATGGTCGGCGACCGGATCGCCTCCGACATCGACGGAGCCCGGCGCGCCGGGCTGACGACGATCCTCGTCCTCACCGGCGCGAGCTCGCGCGAGCAGGCCGAAGTCGCCGACCCGCCTCCCGACCACGTCGTCGACGACCTCCCGGGGCTGCTGCGATGAGCGTCACAGCCGAAGAGCCGCAGCCACTCGTACCCCGCCCGGGGGTCGCCTTCGCCGGCGTCTTCATAGTCACTTTCTGCGGGCTGTTCGCGGTCGGCGCGGTCCTGCCGGTGCTGCCCCGCTACGTCCACGGCCCGCTTGACGGGGGCAACATCGCGGTCGGGATCGTGATCGGCTCCTACGCGATCACGGGCCTGCTGCTGCGCCCCTTCGCCGGCCGGCTGGCCGACCACCGCGGCCGCAAGCCCACCGTCCTGCTCGGCTCGATCCTGGTTGCCATAGGCGGCTTCATGTACCTGTTGCCGCTGGGGGTGCCGGGCCTGATCGCGGCGCGGCTCCTGCTCGGCGCCGGCGAGGGGACGGTGTTCACCGCCAGCTCGGCCTGGGTGGTGGATCTGGCCCCCCTCCCGCGGCGGGGACGGTTGATCGGCCTCTACGGCCTCTCGGTCTGGGCGGGGCTCAGCATCGGGCCGCTGGTCGGCGAGCTGCTCCTCAACGCCTCCGGCTACACGGTGGTCTGGCTCTTCGCGGGAGCGGTACCGCTGCTCGGGGCGGTGATCGCCACCCGCCTGCCCGATCCGTTCCACCCCGCTCCATACCTCGAGGAGGAGCACCACTCGCTGATCGAGCGCGAGGCGATCCGCCCCGGGATCGCCCTCGCCCTCGCCTCGATCGGCTACGCGACGATCGCCGCCTTCGTCGTCCTTCACCTCGACGCGCGGGGCGTCGGGCACGGCGCCACCGTCTTCGGCGCCTTCGCGACGATGGTCGTGCTGACGCGGCTCATCGGCGGCGACCTGCCCGACCGGGTCGGGCCCGCCCGGGTCGCCATCGTCGCCGCCATCGTCGAGGCCATCGGCCTGGCAACGCTTGGGTTCGCCCCCAGCCTCTCGGTCGCATTGGCAGGCGCCCTGGCGATGGGGGCGGCCTTCTCGCTCCTCTACCCCTCACTGTCGCTGATCGTGGTCAGCCGCACCTCCGAGACCAGGCGCGGCGCGGCACTCGGCACCTTCACCGCTTTCTTCGACGCCGGGATCGGCCTCGGCGCGCCCATCGCCGGCCTGATCGCCGCGATCATCAGCTACGAGGGGGCCTTCCTCGTCTCGGCCGCGATCGCCTTGGTCGCGGCCGCGACGATCGCCTTCGTGATCGCTCCCCGGGGCCGGGCGCTGCTGGCTACTCGCTAGCGCTGCGCGATGAGGAGCGACTGGGCAGCGCGGCCGATGCGGCCGCGCTGGTCGGAGAGCTCGGACTCGGCGGTGCCGATGCCGCTGGGCTGGGGACGGGTGACGGCGTCGACACAGACCCACTCCCCCTCGGGCATGCGCTCGAAGTGGACGGTGAGGTCGACGTTGATGAAGACGTAGGAGCGCCAGTCGAGCACGGCGCTGATCCCGTTGCCGACGTCGGCCGCGATCAGCGCCCGCTGCAGCGGCGTCGGCTCCTCGCCGGCCACGAGCGGGTGCCGCATCCGCATCCAGACCGTCGCCGGGCCGGGCTCCAGGAAGGCCCCGGCAACGGCCTTCCACTCCATCGCCGTGTGGTAGCCAACGCTCTGGCCGGTGGCGAAGAACTTAGGTGCCTGGCCCTGCTCGGGCCCGGGCGGTGGATCGTCCGGCCGGGACACCTCCTCCGGCATCTCCACCTCGGTCCTCCGCAAGAGCCAGGCGGTCGCCCGCATCAGCTCCCCGTCGTCATTCGAGAGCGAAGCCTCGACCAGCTGCACCCTCTTCCCCGGGCGCAGAACCCGCGACTCGACCCGCACCTCGCCGATCGGCACCGGCCGCAGGATCTCGACTACGACCCGTCCCACCTGGAACTCATCGGACCCGACAAGCTCCTCGATCTCCCGCCCGAGCAGCGCCGATGGCGGCCCCGCATGCTGTGCCCCAGGGTCCCAGGGGCCACGAGTGAGCTCACTTGCCAAGAAGCTGCTCTCGCCATTCCGCTCGTAGAACGCCTCGTTCATCGTCGCGGCATCGTAAGGGCGGTGCTGCATGGACCCCGACATCATTGGAGGCCAAGGCCACTAGGCTGCGGGAAATCCGACCGCCACTCACCATTGCCGTGGCCCAGCCACGATGCCGACCGAAAGACGTGCCCTCAAACGCACGAGCGCACGCGAGCCTGATCCGATCGGCACGCGCGCGGGTGATCGTGTTCCCGGAGCTGTCGTTGACCGGTTACGAGCTCGACGCTGAGCCCGTCTCGCGGGACGATCAGGTACTGATGACAATTGTCGAGGCATGCGCCGAAGCAAACAGCGTCGCGCTCGTCGGGGCTCCAGTGGCGGACATCGACAGTCGCCCCCACATTTGCACGCTGCAGATTGGGCCGGACGGCATCGACGTCGCCTACCGCAAGTGCTACCTCGGTGGCGAGGAGCCGGCCCGCTTCGCGCCCGGAACCGGGCCGGTCGCGTTCGAGCTCGATGGCTGGCGCATTGGACTCGGAATCTGCAAGGACACCGGCGTAGAGCAACACATTCTCGCCACCGCAGCCCTTGACGTCGACCTCTACGCCGCCGGTCTCGTCCACCTTCCAAGCGAGCTCGACATGCAAGAGAATCGCGCTATCCGGATCGCACGCGCGTGCGCTGCATACGTAGCCTTTGCGAGCTTCGCTGGCCCCACCGGTGGTGGCTTCGATCACACAGCCGGCGTCTCGTCGATCTGGACGACTCACGGAAACGCGATCACGCGCGCCGGCTCCCAACCTGGCGAGCTGGCCCGCGCGACCCTCAGCTAAACGGTTCCCCCCGCAATCACGGTCACACCGACAGGACAGTCCGGGGCGAGCAACTGACGAGAACGCGCGACGCGAAGCGCTGCGCAAGCGACGAGGACACCGCCCGACCTATGAAGACGGCTGACTCTCTAGGCGCCATGGGGGATTCAGTCGCATCTCGCCAGCGTGGTAGACGAAGATGCGATTCCCGTCTGGGGTCCAAGAGGGTCGCCTCGCGCCAGAGGTATGGCTGGTTGACCAGCGTAGGAGCGCTCGGTGTGCTCGGAGCGTCCGCGGGCTCGTAGATCAACGAGGAACTCTTCGACCTCTACGCGTCTGCACCCCTCGTTCACGCGCGCCTCGTTCTACGGCCAACCGGCCGCTCCTTCACCCCGTAACCGCTGCGGGGAGGAGAAGGGATGGGCTCAGCGCGCCGTGACCGCAGCCCGCCGAGACGGATGTGAGGGAATGTCGAGATAAGGGGCCGACTCGCCGGACGCGCTTCGCGCTGAGTGTCCGGCGAGTCGGCCTCCACCGCCCTCTACCCTTGAGGCATGGAGAAGACCGAGAAGACCGACCAGGAATGGCGCGACCAACTCACCCCCGAGCAATACGAAGTGACCCGCGAAGCCGGCACCGAGCGCCCCTTCACCGGACCGTACGTCGACGAGAAGAGCGAGGGGATGTACCACTGCGTGTGCTGCGGCACCGAGCTCTTCTCCTCGGGCACCAAGTTCGACTCGGGCACCGGCTGGCCCAGCTTCACCGAGCCAGCCAACCTCGAGCACGTCGAGCTGCGGCCCGACAACAGCCTCTTCATGCGCCGCACCGAGGTCGTCTGCAGGCACTGCGACGCCCACCTAGGACACGTCTTCGAGGACGGGCCGCCCGAGCGCGGCGGCCAGCGCTACTGCATCAACGGCTGCGCGCTGGAGCTCAAGGTTTCCCCCCGGCACCCAGATAGCTGAACTTCACCGCGAGCGCCACCGCCTCGGTGCGCGTGTCCACCTCGAGCTTGCCGATCGCGTTGCGCACGTGGGTGTGGACCGTCGCCGGGCTGAGCGCCAGGCGTTCGGCGATCTCTTTCACCCGCAGGCCCTCGGCGAGGAGCTCGAGGATCTGGCGCTCGCGGGGCGAGAGCGTGAGCAGTTTCTCGACCTCCGACGGCTTGCCGCCGGCGAAGTCGCCGCCGAGGAAGGTGCCGCCGCCGGTGACCGCTTTGACGGCGCGGGCGATGTCCTCCGCCGGTGCGGACTTGAGCACGTAGCCCGAGGCTCCCGCGCGCAGCGCCAGGGCCAGCAGGTCGGGCTGGGCGTGGGCGGTGAAGACGACGACTTTGGTGCGGGGGCGCGCTTTCAGCACCTCCTTGGTGGCCTCGATCCCGTCGCGCTTGGGCAGCTCGACGTCGATGATGAGGACGTCGGGCTCGAGTTCCTTGACCACGTCGACGACGTCGCGCCCGTCGCCGGCCTCGCCGACGATCTCGACCGTGCTCGAGTTGGCCATCCGGGCCTTGATCGCCTCGCGGACGATCTCGTGGTCATCGCAGAGGACGACCCGCTTGGCATCGCGCACGCCGCTGCTCATAGGAATCCTGTCCTACTCACATTCATCGTGGCCCGATCCTCTCAGGCGCCCCGTAGGAATGCAAAATAGTGGGTAGCGTGAACCCGCCGTCCCGCTCCTGCCGGTTCTCGATCAGCGCGATCATCGTCCGTCCCACGGCCACCGCCGTCCCGTTCAGCGTGTGCACCGCCTCCGGTGATTCGCCGTCGCCGGGCCGATACCTACAACTGAGGCGTCGCGCCTGGTAGTCGGTCGTGTTGGAGCAGGAGGTCAGCTCGCGGTAGCGCTCCTGGCTGGGGATCCAGGCCTCGCAGTCGTACTTCTTCGCCGCCGGGGCGCCGAGGTCGCCGGCGGCGACGTTGACGACGCGGTAGGGAATCTCCAGGGCCGAGAGGATCCGCTCCTCGATCGCCAGCAGGCGCTCGTGCTCGGCCGCGGACTCCGAGGGCTCGACGAACGAGAACATCTCGACCTTGTCGAACTGGTGGACGCGGAAGATGCCGCGCGTGTCGCGCCCGGCGGCGCCGGCCTCGCGGCGGAAGCAGGTCGAGAAGCCGGCGTAGCGCAGCGGCAGGCGATCGGCCTCGAGGATCTCGTCGGCGTGCAGGGCGGCGAGGGAGACCTCGGAGGTGCCGACGAGGAAGAGCTCGTCCTTGGGCACCTCGTAGATCTGATCGCGGTCGCCGGGCAGGAAGCCGGTTCCGTAGAGCGCCTCTTCGCGGACGAGGACGGGTGGGACGACGGGCTCGTGGCCCTCGTCGCGTACCAGCTCGAGGGCGAAGCGAACCAGCGCCAGCTCCAGCATCACCAGGTCGCCCTTTACGTAGGCGAAGCGCGAGCCGGAGAGCCGGGCGCCCGCCTCCATGTCGATCAGGCCGAGCTCGGTGCCGATCTCGAGGTGGTCGCGGGGCTCGAACTCGAAGCTCGGGGGCTCGCCCTCCTCGCGCAGGACAACCGCGTCCTCCTCGGTCATCCCTTCGGGGGCATCGGGGTCGGGCAGGTTGGGGAGCGCGCCGGCGAGCCGCTGCAGGTCGGCCTCGACCTGCTCCAGCTCGGCCTTGCCGGACTCGATCGTCTCCTTCAGGGCCGCTACGGCCCGCATCTGCTCCTCGGCGTCCTCGCCGTGCTGCTTCGCCTCGCCGATCTGCTTGGAGAGCGTCTTACGCTCGGCCTGGGCGCCCTCGACCTGGGGCAGCAGCTCGCGGCGGCGGGCGTCGAGGCCGAGCAGCTCGTCGACCTGCTCGGCGGCTCCGCGGCGCGCGAGCGCCGCCTTGACCCGCTCGGGATCGGAGCGGATCAGCTTCAGGTCGAGCATGACTCGGGAACGTTAGGGCGCCGGCTGGGCGCCGGGACGGGGCGATTCCTCGGCTTCGTCGCCCGCGTACTCGGCGACGAACCGTGCGACTTCGTCTGCCTCGTCGCCGACGACGATGTTGGCGGGCATGATCGCGCCGGAGAAGCCGCCGTTCTGGATCGCGAAGAGAGCGTCGTCATATGTCTCGATTCGCTGATCGAGGTTGGGACCCTGCGTGCGCAGGCCGCGACTGCCGCTTCCCTGGGTGCCGGCGGCGCTCAGCGTGTGGCAGCCGGAGCAGTGCGTGGCGAAGAGGGCGGCCCCCCCGTGGTTGGGGTCGTTCTCGGCGACCGAGACGCCTTCTTCGCCGAACCCGCAGGCGGCGAGCCCGAGGGCGGCGATGACGACCGTGGCTGTGATCAGTGCAGGGCGCACGCGGCGCGCATCATATTGTCTTGACCCGATCCGGTTCCTCCACGATGCCGACGCCTGATTCAGCCCGCTTCCGAGCCGCGATGGCGATGCTGCCGACCGGCGTCACCGTGGTCAGTGCCAGCGGCCCCGACGGGCCGGCCGGAGCGACCGCCAACGCCGTCTGCTCCCTCTCTATAGAGCCGATGCTGATGCTGGCCTGCCTCGACCGCGGCTCCCGCACCCTGCTCGCCGTCCAGGCCGCAAACCACTTCGGCGTCAGCGTCCTGCACGCCGGCCAGGAGCCGATCGCCCGCGCCTTCGCCACAAAGGCGCCGGTGGCCGACAAGTGGGACGGGGTCGGCTGGAGCGAACGCGACGGCATCCCCGCCATCGACGACGCCCTGCTCTGGATTGCTTGCGACCTGCGCGACGTGATCGCCGCGGGCGACCACGTGATCGTCACCGGCGAGGTGCGCGACCTGGAAGGCGGCAAGGGCGACCCGCTGGTGTTCAGCGGGGGCGGGTACCGGCCGCTTGGGTGACTCGACGTTTGTTTGGTCAAGGGCCTTGACCTAATCACCGATAACCCGTCAATGACGGGCAGTCGGGCTCCTGCCGGAGTCGATGGGAAGGAAAGGGAGATGGAGCGTGACTTACAGCGCCTCGGCAACGCGCTGAACGCGCGAACCTCCGACGTCGTCGACCAGATGATGGAGCGTTCGGCGTCCTCCGGGCGCATGCTTGACAGGCACGTCGAAGAGAGCTTCGAGAAAGTCGGGGCGGTGTCGACGGTGGCCGTGGCGCGATGGATGGCCGGCGAGGGGGAAGCGGTCGCGCGGGAGGTCGGCCAGGAGTCCTGGCGCATCTTCGCCCAGCTCGCCTCGCAGCGGGCCGCCCCGCTGAACGAGGTGACCAAGCGGTGCCTGCGCTGGCGCGACTCCACCGCGTCGGTGCTGAGGGCCTGCGCGAGCGATCTCGACCTCGGCGCCGAGGTGCTGGACGGGGCCCTGCGAATGCTGCAGCGCAGCCTCGACGTAACCCTCGTGCGGATGTGCGAGTCCTTCGAGGGCGAGCGCCAGCGCTCGCACGAGGAACTGGCCATCCGCGAGAAGGAACTCGTCTTCCTCGCCACCCACGACGCGCTCACCGGGCTGCCCAACCGGACCCTGATCCTCGACCGCATCGAGCAGACGCTGACGCGAATCCGGCTGAACCAGGAACCGGTGGCGGCCCTGTTCATCGACCTCGACAACTTCAAGGCGATCAACGACTCGCTCGGGCACGGCGTCGGCGACGAGCTGCTCTGCGCGGTCGCCGCCCGGCTCGAGGGGGTGATCCGCGAGACCGACGCGCTCGGCCGCCTGGGCGGGGACGAGTTCGTGGTCGTCGCCGACGGGCTCTCGCTGGCCGCCGGGCCGGAGCTGATCGCCGAGCGCCTGCTCGAAGCGTTCAAGGAGCCGTTCACGCTCAGCGGAGCCGACGACACGCGCGTCTTCGTCAAGGCGAGCATCGGCATCGCCACCGGCGGGCGGGCCTCCGCCGAAGAGCTGTTGCGCGACGCCGACATCGCCATGTACCGGGCCAAGTGGAGCGACAAGAACCGCTACCTGATGTTCGAGTCCGAGATGCAGGACGAAGTCCAGTCCCGCATGGAGATCGAAATGGACCTCCAGGGGGCGCTCGAGGGCGAGGAGTTCTTCCTCGTCTACCAACCGACCTTCGACCTCGAGAGCATGACGCCGACGGGGGTTGAGGCGCTGATCCGCTGGCGCCGGCCGGGGCGCGGCATCGTCCAGCCCGAGGACTTCATCTCCCTGCTGGAGGAGAGCGGGATGATCGTCGACGTCGGCGCCTGGGTCCTCAGGGAGGCCTGCGCCCAGGCGGCCAGGTGGCGGGCCGTCGGCTACTCCCTCGGGATGTCGGTCAACGTCTCCGCCCTTCAGCTCGACACCGACGAGCTGCTCAGGCACGTTGAGGAGGCGCTGAGCTCGAGCGGGCTCGAGGCGACCGCACTGACGATCGAGATCACCGAGACGACGCTGATGCGCAACGTGGAGGAGACGGCGCGCAGGCTCGCCTCGCTCAAGGAACTCGGGATCCGGATCGCCGTCGACGACTTCGGCACCGGCTACTCCTCGCTGGCCCACCTCCAGCAGTTCCCCGTCGACATGCTGAAGATCGACCGCTCGTTCATCTCCAAGCTCTCCGAGGGCTGCGAGGGGGAGATCCTCCTCCACACCCTCGTGCAGCTCGGCAAAGCACTGGCGATCGAAACGACCGCCGAGGGCATCGAGCGGCCTCAGGACCTCTCGCTGATCAAGTCCGAAGCGTGCGACCGCGGCCAGGGCTTCCTCTTCACCCGCCCACTCACCGCCTCCGACGCGGACGCGTTCTTCCGCCAGTGGCCCAAGAACCGCCGCTTCGAGATCCGCGAGGGCCCCGGCGCGCTCGCCGCCAAGGCGTAGCGGGCCGTCACCTGGCGGCGGCGAGCCCGGCCAGGCCGCACATCAGGTCGACCGCCTCCACCGCCGAGAGGCCCTGCTCGCGGACGAGGGAGCGCCAGGTCGGGAAGGAGACGGCGTGGGCGACCGCGGCCTCGACCCGGCGCCTTCGCGCGCCGCGCTCCGGACGTCCGCGGACGATGGTCGCCGCGGCCTCGGCGAGCCAGGCGCGCCTGAGCTCCGCGGGCGCGCGCATCGCGGGGACGAGGCTGGCGTCGCGTGTCGTCTTCTCCAGCATCTCCTCGCCGGACTCATACCAGGCGTAGAGATCGCTCAGGGCAAGCCGCAGGCGATCGTCGGGGTCGGCGACCGCGGCCCACTCGGCCAGGTCGGGCAGCGGGTGCCGGCCGAGCCAGTGCGCGGAGCAGGCGCCGAACAGCGCCACTTCGTCGGGGAAGTGCCTGTAGACGGTCGCACGCTGCACCCCGGCCCGCTCGGCGACGGCGCTGATCGTCGTCTTCGCCGGCCCGAGGGACCCGTGCAGGTCGACCGCGGCCTCGGTGATGCGGAGCCGCGTCGCGTCCTCGAGCTCGGCTCGGCGGCGCTTGCGGTACCGGCGCTTGGTGGCTGTGCTCTTTTCGCTAGACATTCTTGTTCGACGAAGTTTGACAGAACCGGAGGCGGCATGCTATTTTCGCGAACAGCATTGTTCACTGAAATGGAGGTTCCACGATGTCCGCAGCACAGTTCACCGAGACGCTCCGCCGCTTCGACGCTTCCCAAGGCCCGCGCAAGGTCGGCCCCGACGAGGGTCCCGTCGCCCAGCTCGGCGGCTGCGACGCGCGCTTCCTCGTCTTCGGAGAGGAATCGGGAGGCGGCTTCTCCCTGGTCGAACATCCGGTCCCGCCCCGCTCCCTCTGCGCTCCCCGCCATCGCCACCTGGGCGTCGACGAGTACAGCTTCGTCCTCGAGGGCCGCATGGGCGCCCTGCTGGGCGACGACGTCATCTACGCCGAGGCCGGCGATCTGGCCTTCAAGCCCCGCGACCAGTGGCACACCTTCTGGAACGCCGGCGACGAGCCCCTCAGCATCCTCGAGATCATCTCCCCCGCCGGCTTCGAGCACTTCTTCCGCGAGTTCGACCGAACCCAGAAGGACGGCACCTTCGACCCGGTCGCCCTGGGCGAGCGCTTCGCGATCGAGTTCGACATGGAGAGCCTCCCGGCGATCTGCGCCGAGCACGGACTGGTGCACCCGTTGCTGGACCAGGAAGGGTGATGCCCGTCGATTACCCCGAGGTAATCAGGCCCCGGCGCCGACACTCACTAACCAGGTCGGCGGCGGCGCCCTGAGCGTCTGCACGGTCAGCGTCGCGATCGACATCGGCGTCGCTGATGAAGTCTGCCGCCCGCACCGGGCCGGTGTGCTCGACGGTCTCAAAGTTGCTCGCCAGCCTTTCGAGCGCCTCCCTGACAATCTCGGCGTGATTTACGGCGTGGCCCTCAAGAGTTTCGGCGATGGACGCCGCGCCTCCCGGGGCGCGCCGGATCACATAGACGAGGTCATATGCGTCCTTGGGCTCGCCGCGGTCTTGAAAGGCGAATGACTTGAGGATGACGAAGGCGGCTGGCCCGCAAACCGGGATCGTCCTCTCTGCGGCTTCACCCTTACGGGTATGGCCCGCAAGCTGGATCTCGCGAATCTCCTCGAAGGCGAGCTCGAGGCCCTTGGTCATGATCGCGCCGAAGTCGGGCTCAAGCTTGTGCAGTCGCCGCCCCTCCCCGGAGTCGGGAACGAGCGGAATTAGGAAGTCGATGGTCACCGAGGCCTTGCCAAGACGCCAGCGCTGCAGGGTCTTGTTGCCCTCCTCGTTGGCGTCGGGCTCGAACCCCTCTCGGCGCAGACGATCGCTTACCTCGGCGTAGTCACCGTCGTTGAGCAGGCCGATATGGAGGGCGACGTCGACGTCGCCGGAGCCGACGTGGCGATCGTCGTCCTCGTCGGCGAGCCCTCCGTCGAGGAGCAGGGAGGGAACCAGGCCGCCGACAATGCAGAGGCGGTCGAAGTAAGCGCCGAGGGTGACGGCGACGGTCAGCAGAGTCGATTCGACCTCGCGGGTCTCCTCGCGGCTGTAGCCGCTGCTGTGGCGTGGCTTATCCGGCGCTGCCATCCCAGAGCCCTCCTCGCCTCAGCTCCTCCGCGGCCTCCGGCGCCCGCTCGGGCAGGTGGATCAGGTCCACGTAGACCTGCGGCGGCGACACGCAGTCGACACCATCGAGCTGGTGCTCACCGCTGAAGACTCCCTCGTCGTCGGGAACTAGCAGCTGCACATTCGCCCCACGCTCCTCGAGCCGCAGCCCGATCTCATCGGCGACCTCCAGTGGGTCTCCCTTGACATAGACGCTGTTGAGCCGGAACCCTGCGAAGCGGCTGAGCAACCACGCCGCGGGCAGCCCGGTGAACGCGTGATCCACGTCGGCATCCGCGAGTCTCCCAGCAAGCTCGCGCGCGAGTTCGATACCCGATCCCGAGATATGCCCGTAGACGAACTCATGGCGATCGAAGCGATACTCAGCCGCCCACGCTTCGAGCAGGAGGAGCGGGTCCCGGGGACGTAGGCCGAGCTCAGACTCCTCGAGCAGCTCCTCCCCGCGAAGGCGCCCCACCGTCCGCGACACGTGGCCGTCATCGAGGCCGGTCACGACAACGATCTCTTTCTGGCGCCACCACCTCTGCGGCTCGATCAGCAACTCGCGGGTGATCCTGGCGCTTTTCGGAGCAAAAGGCGAGGACGGTCGCCCGCGCTGCGGGTAGCGATTTGGCTTGCCCTCGACGTGGATGCGGAAGTTGTCACCCTCGCGGATTGAGGCATTGCCGGAGAGATCGATCCAGTTGAGATTCACGTCCGCGGCCGTCTTGGATCCAGCCGGAGTCATGTAGGGGACGACGAGGATGCTCATATCCGCCTCGATGAGCTCGGCGTAGCGCTCTAGCTGCTCCTTCGCTGCTGCAACGACCCCCGGCCGACTCGAGGACTTGGCCTCAAAGAGCCAGGTCTGACCGTCGACCTCGACGATGGCATCCACGCGGTGGCCGTCCGGCGCCAAAACCTCGCGTGAGACAGTCGCCGGCCGCCGACCCAGCAGGTCCTCGAGCAGATCCGGCAGTTCCCGCACTGCTTCTCGCTCGAATTTTACGCCAGCCTTCATAAAGACCCTCTCCTGTCAACTATCTACAGGACGATAGTTTACGCAGATTTCCTCTCAATCTGCATAAAACCTATTTCTGCAACATTTTTACAGGACTACTCTTTAGACCCGAGGCGTCGATCGCGGTTGCCTTCGCCGGATCGTTTTGCGGTCAGACCATCTCGAGGATCCTGCGTCGCTCCGGCTCGCTCAGCAGGCCGGCCAGAGGGGAGTTCTGCCGGAGATCCCGGCCACGGACATCGTCCGCGGCGATGACCTTGCGGATCTCGGTCACCGGCATCGCGAAGACAGATTCCCAAGCCTCGGCGTAGTGCGGATCGATTCTCCCGTCGCGCATCCATCGCGCGAGCTTGCGCTGCGCCTCGTCGACCATTGGCCGGCGAAGTCGCGGTGCCAAGGCACGGTGGTAGGCAAGGCCACGCAGCTCTGCGACCCGGTGTGGATCAGGTCGTTCACCGGACTTGGGCAGAGCCACCCCGGGGCGCATTCGTTCGGCACGGCGGCGAGCCTCGATCATGATCGGCTCCAACGTATGGAGCTTGCGCCTCCCAGACTTGCGCACTTGTTCAACCCGCTCGTAGAGGTCAAGCAACGTCGGCAGCGGCACCTCCTTGCGGCCACGCCCAGAGATGACGACCGGGACGTCCCCAGTCGCAATCCAGTTGTTGAGCGCCGTGTGACTGACGCCCAGCAGATTGGCCGCGAAGCTGCGCGAGACCGTCCCTCCGAGCTCTGCTTCGAGATCTTCGCGAACTCGAGCTACATCGCGATTGCGTGTCTGTTGCTCAGCACGTCGCAGCCGGACGACGTTCTCGAAAATTCGATGGCGCTCTTTCAGTCCCATTTCTAGGCCCGTATCCTAGCGTTAGAGTTTCAGAAACTACTGAATTTCTGCAATTTTGAAGCTTAAATAGCCTCAAGGGCAGTTGACTACCGGAGGCCCGTCGATTACCTCGGGGTAATCGACGGGCGCGCTCGGCCGGGCTAGAGTCGGCCGCCATGCCGACTGCAAGCTCCAATGCCGACGTCGGGCCGCTGCTGCGTGAGTGGCGTGAGCGGCGGCGACTCACCCAGCTCGAGCTGGCGCTCGACGCGGAGACCTCCGCCCGTCACCTGAGCTTCGTCGAGACCGGCCGCTCGAAGCCTGGGCGCGAGATGCTGCTGCGGGTGGCCGAGCAACTCGAGGTGCCGTTCCGGGAGCGAAACCAGTTGCTGCTCGCCGCCGGCTACGCCCCGGCATTCTCCGAGCGCTCGCTTGAGGAGCCGGAGCTAGCGCCGGTGAGGGAGGCGCTCGACCGAGTCCTCGCCGCGCAGGAGCCCTACCCAGCGATGGCCATGGACCGGAGCTGGAACGTCGTCGCCGCCAACCCGGCGTTCATAGCGTTTGCGGAGTGGGTCGACCCGGAGCTGCTCGAGCCGCCGGTCAACGCGCTGCGGATCGGCCTTGATCCGCGCGGGCTGGCGCCCCTAGTCCTCAATCTCGGGGAGGTGCGGGCCTATTTCCTCGAGCGACTCCAGCGCCAGGTCGCGATCACCGCTGACGACGATCTGGCGGCTCTGCTCGATCTGGTCGCGAGCTACCCCGCGCCCGAGCACGAACCGCTCCCTACCAGCGAGGCGGCCGCGAGGGAGATCCTCACGCCGCTGCGGATGCGCACCCCCGATGGCGACGAGCTCTCGTTCGTCGGCACCGTCGCCACCTTTGGCTTCGCGGGCGAGGTGACGACCTCCGAGCTCTCGATCGAGTCGCTCTTCCCCGCCGACGCGGCGACCGCAAAGACGCTCGAGAGCATGGCTCGCGACCGCCGAAACGCCAACTCGCACACGCCAAACAGAGGAGGACGATGAACATGAGCAAGCCCGGCATCGGTCAACTGATCGCGGGCGCCGGAGGCGTCCTGCTGATCGTCTCCCTCTTCCTCCCCTGGGCCGACGTCCAAGGCGTCAGCCAAACCGGCTGGGAATTCTCGACGATGGCCGACGTCTTCTTCCTGATCGCCGGCCTAGTCGCGATCGGGGCAGCGATCACCGGCGGCCGCAGCAGCTTCTTCCGCCCCGACCTGTCGATGAACGCAGCGACCGACCTGCTCGGAGTAGTGGCAACGCTCCTCCTAGCCTGGCTAATCGTCTTCGACTTCCCAGCCAACGCCGACCCCGAAATCGGCGCCTACCTAGCCCTAATCGCTGCGATCGCAATCATGGGCGGCGCCGGCGACTACAGCGTGCTGCGGCGTGGGTCCCGTGCTGATGCTGCAAGCGCGGGTGAGGCCCGGCAAGCGCCGTAGCTGCTTCGCTAGCGGCGACGCCAATACATCAATTAACTTCTATCGCCCTCATGGATATTGATTCCTTCGGGCCTTATCCGATCCGAATGAAATCTCTGGGCAGAGCCGGCCCGAAGACCGCGGCAATAAGCCCAATAATGACCGGGGTGTCGAGACAGCCGGCAAGCAGCCGCACCACGACCACCAGGGCGACGAAGATCGCCGCCCGCTTCGTTAGGCCGGAGAGGTCCTCGCGTCGGGGTAGCTGCTTGCTAGATCGTCTGGACGCAACGGAGGCCATGAAGGCCCCCTTAGTGGTCGAGGTCGGTTTCGCCCTTCTCCGCACTCGGCGGTTTTCGTTTCGCCCGCAACGGGCGATCCTCGCCGGGATCCTCGGCGATCACCGTCCCATCCGGTTGGAAGCGAGCGGCCTCTGGCACTGCCCAGATCCAAGGCGGTCCCTGTCCGTCGGGATCCGCGACGGCGCCGACCAGGATGAAGCGGCCAAGCCAGTTATGGACCACGACCGCCTCGAAGGGCTCGGGGCCACCCCCTTCAACCGCGCCTGAATCGTCAATCGTCCAGTGCCAACCACGAGGGTCGGGGAGGTCGTCGAACTCCACGCTTCCTCCCCTATTGGCGATGTAGATCTCGACCGGCGGGTCGTTAACTTCGTAGATCTCAACGGCTGGCGCGCCATCGACGTTCTCGGGAGCGCTCTTCGCGATCGCCGCTTCGACCAGCCTGCGCAGGTGAAGGGCTTGTTCCGACGGCGAATTGGCCCGCTTGCCCCAATTTTCGGGCGCGGAGCGAACCGGCATCGCGAAGAAGCCAGGGGCCTCGGCGGCAAGGCGCTCGGTCAAATACTGGGCGTTCATCCTGTAGCCGTCTGAGATGCCGAGGCTGAGTCGCTCGGAGCCATGCTCGTTCGCCCAACGACTCATCTCGGAATCGAAGTCGAGGACGTCTGAGTGAAGCGCACGGTCGTGGGCCTTAGCAGAAGCGTAAAAGCGCTTCGCCCACTGCCAGTAGGCCTTCGCGAACTCCTCTGAGTCGCCCTTCTCATGCCAGCTCTCGGCCTCTTTCCGCGATGGTCCGGTCGCCTCTTTCGCAGCCGAGATGCTCTCCTGAGCAAAAAGGCTCTTCGCCCTGTTCGCCCAGGCGATCCCGGAGTGGATGAACTGCAATGCGATGGCACCGTCGACGCCGCTGATACTGAAATCGAAGCCACTCAGATTGAGCAGGACCGAGCCCCACTCCACGTTACGATTCTCGGCGTCGCGCATGTGGTTCGGAGGTGTATCGATCAGCCACTGAAACTGTCCAAGTGAGAGCTTTACGTAGTCGGCGATCCAGTCCTCCCAGGCAGCTATCACCGCAGTCGGCTTGTCTGTGGGCTCGGGGAGCTCGGGCAGCAAGCCAAGCTGGGCGACGATCGGGGTATCCATCGGTTTGAGGTTCTGGCGGGCGGGCCCAAAGAGAACCTGAGGATCGATCCCCGAGTCGAGCACGAAGACGCGGGAGGGATCCTCGAGATAGACAGTCCCGTCTACGATCCTCTGCAGCCGTTCCCGGTCTTCCATGGGCAGAGACTCCGGGTCGATCTCCAGAAGGTGTCGACGGTGTTCGAGTGGACGGCCGGAGAGGATCTCCTCCTCCATCCATTTACGACTCGCCTGGTAGCGCAGCGCGCACAGCGTCATTGGAACTCCAGTCATTCGGACCACGGGCCTCGACCCAGGTCACTTGATGTTTGTTGCTACGCCGACGTCGCTTGCCTGAGGCATGAAGACGGCGTATCGCTGCCCTCGAGCAGCACACGAACAGAATAGCCGGTCCGACGGGCGGTCCCGGGTGAGAGGGTCGTGTTCCCGGAATTCGTGCGGACGGCGGGCCAACTCGAGAACAGCGGTAGCGGAGTTGGGTGTTGTCGCCGGAGATAGGGGCGCGAAGCTCTATGTCGGCGGGGTCGTGGCCGAGAACCGAGACGATCAGTTCGACGACGCTGGCGGGGCGTCATCGTCGACGGATGGCCAATGAACAAAAGGGATGGCACCAATGTTGGAACTCATCAGGGTTGATCCAGCGGCATCGAAGGAGCCTCCTTCCGCATCCGGAAAAGGGCTCGATGAAGCGGGAGCGACGGGACTCGAACCCGCGACCTCCGGCGTGACAGGCCGGCGCTCTAACCAGCTGAGCTACGCCCCCAGGGGATGGGCAGACTGCGCCCGGCGGGGATTATCTCAGGGTCGCTGGATTTGCAGTCGGTAGGGGGTCGGGCGGGGGGAGCGGGAGCGGATCTCGAGGCGGAGGCGGGACTGGCCACAGACCGTGAAATCCAGCTGCTTGCGGGCGGTCGGACGGGGGCGGAAGCTGCGGAGCAGCCTGCCGGCGCGGCTACGGAGGGCTAGCTCGTAGCCGCGCCGGTGCAGGCCCACCGGGCGCAGGGTCACCGTTCCGTCGAGCGGCGTAGGCAGAAACTCGACGGCTGCGCCCTCCCCCCTGGCTGGCACGCGCCCCGACAGCACGAAGGTCGTTCGTGCCCGCCAGGGCGAAAGGGTGTCTTCCTGGATCGCGCGGAGGGATTCGGCGTCCGGAGCCAGCTCGGACAACCAGCGCCAGCGGACCGCCGCCTCGGGGAAGCGGTTGTGGGCGAAGGCCTCCGCGAAGGCCTCGCCCGGGTCCTCGAAGTAGTGGTCGCCCTCGTCGCCGGGGAAGAACCGGCCGTGGCGTCGCCCGCTGCAGACGCCCTCGACACTGGCCCAGCGCTCGGTCCCCCAGTCGACCGCGCTCGGAAACGGCGCCGGCAGGTCGCGGTGCTGGGCGACGTGGTGCCCGTACTCGTGGGCGAGGACGAAGTCGCGGTCGGCGCCGTCCTCGTCGACTTCCTCGTTGCCGCTGAGCACGATCCTGTTCTCGCCGGGGAAGTAGCAGGCCTCGGCGCCGAAGCCGCACTCGAAGGCGAGCTGGTAGGGAGTGTCGAGCTGCACGACGACGAGGCTGACCTCGGGGCCGTGAACGAACGTGCCGACGAGGTCGGCGATCTGCTGTGGGTCGGCGTCGGTGCAGTTCATCGCACAGGCCGCAGTGACCGCGACCTCGATCGTCGCTTCGGTGCCGTCCCCGACGGCATAGCGCTGCGACGACGCAGTGGCCGAGATCCGCGCCGCCGCAGCGCCTGGCGCGCCCCATACGACGTCTCGCATCGGTGCCGCCGGCCGCGGCACCTCGAGCGCGTCCGCCGGGCCGGGGCGGCCGGCAACCGCTCCACCGGGAGCGGCGAAGAAGAGGAAGACAATGGCTATGCCCGCAAGCGCCCCCGCCGGGCGCCGGCTCACGGAGCGGGACCCGGATCTGTCTCGTAGGCCTTGGCGGGGAGAGAGGACGAGAGTGGGGCGTGCGGCTCAGCGCCGATGACGAGGCAGCCGGCGCCGCGGCGCGCGGCCGCGGCGCCGACCTTGGCCCCGGCTACGGGGCGTTCCCCGTAGACGATCTGCCGGGCACAGCCATCGAGCTCGGCCCGGTCGAAGGAAATCGGCTCCTCGCCCGCCGGCTCGGGCAACCGCCCGGCTCGTCCCGGCACTGCGCAGGCAGCGGTGGGCATGTACGCGATCAGCGTCATTGCAAGGAGGTCGCCCTTCGCAACGGGCGGAGCACTGAGCCACGTTGCATCTGGGCTTCACATCAACTGCGAACACGGTAACGGGGAGGGCGCTGGAGGTGGGGAAATTCAGCCGACGGGGATGTACCCGATCTTGCCCGTCGGTATCTGAGCGTCGGTGGGCGGCGCCCGCAATACTTCCCGCATGATCGTCGAGAGAACCGAGAATCCGCAGTGGCTGTCCAACGCCTACCTCGTCGCCGACGAAGCCGGCGGCACGGGGGTGCTGATCGACGGCAACGACGATCTCGGGCCGCTGCTCGAGCGGGCCGAGAGCGATGGGATCGAGATCACCCACATCCTCGTCACCCACCCTCACCCCGACCACGTGGCGGGCCTGGCCGAGGCGCGCGAGCGGCTCGGCGGCGTGCCGACGGTCGCCCACGCCGAGGCGGCGGCGGAAATGGACCTCGACGTCTCCCAGACGATCGCCGACGGCGAGAGGCTCGCCACCGGCGGCCTCGAGATCGAGGCGATCCTCACCCCCGGCCACGCGGCCGGGCACATCGCCTTCCTCGTCAACGGCACCGACCTCTTCACCGCCGACGTCCTCTTCAAAGGCACGGTCGGCGGCACGATGGCGCCGGGCGCCAGCGGCTTCGACGATCTGCGCGACTCGGTGATGCGGCTGATGGAGCTGCCGCCGGAGACCGTTGTGCACCCTGGCCACCGCGAGCCGACGACGATCGGCGCCGAGCACGACGGCAACCCCTTCGTGCGGATCTGGCGGGGTGAGGCGGAGACCGACGAGGAGCAGGTGACGGTCTGGGGCCGCCCGGCGACGCTGAGGCTGTGGGCGCCCGACTACGACGGCGGCAACAAGGCCTGGGTCGTCTTCGGCGACGACGGGACCGAAGCGATCGTCGGCGGCTCCCAGGTCGAGCGCTCCTAGACCCTCCTGAGCGCGGCGCAACTTTCCGCCCCGGATTCCGCGACTTTAGCCGTCCCAGGCGGTTCTGGACACATGTGCGATTGGAGTACAGGCCGTTTACCACCACACTGCCTACTCGCCACTGACGGCGAAGCTCCGAACGACTGACGGCACTTGACCCAAGCGATCACAGCCAGCGGCATCCAGGAATTCTTCTTCGACTGGTATCCAGTCTTCGGGGTCTTCTTCATGGCCTGCCTGCTGCTCGTCTTCCTGAGGCTGATGCGCAGCACGGTCGGCTCGACCAAGCCGGAGACGGTGAAGGCGAGCAAGACCGAGCCGGTGCTCTGGGAGGAGGTGCAGGGGGTCGATGCCGCCAAGGACGAGCTGATGGACGTCGCCGAGTGGCTGCGCGACCCGGAGCGCTTCGCCGCGCTCGGTGCCCAGCCGCCGCGCGGGGTGCTGCTCTTCGGTCCCCCGGGGACCGGTAAGACGATGCTGGCGCGGGCGGTGGCCGCGCAGGCGGGCGTCGATTTCTTCGCCGCCTCTGGATCGAGCTTCGTCGAGATGTTTGTGGGGAGGGGTGCCGCCAGGATCCGGCGGCTGTTCAAGGAAGCGCGCAAGTCGGGACGTGCGGTGATCTTCATCGACGAGCTCGACGCCGTGGGAGGAGCGCGCAGTGGAGGAGGCGGCGACGGCGGTTCGAGCGAGCGGGAGCAAGCTCTGAATCAGCTGTTGGTCGAGCTCGATGGGTTCGAGCGCGATCCCGGCACGGTAATCGTCATCGCCGCCTCCAATCACGTCGACAAGCTCGACCGGGCGCTGCTGCGACCGGGTCGCTTCGATCGCCAGGTGCTGGTCTCACCGCCTGATCGCGATGGACGCGAGGCGATCCTGCGGGCACACGCAAAGGGAAAGCCGTTGGGAGCGGACCTCGACCTGCGCGACGTCGCCCGCAAGACGACTGGGATGACGGGGGCCCAGCTCGCAAACGCGCTAAACGAGGGGGCGATCATCGCCGGGCGCGCAGGGCGCCCGGCGATGGCTCGCGAGGACCTCGACGAGGCGCTGCTGCGCCAGTCGGTCGGCTCCCAGCAGGCCCGTCGCCTCAGCGCCGAAGAGCGCCGCATCGTCGCCTACCACGAGGCCGGCCACGCGCTCTGCCGGCACCTGGTCGGCGGCGACCCGCCGGAGATCCTCAGCATCATCCCCCGCGGTCCGGCGCTCGGCTTCGTCGCCTCCTCGCCGGAGGAGGACAGCTATCTCGAGTCGAGGGAGGAGCTCCAGAACGAGATCGTCTCCCTCCTCGGTGGCCGCGCGGCCGAGGAGGAGGTCTTCGGGACCTCCTACTCCGGCGCCTCGGGCGACCTGGCGCGGGTCCACGCGGTCTGCAAGCAGATGGTCGGCGAGTTCGGGATGGGCGTGGCGCTCGGGGCCGAGGGGGCCCCGCCGATCGCGCTGCCGACCGGCGACTACGCGATGTCGGACCGGACCCGCCGCGACGTCGACGTCGCGGCGATGACGCTTGCTCGCGACGCGCACCGGCGGGCCCGGGCCCTGCTCGCCGCCAACCGCCGCTGCCTCGACGACCTGGCCGCGAACGCGCTCGAGCGTGAGACGCTGACCCGCGAGGACCTCGACCATATCTTCGCCGCACACGAGCTGGACGCGGAGATCGGCATGGGCGCGGTCGAACGCGCTGCAGCCGCGCCCGCCCCGGAGTCCGCCAAGCCGAAGTAGAATTCCCCGGTACCTATGGCGTACCGCGACGAAGATTCCCTCTACTACTTCCCCCCCGGCCGCTCGATGGCGCGGCGGGTTCACGGCGAGCGCGCCGTCGGCCTGCTTTACGGGCAGCGGGCTCTCCTGATCGGCGCCCTGGAGCCACTCACCTATACCGGCACGATGCTGAGCACCGCCGCCGCCGACCGTCCCTTCCAGCGGCTGGCGCGCACGGCGAAGATCCAGGAGACGATCCTGCTCGGCACCCGCGAGGAGGCCGACAAGGCCCTCGCCGTGGTGAACCGCCTGCACGAACGGGTCAAAGGGACCCTTCCCGAGGCGGCCGGAAGCCACCCCGCCGGCACCGCCTACTCCGCCTTCGACCCCGAGCTGATGCTCTGGACCCTGGCCGTGATCGCCGACTCGGGCCGGGCGATGTACGAGGCGATGGTTCGGCCGCTCACCGACGCCGAGCGCGAGGACCTCTGGCAGGACTACGTGCGCTTCGGCGAGCTCTTCGGTCTGCCGCGCGGCGACGTCCCCGGCAGCTACCGTGAGTTCAGCGCCTGGTGGGAGTCGCGGATGTCCTCACCCGACCTGCAGGCAACCGAGCACGGCCTCGACATGGCCCCTCTGGTCGCCTTCGAGCAGCCGGTGCCGGCGGCGGCACGCGGCAACATCGTCGCCCAGAACCACATCATCAAGGGCACCCTGCCACCGCGCGTGCGGGAAATCTTCGGCATCCGCTGGGGTCGCGGCCACGAGACCGCCTACCGGGCGATGACCGCCGCTCACCGCCGCGCCCGGCGCTTCTTCCCCCGCCCGGTGCGCCGCGGCCGCAACGACGTCTTCTTCGACGTGGTCACCAAGACCGAGCAGCAGCGCGGCGGCACCCGCACGCCGCAGCTCCGCGTCAGCGCCTGACCTGGCAGGGCTGGAAGAACGTTCCCCTGAGTTCGGTGCCGTCCCTGAAGGCGAACTCACCGCGAGCCTGCAGGCGGCCGGTCGCACAGCGGGCGTTGACGTAGCTGTAGCGCTTGCCTTTGTAGGTCCACTTCTTGCCGATCGTCAGGTGACCCGAGAGGGGGATGCCGTTGCCACCGGCGATCGGCGGGATCCGCGCCTCGGTCCGATAGCCGTAGACGCCTTTGCTGATCTTCTGGATCACGATCGGGATGACGAACGCGACCGGGGCCGGAACGGTCGTGTAGAAGTGGGCGAAGACGGTGTCGTTGCCGCCCTTCTTCGGGCCGTTGAAGAGGGTGATCGGCGAGGAGACCGGGATCGCCGGCTGTTCGGGGAAGACGACGACGCCACGGCCGAAGCCCTTGCCGACGATCGCGCCGGGGCAGTTCTTGCGGGCCGCCGCAACGGTCGTGGCTTGGAGCTTGGCCGACGTGCAGACCGGGAGGCCGGTGGTGATCACGGAGCCGTGCTTGTCGAATTCGAAGTTGATGTCTTTGATCACCGGCGGGTAGGCGCCCGAGACGGTGCTGATCGTCCCCCCGCCGTAGATCGTGATCGGCGCGTCTTGGTTTTTCGGCAGCCGGGTCGGCGTGACGCCGCCTTCGCCGGTGATTAAGAGGTCGCCCAGGCGCAGATGAACCTTGATCGCATCGGCGGTCGCCGCCAGCACGAACAGGGCCGTGCCCACCGCGACCAGCGCCAGGAACCACGTCCTGGCGCTGCGCGCGTTCAGGGCCGACACTCTCTATTCACTCCTATTTGAGCACCTTGCACGGCCTCACGAACGTGCCGCTTAGCACCGTGCCGTCCTCGAACCCGAACCGGCCCTTGGCCTGCAGGCGGCCCTTCGCACAGCGGGCGTTGGCGTAGCTGTGCTTCTTGCCTTTGTAGGTCCATTTGCGGTTGATCGCGATACGCCCGGAGATCGGGTGCCCGAAGCCGTTGACCAGTTTCGGAATGTTCGCTTCGGCGCGGTAGGCATAGGGGCCGCTGTGGATTTTTTCGATCACGACCTGGAAGAGGACCGTCGAAGGGGCGGGCACGTCAAGGTGCGCGTGCACGAACACCGTGTCGTTGCCGCCCTTCTTCGGGCCGTTGAAGAGTGTGATGCCGGTGCTCGCCGGGATCGGCGCCTGTTCTGGAAGCGCGACGACCGCCGTGCCGAAGCCCTTGCCGACGATCGCATCGCCGCAGGCGCGGCGCGCGGCGGGGACGTCGGTGGCAACGAGTTTCCCCCGCGTGCAGACCGGGAGCCCCGTGGTGTCGACCAGGCCGTCCCTGTCGAATTCGAAGGTGATCTCGTTGAGGATCGGGGGGAGCTCGCCCGACACCGTCGAGAGCTTGCCGCCGCCGTAGACTTCGATCGGCGCGAAACGGTCCTTCGGCAGGGTTTCGGGCCTGAAGCCGCCCTTGCCGACGATCAAGAGGTCGCCCAGGCGAAGTTCGACTTTTTCGACCTTCTTGACAGCCCCCGCCGTGGCGGCAAAAGCCAACACCGCCAGCGCCAGGACGGCCAGCGCGGTCAGCTTCTTACGAGTGCGAAATCTCTGCATGGGGCTGATGGGGCTCCTCTATTTGCGGACTTTGCAGGGAAGGACGAAATTCGCCGTGAGCGTGGTGTTGTCGGCGTCTTTGAAGGTGAACTGGCCCTTGACCTGGAAGCGGCCGGTTTCGCAGCGAGCGCTGATGTAGCTGTGCTTCTTGCCTTTGTAGGTCCATTTGCGACCGACCGTCGCCGAGCCGGAGAGCGGGTGGCCGTAACCGCCGGCGATTTTCGGGATTTTCACGTTGACCCGGTAGCCGAAGACCCCGTTGTTGATCTTTTCGATCACGACCGGGACGATGAACGTCGCCGGCCCCGGGTAATCGAGATGGGCGTGGGCGATGATCGTGTCGTCGCCGCCCTTCTTCGGGCCGTTGAAGAGCGTGATGGGAGAACCGACGTTGATCGGGCCCTGTTCCGGGAACTTCACGACGGCCTTCCCGAAGCCCTTGCCGACGATCGCGTCGCCGCAGGCGCGGCGCGCGGCGGGGACGTCGGTGGCGACGAGTTTCCCTTGCGTGCAGACCGGGATTCCCGTCGTGTCGACGGCGCCGTGTTTGTCGAATTCGAGGACGAAGTTGTCCAGGATCGGCGGGATTTCGCCGGAGACCGTGGAGAGTTTGCCGCCACCGTGGGTGATGATCGGGGCGTTCTCGAATTTCGGCAGCGCGTTCGGCTCGAACCCACCCTGCGCGTCGAGCACCAGGTCGCCGAGCCGCACATGTGCCGTGAACGTGCTCGCGCTTGCCACCGCTGCCGCGACGAGCGCGCCGAGCACTACCCCTAGAACGATCTTCCTGCGCATCCTGCCTCTCCTCTTTCCCTTGCCCTCGCCCCAAGATAACGAGGACTCTGTGAGTCCATGTTAAGGGCCTAAGGGCAATTCCAGCCCCCGGTCCGGCTAACGCGGCTCGACGAGCAACGCCCGGGCTACTGCAAGAACAACCCCGGAGGCACCGAGTAGCGCAGAGCCGGCGTGCAGCTTGCGGCCGTCCACCTCGATCGGCCAGGCGATCACGACGAGATCCTCGCCCACGGGGACGGGAGCGTCGACGCGCACCTGGAAGCGGGCGAGAAAGCTGGTGCGCAGGTCGCCGTGCATGTGGAGGGCGAAATAGGTGGGGCAGTCGAGGACCGCGCTGACGATCTCGGGCATGACCCGGCCGGTCGCGTCAGCCGCCCAGGGCGGAGGCGTCCAGGGGCTGGCAACGACGTCGCGCCCGGGGACGGCGCCGGCGAAGACACCGAGCGAGTCCTTGCGCGCCCGACCGCAGACGAAGCAGCGACAGAACTCGCCGTCGGCGAGACCGCGGTAGCGAGCGGAGGCCGCCCGCGCCTCCTCCACCGAGACGGGATCGGGCACGTCCAGGTCCAACTCGGCCCCGGGCTCCACGGTCGCGACGAGCGTCTCGCCGTCGGCCACGCGCAACCCCTCCCCCTCCCGCTCGACCGCCAACTCGCGATCGAGCGGCACCGGGCTGCGCAGGCTCACCGCCGCCGGCCCATCGAGCAAAGCCGCGAACACCCCGGCGCTGTACCCCCCGTTGCCACTGGCCAGCGGTCCGTTGAACCGGCCCGGGACCGACACCGTGCTCTGATCCGAAACAGCGATGCCAGGATCGTACGTCGCGACGATGGGCGGTACTGGGCTCGAACCAGTGACCTCCTGCTTGTAAGGCAGGCGCTCTCCCAACTGAGCTAACCGCCCAGGCGTCGTCGATTATGAAACACCCGAGGCCGGGCGGTGGCGCGGCCCCCCGGGATGGGAGAATCCGCGCGTGAGGCTCGAGGTCTTCTGGCGGGTGGCGGTGGTGCAGCTGGCGGCTGTGGTCGTGGCCTCCCTGCTGCTGGCGCTTGTCTTCTCGCACGGCTTCTTCGAGGACTGGGGGTGGATCGCCGGTCCCGCCACCTGGCTCGGCTGCGCCTGGATCACGGCCAGGGTCGTCGGGCTGGAGCCGGCGCCGGCGCTGGTGCGGGCTCTGCTGGCGGGGATCGTCAGCGGCCTCGCGGTGCTCGTCGGGTTGCACTGGCTGGGGGTGCTCATCGCGGTCGGGCTGTTCGCCTGGCTCTGTGCGCGGGACTCCGCCGATAGCCTCCTGCCCCGATGAGCGCGCTGAACAAGGTGCCCGGAGTCTCGTGAGCTGGGGCGTCGACGACATCCCGGACCTGTCCGGTCGCACGGCGGTCGTAACCGGTGCCAACGGCGGCCTCGGATTGGAGACGGCCCGTGCACTTGCAAGCGTGGGTGCCGACGTCGTGCTCGCGGCCCGCAACCAGGAGCGGGCGGCGGAGGCAATGGAGAGCATCCTCGCCTCGGTCCCGGATGCCTCGCTGACGCTGGCGGAGCTCGACCTCGGCTCGCTGGAGTCCGTCCGCAAGGCCGCCACGGAGATTCTCGGCGCGCACGAGACGGTCGACGTCCTCGTCAACAACGCCGGGGTCATGGGCATCCCCGAGCAGAAAACGGCCGACGGCTTCGAGATGCAGTTCGGCGTCGACCACCTCGGCCACTTCGCCCTGACGGCCCTGCTGATGCCGGCGCTGCTGCGCGCCGAGGCGGCCCGGATCGTCACCGTGACGAGCACCGCGCACCACATGGGCCGCGCCGTCGACCCCGAGAACCCGCACCTGCACGGTCGCTACCGGCCCTGGCGCGCCTACGGCCAGGCGAAGCTGGCCAACTTCCATTTCGGCCTCGGGCTGAATCGCCTCCTGGACGAGGCCGGGGCCCCGGCGGCGAGCCTGATCGCCCACCCCGGCCTCTCCAACACCGAGCTGCAGGCAGTGAGCGTGAAGGAGACCGGCGGCGGCCTCTCCCAGCGCTTCTTCCTGACGCTGGCCCGCTCGGTCGGCATGACTCCGGCAACCGGGGCGCTCTCGCAGCTGCGGGCGGCGACCGACCCCGGCGCGAAGGGCGGAGAGTTCTACGGCCCCCTCTTCGTCAACAGCGGCCCTCCGGTACGCAAGCCGATCCTGCGCCGGGTCGGGATGAACGGCGCGATCGCGCGGCTCTGGGAGGTATCGGAGCGCGAGACCGGCCTGAAGGTCGAGCTGTGAACCTCGGCCTGGAGGGACGCGCGGCGCTGGTGATGGGGGCCAGCCGCGGCATCGGGAGGGCGATAGCGGCGGCACTGGCGCGCGAAGGCGCGAAGGTGGCGATCGCCAGCCGCTCACGGGAGAAGCTGGACGAAGCGGTGGCCCAGATAGGCGAGGCGGCGACGCCCTTCGTCGCCGCCGCCTCCGACCCCGACCGGCTCGCGGACCTGCCTGGAGAGGTCGAGGCCGCGCTCGGCCCGATCGAGATCCTGGTCGCCAACGCCGGCGGTCCCCCATTCGGTGGCGCGCTCGACCACGACCTCGACGAGTGGGACACCGCCTACCGATCGCTGGTCCTCGCGCCGCGCGTCCTCGCCGGCGCCGTCGTGCCCGGCATGAAGGAGCGTGGCTGGGGGCGGATCGTCAACGTCGGCTCCAGCTCGACACGTGAGCCGATCGGGGGCCTCAACCTCTCCAACTCCCACCGGATGGCTGCGGTCGGCTTCCTCAAGACGCTCTCGCGCGAGGTCGCGGGCAGCGGGATCACCGTCAACACCGTCGCCACCGGGCGCTTCGGCACCGAGCGGCTGGCCGATGCCTCGGGCTCGCTCGAGGGAGCCGAAGAGGCAGCCCGACAGGAAGTCCCCGCCGCGCGCCTCGGCCGCCCCGAGGAGTACGGCGACCTCGTTGCCTTCCTCTGCTCCGAGCGCGCCGCCTACATCACCGGCACCGTCATCCCGATCGACGGCGGCCTGCTCCGCAGCGCCTTCTAGCCGCCGACGGGCCTAAAACCGGAGCGCGGCTCCGGTTTTAGGCCCGTCGGCGGGGTGTTCAGTCGCGGGCTTCACGCATGGAGGGGAAGAGGATGACGTCGCGGAGGTTCTCGGTGCCGGCGACGATCATCAGCAGGCGGTCGATGCCGATGCCGCAGCCGCTCGCGGTCAGCATCCCGTACTCGAGCGCGCGCACGAACTCTTCGTCGTGGGGGTGCGGGTCGGTCTCGCTGCCGGCCTCCTGACGCTCGCGCTGGCGGACGAAGTGGCGACGCTGCATCTCGGGGTCGTTGACGTCGGTGCCGCCACCTGTGATCTCCATCCCGGCGACGATCCCGTCGAAGGCCTCGCCGAGCAGCTCGGGATGGTCGGGCTGGGGCTTCACCAGCGGCCAGAGGTCGAGCGGCAGGTCGACAAGAAAGGTCGGCTGGACGATCTTGGGCTCGACCAGCTTGCCCTGGATCGAGTCGACCACCGAGGCCCAGTCGGCCTTGGGGTCAACGTCGCCCTCGAGCAGCTCGGCCAGCTCGTCGCGGCTGGAGGCGACGATGTCGGCGCCGGTCGCCTCGAGGATCGCCTCGCGCAGGGTCACCCGCTTCCAGGGAGCCTTGAAGTCGATCGTGTTGCCATCGCGCTCGACCACCGTCGTCCCCAGCACCTGCTCGACCACGGTCGAGAGAAGCTGCTCGGTGAAGGCCATGACGCCGTTGTAGTCGGCGCAACTGAGGAACCACTCGAGCATCGTGAACTCGGGGTTGTGCTGCGGCGACATCCCCTCGTTGCGGAAGAACTTGCCGAGCTCGTAGACGTTCTCGAAGCCGCCGACGATCGTGCGCTTGAGGTAGAGCTCGGTCGCGGTGCGCAGGAAGAGCTCGCGGTTGAGGGTGTTGTGGTGGGTGGTGAACGGGCGGGCGGCGGCACCCCCGGTCATCTGCTGGAGCGTCGGGGTTTCCAGCTCGACGAAGTCGTGCTCGTTCATGTAGGCGCGGATCGCGGCGACGAGTTTCGCCCGCATCGCGAAGACCTCGCGCGAGCGCTCGTTCGCCATCAGGTCGAGTTCGCGCTGGCGGTAGCGGACCTCGGGGTCTGAGATGCCGTGGAAGAGGTCCGGCGGGTCACGCAGCGCCTTGGCCAGCATCGTGCACTCGCGCACGGCGAGGGCGAGCTGGCCGCGCTTGGTCACGTAGAGGTCGCCCTCGACCCCGACCGCGTCGCCGATGTCGAGGGCCTCGATCCGGTCGAAGGCCTCCTCGCCGATCGCGTCCTTGCGTGCGTAGGCCTGGATCGTGCCGGTCAGGTCGCGGACGTCGAAGAAGGCCGTCTTGCCGTGGCCGCGCTGACCGACCAGCCGCCCGGCGATCCGGTAGGAGAACTGCGCCTGCTCGCCCTCTCCCAGCTCCTCAGGGTCATGCGCCTCGAGGATCGAGGAGATCTTGTCGCGGTCAGGCCAGCCCTGGCGAGGGTAGGGCTCGATCCCTTCGGCGCGCAGCCGCTCGAGCTTCTCCCGCCTGACGCTCTCCGTCGAGCCCTCCGAGGGCTCGACCTTCGAAGGCGCGTCGCTCACGGAACGAAGCCGACCGTCACCCGCTCGTCGCCGCGGTAGTCCGTGCGCGTCTCGGCCTCGCGCAGCAGCTCGCGCATCGCCGGGCCGTGGTGGGTGTCGTGCTCGAGCGCCACGCGCCAGCCGCTCGGCGTCTCGCCAAGAAGATCGCGGATGACGCCGAGGCCGTCGTCGCCGCTCTCGCCCAGCACGGCGATCTCCGGCTCGCGGCGGATCTCCGGCGAGCGCTCGTCGATCGAGGTCTCGGTGATGTAGGGCAGGTTGGCGATCAGCAGGTCGACGCGGTCGACGTAGTCAGGGATGCCCTCGTCGACGCTCACCTCGAGCTCGACGCCGAGGCGCGCCGCGTTCTCGCGCGCCGCCTCGGCTGCCTCTTCGGAGAGGTCCGAGGCGGTCACCCGCAGGTCGGGACGCTCGCTGAGCAGGGCGAGGGCGATCGCGCCGGACCCGGTGCCGACCTCGTGCACGCGGGCGCCCTGCGGCAGCTCGACGCCGATGGCGACGAGCAGCTCGGTCTCTCGGCGCGGGATCAGCACCCGCTCGTCGACGGCGATCTCGATCTCGCGGAAACGGCAGCTGCCGAGGATGTACTCGAGCGGCTCGCGCTCGCTGCGCCGGGCGATGAGGCGCTCGACCTCCTCGCGCAGCTCGGGGCTCAACTCGGTCGAGCCGTCGCGGTCGAGGTCGGCGACGTCCATGTCCAGCGCCTTTGCGACCAGCGCCCTGGCGTCCGCTTCGGGCGTCTCGCAACCGGCGGCGGCGATCGCCGCCGTTGCCTGCTCCACGATCTCCCCTGCGCTCCCCATCGGCGAGGCTCCCTCCATTCGAACTTCTACGACTAAAAAATTACAACCCCGAGGCGAGCCTGGTCGGATCGCTCGGAACCACCTGCGACAGGCTACCGTGTCGGCGCCGCACGACAAGGATCCACACGGCCCCGATCGCCATCATCGCCAGGCTCTCCAGCTGTGCCGTGGTGAGCCCCAGAACCGCGTCGTCGTTGCGGCGCAGGAACTCGATCAGGAAGCGCTCGGCACCGGCGTAGACGAGATAGATCGCGAAGAGGACCCCGGCCCGGAAGCGGTCGCGCAGCTGCCAGAGCATCCAGGCGCCGAGGCCCATCGCCAGCGTCTCGTAGATCGGGGTCGGGTGGACGGTCTGGTCGGTGGGGACGGTGCCGTCCGGATACGCCATCGCCCAGGGGCCGTCCCAGGCCTTGCCGTAGTCGCCGTCGCCGGAGAGCTGGCAGCCGCAGCGGCCGATCGCGTAGCCGAGCGCCAGCGCCGGCGCGGCCAGATCGAACAGCGCCGGGCCGAGGAAGTCGCGGTACCACGCCCAGAGCAGGACGGCCAGAGCGCCGCCGATCACGCCGCCGTACCAGACCAGGCCGGAGCCGGAGAAGAGGTTGCCGATCAGGTCGTCGCTGACGCTGTCGTAGTTCTGGACGACGAAGTAGACGCGCGAGCCGACGATGCCGCCGATCAGCGCGGCGAAGCCCATCTCATACGCCCAGTCGACCGGCTTGCCGATCTCCCCCAGCCGCTTCCAGATCAGCGCCCCCGCGGCGAGGAAGGCGAGTGCGAACATCAGGCCGAAGGTCTGAAGCGTGACGGGCCCGATGTGGAGCTCGGGGTACACCTAGATGGTCGACTCCACGACCGCGTGTGACTGGGGGCGCGCGTGGCCAAGCAGATCAAGGACGCAGGGTGCAGCCTTTGGTGGCGCCAAAGGCAAGCCCGAGGACGCAGAGATGCGCAGCGCCATGCGCGTCATCCAGGTGTGCGGGGTCGTGGAGTCGACCATCTAGTCGCCGATCAGCATCTCCAGCAGCGCCTTCTGCGCGTGCAGGCGGTTCTCGGCCTGGTCCCAGACGGCGGAGCGCTCGCCGTAGAGCACCTCGGCGCTGATCTCCTCGCCGGGGTGCGCGGGCAGACAGTGCAGGACGACGGCATCGTCCCTGGCCGCCGCGAGCAGGTCGGCGTCGATGCGGAAGGGGGCGAGGTCGGCCCGGCGGCGCTCGGCCTCGGCCTCGTCGCCCATGCTGACCCAGACGTCGGTGTAGATCGCGTCGGCACCGGCGGCGGCGTCGCGCGGGTCGCCGGTCAGCTTCGCGTCGTGGCCCTCCTCGAGCTGGTAGCCGAGGGGCGCCGCGACGACGACCTCGACGCCGGCCAGCTCTCCGGCGATGACAAGCGAGCGGGCGACGTTGTTGCCGTCGCCGACGTAGGCGAGGCGCAGCCCGGAAAGCTCCCCATGTCGCTCGCGCAGGGTGAGCAGGTCGGCGAGCGCCTGGCAGGGGTGGTGAAGGGGGGTGAGCGCGTTGACCACCGGCACCTCGGCCGCGTCCGCCAGCTCGGCGACAGCCTCGTGGGAGCCGGACCGGATCACGATCGCGTCGACGTAGCGCGAGAGGACCCGCGCCGTGTCGCCGATCGACTCGCCGCGGGAGAGCTGAAGTTCGTCGCCACGCAGCACAACCGGGGTGGCGCCGAGCTCGGCGACGCCGACCTCGAAGGAGATCCTCGTCCGCGTCGAGGGCTTTTCGAAGACGAGGGCGACGCTGCGCCCGGCGAGGGAATCGGCTCCAAGCCGGTCCCTCCGGCCAGCTTTCAGCTCCACGGCGCGGTCGAGCAGCTTGCCGAGCTCGAACGCGCCCAGCTCTTCGCCTGTGATGAAGTCCCGGTTCAAGCTGCGGATACTAAGTGCGTGCACTGCACCGCGATCAGCTGGAACCTCTTCCACGGGCGCGATTTCCCGCCCGACCCGGCGCTCTTCACCTGGCGTTCGCGCCTGCTGCGGGTCGAGGAGCGGGGAGCGACGCACGTTCAGGTGAACCGCGATCTCGAGGGGGAGTTCGCGCGGGTACTCGCCGCCGCCGAGTGGGACGTCGCCCTGCTGCAGGAGTGCCCGCCGCGCTTCGCCGCGCCCCTGGCGGGCGCCTGTACCGCGGAGTCCCACCGCGTGCTCACCTCGCGCAACTCGCTCGCCGCCCTGCGCACCCTCTCCGGCCGGATCAACCCCGACCTGATCGCCTCCGGCGAGGGCGGCTCGAATCTGACCCTGGTGCGGGCGGAGGGGCCGCTGGGGGAGATCGTCGAGCGTCGCGAGCTCACGATCCACGAGGGCAGGCCCGAGCGCCGCGCGATGGCCTTCACCCGCACCGCCTCAGGCATCTGCGTGACGAACCTGCACGCGACCAACGACCAGCCGGCGCTGGCCGCCGAGGACGTCCTGAAAGCGGCGGAGCGCAGCGGGGAGTGGGCCGGCGAGGCGCCGTTGATCTTCGGCGGCGACCTCAACCTGCGACCCGGCGAGGATCCGGGCGTCTTCGACGTGCTGCGCGAGCGCTTCGGCCTCACCGGGCCGACCGGGCCGCGCGCGATCGACCACCTGCTCTCGCGCGGAATGAGGATCGCCGAGGCACCGGCGGCCTGGCCTCCTGAGCGTCGGGAGCTGCCGCGAGGAGGCCTGGCGTTGCGCCTTTCCGACCACGCCCCCCTCCAGGCCGGCTTCGAGTGCGGGTAATCCCGGCTCACCGAAACCGGCAGGGATGAGATAGTCAACCGGGAAGACCCCCGGCAACCCCACCAGGAGGCAAGAGATCATGGCCGCGAAAAAACAGACCACCGGCAAAGCGACGAAAAAACCCAAAGCCGGCGCGCGTGCCAAGAAAGCTCCGAAAAAGGCCGCCGCAAAGAAAAAGCCGGCAGCCAAGAAGGCCAAGGCCAAAACCGCGAAAAAGACCGCGACCCGTGGCGGCGCGGCGACCGCCGGGCTCGACAAGAGCGTCGAGCAGTTCCGCGAGAGCCTCGAGCGCAGCGTCACCCTGAGCCGCGACCGGCTCCAGGAGGTCGTCGACGACGCAGTCAAACGCGGTCGCATGACCCGCGGCGACGCCGAGAAGATGCTCTCCGACCTGGTCAAAAAGGGACGGCGGCAGACCGACTCGCTGCTGAAGGAGCTCGAACGGCTGGTCCAGCAGGCACGCAAAGAGGTCGGGGGACGCGCCGAGCCGGTGCGTAAGCAGGCCACGCAGGCCGCGCGCCGCGCGCGCAAGAAACTTGGCTAGGTGAGCCAGGCCACCGGTGAGATTCCGGCGGCTCGCCGGCGCCCCGGAGAGCAGCTCGAGGTCGAGATCGACTCGCTTGCCTTCGGCGGGCGGGGAGTGGCGCGCTCGGAGGGACTCGTCGTCTTCGTTGCCGGCGCGCTGCCGGGGGACCGGGTCCGAGTCGAGATCACCAAAGCGAAGAAGCGCTTCGCCGAGGCGCGCACGGTCGAGCTCCTGCGGCCGGGCGCCGAGCGGATCGCCGACAGCTGCAGCCACGACGGAGAGCCCTGTCCGGGAGCTCCGTGGCAGGGGCTGCCCTACGAGCGGCAGCTCGCCAGCAAGCGCGATCAGGTGGACGAGGCGCTGCGGCGCATCGGCGGCCTCGATGGGTTCGAGCTGGAGGAGATCGAGCCGGCGGTGGAACAGTGGCGCTACCGCAACAAGCTCGAGTACTCCTTCGGAGAGCGCGACGGCGAACCGATCCTCGGCTTCCACGCCCGCGGCCGCTGGGACCTCGTCGTCGACGTCGAGGACTGCCTGCTCGCCTCCGAGCGGGGCAACGCGGCGCGCAACGAGGTGCGCGAGTGGGCCCGGCTGGAGGCGGTCCCCGCCTACGACGGGCGTGAGCGGACCGGCGTGCTGCGCAACCTGGTCGTGCGCGAGGGCTGGCGCACGGGTCAGATCCAGACCCGGCTGGTGACCGCGGCGGCTCGCTTCCCGAAACCCCCGGTCGACCTTCACACGGCGATCGAGGGCGACTCGGGCGGGACCGACGGGCCGACCGGCGTGCTGGGCGAGGAGCGCCTGCGCGAGGAGCTCCGCGGCCTGCGCCTGGAGATGTCCCACGGCGCCTTCTTCCAGACCAACACCGAGATGGCCGAGCGGCTCTATGCGGTCGCCGCCGAGTACGCGGGTCTGAACGGCAGCGAGCGGCTCTTCGACCTCTACTGCGGAATCGGCACGATTGGGCTGACGATGGCCGCGCGGGCCGGCGAGGTCTGGGGCCTGGAGATAGTCCCCGAGGCGATCGCCGACGCCGAGCGCAACGCCGAGCTGAACGAGATCGGGAACGCCCACTTCATGTCCGGCAGCGCCCGCACCGGCGTCCGTCCGCTGATCGAGAAGGCGGGCAAGCCCGACGTAGTCGTCATCGACCCGCCCCGTGCCGGCCTCTCGCAGAAGATCGTCCGCCGCGTGCTCGAGTGCGAGGCGAAGAAGATCGTCTACGTCTCCTGCAACCCCACCACCCTGGCCCCCAACGCGGCCCAGATGGTCGACGCCGGCTACACCCTGAAGCGAGTCAAACCCGTCGACATGTTCCCCCAGACCCCGCACATCGAGTGCGTGGCGCTGCTGGAGAGGTAGGCGTCTAGACCTGGGCGACGATGAGCGTGAAGAGGCCGATGAAGCCGGTCACCATGATGCCGCCAAGCCCCAGGAATCCTTGCGTCATCGTGCGTCGCATTTCCCTCATCTCGCCCCGCAGCTCGCGGATGTCGTCGTCGACCTTCTCGAAGCCTTTGTCCAAGCGCTTGTCGATTTCCGCGAATCTCCTATCGATTTCCGCGAAGCGCCTGTCGACTTCCTCGAAGCGCCTGTCGACCTGCACGAATCGTTCGTCGACGTGCTTGAAGCCGAGGCCCACCTTTTCGTTGAGCGCATCGAGCCGATCGTCGTTCCATTCCCGTGCCATTGCCTCCATGATGCCAGGCTAGCCTGAAACTTATTGTCTGTGGTTGAGTTGGCATTAGAAATGCGTCACAGCTTCCACGCAAAAGTCACGCAATAGGCTTCGCGACGTGGAAAGCGAACAGAGCAGAGGCTTCGGAGTGGCCGCCGGGCTCGATCCCGAGGTGGCCCGCCCGCTGGCCGGGCGCTGCGCGGAGCTCGGCTACGACTCGATGTGGTCCAACGACCATCCCGGCGCCAAAGGCCTGGAGACGCTGGCGGAGTTCGGCGCAGCGGCGCCCGGCCTCGACCTCGGCGTCGCCGTGATCGCCCTCGACCGCACCCCGTCGGCGGCGATCGCCGCCGACGTCGAGCGGCTCGGCCTCGACCCGGCCCGGCTCCGGCTCGGCGTCGGAGCCGGCTTCGGCGAGAAGCCGCTGACCCGGATGCGCGAGGCGCTCCCCGAGCTGCGCGAGCGCCTGCCCGGCGTCCGCCTCGTCCTCGCCGCGATGGGCCCGAAGATGTGCGCCCTCGCCGGCGCCTCCTACGACGGCGCCTTCTTCAACTGGATGACGCCCGAGTTCGCCGCCGGAGCCCGCCAGAAGGTCGAGGCCGGTGCCCAGGAAGCCGGCCGCGAGACCCCCCCTATCTTCGGCTACGTCCGCACCGCGGTAGGCCCCGACGCCCCCGAGCGCCTAGCCAAGGAGGAGTCCTTCTACCGCGACCTCCACGACGGCTACCGCAACCACTTCGCCCGCCTGGAAGAGCCCGAGGGCACCGTGGGCGTCGCCGCCGCGGACGCCGATGCCGCCGGGAGGGCCCTGGTTGCCTACACGGCCCTGGACACAGTCGTGGTCAGAGGCCTCACAAGCGCTACGGTCGAGTCGATGACCGCCCTGGCCGCGGCGGCGGCCTGACCCTCACCGCCACTATCGATCTCTGACCGCTGACAGGGTCTCTACCTCGTAGAACAGGAGGTCCCCATTGCTCTGCATGATCACATGGAGCCCCCTGCTCCTCATCGGTTGGTTGCCTCCAGGCGCTGACTCCGGCCCCAAGCGCGCGGGCCCCAATGGGGTGCCGCCAGGCCCAAGTAGCAACGCGACCAACGCGATCGTCGTCCACCAACCGATCGGAGTCCCATCCTTTTCCCTGGTGTGCATCATGCCCTCCTGTTCTTAGGCTCAAGTCGGATGAGCAAGTCTGCTCCGCGGAGGGAGGCCAGGTTGGGTCAGCGTTACCCACGCCTGGTCCGGATTTGACCCCTCACGGGTCAGGGCCATTTGGTTAGCTATCCGATATGCGTCCGAACTCATTGACGCGCCTGCGACTGCCTCTGGCGATCGGCATTGCAAGCCTGACCTGGGGACTGTTGGCGGGCGATGCGGGAAGTACGCCCCGGGAGCTGCTCGTCGCGACCTTTCACCCAAGCGCGGTGAAAGGTCAGACGATCGAACTCGAAATCCTCGCGCCCCCGGCCATGACCGAGATGGCGTTCAAGATGCAAGGGAAGAAACAGATGGCAGACACCGACCCGCCATTCAGATTCTCCATCCCCACCTCGGACCTGCGGCCGGCCCACTACAAATGGCACAGCTATGCCTCAGCGGCCACATGCTGTGAAGCCAGCAGCGCCGGAGGTGCGATCCAGATCTATCCGTTGCCCAGGGTGCGCGCGCCGAAGGTATCGGCGCTGGTCGTCGCCGGCACCGCCCACCTGGTCGGCTTGGTCGTCTCACGAGTGGCGCAAGACAGGGTGGTTCGGGCATGGAGCTTCCCGCGGTTCTCGGCCGAAGGCGAAGTCCTCTCCCTTCCGCTGCAACTCCGGTACAGACACCGAGCCAAGCGCGTCTACCGATTCGCGAGGGGGATCGCCGTCGACGTCGGAAAACGTACGGAGATCGACGTCGAGGTCGCGCCGACGAAACGTACCGTGCATCATGGGGTCGAGGTTCGCGGTCGACTCGCCCGTATCTGGCTGACTCGCAACCGACGTAATGGTAAGACGCGAGCGCACCGAAGTGGGGTAAGTGCCTGTACCACCGTCAAGATCCGCAAGGAAACGCTGCCCGGGCGTCAGAGCTGCACGACCGCCTCGCCCAAACCGGCCGTCTCGATCGTCTGCGGCGAGTCGGTGCCGTGTATGCAGGGGGTTGCCGAACAGACCAGCGCCCGTCAGGACTGATCCAATCCCAGCGCCATCACGCGATCAGCGATCTTTCGCGTGCGTTCTCCACGCGGCTCATCCGCCAGTTTTAGCTTGAAAGCGAGTGACTCAAGGCGCCGCCTGACCGAACTTTCGCTGACGTGGAGCTCTTCCGCAATCTCACGCCTCGTTGCCGAGCGCCCCGCAAAGGTTTCTCCTTGCCGGTATGGAGCGACCAAGGCCTTGGCGACGGCCCGCTCCTCATCGGTCAGTGCGGCCGTCACCACTTTTCGCGGTTTCGTTCGGGTGACTTTCGGAAGGTCCAGCTCGAGGCGAAAGGGACCGATCTGGACAACGTCTCGCGGGTTCAGGCGAACCGGCCTGTCGATCACCTTCCCATTGACGACCGTTCCATTTCTGCTGCCAAGATCGGCAATCAGATAGCTGGCTCCCCGCCTGGCCAGCTCCGCATGATCCGTAGATACGGTCTCATCGTCGAGGACGAGGCCGCAATGCTCGCCGCGGCCGATGATCAAACCGTCGTCGATCGGGTGCGATATGGCTCCGCCGCCCTCTTTGTGTATCCAGATTCTGGCCACGTCGTTCGAGGCAAGAGCTTACCCGGGGGTTCCGACTCGATAGCCGAGTCGCCGCATGTTGACCAGTCGACGATCGACCATGTTCTCGCCTTCGGCCACTTTGGCCTTTGCCCTTTCATATGCACCGGCGTCTTCGCGGCGAGCCGCGGTGGCAAGCTCCTTGTAGGCATCGCGAGTCGATCGCAGGCTTCCTACCACCCCAGCAAGGCCAGCGGCGCTCTGGGGGGTGACCTGGCGAGTCGACAAAGTGTGGGCCGTACGACGAAACGCCGTAGCCAGCTCAGAGGAGATCGCCGCCTGACGCTCAGCCTTGCCCGCCGCATCGAGCCGGCGGCGTAGAGCGGCACGACGCTCGGTCAGAGTGGCGAACTGTCGCCGCAATACCGCCGCCAGGGCGGGTGAAGGGCCAAGTGGGAAGGCCTTCCCTCGGTTCAGCTCCAGGGTGGAAGCAAGTCGCTGGCACGTCTCGGAAAACTCCGTTCCCCGCCGGTGAGGACGGCATGCCACGGTCGCAACGCCAGAGTCAGTGGGAGAGGCGAAAACCGCCAAGGGATCGGTCGAGCCCGGCGTATCGAGATCCAGATAGCCCAGTGCCTCCAGCGTGCCGAGCGACACTGGCGTGCCCTTTGCCGGCCCCTCTGGAGTTCGGCGAAGAGCCGGGGGGAGAAGCGTCTTCCCGATTGCGGAGGAGAGGCCAACGACCACCGATGCATCCCCCGGTGACTCTCGTGGCTTCAGTACCACGGGATCGGCCAGACGCAAGCCGGGCACCCCGCTTCGCCGGCTTTTCACCGCAGTCCAAGCCGGCGGCAGGTCGACCGTGAGGTTGCCGGCGCTCACGCGCGTAGGTCCGGCGTCCGAAGCGCCGTCGGTGAGCATGCCCAGCCCAAATACTGCGGCAACGAGGAGGAGAGCCAGGGGAACCAAAGCCAGCAAACGTCGCGGCATAGGTCGAGGTCCCTTTGGCGCGGTGGAAGGCGGTGGCAGGTCGCCGTTTCCGCTCGGATGGGAGGGCTCGGGGGAAACCACCAGCGCTTCCGGCTCAGGCTGGTCCCCATGGTTCTCCAAGGCCTCTTCGGCTGCCTCGATCAAGTCACTCGCCCTCGGATAGCGATCGAAAGGCTGCTTGGCGAGACCTTTCTCCAGAACCCGATCGATCGCCTCCGGCAGGGCGCTTTCCAACTCGCACGCCCGCGGTGGGCTCTCGGCGATGTGCGCGTACAGAACCGCCGCTTCGCTTTTCTTGTCGAAGGGAACCCGCCCGGTCAAGCACTCGAAGAGGATGGCGGTCAGTGAGTAGACATCCGTCGCGGCCCCGGTCGACTCATCTCGAATCTGCTCAGGGGCAACATAGTCGAGGGTGCCCACGAACTGGCCCGTTCGGGTGAGGCTGCGATCTCCCCGACCCTTGGTGATCCCGAAGTCGGCGAGATAGGGGTGCCCACGTTCATCGACCAGGATGTTCTGGGGCGTGATGTCTCGATGGATCAGGCCGTGCTCGTGAGCAACGTCAAGCGCCCTGGCCACTGGTGTGAGCAGTTCAAGCGCCTGGTCCGGGCTCAGGCCTTTCTCCGTCAGCAGCTCGCGCAGCGTCGGCCCCTTGACCAGCCGCATCGTCAGCCAGAGGCCGTACTCGCTTTCTCCCGCAGCGTAGATGGGGACGATGTTTGGATGGTCGAGCCCCGCCTGGGCTTCGCACTCGCGCCGGAAGCGGTCCCTGAAAGCGGGGTCGGAACCGACTCTCTGCGCCAGGACCTTCAGCGCCACCACACGATTGAGGGAGACCTGGTGTGCCTCATAGACGGTGGCCATCCCGCCTTCCCCGAGTAGCCCTTTTATCCGGTGGCCGGCAACCGTGGTCCCCGCTGTCAGCATGACAGCGGAGTCTAATCGTCCAATCCGAGGCTACTGTCTTCTTGCGGCGCTACGGTTTCATCGGTGCAGAGTGGGAGCCAGCAGATTTCGTGAGCGAGCTGAACCGGGGACGCTCGCTGCTTGTTCTGGCCATCGGAGCGTCAGTCCTTGCCTTCGGATTCTTTGTCGGCAGAACCATCGGCACCGGCGAGGACGATGCGGTGGGGGGCTCTATCCCGACAAGAACGACAACTCAGCGAGTCCCGGTCGAGATCCCAACGCTGGGGGTCGCGGAGCGGATTCCCACTCTCGAGGAAACGCGACAGTCTTCCCCGCCTGCTGAAACCGAAACCGACGAAGGCGGCTCGTTCAGTCCAACTGTCGAACCAGAACCTCCGGCATCTGAACCGTCTGCCCCAGAACAATCTTCTCCCCCGGAAGTAACGGTTGCGCCTAATGGGTAGGCGTTACTCGTTTTGGGGCTACGTGGCGCTCATTGCCGTTTTTGGAGCGCTAGCGTATGTACCAGCGATTGCCCTTGGTGAAGAATCGGTCCTCCCAGACTATTCCGCTTACGGAACCTGCGATGAGTTCTCGGATTCCTCCCACACCTGCCGCAAGGGTGACCCCATGGGAGTTTTTTTCACAAGCTGGAAGAGGGACGTCATCTACGAAGTCTGTGTGACCTTTCCAACGGGTCGCAAATCATGCACACCTGATCAGTTCGCCAGAGCGTACGAAAGACATGGTCACCTGATCCCAACCATCGAAGGGACCACAACGGTCGTTTGGTTTGTCGAAGGAACACAGATCGGAACATGGACATTCAATGTGCTTTACAAAGCAATAGTTCCCAGGTTCGGCGTCAGCCCTCTGGTCGTCTCCGGTACCAATCGCCTTTTCGGGCTGCAGGTCAGGCACGTTCCGGATGACCTGAGAGTCAGGGCCTGGCGAGAGTGCCCAAAAAACTGTGAGCTGAAGCTGCGCCTGATCTCGCGTCGAAATGAAGTCCGGCGCTACAGGCTCGTGGGGCCACCGAGCAATTCGACTTTCTCCTTCGGAGAGACGCTTTACGTCCAGGTAGACGCGCCGCTAAAGCGCGATCACGGCGATCTGATCTGGGGGCGCGTCTATAGGGGAAAGTTGGTGCGCGACCCCGGTGGTGGACCTCGGGACACCGCGATTCACCGGATCGGCGAGCTGCTCTGTACGCACCCCACTAGGACCTATAGAGCCGCGTTCGACTGTAGCTTTTGAGGGGTCGAGCCAGGTCTCTTCTTGGAGAGTCGTCGAGTCGGGGTGTAGAGGATGTCGATGCTCGCTGACGACAACGCGGTCGGGGCGGTGCTCGTCTCTCCCGGTACAACGCACCCTGAAATTCCGGGAGGTGCGGTGGCTAGGATGCCCGGCTATCGCAGCCGAAGCTCAGATAGACAGACCGCTGGCGCGCACCGTCGGCAGCACGATCTTCATCAGCCGCTGGCTGCAGGCGCCGCCGCCAACACCTCCTCCGACACGATGCTCTGGCAAACCACTCCGACGGCCACGCTCCGGCTTCGGTGATCGATTGACCCCGCGGTGCATGCACTCGGGCGCGGCGAGGTCGGGCCCCGCTTCGGCAACCATGGTCCGCCCATCCGCGGGAACAGTCATCTAGCTGCGCTACTGTTCCATCAGTGTGGGGACGGGCGGTGAATTCCATCAGTGACCTCGGCGGAAGGGGGGCGCTACTCAGTCCCAACCTCGCGGGGAGCGAAGCGGCGCAGGTGCTTGTTGAAACCGAAAGCGAGGAAAGCAGCTTTGCTCCTCCGGCCGAACCTGAACAGTCATCACCACCTGAAGTAACGGTTGCTCCCAATGGGTAAGACGAGAGGCACCCTGCTCATCGTCCTCGCCGCGCTCCTCACCGGCCTACTCACGCCCGGCATCGGCCAGGCCAAAGATCTGGACCAGATAGAGGTCAAGGTAGTCGAGGCGCCTCCCGGCGGCTTGATAGAGGTCGTTGAGGGTCAGTACTTCTCGCTTCCAAGCCTGCCGTTCGCCAGCGATACGTCGCGGATCCGCCTCACCATTCCCTCCATACCCGGTGGAGTCCATGTCGGCGATGGCTACGCTGGGCTCAGCGATGAACCCGTCTTTCACACTCGGCATCTGAGGAGCCACGGAGTAAAAGCTGACGTCACATACACGCTGGTAGCAACGGAGCTCAAGCTCAATGGCTCCCAGCAAGTCGTAGCGACCTATGAGTTCCTGATGCACTCCCTGCCAGCCGTCTCGAGAGTTCACATCAGTGCGCTGATACTGAGGGGTCGCCCCCATCTGGTTGGGCTCAAGCTCTACAACATCGGCAAAGACGATCGGGTGAAGGCATGGGGATTCGGATTCGGCGCCCCGCGAGGGCCGTTCGAGTTCGGCCTGCGGCTGACCGGCAGTACCCGCTCGACTCGCACCTACGCTATACCCGGCGGGCTGCGTTGGGCGCGCAAGTCCAACCCCAAGATCAAGCTGAACGTGGCCCCTCCGCCCGGTGCCGAAAAATACGGCGTGCCGGTCCTGGGCCGCCTTCTCGCCGGGGTTTTCCGGACGAACCACAGAGGCAACACCGTCTTCAGGAAGACCGATCACTGGAAACGGTGTACGACGAGCCTTGCCAACGAGAAATTCGCCAATCGACCCCCATTCCCTGAGAGCTGCGTGCTGCTGGGGTGGAACCGGTGGAACCAACCCTAGTGGTGAACAGCCCCGAGAATCGCGCCTAGTACGGGGGAAGATCCTCGTACCACTCCCCGAGCGTCTTGAAAGACCGCCAGAAGCGCTGCTTGGCGTTCTCTTCGTCGAGCGAGTCGTCGATGTCGGGGGTGTAGAGGGCGTCGACGGTGGGGGTGAAGGCCTGGATCTCGCCCTCGAGCGGCTCGATCGGGCGGGAGAGGGGGACGTCGAGGTTGTTGAGCACGCGCAGCGCGGGCTCGCCCATGACGACGACGATCTTCGGCTGCACGATCGCGATCTCCTCGACCACGCGGTGCATGCACTCGGGGGCGGCGAGGTCGGGCTCGGCTGTCGGGCACTTGACGCAGAGGGTCCCGTAGACGACGAGGGGGTCGATGCCGAGCCGCTTGAAGCTCTTCATCAGCGCGTTGCCGGCCCGGCCGTAGAAAGCGACGCCCTCTTCGATCTCCGCCGCGGCAGGCGCCTGCTTGAGCATGAAGACGTCCGCCTGGGGATGACCGGAGCCGAGCACCGGCATCAGCTTGCCGCGCGGGCAGTGCGGGCAGGCCTGAAGCTCGTGGGTCAGGTGGTTGAGCTCGCGGATCGCACGCTCGAGGTACTTCTCCTTGATCTCGTCGTCGGTCGCCGGCATGCTCGGCGCCTTCTTTGACGAACCGCGCTCGGCTCCTCTCGCGCGGCCCGCCTGCATCAGCTCTTGCCGGCGCTCCCCGCCGAGCGTCGTTTCCGCGGCTGCCCGCCCCGCACCGGCTTCGCGTTCGGGACGCGCCGCTTGGGCGCCTTCGGCCGCCCGGTGGTCTGCAGCAGCTTCAGCGTCTGCACGTAGACGAGGTTCTTGTGCTTGCGGGTGATGTCGGCGTCGCGCATCGCCTCGAGGAACTCCTGTGGCCCGTCGAAGTCGTGGATGCGGACCCGCACGCTGCCCAGCCCCTGGGCGACGTGGCTGTCGGAGCCGGCGCCGGGGACGATCCGGTACTTGCGGGCGAAGCGCTCGGCCTCCTCGTTGAAGGCGGTCAGCGCCACCCGTGGGTTGAAGACCTCGAGGATGTCGATCTCCTCGACGATGTCGAGCAGGTGCTCGTAGTCGGGCACCGAGTGGAAGCGGTCGAAGGGGTGGGGGACGTAGACGAGCCCGCCCTGCTCGCGGATCGCGGCGATCGTCTCCGCCATCGTCATCCCGCGCGGGATCTTCTCCTCGAGGAAGAGGCCGATTACCTCGCCCTGCTCGGCGGTCTTCACCTCCTCGGCGACGATCACCTCCAGGTCGTCCATGCCCTCGGCGATCCTGCGCGCCTCCAGGGCGCCCGAGACCTCGTTGTGGTCTGTGATCGCGATCGCGCCGAGGCCGCGGTCGCGGGCGGTCTCCAGCAGCACCTCCACCGGCGTCGCGCAGTCGGGCGAGTGATCGGTGTGCATGTGCAGGTCGACCTCGATCAGCGGGCGCCTGGCGATGCGGCGGCGCACCTCGGGGTCCCCGGCGGGGTCGTGGCGGCGGGCCGCCAGGCGGAGGTAGATCCCCTCCAGCTCGGCGGCGACCAGCGACCAGTCGCGATCGGTCCCGCCCGGCGCCAGCAGCTCGTAGGAGGCGGGGAAGTAGCGTTCCAGCAGCTGGCCGGTCTCGGGCGTGGTCACGGTCCGCGCGTCGAGGCGGCCGAAGAAGATCTCGACCAGCGGTCGCGCGACCTGGGTCGAGAGCACCCTCTCCTGCGGCGCGTGGAAGGTGGCGACGTTAAGCGCAGAGGAGTGCCGGAGTGCCGAGGAGGAGACCCGGGGAGCGAAGGGCTCGTGGACGTGGACGACGTCAGAGGGCGTCCCGCGCAGCAGCTTTTTGACCTGGTCGCCGACGCCGGCGATCCGGACCCGGTGGCCGCGGCCCTCCAGCTCCTCCGAGACGCGCTCGATGAACTGGTTGACCGGGTTCTCGGTGCCCCGCCGGTAGGGCGTGACCTGGACTATCGAAAGCTTTTCTGGCACGGGACGCAGCATAAGGACCGATCCCGGCAGGGATCGGAGGGACTGGGACGTCGGGGGTAGGTTTCCGGGCCGGCCTTCGGCCGGGAGTTCCCGGAAACCTACCCCCGACGTCCCTTCAACTCAAAGCGAAACCTTCTGTGGTCCTTATGATTCGACCTCGGCGGCCTGCTTCTCCGCCTTGGCCTTGCCGCGTGCGTTTGCCGCGATGAACTCCTCGGTGCGTTCGCGCGCTTCGTCGTCGGGGCGCTGGGAGTGCGGCGACTTCATCAGGTAGCTGGACGGCCCGTCGAGCTGGCCGGCGATGCCGTTGTTGAGCGCCAGCTTGATCAGCCGCACCGCATCGATGACGACCCCGGCCGAGTTGGGCGAGTCCCAGACCTCGAGCTTCAGCTCGACGTTGAGCGGCACGTCGCCGAAGGCTTTGCCCTCGAGGCGGATGTGCGCCCACTTGCGGTCGGTGAGCCAGGCGACGTAGTCGGAGGGGCCGACGTGGACGTCCTCGTCAGGCAACTCGTGCCCCATGATCGAGGTGACCGCGTTGGTCTTGGAGATCTTCTTCGAGTCGAGCCGCTCGCGCTCGAGCATGTTGAAGAAGTCCATGTTGCCGCCGACGTTGAGCTGCGAGGTGCGCTCCATGCGCACGCCACGGTCGTGGAAGAGGCGGGCGAGCTGGCGGTGGACGATCGTCGCCCCAACCTGGGACTTGATGTCGTCGCCGATGATCGGCAGCCCGGCCTCCTGGAAGCGCTTGTCCCAGTAGTCCTCACGGGCGATGAAGACGGGCAGACAGTTGACGAAGCCGACGCCGGCCTTGAGCGCCTGCTCGACGTACCACTTGGTCGCGTCCTCGGAGCCGACCGGCAGGTAACAGACCAGAACGTCGGCCTTGGTCTCCTTGAGGATGCCAACGACGTCGGCGGTTTCGCCCGGAGCTTTGACGATCTTCTGCTTGAGGTACTTGCCGAGGCCGTCGAGGGTCATCCCCCGTTCGACCTTGACGCCGAGGCTGGGCACCTCGGCGAACTTGATCGTGTCGTTCTGCCCCGACCAGATCGCCTCGGAGAGGTCCTTGCCGACCTTCTCTGAGTCGATGTCGAAGGCGGCGACGAACTCGACGTCGCGGACGTGGTAGCCGCCCAGGTCGACGTGCATCAGACCGGGCACTTCCTCGCTGGGGTCGGCGTCCTTGTAGTACTGGACGCCCTGGATGAAGGAGTTGGCGCAGTTGCCGACGCCGACGATCGCGACGCGGACCTTCTCGTCCGTGCGGGCGGCGCCGTTGCTGCTGCCGTTTGCTCCGTTGCTATCGCTCATGAAATTCGAAGTCCTTCCTCGATCGGGCTAGGTCGCAATGGACACCCGTGGCCGGGACTGGTTACAGGTCTGAGGGGGTTGATGCCTCGCTTGAAAGCTGGTTTCGGACGTGCCACACACGCTGGATCGTCGTGACGATGGTCAGCACCGCGATCAGGTAGACCGCCGGGGCCAGAAGCTCGAAGTCGCCGATCCCGGCGCCCTTGGCGAAGACCAAGCCGATGGAGAGTATGACTACCCGCACCGGTCGCGTCGCCAATCCCACCTTGCACTCGACCCCGAGCGCCTCGGCGCGGGCACGCGTGTAGGAGACCATCAGCGAGCCGAGCACCGCGACCACGCACATCGCGGCGGCGAAATCCTGCCCGGTGGCGGCGAAGTAGCCGGCGACGGCGGCCAGCACGACCCCCTCCTCGATCCGGTCCAGGGTCGAGTCGAGGAAGGCGCCGAAGAGCGTGCCCTTGCCCGACATCCGCGAGTAGCGACCGTCCAGCGTGTCCATCACCGAGCCGACCACGAAGGCGACGCCGGCGAGGAAGAAGAGGCGCTGGGTGACGAGCCCCGCCGCGACCAGGTTGCCGACGAGACCGGCGATCGAGATCGCGTTCGGAGTCAGCCGCGACTCGATCAGGCGCTCGCGGGCGTAGGCGCGGAGCTCCTGGCCGTTGCGGGCCTGGCGGCCGTTGCGGCGGCTGCCAGGAGCCCTTTGGGGCGCCGAGGGTTCCATCGACGGCAGGCTAGACGATGGGGCCGAGGCCTACGCCTCGGCCTCGCGTGGGACCTTGGCGCGGAAGGCCCAGGCCTCCGGCCGGGCCCGGGCGAGCAGCCACTGCGCAACCAGGAGAGCGCCCAGCGCCACTCCCCAGCCGAGCACGACGTCGACCCAGTAGTGGTTGGCGGTGACGATCGTCACCCAGCTGACCAGCAGCGGCCACATCACCCAGAGCACTTTCGAGACGGTGCGGCGGCAAACCATCACGCCGGTGCCGCCGATCATCATCGCGAAGGCGCAGTGCATGCTCGGAACGGCCGCGTAGGGGTTGATGAAGATCTTCGCCAGGGATGAGTCGTGGCCGACGTCGGAGTAGGCGCTGAGCGTGTCGACGAAGCCGTACCCGGGGAACATCCGCGGCGGCGCGGTCGGGTAGACCGTGTAGCCGATCAGCGCGATCCCCATCGCGACGACGAACATGTTGCGCACGAAGTAAAAGGACTCGTTGCGGAACAGGTAGAGCCAGAGCAGGAACCCGATCGCGACCGAGAACTGGGCGTTGAGATAGATCTGGTTGGCGAAGTCGATCACCCATTGCGCCGGCAGGAAGAAGGCCTGCAGGCTCGGCTCGAAGAAGGTGCCGATCGACTGCTCGAAGTCGATCACCTGCCGGCCGTGGGCGAAGGCGAGGGCCCGCTCGGAGTCGACGATGCCGCGAACGAAGGTGTAGGCGAGGTCGACGCTGACCAGGATCGCGATCTGGCGGCCGAAGTCGCCCCAGCCGTGGGGCAATCGTGCCGTGGCGGCATCGAAAGCGCGACGCATCCGGTGATTGTAATTCGTGTGTTAACGGATGGGTGGGGATGGGCGGACCCCTTCCCCAGGAGACCGTCCGTATCGCAGTAGGTCAGTTGCGGAAGGTCATCGCTCCCACAGCCTCCTGGGGAAGGGGTCCGCCCATCCCTCGACAGCTATCAGGCGACGAATTCCAAGACCTCGTCCACGAGCTTGGGGTCCTCTAGCCAGGGCCAGTGGCCGGCGGCTGGGACCACTTTTAGCGTGGAGCTTGGGAGGGCCGATGCGTATGCCTCTGCGAAGCGGGTGGGGAGGTAGATGTCTCGGTCGCCCCAGATGATCTGGGTGGGGCAGGTGAGCTTGTTCAGGTCCTTGCCGGCTAGGGCCAGGCGGTCGGGGTCGGCGTGGCGGTAGAGGGCGAGGACGGCACGGGAGGTGCCCTTATCCCAGCGACGCCAGACCATGTCGACGAACTCGGGGGGAAACGGGCGGCGGTCGCCGCGGGCCTGGCGCAGGGTCCGCTCCATGCCCCAGCGGGTGGTGGTCGCGTTGGCGAGCTCGCCCCAGGGGCGGCGACGCCAGATCTGCGCGACCCAGTGCCAGCGGTAGCCGGGCAGCAGCGGCACGGCGTCGATCGCGACCAGCTTCTCGACCAGCTCCGGCCGTCGCTGCGCCCCGATCAGCGCCAGCGCCCCCCAGTCGTGCACGACCAGCTTGCGCTGGGTCACCCCCAGCTCGTCTAGGCACTTCTCGAGAAAAGCCGAGAGTCCGAACATCGAGTAGTCGAACCGCTTCGGGTCCGGCTTGTCCGAGCGCCCCCACCCCGGCATGTCGATCGCCACAGCCGGGCCTCCCCGCTCCAGAAACGGAAGCCAGTCCTCACTGTGCGTCGGGTTCCCGTGGCAATAGACCACCGGCGTCCCGTCCCCGGGCACCCGCCGATAGAAGACCCGCACCCCGTCCACCACAAGCTCCGACTCTTCGACCTTGCCCGGCATCGCTCCGAAGCCTATGGCGCGCGGGTCCTGTCGCGGGGGAAGGGGGGCGCTGCGGGCGGGCGCACGGCCCCGTCCTCGACCCCCCAACCCCCACGCCACCCGCGCGAGATGCGTCTGCGGATAGCGTCCCAGCCTGATGGCTTGGAAGCGACCGGAGAAGAGGCGGATCCGTGCGATTCGCGATCGGCTGAGAGAGATGTACGGACAGCCGGTCAATGAACCGCACGGGCACCCAATCGCGGAGCTGGTGAAGACGATGCTGTCGCAGCACACGAACGACCGGAATCGCGATCGAGCTTTTGCGGCGCTGAGGAAAAGGTTCTCCAGATGGGAGGAAGTCAGGGATGCGCCGGTGTCCGAGGTCGAGGAGGCGATCCGACCCGGCGGCCTGGGCAAGCAGAAGGCGCCGCGCATCCAGGCGGTCCTCGAGCAACTCGGAGACCCGCCCGACCTCGACTGGACCGAGACGGCGCCGCGCGAGGAGTCGCTCGAGTTCCTGCTCTCGCTACCGGGGGTGGGGCGAAAAACCGCGGCCTGCGTGCTGATCTTCACCTGGGGCATCCCCGAGATCCCGGTCGACGTCCACGTCCACCGGGTCGGCGGCCGTCTCGGGCTCTTCCCCGAGAAGGCCTCCTTCGAGCGCGTCCACGACGAGATGTTGGCGATAGTCGACCCCGAGGACGCCTACGAGCTGCACATGAACCTGATCCGCCACGGGCGGGTCCTCTGCCGCCCTAAACCGCGCTGCGGGGAGTGCGAGCTGCGCCGAATGTGTCCCTGGTACCGTGCCGGGCGCAAATGAGCAAAAAGACCTTCATCTCCTTCGGTCTGCTGATCCTCGTCCTCGCGGTCCTGATCCCCTGGCTCGTCTTTCGCTCGGACGGCGACGCCGCGCGGGGTGCCCAGAAGGTGCCCTCCGACCTCGAGAGCGGCCAGAGCCTCTTTCAGACCAACTGCGGCACTTGCCACGCGCTATACGCGGCCGGCACCGACGGCAACTACGGCCCCGACCTCGACGAACTGCTGGCTCCGGCCGGCCTGCCCGAAGGACCGACCGCGGAATCGACGATCGAGGCGACCGAAGGACGTGTCCTAAACGCGATCGAAGAGGGCGTCGACAGCAGCACCACGCTGGGCCGCATGCCCGGCGGCATCCTCAACGAGCAGCAGTCCGAAGAAGTCGCCGAATTCGTAGCCCGGACCGCCGGCGAGGGCTAAAAGCCCGCCGACGGGACGAAATCCGGAACCTGCTTCCGGAAATCGGCCCATCGGCGAGAAGTACGGTCAGCGCTTGAACAGCAGGGCGCTGAAGACGCCCGCGTGGTCTGAGCTCCAGAATCCGTTGACCGGGGTGCGGCCGGTGACCGAGGAGGCCTTCAGCTTCACCTCTTTCGGATCGCGGGTCATCACGTGGTCGACCTGGTGGTCGAAGTTGGCGATCGAGCCGCCTGCACCTTCCGCCAGCAGGCTCGACTTGAGGCAGCAGCTCAGCGGGTCGTTCGTGCTGCGCTCGCGCATGCCGGCGCCGAGCAGGGTGCGGTAAGCCTGCTGGTCACCCGGTTCGACCGTGTCGTCGTCGGAGTTGAGGTCGCCGAGCAGGACGACCGGCAGTTTGCTCGTCGCCGGCCCGCCTGGGGCGACCAGTTCCCCGGCCTGTAGAGCACGGATGCTGGGCACCTGGTTGGCGTCGTCGAATGCCTCCAGGTGGGTGTTGACGAAGCGGAATTCGTGGCTGCCGCGGACTTTGGCGTCGATCGAGGTCCAACCGCGCGTCACCAGGAGGTTGACTCCCGAGACCGTCACGGTCAACAGGCTGGCGAAGTGGGCCGCCCGCGGGCGCTTGAAGGTGGCGCCGGCCCCGTTGCGGACCAGGATCACGTCGCGCATCGTCAGACGGCCGTTGATCTCGGCGTTGGGGATCACCCCGTTCGGCCCGTCGCCGGCAACGCCGTTCTCGTTGGCGGGAGCTTCGAAGTCGAACTCGTCCTGGGAGATCGCGACCCGGTACTGGGGCTTGCCTTTGCTCTTGAGCCGAGCGAGCAGTTCGGAGAGGTAGTCGTAGCGTACGGTCGTGGCGGTCGGGCTGGCGCCCGTGTTGAGGAAGACTTCGAGGCTCGGTGGGCCGGTGCGCCAGAGCGCCACCTCCTGCAGGCCGACGATGTCGGGCTTCTTCTTGAGGATCTCCTGAGCGAGGCCCCGGGCCCGGGTGGGGAAGCTGTTGGCGGTTACTTCGCGCAGGATCTGTCCGGTCGCCTCGGTGAACGCGGTGAGGCCGGAGGCTGAGATCGCTGGCGCGAGGTCGGCGCCGAGGTAGAGGTTGCGGGTCATCACGTTGACCTGTTTGGGCTTGCTCTGGCTCTTGCCTTTGCCGGAGCCTTTGGTCTTACCGGTCTTCTCATAGCCGGTGGGGCGATCGTCGTTGGCCCGCGCGCCGGCGGAGGCCGGGAGCAGGCCAAGGATCAGGGCGGCGGCAAGCGCGAGCAGAGCCGCGGTTCGCCGGATCGCTGCGGACGGGTGATTCAAGATGTCTCCTCTTCGTCGCGACCGCCGTCACCGGGGCCGAATCGTTCGTCGAGGCGCCTCCACTACCCGCAAACCCACTATACGCGGCAAAGGTTTGCGTTCCGTCAGAAATCTGCCATACTGACGCTTAGATTTCCTAGCAGACCGAACTAGAGCTGGAGGTACTTGATAGTGGGTAAGACGATCGGGATCGATCTGGGCACGACCAACTCCTGCGTCGCCGTGCTGGAGGGCGGCGAGCCTACCGTGCTGGAGAACTCGGAGGGCGGGCGCACGACCCCCTCGGTAGTCGCCTTCACCGAGTCCGGCGACCGGCTGGTCGGCACCGTGGCCAAGCGCCAGGCGGTGATGAACCCCGAGAACACGATCTTCTCGATCAAGCGCTTCATGGGCCGCAAGGAGGCCGAAGTCAAAGAGGAGGAGACGATCGTCCCCTACGAGGTCGAGGCCGGCCCCAACGGGGACGTGCGGGTCGACGCGCGCGGCAAGCAGTACAGCCCGCCGGAGATCAGCGCGATGATCCTGCAGAAGCTGAAGGCAGACGCCGAAGCGAAGCTGGGAGAGACGGTCGACAGCGCCGTGATCACCGTCCCCGCCTACTTCAACGACGACCAGCGCCAGGCGACCAAGGACGCCGGCAAGATCGCCGGGCTCGACGTCAAGCGGATCATCAACGAGCCGACCGCGGCCTCGCTCGCCTACGGGCTCGACAAGGAGACGGCCGACCACACGATCCTCGTCTTCGACCTCGGCGGCGGCACCTTCGACGTCTCGGTGCTGGAAATCGGCGACGGGGTCTTCGAGGTGAAGGCGACCGCGGGCGACAACCACCTCGGCGGCGACAACTGGGACAAGGCGATCGTCGAGTGGCTGGTCGCCGAGTTCAAACGCGATCAGGGCGTCGACCTCGCCGCCGACAAGAACTCGCTGCAGCGCCTCTACGAGGCGGCGGAGAAGGCAAAGATCGAGCTCTCCTCGGCGCAGGAGACGCAGATCAACCTGCCCTTCATCACCGCGGTCGAGGGTCAGCCCAAGCACCTCGACATGAAGCTCTCGCGCTCAAAGCTGAACGAGCTGACCGCCGACCTGCTCGAGCGTGTCGTCGGCCCGGTCAAACGGGCGCTCGGCGACGCCGGCACCGAGATCGACCACGTCGTCCTGGTCGGCGGCATGACCCGGATGCCCGCGGTGCGCGAGCGGGTCAAGGAGCTGACCGGCAAGGACCCCCACCAGGGGGTCAACCCCGACGAGGTCGTCGCCGTCGGCGCCGCGATCCAGGCCGGAGTGCTCGCCGGCGACGTCAAGGACGTGCTGCTGCTCGACGTCACCCCGCTGACCCTCGGGATCGAGACCAAAGGCGGCGTGATGACGAAGCTGATCGAGCGCAACACGACGATCCCCACGAAGAAGTCGGAGACCTTCTCGACCGCTGACGACAACCAGCCCTCGGTCGAGATCCACGTGTTGCAGGGCGAGCGCGAGATGGCGAGTGGCAACAAGAGCCTGGGCAAGTTCCAGCTCACCGGGATCCCCCCGGCGCCGCGCGGGCTGCCGCAGATCGAGGTCACCTTCGACATCGACGCCAACGGGATCATCCACGTCACGGCGAAGGACCTCGGCACCCAGAAGGAGCAGAAAATCGAGATCAAGTCGGGCTCCGGGCTCTCCGACGAGGAGATCCAGAGCATGGTCTCCGACGCCGAGGCCCATGCCGAGGAGGACCAGAAGCAGCGCGAGCTGGCCGAGGCGCGCAACCTCGCCGAGAACGCGGCCTACCAGTCCGAGAAACAGCTCGAGGAGCTGGGCGACAAAGTCGACGAGTCCTCCAAGGAGGAGATCGAGGCGGCGATCAAGGGCGTGCGCGAGGTGCTCGAGTCCGAGAGCGTCGAGGAGATCAACGCGAAGACGGAGGCGCTGACGGCGGCGTTCCAGCAGGTCTCCCAGCAGATCTATGAAGCGGCGCAGCAGGAGCAAGCAGCTTCGGCTGACGGGAGTTCTGCGGATGGCGGCGATTCCTCAGATGAGGAGGAGGTCGTGGATGCTGAGGTCGTGGATGAGGGCGACGAGAAATGAGAGCTCCTCACGACGACGATTCCCGAGAGGACTCGGCCGCGGGTCCTGTCGTAGGTGATGGGGGGGCGCTGCGGGCGGGCCACGGTCCGTCCTCGACCCCCCCATCACCTACGCCACCCGCGGGTGAGACGGGAAACGCCGAGGGTTCGGAAGCTCAAGCTGAAAGCTCTGATGCGGAGCAGGTTGAGACGGATCTCGATGCCCTGCTTGCTGACACTCAGCGAGAGCGGGACGAGTACCTCGAACTGGCGAAGAGGGCTCAGGCGGATTTCGAGAACTACCGGAAGCGGATGGCGGCTGAGGTTCAGGCTGCGGGCGCTCGGGGGAAAGCTGAGGTGGTTCGGGAGGTCGTTCCGGTTCTCGATGACTTGGAGCGGGCTATTCAGGCGGCTGGGTTGGATCCCGAGGGGGATTCGGAGGACGGGCTGGCGCATGGGGTGTTGCTTGTGTTCAGGAGCTTGCGGGACTCGTTGGGTCGCAATGGGGTCGAGGCGGTGGATCCGACTGGGGAGAAGTTCGACCCGATGGTGCATGAGGCGCTGTCGACCGTTGCCGCTGAGGGGACTGAGTCCGGAACGGTCGTCGAGGTGATGCAGAAGGGGTACAAGCTCGGGGAGCAGCTGATCCGGCCGGCGCGTGTGGTGGTGAGCGAGTAGGGCGTGGCTGAGGATCTCTACAAGGTGCTTGGCGTAGCCAAGGGAGCCTCTGACGAGGAGATCAAGAAGGCGTACCGGAAGCTGGCGCGCAAGTACCACCCTGACCGCAATCCCGACGACCCGAAAGCGGAGGAGCGGTTCAAGGAGGTTCAGGGGGCCTATGACGTGCTCTCGGATTCCGAGAAGCGCAAGGAGTACGACGCGGGCGGGGGAATGTTCGGCGGCTTCGGCGGCGGTCCGGGTGGAGGTGGCCCGTTCGGCGCTGGCGGCACGGCGGGCGGATTCGACGTCGGCGACATTTTCTCCAACCTCTTCGGACGCGGTAGTGGTGGGCGGGTGCAGCCGCAGCAGGCTCGCGGGCGCGATCTCGAAACCGAGGTCTCGCTCAGCTTCGACCAGGCCGTGAACGGCGCGCAGGTGCAGGTCACGGTGCCCAAGGCCGAACGCTGCCCGACCTGCCACGGCAGCGGTGCCAAGCCGGGAACCCGCCCCGTCACATGTCCGCGCTGCGAAGGGCGCGGCATCGACGCCCAGAGCCAGGGCTTCTTCTCGATCAGCCAGCCCTGCCCGCAGTGCGGCGGCCAGGGCCAGATCATCGAGGACCCCTGCCCGTCCTGCGGCGGCTCCGGCCTTACCCAGCAGACCAAGCGCTACAAGGTGAACATCCCGGCCGGGGTCAAGGACGGGGCGCGCATCCGGCTCGCCGGGAAAGGCGAGGCGGGCCAGCGTGGTGGGCCGCCGGGCGACCTCTTCGTCGTCACCCGCGTCGCCAGCTCGCCGGTCTTCAAGCGGCTCGACGGCGGCAATCTCGAGGTGACCGTGCCGATCACGATCGCCGAGGCACTGCGCGGGGCCACGATCGAGGTGCCAACCCTGGAAGGCACGAAGAAGATCAAGGTCGGGCCGGGCACCAAGCACGGATCGATCCAGCGGCTGCGCGGCGAGGGCGCGGCGAGGCCGCGCGGCAACGGCAAGGGCGACATCCGCTACCGGCTCGAGATCGAGATGCCCGAGGAGCTGACCCCTGAGCAGGAGGCGGCCGCCGAGAAGCTCGCGGAAGCCTTCAACGGCGCCGACCCTCGCGCCGAGCTGCTGGCGAAAGCGGGGCGGCGATGAGCGTGCGGCGAGAACGGATCGAGGTCTCGATCGACTCCGATCGGGGCGTCTTCATGATCTCGGTCGCCGCCGAGCTTGCTCACATGCACCCGCAGACGCTGCGCGTGTACGAGGCTCGGGGACTGATCCAGCCCAAGCGCTCGCCGAAGAACACCCGCCTCTACTCGCAGCGGGATGTGGAGCGACTGCGGCGCATCCAGCAACTGACTGCCGAAGGCCTGAACCTGGCCGGAGTGGAGAGGGTGCTGACGCTGGAACGTAGGCTCAGAGAACTCGAAAGGGGAGCCGATGCAGCCGGATAGGTTCACCGTCAAGTCCCAGGAAGCGGTCGCGGCCGCACAACAGCTTGCCACCGCCCGCCACAACCCCGAGATCTCGCCGGCGCACCTGCTCGTCTCCCTGCTCGTCCAGGAGGACGGGCTGGTCGTGCCGATCCTGCAGAAGCTCGGCGAGGACCCGGCCGCGGTCGGCGCCAAGGCCCACGAGGCGATCGAAGCGCTGCCGACACTGAGCAGCGGCGGCGAGGAACCGCGGATGTCGTCGGGGCTGGCACAGGCGCTGCGCCAAGCCGAGAAGGAGATGGCGAAGCTGGGCGACGAGTACATCTCGACCGAGCACCTGCTGCTGGCGCTGATCGAGTCCGACCCCGGCCTGTCCGCCGTCCTCCCCGACCGCGCTTCACTGGAGAAGGCGATCGCCGAGGTTCGCGGCCCGCACAGGGTCACCTCCCCCAACCCCGAGGACAGCGTCCGGGCGCTGGAGAAATTCGGCCGCGACCTTACCGCCGAGGCGGAGTCGGGAAAGCTCGATCCCGTGATCGGCCGCGACGAGGAGATCCGCCGCGTGATCCAGGTCCTCTCCCGCCGCACCAAGAACAACCCCGTGCTGATCGGCGACCCAGGAGTCGGCAAGACGGCGATCGTCGAGGGGCTGGCTCAGCGGATCGTCGCCGGCGACGTTCCCGAGAGCCTGCGCGACCGCCGCGTGATCGCGCTCGACATCGGCTCGCTGCTGGCGGGCTCGAAATACCGCGGCGAGTTCGAGGAGCGGCTGAAAGCGGTGCTGA
>JANWHD010000047.1 GCA_025450585.1 Solirubrobacterales bacterium
ACATCGAGGTGCGCCACACCGCCGAGGACCTGAAGCAGATCATCGACAGCTCGCGGATCGGTGGCACGCTCGACCCGGGCGAGGCGGGCATGCTGGGCGGTGTCTTCCACCTGCACGAGCAGGAGGCGCGCGAGGTGATGACCCCGATCCCGGCGGTGGTCACGGTCGACGCGTCCGAGACGGTCGAGACGGCTCTGCGGCGCTGCGTCACCTCGGGCCACACGCGACTTGTTGTGATCGAGGACGAGAACCCCGACCGCGTTAAGGGGATCGTCCACAACAACAGCCTGGCCCGCCTCTACATGAGCGACGGGCCGGAGGCCGAGATCGCCCCGGCTGTGCGCGATGCCGTGATCGTCCCGGAGACCCGACCCCTCGACGACCTCTTGCACGACCTCCAGGTGCAGCGAACGTCGCTCTCGGTCGTCGCCGACGAGTACGGACGGACGGTCGGGATTGTCACTGTCGAGGACATCCTCGAGGAGGTGGTCGGCGAGATCGAGGACGAGACCGACCCGCGCGCTGCGGCTCTGCGCCAGCTCGCCAGCGGCGAGTGGTTCGTCCGCGGTCACGTCTCGCTCGGCGACCTCTCCGATGCCGGGATCGAGCTGCCGGTCGACACCGACACCTACAACTCGGTCGGCGGTTACGTCTTCGGCGAGCTCGGCCGCCTGCCCAAGCGCGGCGACACGATCGTCGCCAACGGCTACACGATCCGGGTCGAGTCGGTGCGCGAGAACCGGATCGAGGCGGTCCGCATCAGCGGCCTGCCCGGTTCCGTCCGCCAGGGCTCCTAGCTTCCTCGGGCAACCCGCGTTCCACCGAACCCTGGAGGTGCCGCATGTGGGTTGTGCGTTTGAGTGACAAGCAACTTGAGGTTCTCAGGGCGCTGCTGCGTTCCGAGCAGCATCTCGGCCCGGCGCTCAAGGGCGCGGTCGAGGCGCTGGACCTGGCGCGCTGGGACGACCTTCCCGAGGCCGAGCTCCCCTGGGACGAAGTCGAGGCGATCGCCCGCCGCCAGGGCATCTCGCAGGCCGATGTGATCTGGGACCTGGCCAAAAAGCAATAGCAGCGGTGCGCGGCGGGGAGGGCGGGTACCCCTCTCCAAAACGCGCGGCGGGAGCCGCGCTTGAGTGTTTTGGAGAGGGGTACCCGCCCTCCCTCTCGAACACCACGAGCTTCGGTGCTAGTCGTAGCTGTAGAAGCCGGCGCCGGACTTGCGGCCCAGCTTCCCTGCAGCCTGCATCTCGACCAGGAGCTTGGGAGGTCTCTGGTGCTCCTCGTTGGAGGCGGCGTAGAGGGCGTCGCCGATCGCCTTGCAGACGTCGAGCCCGACGAAGTCGAGCAGGGCCAACGGGCCCATCGGGTGGCCGGCACCGAGCTTCATGCAGGTGTCGACCTCACCGGCCTCCATGCCGGTCTGTTCCATGAAGCGGACAGCGTCGAAGAGGTAGGGGAAGAGCAGGCGGTTGACGACGAAGCCGGCTAGATCGGGAACCTCGACCGCCGTCTTGCCCAGCGCCGCGCACCAGGCGAGCGCTCTCTCGCGAGCGTCCTCGGCACCGTCTGGGAAGCAGACCTCGACCAGCTTCATCCGCGGCACAGGGTTGAAAACATGCAGCCCGAAGAGCTTGCCGTCGATCCCGCCGGCTTTGGCGATCTCGGCAATGCTGAGCGAGGAGGTCGTGGTCGCGAGCGCCGCCTTGGGGCAGGCCTCCGCGATCGTCGAGAGGAGCTCACCCTTCGGCGTGACCTCCTCGACGATCGCCTCGACGACGACGTCGCAGTCGGCGAGGTCGGACGGATCGGTCGTCACCCGCAGCCGCGACGGCTCGGCCCCCTCGATCTTGGCGCAGGCGGCGACCACTTTCTCCTCGGCACGCCAGGCCGAGGCCTCGCTGCGTGCCAACAGAATTGTGTCGGCGGTGGTGGTGGAAACGGCAGCTAGGCCCGTGGCGATGGCTCCACTGCCGGCAATTCCCGGACTCTCGTACCCCTGGCTCGCGTTCATTGGCCGGGTTCCTATCACGACGACCTCGGTGTGGGCTGCCTGACAAGGACTCGGCATGCCCCGGCAAAAGCATGTAACTTTCTTAATCAGTCAAGGTGATTGGAGGATCACGATGCGTGGTTGGAGGGCGATTTTGGGGCTGGCCGGGGCGCTGGCGGTTGCGGTAATTGGGATCGGGTGCGGTGGCGATGGCAGCACTGAGGTCACGGCTTCCGCCGATGTCGAGAAGCCGACCTACATCAAAAAAGCCGATGCGGTCTGCAAACAGGCCAACATTCGCATCGAAGATGGCTGGGAAGACTTCGTCAAAGGCAAGGGCGGCGATCCGACCAAAGCGTTCGAAGGCGAAGGGGCCGAGGACGAGTTCGCGACCACGGTGGTGCTCCCCGGGAAGCAGTGGCAGGTGGACGAGATGGCGAAACTGGCGGCTCCCGAGTCCGACCAGGATGAAGTCGAAGCCATCCTGGCGGCTTACCAGGAAGGCATCGACGTCGGTGAGGATGACCCAGCGCGGGTGACGTCTTCCTCGGGGGTCTTCAAATACGCCGCCAAAACCGCCGAAAACTACGGTCTCCGCGAATGCCGCTGGTAGGGCGAGGCACCGGGTTGAGCTGAGGAGCGTTGGCCCCGGCTGGCCAGCTGGCCAGCCGGTCGCTATGCTCCCCGCCCGATGGACCTGACCCTTTCGCCCTCCGAGCAGCAGTTCCGCGAAGAGGTCCGCGGCTGGATCGAAGCGAACCATCCGGGCCCCGAGCCGGAAGCGGGCCTGGAGGAGGTGATGGCCTTCCGCCGCGAGTGGCAGCAGAAGATGCACGCCGCCGGCTGGGCGGGCATCTCGTGGCCGAAGGAGTACGGCGGCCGTGGCGCCACCATGATCGAGCAGGCGATCTTCGTCGGCGAGGCCTCGCGGTTGGAGGCGCCCAGCCCCGCCAACGTCCTCGGTCTGGCGATGGGCGGTCCCGTCGTCATCGCTCACGGGACCGACGCGCAGAAGCAGCGCTACCTCGAGCCGATCCTCACCGCCGAGGAGATCTGGTGCCAGGGCTTCTCCGAGCCGGAGTCGGGCTCCGACCTGGCCTCGCTGAAGACGCGGGCCGTCAAGGACGGCGACGAATGGGTCGTCACCGGCCAGAAGGTCTGGACCACGTTCGCCCAGTACGCCAAGTGGTGCATGCTCGTCGCCCGAACCGACCCCGACGCCCCCAAGCACAAGGGGCTGACCTACTTCCTGATGGACATGGAGCTGGAGGGCGTCGAAGCCAAGCCCCTCGTGCAGATCACCGGCGAGGGCGAGTTCAACGAGGTCTTCATCGAGGAGGCGCGCATCCCGGACGAGAACGTCATCGGCGAGGTCGGCGGTGGCTGGTCGGTGGCGATCACGACCCTGATGAACGAGCGCGCGGGACTTGCCTTCGGCGCCATCGCCCAGGTCGCCAACGGCCTCAAGCGGCTCGGCGCGCTGGCGGCTGAGACCCGGACGAACGGCGGCACCGCCGCCGAGGATCCGGTGATCCGCCAGCGACTGGCGCAGCTCTACATCGAGGCGGAGACGATGCGCCTGAACGCCTACCGCGGCCTTACCAAGACGATGCAGTCGGGGATCCCGGGCCCCGAGGGCTCGCTGGGCAAGTGGCAGTGGGCCGACATCAACCAGCGCATGGCTGAGCTCGCGCTCGACATCGAGGGCGCGTACGCGCCGCTGGCACGCGGCGACGAGCACGCGATCGCCGGTGGTGCCTGGCAGTACAGCTTCCTTCGCTCCCGTGCCAACTCGATCGAGGGCGGCACCACCGACATCCTCAAGAACATCATCGCCGAGCGCGTTCTCGGCCTACCGAAGATGCGTTAGGGGCTGTCGCCGAATATGTACTTCGACCTAACGGATGAGCAGCAGGCGATCAAGGCCACCGCGCATGAGTTCCTTGCGGCCCGCTACAAGTCCGAGCGCATCCGCGAGCTGGCCGAGAGCGAGCACGGCTTCGAGCAGTCCGACTGGGAGGAGATGGCCGGCCTGGGATGGCAGGGCCTGGCTCTGCCCGAGGAGTGGAGCGGGCAGGGGCTCGGCATCGTCGAGCTCGCCGTCCTCTTCGAGGAGATGGGCTACGCGCTCGCCCCCTCGCCGCTCTTCTCCAACACGATCGCCGGCCTCGCGCTGGCCCACGGTGGATCGGACGACCAGTGCGAGCGCTTCCTGCGCCCGCTGGCCGAAGGAAAGCTTCGCGGGACGCCGGCCCTCTGGGATGCGGGCTCGCCCGCGACCATCGGCGAGTTCACGATGGAGGCCCGTGCGGACGGCGACGGAGTCGTCCTCGACGGGGAGAAGGTGCTGGTGATGGACGCCGCGGCCGCCGACTTCCTCCTGGTCGCAACCGCTGACGGGCACCGACACGTGGTCGAGAGCGGTGCACCGGGCGTGACGGTTGCGCCTGCGACGTCGATCGACCTCACCCGCCGTCTCTACTCAGTCCGCTTCGAGGGAGTTCGCGTCGCGCCCGAGAACTCGCTTCCCGGGAGCGACGATGAATACTTCCCGGTCTTCCACCGTGTCTGCGTGGCCCTCGCCGCGGAGTCGACCGGGATCGCGCAGCGGACGATGGAGATGGCTGTTGAGTACGCCAAGGACCGCCAGCAGTTCGGTCGCCCGATCGGCTCCTACCAGGCCGTCTCGCACCGCTGTGCGCAGATGCTGCTCGAGACCGAGAACGCGCGCTCGGCCGTCTACGGGGCCGCCTGGGCTGCCGATGCAGAGCCCGAGTCTTTGCCGACGGCCGCCTCGATGGCGAAGGCCTACGCGTCCGATGCGGGCTGGCGGGTGCCCGACGCCTCGCTCCAGGTTCACGGCGGGATCGGCTTCACCTGGGAGCACGACCTGCACTTCTTCCTCAAGCGCGGCAAGGCCAACGCGGCGATGTTCGGCGATGCCAAGTGGCATCGCGAGCGGGTCGCCGACGCGGTGCTGAGTGCGGCCGGCGAACCGGTTTCTGCCTGAGTCGCATGGGAGCCCTCGACCGCATCTCCGTCGCCGCGATCGGCGTTTCGGTTGCCGATCTCGAGGCCGAGGCGAAGCGGGCCGAGGCCGCCGGGGTCGAGTGCGTCTGGGCGCCCGAGCTCTTCCGCTCCTCCGTCACGCAGGCCGCTTATCTTGCGGGCCGCACCGAGAAGATCGACGTCGCCACCGGGATCGCCTGGGCCTTCACCCGCAGCCCCTTCATCCTTGCGGTCAGCGCCCTCGACATCGACGAGATGTCGGGCGGCCGCTTCCGCCTAGGCCTCGGCTCGGGCGTCAAACGCCTGAACGAGACCTGGCACAACGCCGAGTACGGGCGGCCGGCGCCGCACCTGCGCGAGGCGATCGAGGCGACGCGGCAGATCATGCAGCAAGCCGGCAAGGGTGAGCCGATCCGCTTCGAGGGCTCCTACTACGACATCGACATCAAGGGTTGGATCCGGCCCCACCCGGCGCCGCGCGATTCGGTGCCGATCTACACGGCCGGTATCCAGAGCGGCATGTGCCGGATGGCGGGTGATGTCGCCGACGGGCTGATCGGCCACCCGATCCAGAGCCTGCGCTGGATCGACGAGGTAGTCGTCAGCTCCTTCGAGGAGGGCCTGAGCCGCTCCGGCCGCGAGCGCTCCAGCTTCGATTACCTGCCCACGGTCTGCTGCTCGATCGACGACGACGAGGCGCGGGCGATCGACATGGCACGGCGCACGATCTCCTTCTACGCCACGGTCAAGACCTACATGCCGCTCTGGGAGCTGCACGGCTTCGCCGACAACGCCGTTGCGGCCGGAGAGGCCTTCCGCCGCGGCGATCTCGCCGGTGTCCCTGCGGCGATCAGCGACGAGATGGTCGAGACCTACTGTGCCGCCGGCCCCCTCGACAAGGTGCGCGCCCGGGTCGAAGCGACCGCCGAGCGCGCCGACGGCCTCTTCCTCACGCCGCCGACCTACTTCATCTCTCCGGAAGAGCTCTCCGAGTTCCAGAACCGCATCATCGACGCCTTCGGCCCGGCGAGCTGACGCCCTCCGCGGACTCCCGTCTCCTTGAAGTTCTCGCTCGCGTTCGCGAGATTCCGCCCGGCTTCGTCCGCACCTACGGCGACGTCTCGCCCGGCGCCCCCCGCTTCGCGGGTTCGGTTCTCTTCGAGTGCGACGACCCCGACCTCCCCTGGTGGCGAGTCGTCCGCGCGCCGACGGGTCGCTGGCCAAGGGTCCTCGCCAGCGAGCGCGCCTGGAAGCGGAGGGTGTCCCGTTTCGGGGCGAACGCGTGGACATGGGCGCCGCGCGGTTGCCTGAATCCTGAGTGGGTTGGTTGGGGAGGGATGCCGGTGCCCTTCCCCAAAACGCTCGGCGGGAGCCTCGCTTGAGTGTTTTGGGGAAGGGCACCGGCATCCCCTCAACAGCGCACGAGCTTCGAAAAGCTCTTCCCCAGAGGCTTCACCCGGCTCCCCGAAAGCTCCACATGCCTAAGTGCGATTACGGGCGCCCCAAGCTCTTTTAAAAGAGCTTGGGGACCCTGATGCCGCTTCGTACCTCCGACGTCACCCGGTGACGTGTTGAGAGGAGCCTGGCCGTCCTCCAGACGAATGTCGCGAAGCGGCGGAAATGCAATCCGTTGTTTGCGCGGCCGGCTAGGCCGCGCTCCTCATTGCACCGCGCTTACGCGCGGTGCTCAATTCGACTGGAGGACGGCCAGGCTCCCCCTACCAATCCCTCGGTCGCTACTCGTCCCGCGGCGTAATGCGGAAGGTCGAGACCACCTCTGCCTGCTTGGCCTCGGGGTGGACCACGTAGGCGCTGGGACCGCCGCCGAACCAGCCGGAGCTCTCGTTGTCGGCGACGAAGATCCCCGGATGGTGCTTGCCGTCACCGTCCTCGACCCAGACCTTGTCGCCCTCCTTGAACCCGTTTTCGATCTCGCCCATGGCCGGAGCCTAGCCGTTATCCCCGCCGATGGGCCGATTTCCCTCCATATAGGGGGTGTTTTAGGCCCGTCGGCGGGGAGTTGCCGTCTAAGGGCAGACCACGATCAGGTGGAAGTCGGCGTCCGCGTCGAGGCCTTTCTCGTCCCGCGTGCGGACCTCGATCGCGTTGGCGCTGGCCGGCGAGGCGTTCGTCTGCGCGTAGCCGGCGCCCGGGACCGACGTGCCGGCGTTGTCGCGGCCGGCAACGTTGGCGCAGCCGCTTACGTTTGCCGGGAATGCCACCGTGACGGCGCCACCGCCCTCGGTCGCGGTCACCCCCGCGTCGCTGGCCCGTGCCAGCGCCGCGTTGCCGGCGCCGGTCGGGTTGTTGACCACCGCCCAGTAGGTGTGGGCCGCTCTTCGCGCGATCGGCACGATGCCCAGCTTGTTGGTGTTGATCTGGAACCCGGTCAGCGTCTTCTGCTTGAGCTTCCCGCCACCGATCGTCTGCTTCTTGATCGCACCGCCGTTGATCGTCTGTGCCGCGTAGGCGGTCCCGGCCAGCGCGACGACGAGTGCCACGAGTGCGACGATCATGGCCGGCGACGGCAGCCTCTGCTTGAGCGCGTCCATTGAATCCCCCTTCGTTTTCGAGGACGTGTCTGAGGTTTACCCCCATATAGGGGGCATAAGCTCAGACACGTCAGGACGCGCGAGTTTCGGGCGGATGCGACGAGCGGCTGAGCCGGTCCCGTCAGTGGCGGGCGATGCCCATGGTGCCGCGAGGATCGCCGCTGTGCTCGGCGAGGTCCTCGAGCTCGGCGATCTTGCGCTCCCCTTCGAGTCGGGCCGGGTCGTCGGCGGCCAACGGCGCGATCAGCCGCCGGATCCGGTTGCGGACCTGGAGGGCGAAGTGGGGGGTAGAGGCTCCGGCGAGCGCTCGGATGTCCTCGGCGGTGACCGGGTCGGGTGCGCCCAGCAGGGCAGGGCTCTCGGCTTCGCTCACGGTTCCCCTCCGATCCTGGCCAGTTCGGCTAGCTGGTCGATCTCGGCTTGCTGATTCACGTCGATGGCCTCCTGGTCTCCGATCACCCACACATGGTTGTAGAAGGCGCGGGTGGGATCTGTCGTGTACCCCGGCTTGACGTCGAGCAGGTACTCGCGCAGCGCCGCCGGCAGCGTACCGGCGTCGTCGGTGAGTAGCAGCGGCCCCCATGTCCCCGACGCCGAGAGCGGCGAGGCAACGGCGGCGGCCAGGGGCGCATCGCTGCGTGCGACGACGAAGCCGTGACCTGGGTCGTTGACGTTCCAGCCGAAGTCGCCGCCGGCGTAGCGGGCGAGCGCGATCGCGTTCGCGACCGGATCCTCGCCGGATACGCGCCGGACGCGCCCGCCGGCCCTGCCGGCTTCCCGCACCACGTCCGAGGAGATCGCCGACGAGGGGCCGAGCACGTAGACGGGGACCTTCGGGTGCGTGCGCAGCGCCTGCGCGGTCGGCGTCGGCAGCTTCTCGGCCCGGCTGAAGAGCACTGGGTCGCCCGAGCGCGCCGCCCAGGCGGCGGCTGGAATCGCGAGCTCCGGCCTGGCTTCGGGGATAAGCACGAAATGGGCCGGGGGACCGTCGAAGAGCTTGTCGCGCTCGGTTGCGATCGAGGCCGCGAGTGCGGCTGGACCGCCTCCGTCGATGCGGTCCGTCTTCAGCTCGCTTGGGGTTGCGGCGTCGCCTATGACGAACGCCTGGGTATCGCCGGCCTCGGCGCTGCCGAGCGGGGCCAGCGCGGCGAGGGCCTGCTCGGTCGGCTCGGGCAGGTCGTCCTCAGCGGAGACCAGAAGCGGTGAGCGCAACGGTTCCGCCATCAGTACCGAGGCCGCAACCGCCCCCTGCCAGTCGTCCTCGTCGACGATCGTGACCGACGTGGGCCGCTGTGCGGTGGTTGTTGAGGGGAAGACGGCAAGGGCCACGGCCGCGGCGATCGCGGCGGGATCCGACCCGCCGACCCTGGTCGTGTTGTTGGTCGCGAAGGAGGGGTATCCCAGCTCTTCGGCCGCCTCGGCCGCAGGGGTCTCCACCTCGCCGGCGCTTCTCTGTGCAGGGGCCGGAGCGGGCTCGGGAGCGTCCTTGTTCGAGCCACCGCCTCCGAGCACGGCTGCGACGAGGAATACGACCGCGACCGCGACCAGCCCGCCAACTGCCTTCAGGGCCGCGGGCACCGGCCTTCGCCGGCGTCTGGGCTGCTTCTTCGCCGCGGGCGGCGGTGTCGGCGGCTGGGACTCGCTTGTCTCCGCCTGGGCCGACGGGAGGTCGGCGTTGATGGGGCGCTTCCCGGGCACGGACCGGAAAGCTACAGCGGGTCGGTGGCCAGGAGGGACTAGCGAAACCCCCGCCCGCGGCTGGCGGCGGCGGACACTGCGCGGTACGGCGTCCTCGGTCGGCCAAATAGCGCTGCTATTCGGCCTCCCTGCGTCCTTGTCCCACTTGGTCCGGCGCTCGCCAGCCGCCCACGCGGGTTTCGCTAGTCCCTCTTGGCTGGTCAGCTAATCTTCATGCGACTGGTTGACTGACCAGTCAATCAATTGACCGGTGAGAGGCGCCGACCAAGAGGGGACCCAATGGATTTCGCACTGAACGACGAGCAGCAGGAGTACAAGGAGCGCTGCCGGACCTTCGCCCGCGAGGTGATCAGGCCCGCCGCCCGCAAGCATGACGAAGAGGAGAGCATTCCCTGGGAGGTGATCAAAGAGGCTCGCAAGCAGGGCTTCGGCGGCCTCGAGGGGATCCAGCGCTCGGCCGGGGACGGTGAGGGCCAGATGCAGGTGATCTCGGCGGAAGAGTTCCACTGGGGTTGCGCCGGCATCGCCCTGGCGATCTCCGGCTCCGGTCTCGCGGCAGCTGGGATCGCGTCTTCGGGCACGCCGGAGCAGATCGGCCAGTGGGTTCCCGAGTGCTTCGGCAGCGGCGACGAGATCAAGCTCGGCGCCTACGCGGTGACCGAGCCGCAGGCCGGCTCCGACGTGAAGAGCCTGAAGACGACGGCGAAGCGCGACGGTGACGAGTGGGTCCTCAACGGGACCAAGGTCTTCATCACCAACGGCGGCATCGCCGACGTCCACGTCGTCGTCGCCACGGTCGACCCGGCGCTCGGCACGCGTGGGCAGGCCTCCTTCGTGGTTGGCAAGGACACCCCGGGCCTGACCCAGGGCAAGAAGGAGTCCAAGCTCGGCATCCGCGCCTCCCACACGGCCGAGATCGTGCTCGACGATTGCCGCATCCCGATCGAGAACCTGCTCGGCGGCGAGGAGAAGCTGGAAAAGAAGCTGCAGCGCGGGCGGGAAGGGAAGAAGTCGCGCGGCGCCGACGCGCTCGCGACCTTCGAGATCACCCGGCCGCTGGTCGGTGCCTCGGCGCTCGGCATCGCCCAGGCCGCCTACGAGTGGACGCTCGAGTACCTCGACGGCCAGACCGAGAGCGGCAGGCCGCTGCTCGGCGAGCAGCGCATCCAGCAGACCCTGGCCGACGTCGCGACCGAGATCGAGGCCGCCCGCCTGCTGGTCCAGCGCGCCGCCTGGATGGGACGCAACGGCATCCCGATGACGGGGGGCCAGGGCTCGATGTCGAAGCTCAAGGGCGGTGATGTGACGATGTGGGCGACGACGACCCTGATGGATCTAGTCGGCCCCTACGCTTGGAGCAAGGACTGCCCGCTGGAGAAGTTCTTCCGCGACGCCAAGATCTACCAGCTGTTCGAGGGCACGGCCGAGATCCAGCGCATGGTCATCTCGCGCATGCAGGCTCGTGAGTATGCCGAGCGTCTTGGGTACGCGGCGGAAGTCGCTGACCAGGCGATGGCCGAGAAGACTGAGAAAGAGGCTGTTCCCGCGTAAGGGTAGGAGCCACCGGGAGCCCCTCCTCAGGCCGCTTCGCGGGAGTTCCTGAGGAGGGACTCCCGGTGGCTCTTTAAGCTCCGGGCGTGCACTCCCACTCCCATGCGCTCGACGCGCGGCGGGGCGACAGCCGCCGGCGGATGTGGATTGCGCTGGGGGTCAATGGGGCGATGCTGGTTGCCGAGGCGGTTGGTGGGGTTCTGACTGGGTCGCTGGCCGTGCTTGCCGACGCCGGGCATTTGCTGTCTGACGTCGGGGCGATTGGGCTGGCGCTGTTCGCCGCGTCGCTTGCGGCTCGGCCGGCGGGTGCGCGGATGACCTTCGGGTACCAGCGCTCGGAGATTCTCGCCGCTTTGCTCAACGGCTTGCTGCTCGTGGCCGTGGCGCTCGCCGTCGCCTGGGCCGCCATTGGCCGGCTTGGCGATCCTCCCGAGATCGACGGTCTTGGCGTGCTCGCGCTCGGGCTTCTCGGCCTCCTCGGCAACGTCGCCGCGACCGCTGTCCTCGCCCGTGGCGAGCGTGAGGACGTCAACCTCGAGGGCGTCCTGCGCCATAGCGTCGCCGACGCGCTTGGCTCGGTCGGCGTCGTCGTTGCCGGCGCCTTCGTGCTTGCCGGCGGTTCGTCCATCGTCGACCCGCTTGTCAGCCTCCTGATCGCCGCGCTGATCCTCGCCTCTTCCTGGCGACTGATAGCTGAGCCGGTCGGCGTGCTGATGGAGGCCGCGCCGGCGGGCGTCGACGTCGATGAGGCGGGCGCCGCGATCTGCGAGGAGGAGGGGGTGCGCTCGGTCCACGACCTGCACGTGTGGACGGTCACCTCTGGATTCGGCGCCCTCGCCGCTCACGTGGTCGTTTCGTCCGAGTGCGACCGGGACCTGGTGAGGCGCCGGCTCGAGCTTCTGCTGCACGAGCGCTTCGGCATCGATCACACCACCCTGCAGATGGAGGAGCAGGCATCCGACGCCCTGCTGCACGTCGAGAACGCGCCCCGCCAGGGCTGATCGCAAGCCCGGTTGCACGGTTAATGCCCTGCAAGGAGGCGGTTCTTCGGCTCAGCTAGCCTGTTTCGACGATGTTCAAGACTCGCCCTGCCCTGGCGGCTCTTCTGGCCGCCGCGGCGGCGCTGCTCGTGCTGCTCGCAGTCGGCACCGCTGCCGCCGACGAACTCGAATCGAAGCTCGACGAGAAGGAATCGAAGCTCTCCGAGGTGCGCGAGCGCCACGGCGTGCTGACGACGACGATCTCCCGCTACAAGGACCGGATCGACAGGCTGACCGGCGAGGTGGCGGTGCTGCGCAGCCGCGAGGCCGCGGTCCAGGTCCGGCTCGACGCGAAGCAGGCGGAGCTCGATCGCGCGGTTGCCGAGCTCGATACCGCCAAGAGGCACCTGGCCGTGGTTCGCGCCCGCCTCAAGCGCGCGCTGGTGGCGTTGCGCGAGCGGCTGATCGCGATCTATGAGACCGGCACTCCGGACGTGCTCAGCGTCATCGTCGGTGCCGACGGGTACGACGACCTGATCGGCCGCACCGAATACCTCAACCACATCCGCGGCATGGACGAAGCCATCGTCGGCCGCGTGCGCGACCTGCGTGACCAGGTGAAGAGCACCGTCTTCCGTCTGCGCACGGCGAAGAACCGGATCGAGGCCGCGCGCGACGCCATCGCCGCCGAAGAGCAGGCGCTCGCAGGTGCCCGCGCCGCCGTGGAGCGGCGCCAGTCGGCGCTGGTGGCAGTGCGTGCCAGCCGCGTCGCCGCTTTGGAGAAGATCGAGGAGACCGAACAGGATCTCGACGGCGACGTCGCCGAGATCCAGGCGGAGCTCGCCGCTCGGCTGGGCGAAACTGCCTCCGCGCCCCTCCCGGCGGGGCCGATCCGATACGGCTCCGGCCAGCTGATCTGGCCGGTCGACGGACCGGTCGTCTCAACCTACGGGATGCGCTGGGGCCGCATGCACGAGGGCATCGACATCGCGGTCCCGGCGGGCACCCCGATTCGCGCGGCCGCGGCGGGATCGGTCGTCCTCGTCCAGTCCGATGCCGAAAGCGGCGGCTACGGCAACTTCACCTGCCTCGACCACGGCGGCGGTCTGCAGACGTGCTATGCCCACCAGTCGTCCTTTGCGGTGACGTCGGGGAGCGTCTCTCAGGGCGACGTGATCGGGTACGTCGGCTGCACCGGGCACTGCTTCGGTGACCATCTGCACTTCGAGGTACGGGTCGGGGGCGCTCCCACCGATCCCCTGGGGTACCTGTAGCTGTAGCGCCTACCTAAAATCGATCAAAAATTCGACTATTAGGTATGGCGTCGTGGTTTTCCCCTGCGACTCTGGGTACCAAGCGACCCAGGAGGCAACGTCGATGGTTCGCCAGGCCCAGACCTATCTCGCGAGTGCCGTATCGGCCACGGCGCTCGTTGCCGCTGCCATCGTCGCCTTCGTCCTGCTCGTCTCCCTTCAGGCCCTGAAGGACTGGCCACTGGCCGCCCTCGGTGGCGGCGACGAGGCGGCTCTCTCTCCGGCACGCCCGGCAGGCTCCGGCGGTGCCGTCTCCTCTGTGGCGACGGGCGGAGCCGGCGCGACCCAGGCTGGCTCCGCCGTTCAGGGAGGAAGAGGCGCCGGCACCGGTCAACGCGACGGAAACGCCACTCTGGGTGAGGCGCCGGTTGGCGCGGCGCCGACAGCAGGTCCTGTAGGTAGTGGAGGCGACTCCGGCGGTTCCGCCCCCTCCGGGGCGAGCGGTAGCAATGGCGGCGGCTCGGGTTCGCAGGTCGGCGGCGCGGGACCCGGGACGGGCGGTAGCTCCGGCCAATCCACCTCGGGCGCAGTCACCGGTGCGGTCAACGGCACCGTCGCCGGTGTCGACGAAACCCTGGGCGGTGTTCTTGGAGACAGCGGCGTGACCGAACTGACCGAAACAACGGTGAACGGAGTGGCCGGGCCCGAATCAACAGTCGGGAAAACGGTCGACAAAGTCGTGGAAACGGTCGGTGGCGTGCTCGGCGGCGGGAAATAGCGGCGCCAGCCGTCGAAGCTCCCCTCCCAACCGTCACAATGCCCGCCTATGGCGGAGCGTGGACAGGCAGGCGCGGTGGTCGACCCGATCGCGGGTTCGCCGGTGTACCCGGTCGGCAGCCGCGTCAACGAGCGCGGGCACCTCGAGATCGGGGGCTGCGACGTGGTCGACCTGGCGGCCGAGTTCGGCACGCCGGCCTACGTCTACGCCGAAGATGACATGCGGGAGCGCGCCCGCAGCTACCGCGGGGCCTTCGAGCGCGGCGGGATGGAGTTCGAGGTCCTTTTCGCCAGCAAGTCCTTTCCCTGCACGGCCGCCTACCGGCTCTTCGCCGAGGAGGACCTCTCGGTCGACGTCGCCTCGGGCGGCGAGCTGCACATGGCGCTGCGCGCCGGCTTCGAGCCGGGCCGCATCCACATGCACGGCAACAACAAGACCGATGAGGAGATCCTCTTCGCCGCCCGCTCGGGCGTCGGCCACCTGATCCTCGACTCCTTCGACGAGATCGAGCGCTGCGAGCGTCTCCTGGAGGAGCCCCAGGACGTGCTGATCCGGGTCACGCCTGGGATCAAGCCCTCGACCCACGACTACATCCAGACCGGGCAGCTCGACTCGAAGTTCGGCTTCGGGATCGAGGACGGCCTCGCCGCACGGGCGATCGAGCGGGTGCTGGGCTCCGACGTCCTACGGCTGACCGGGCTGCACGCCCACATCGGCTCGCAGATCTTCGAGCTGGAGCCCTACACCCTGGCGATTCGTGCGATCGGCGAGCTCGCCGGCGAGTGGTGCAAGGTCGTCAACGTCGGCGGCGGCCTCGGCATCGCCTACGCCGCTGAGGACGAGCCTCCCGCGATCGACGCCTACGTCGACGTCAAGGTCCGCGGCGTCGCCGAAGTCTTCGGCGAGGGCGTGCGCATCCTGGTCGAGCCGGGCCGCTCGCTGGTCGGCAACGCCGGCGTCACCGCGTATCGCGTCGGCACCGTCAAGGAGATTCCCGGCATCCGCACCTACGTCGCCGTCGACGGCGGCATGTCGGACAACATGCGGCCGATGCTCTACGGCTCCCGCTACGAAGCGCTGATCGCCGACCGGGCCGCCGCCGTGCCCGGCAGCCTGGCCACGGTCGCCGGCATGCACTGCGAGTCCGGCGACGTCCTCGTCCGCGACGCGATGCTGGCGGAGCCGGCCGTCGGTGACGTCCTCGTGACCCCCGCGACCGGGGCCTACGGCCACGCGATGGCGAGCAACTACAACGGCGTGACCCGCCCGCCCGTCGTCTTCTGCCGCGACGGCGATGCCCGCCTCGTCGTGCGGCGCGAGACCTACGAGGACCTGACCGCCAGGGATGTCTGAGGACCCCTCCAAAGTCGTTCGCATCGGGCTGCTGGGACGCGGCACGGTCGGTGGCGCCTTCGCCGACCTGCTCGCCGCGCGGGCCGGTGCCGTCGAGGCCGCGACCGGGCGCCGTCCCGAGATCTCCGGCGTCCTCACCCGCGAGGGCGGCGACTTCGACGCGATCCTCGAGCGCTCCGACGTGATCGTCGAGCTGATGGGCGGGACGGATCCGGCACGGGGCCACGTGCTCGACGCGCTGCGTGCCAAGCGGCCGGTGGTCACCGCCAACAAGCAGCTCCTGGCCAAGCACGGCGACGAGCTCTTCGACGTCGCCCGCGAGGCCGGCGTGCAGTTGCGCTTCGAGGCGGCGGTAGCGGGTGTCATCCCAATCGTCCGCACGATCCAGGAGAGCTTCGGCGTCACCGAGATCGCCAAGGTCTTCGGCATCGTCAACGGCACCACCAACTTCATCCTCACCGAGATGGCAGCCAGCGGCGCCCCCTTCGAGGAGGTGCTGGCCCGTGCCCAGGAGCTGGGCTATGCCGAGGCCGACCCGACCGACGATGTCAACGGCGCCGACGCCGCGGCGAAGATGGCGATCCTCGCCCGCCTCGCTTTCCACACGCCGGTGACGTTAGACGGGGTCTCCTACGAGGGGATCGAGCGGGTCAAGCCCGACGACATCGCCTATGCCAAGGAGCTCGGCCTCTCGCTGAAGCTGCTCGGCGTCGCCGAGCGCCGCGAGGGTGGGATCAGCGTGCGCGTCTTCCCCTGCTTCCTCTCCCCGGGCCACCCGCTGGCGCCGGTTGAGGGCCCGTTCAACGCGGTGATGGTGGAGGCGCCGGATATCACCGAGGTGACGATGTCAGGGCCCGGGGCGGGCGGCGTGCAGACCGCCTCGGCCGTGCTCGGTGACCTCGTCTCGATCCTCAACGGCGACGCGCCGGTCCACGAGACCCGCGAGGAGCTGCCGATCGTCTCCGACGTGGTCTCCTCGTTTTACCTGCACCTCGAGGTCGCCGACCGCCCGGGCGTGCTCGCCCAGGTCGCCAAGGTGCTGGGCGACAAGGAGGTTTCGGTCAAGAGCGTCGTCCAGCAGGGCGTCGGCGAGGACGCCCGCCTGGTGATGGTCGTCCACGAGTGTCTGGAGTCGCGCTTCGCCGAGGCGCTGGAGGCGATCGACGCGCTAGACGTGCTGCGCGCGCCGCCGCGGGCCATACGCGTGATCGAAGAGGAGTTCGTTTGAGCCCCGCTCCCCTGATCGAGAGATACAGGGAGCGTCTCTCGCTGGAGCCCGGGGACCCGGTGGTGACCCTGAACGAGGGGTCGACTCCCCTGGTCGAGGCCCCGCGGCTCTCCGAGCGGCTCGGGGTGCGGGCCTACCTCAAGTTCGAGGGGGCGAACCCGACCGGCAGCTTCAAGGACCGCGGGATGACGGTCGCCGTCTCGCGGGCGAAGGGAAGGGGCGCCGAGGCGGTGATCTGCGCCTCGACCGGCAACACGGCCGCCAGCGCTGCCGCCTACGCCGCGCGGGCCGGGCTGCGCGGCGCCGTGATTGTGCCCGAGGGCAAGATCGCGATCGGCAAGCTCGCCCAGGCACTGATGCATGGGGCGCGGGTCGTCGCCCTGCAGGGCAACTTCGACGACGCCCTGCGGATCGTCCGCGAGCTCGCCCACAAGCACCCGATAGAGCTAGTCAACTCGGTCAACCCGCACCGGATCGAAGGCCAGAAGACGGCTGCCTTCGAGGTGATCGAGGAGCTCGGCGGGGCGCCGGGCGCGCTGGCGATCCCGGTCGGCAACGCCGGCAACGTCACCGCCTACTGGCGCGGTTTCCAGGAGGCCGGCACGGCCCCGATCCTCTACGGCTTCCAGGCCGAGGGCGCCGCCCCGCTGGTCCACGGCGAGCCGGTCGCCAGCCCCGAGACGGTCGCCTCGGCGATCCGGATCGGCAACCCCGCCCGCTGGGAGGAGGCGATGGCGGCCTTCACCGCCTCGCGTGGCCGCGTCGCCGCGGTCTCCGACGAGCAGATCCTCGACGCCTACCGCTGGCTCGCGGCCGGCGAGGGAGTCTTCTGCGAGCCCGCCTCGGCGGCCTCGGTCGCAGGCCTGCTCGCCCACGGCTTGCCTACGGTCGAAGACAGCGAGCCGCCCGAGTCGGTCGTCTGCGTCCTCACCGGCCATGGCCTCAAGGACCCCGACACCGCGCTCTCCAAGGCCCCCGCGGTGATCAACTGCGAGAACGACCTGAGTGCCGTGGAGCAGGCGGTATTCGAGTGACCGCGCGGCATCGGCTGATCCGGGTCCCGGCTTCCTCGGCCAACCTCGGGCCCGGCTATGACGTGCTTGCCGCCGCCGTCTCGCTCTTCCTCGAGCTGGAGGTCGAGGAGACGGGAGAGTTCTCGTTCGACCCGGGCGGCCTCGACGTCTCCACCGGGCGCGACAACCTGATCGTGCGTGCATTCGAGACGCTGCACTCCGCCGACGGCATCGCCTTCCAATTGCGCAGCGAGATCCCCCTGGCGCGCGGCCTCGGCTCCAGCGCCGCCGCGATCGTCGCCGGCCTCTTCGCCGCCGACCACCTCTTCGAGCTGGCGCTGTCCAAGGAGGAGATGCTGGCACGCGCGACCGAGATCGAGGGGCATCCGGACAACGTTGCCGCCGCGATCTATGGCGGCTTCGTGATCTGCGGCACGGGGGAGCAGGGCGCTCCGAGCGCCGCTCGCTTCGACCCGCCAGGCGGCCTCGAGGGCATCGCCGTGATCCCCGCCGAGGAGGTCTCGACCGAGCGCGCCCGCGAGGCGATCCCGGCCGAGGTCCCACTCGCCGACGCCGTCGCCAACGTCTCAGCCGCCTCCCGCCTGATCCTTGGCCTGCAGACCGCCGACCTCGACCTGGTCGCGGCAGGCATCGCCGACCACCTCCACCAGGACCGCCGCCGCGAGCTCTACCCGCGCTCGATGGAGCTGGTCGACACTGCTGGCGCCCTCGGTGCCCTCGGCGCGACGATCTCCGGCGCAGGTCCGACCGTTCTCGTCTGGACCACCTGGCAGGACGCCGGCAAGGTCGCCGAGGCCCTGGAGTCACGCTGCGAGGGCTGGGCGGAGATCCACCGCCTTCCCTTCAGCCCTCACGGCGCCGACGTTCCCGAGCTGTAGTCCCGCGGGTATGGTCGGTCGTGCGACCGACCAAAGGAGATTGCGATGGCTGACGGCTACACGATCAAGCACCGCGACGAGTTCGAGACGATGGAGGGGTCGGGGGAGTCGACCTGGCGACTGGCGCGCAAGGCGCTCGGCACCTCGGACTTCGGCTTCAACCTGGTCGAGATCGGTCCCGGTGGCCAGATCCCTGAGCACAATGAGGAGGAGAGCGGCCAGGTCGAGCTCTTCATCGTCCTCGAGGGCGAGGCCGTGATGAGGCTCGAGGGCGAGGAGCACGCGGCGCCAGCCGGGACCTTCGCCTCGATCGAGCCGCCGGCCAGCCGCACGATCCTCAACCGCTCCGACGCCCCCGTCACCGCGCTGCTGATCGGCGTCCACCCAGCGGGCGATTACAGCGCCCCGGGCTGGGCCTAGCCGGCTTGAATCTGCATTTACCCCCGCATAGTGCGGGTAAATGCAGATTCGCCCTTGGCAAGCCTCGATCGGCTCTATAATTCGCCGACTTGTCAACCCGTCGCGCGCCCGCTCGGAGAAGGCGTGGAAACCGGGAGGTCAGCTTGTCCGATACCCAGTCCCGTGAGCTTCACGGCGAGAGCCCTGTCCGCTACTCGCCAGAGCGCGCCTACCGGCCGCTTGTCTCTCCGCCCAGCGTCGAGGACAAGGACGCGTGCGCGATCTATGCATCTGTGCGCAAGGACGCGACGCCCAGCCACGCGCCGATAGAGCTGGCGATCCCTGCCCTGCACAAGATGCTCCACCGCGCCGGCAACGTCGACGGCGAGGGCGACGGCTGCGGGCTGCTGCTCGACCTGCCGCGCAAGATCTGGGCCGAGGAGGTCCGCTCGGGCGGCCACGACCCCTCGCTCACCCTCGACGACGCTTTCGCCGTCGCCCACATCTTCATCGAGCGCTCCCAGGACCGCGAGCGGATTCAGCACGACGCCCGCGAGCTGCTCGGCCAGGGCGGCTTCCGCATCCTCGCCGAGCGGATCGGCGTCGTCGACTCGCCGGCGCTCGGCCCGACCGCGCGCGAGGAGGAGCCACATTTCTGGCAGCTTGCCGGCCTCGTTGCCGATGCCTCGCGCCGCGACCGCGTCCTCTTCGACCTGCTGATCGAGCTCGAGCAGAAGCTCGACGTCCACGTTCCCTCCTTCTCGGCCACCACCTGCGTCTACAAGGTGATGGGCGCCCCCAAGGTGCTCGGCGCGTACTACCCGGACCTTCGCGACGAGCGTTTCGAGACGATCGGTAGCTTCGGCCACAACCGCTACTCGACCAACACCTGGCCCTCGTTCAAGCGCGTGCAGCCCTTCTCGGTGCTCGGCCACAACGGCGAGATCAACACGATCGAGCAGCTGCGCCAGGAGGCGAAGATGCTCGGCGTGCCGATCCATCCCGACGGCTCGGACTCCCAGGACCTCAACCGCACGATCGACACCCTGGTCAGCCGCGACGGCCTCAGCCTCGCCGAGGCGATGGAGATGATCGTGCCGCCGATCGTCGAGGAGATCCGCTCGCTGCCCGAGGATCTGCGCCCCTTCTACATGTACCTGCGCCAGGCGATGGGTCCGTTCGCCCAGGGCCCGGTCGCGCTGATCGCCCGCCACGCCGCGGAGTGCGTGTTCTCCTCCGACGCTCTCGGCCTGCGGCCGCTGTGGCAGGTCGAGACCGGTGAGGACTTCGTCTTTAGCTCCGAGCCGGGCGTCGTCCCCGTCGCGGCGATGGTCTCCGAGCCCAAGCCGCTCGCCCCGGGCGAGAAGGCGCTGGTGCTGATCGACCGCTCTGCCAAGCGCTCCACCCTCCACGCCCACGACGAGATGCTGCGCATCGTCCGCAAGAGCTGGCTGCGCCGCAACGGCACCGAGGAGGTCGCCGACTACGGTCGCGCCCTGGAGTCCGGCGGCCCGCTGGAGGGCGAAGAGGTCCCCGGCTACTCCGACGCCGGCCCAGAGGAGCCGGTCAAGGTCGCCGATCGCGTCCTCGCCGGCTTCGGCTGGCAGCGCGACGACGTCAAACTCGTCCAGCAGATGGCCTCCAATGGCTCCGAGCCGGTCGGCTCGCTCGGCTACGACGGCCCGCTGGCCGCGCTCTCGCCCGAGCGCCAGAACCTCGCCGACTACTTCAAGGAGACGGTCGCGGTCGTCACCAACCCCGCGATCGACCGCGAGCGTGAGATCGAGCATTTCTCGACCCGGGCCGTCTTCGGCGCCCGGCCGCCGCTGGACGATCCCGCCGAGCAGACCGGGATCACGGTCACCAACATCCCGATCCTGCTCGGCGGCCACCACGACCTGGCGCCCATCGGCGACGGCGTCTACCGCAAGATCGCCGCCGATCACGGCACCTACCTGCTCGAGGACCTCTGGGAGGAGTTCCAGGACCGCGACGAGAGCGGAACCCGAGCCAGGGCGATCGACGTCGCGCTGCTCGAGTCCGAGACCACCCAGGGCGCGATCGAGCGGCTGAAGCAGGAGGCCGTTCGCGCGGTCAGCGACGGCGCCCAGCTGCTGGTGCTGACCGACCGCACCGTCTACGACGGCGAGCGCCG
>JANWHD010000048.1 GCA_025450585.1 Solirubrobacterales bacterium
CAGATGCCGGACGCCAGGCCGAGGCGCTGGAAACGATTAAGGAGGCAATTAGGGTCTGGCGCCCCCTGGCTGAGGACAATCCTGCCGCCCACGCAGCCGATTTGGCACTGGCCCTGAACAACCTCTCAAACCGCCTCGCAGACGCCCGTCGCAAAGCCGAGGCGCTGGAAACGATTGAGGAGTCGGTAGACATCTACCGTGCCCTGGCTGAGGCCACTCCAGCCGCCCAAGCACCCATGCTGGCGAGCGCCCTGTACAACCTCTCGCTCCGCCTCACAGAAGCTGGTCGCAAAGCCGAGGCGCTGGAAACGATTGAGGAGGCAATTAGGATCTGGCGCCCGCTGGCTGAGGACAATCCTGCCGCCCACGCAGCCAAGTTGGCACTGACCCTGAACAACCTTGCCGATCGGCTCAGCGAAGCAGGGCGCGATGACAAGGCAGAAAACGTGCGTCGTGAGGCAACCGAGCTGTTTGCGGCTATTACGCCGAAGACGCGGCAAAGGCGTAGCTGGAGATCGCGGGTGGATGCCGTCCTCAGGCGCTGACTATTTCTAGTCGGCCGGCTAGCTGGCCTCCCCTCGGCGATTTGAAGCTTCCGCCTTCGCGGGGTAGCCTTGCTCGCCGGCTTTCTCAGCTCGGTGGCTGGGCCTCTCCCAGGCCGTGCTCGCCGGCGGCATTGGCACCAGTTGCCTGGTCGACGCTGTGGACTACGTCTTGGGGGTCGGCCACCCCGGCGAAGACGAAGTTGTAGTCGTCGCCTGCCGCCGTGTCGAAGTCGACGTCGCCGATCTGCATCACGCGCTGGTAGACGGACTGCTTGTAGTTGACGTTCTGGACCCGCTCCAGGCGGGTCTCCTGGACCTCGCGGGAGACGATGCCGCGGCGGATGTTGAGGCGGCGGTCGGTGATCGTGTAGGTCGTCGCGACCCGTTTGACGAAGCCGGCCAGGACCGTCACGGCGACGATGACGAGGACGACGAGGAAGACCGTGCCGCTGCCGGCGTCGAAGAGCTTGAAGACGACGCCGACGAGCGCCGCGACCAGGATCCCCTTCAGGTAGAAGCCGAGGATCGCCCTCCACGAGGGGTGCCCCTGGAAGATCACCCGCTCTCCCGGGCTGAGGTTGAGCGCCATCGGCCCGCAGCATACCCTCGCCGTCCGTGGCCCTCCATACCGTGAGACGATGGAGTCCACGACCCCGCACGCCTGGATGACGCACGTGGCGCTTCGCATCTCTGCGTCCTCGGGCTTGCCTTTGGCACCACCAAAGGCTGCACCCTGCGTCCTTGATCTGCTCGGCCACGTTCGCCCCCAGTCGCACGCGGCCATGAACTCCATCGTCTGATGTCCATCGCCAAGGTCGAGCCGCTCACCAACGCACGCGCCCTGCACGGGCCCTTCGACTACCGGCTTCCCGAGGCGATGGCGGGCCTCGAGGTCGGCAGCGTGGTCCGGGTGCCGTTCGGGCGACAGCGGATCCTCGGCGTCGTGGTCGGCCTCGCCGAGTCCTCCGAGTTGCCCCCCGAGCGGCTGGCGGAGCCGATCGAGGCGCTGGAGGCCGGTGCCCCACCGGAGCTGGTCCGGCTTGGGCTTTGGATCGCCCGCGAGTACTGCTCCACCGCCTCCAGGGGCCTGCAGCTGGCGCTGCCGCCGGGGACGGGCGCCGCGGGGCAGCGGGTGCGCTCGCGGCTGGAGCTGCGGGCGGAGATTGCCGCCGCGGGCGAGAAAGCCCTCAGCGGCGGTGAGCGGCTGGGGGTGAAGCAGCGGGCGGTGCTCGAGGCGCTGCGGGCGGGGGAGATGTCGGCTGCGGATCTGGCCAGCGCGGTCGGCGCCGACCGCGCTGTCCTGCGCCGCCTCGAGGAGCGCGGCCTGATCGCCACCCGCAGCTCGCGAATGCGGCGTCGCTCCGCCCAGCCCGACGTCGGGGCGACCGGTGGCTGTCCCGAGCTGCTCCCCGAGCAGGTCACTGCGGTGGAGGGGGTCGTTGCCGCGCTCGACGGCGAGGTGGGGGCGCAGCGCGAGGAGCTCCGGCACGGTGTCACCGGCTCGGGCAAGACCGAGGTCGACCTGGCGGCCGACGAGGCGGCCCTGGCCCGCGGCCGGGGCGCGATCGTCCTCGTCCCCGAGATCGGCCTCGCCCCGCAGGCCGTGGCGCGCTTCCGGGCACGGCTCGGCGACCGCTTCGCCGTCCTGCATTCGGCCCTCTCCGACGGCGAGCGCTACGACGAGTGGCGCCGCCTGCGCAGTGGCGAGGCGAGTGTCTGCGTCGGCCCGCGTTCGGCCGTCTTTGCCCCGGTCGGCGACCTCGGGCTGGTCGTGATCGACGAGGAGCACGACGCCTCCTACAAGCAGGAGGGCGACCCCTGCTACGACGCCCGCGCCGTCGCCCGCAAGCGGGCCGCGGACTGCGGCGCCGTGCTGGTCGCCGGCACGGCGACGCCGCGGCCGGAGACCTGGCTGGAGCTACCGCGCCTGGAGCTGCCGCGGCGCGTCGACGGCCGCGTCATGCCGCCGGTGCGGGTGCTCGACATGCGCGAGGCCGACCCCCGGTCTGGCCCGCTGCACCCGGATACCTGGGAGGCGCTGGGAGCCGTGCGCGAGGCCGGCGCGAAGGCGATCGTGATGGTCAACCGCCGCGGCTTCGCCCCCTGGCTCACCTGCCGCTCCTGCGGCAGGCACTGGGACTGCCCCAACTGCGACGTCTCGCTGATCGTCCACCGCCACAGCGGCCGCCTCGTCTGCCACCACTGCGCCCACACCGAGCCGCTGCCGCGCGCCTGCGCCGATTGCGACTCGACCACCCTCTCCCAGGCGGGGGTGGGGACGGAGCAGATCGAGGCCCTGCTGGCCGAGCGGCTGGCGCCGATACCGGTCTTCCGCCTCGACGCCGACACCGCCGCCGGTCGCGGCGCCCACGCCCGCATCCTCGCCGCCTTCGGCGAGGCCGAGTCCGCCGTCCTCGTCGGTACCCAGATGGTCGCTAAGGGGCACGACTTCCCCGAGGTGACCCTGAGCGCGATCCTCGACGCCGACGCGACCCTCAGGTTCCCCGACTTCCGCGCCGCCGAGCGGACTTTCGCCATGGTCGCCCAGCTCGCCGGCCGCAGCGGCCGGGGCCCCGCCGGGGGCGAGGTGATCGTCCAGACCCTTGCCCCGACCGCGCCCAGCATCGTCCACGCCGCCGGCCACGATGCCACCACCTTTCTCGCCGAGGAGGTCGAGCGGCGCAGGGCGCTGCGCTACCCGCCCTTCTCCCACCTGACCCGGATCGTGCTCAAGGCGGAGGTCGAGGGACGGCTCGACCGGGCCGCCGCCGAGCTCGCCGACGCCCTCTCGGATTCCCTTCCCGGAGAGACCGACCTGCTCGGCCCCGCACCGATGTTCCGCGTTCGCAACCGCCATCGTCGCCGCTTCCTGCTCAAGGCCGCCGACCGCGAGGCGACGATCGCCGCCGTGCGCGACACGGTCGAGAATCTGGCCGCCGACCGTGTCCTGCGCGACGTTGCGATCAGCGTCGACGTCGATCCGCAGTAACGAAGACGCCTGGACCCACTGTTGTCAAGGGGGAGAGTTTCGGACCCCAGGGCCTTAGCTCAGGCATGGGGGCCAGTCTTCTTGCAGTTGTCGCGGCCGAACTTGCTCACGGTCGGATCGCACTGACCGACATTGGAACGGGCGCGATGGTTGGTGGTCTGCTCGGCGAGATAGCAGTCCGGATAGCACCTCTGTTTGGGCGCGAGTTGAACATGGATGGTTGGCGAGAGGGAATGTTCTTCGGCGCTCTGATTGTCTTTGCCGCTTGGGTCTCCAACGGATTGGAGGGGTAAAATGCCGTTCATGTGGGAGAGGCGCATTCTGTCCTCGCTGATCGTCATCGTCCTTGGGGCCATTGGTGGGATGATCGGTGTGCATGGCTTCGGCCTCTTCCTGTACGTGGCTGTGATTGTTCCGCTGGCGATGATCCTGGGTATCGTTTTCGAGCCGTGGATCCAGGTCCGGCATCGAAGCCATTTGCGCTGAGTCGATCCATACAATCGGTCTCGTGAGCGAGCGGGCCGAGACCGATACCGACAACGCCGAGCGCGAGGAGCTCGAAGCCGAGCTGCTCGAACGGCGCGAGGCCGCACTGGCCCACGTGGTCAAGTTCGGCGACCCGGTGTTGAAGAGCAAGGCCTCGCCGGTGCGCGATTTCGGTCCCGAGCTGCGGACTGAGGTGGAGCGGATGATCGGGATCATGCGCGATGGCATGGGCGTGGGTCTCGCCGCCACCCAGGTCGGGGTGCTGCGGCGCCTCCTTGTCTTCCAGGCTGGCCCCGACAGCGAGCCGACGGCGCTGATCAATCCTGAGATCGAGTGGCTCTCGGACGAGGTCGTGGTCGCCGAGGAGGGCTGTCTCAGTCTGCCTCGCGTCTCGATGGACGTCGAGCGCCCGCTGCACGTCCGAATCGGCGGGCGCGACGTCGAAGGCGCTGAAATCCGCCTCGAGGCTTCCGGTCTCGAGGCGCGCGTGCTCCAGCACGAGATCGACCATCTCGACGGCGTGCTGATCCTCGATCGCGCCCCCCGCCAGCAGCGCAAGGCCGCCCTTCGCGCCCTGCGCGAGGGCGGCAGCTACAGCCCGCCGATGGCTGACGAGGACGAGGCGGGCGAGGGCAGCGAGCACCGCGAGCCTCGCACCGACGCGTGAGGACCGTCTACCTCGGCACCTCGGAGTTCGCCGGCGTGGTCCTGCGCCGGCTCGCCGAGTCCCCCCATCGCCCCCTGCTCGTCGTCACCCCGCCCGACCGGCCGAAGGGGCGCGGCCGGCGCACCCAGTCGCCCCCCGCCGCCGAGGCCGCGCGCGAGCTGGGGATCGAGCTGCTCCAGGCGGCCGACGTCAACGAGGAGGCAGCGCTGGAGCGGATTCGCGCCGTGCGCCCGCAGGCGCTCGCGGTCTGCGCCTTCGGCCAGATCGTCCGCGAGCCGCTGCTCTCGGAGTGGCCGATGCTCAACGTGCACCCCTCGCTCCTGCCCCGCTGGCGCGGCGCCGCGCCGATCGAGCGCACGATCATGGCTGGGGACGAGCGCACCGGGGCGTGCGTGATGCAGGTGACAGAGGGGCTCGACTCCGGCCCGGTCGCCCTTCGCGAAGAGACTCCGGTCGGCGCCGAGGAGGACTTCGAGGCGCTCTCGGCGAAGCTTGCCGCGCTCGGCGGCGACCTCCTGGTCGGGGCGCTCGACCTGCTGGCCGAGGGAGCTCTCGATTTCGCCGAGCAGGACGAGCAGGGGGTGACGTATGCGGAGAAGGTCGGCGCCGAGGAGCGGCGCCTCGATCCCTCGCGCTCGGCGGCCGAGCTCGCCCGGGTCGTCCGCGCCCTCACCCCGCACGTCGGCGCCTATCTCGAGACCAGCGGCGGCGAGCGGCTCGGGGTTCGCCGCGCCCGTTCGGTTGACGTCTCCGTCAAGGCCGGCGAGTTGCGCGCCGAGTGGGGGGCCCTGCTGCTCGGCTGCGGCCAGGGGGCGTTGCGCCTGGAGGTCGTGCAGCCGGCCGGGGGCAGGCCGATGGCGGCGGACGCCTTCCTCCGCGGCCACCCGCTGCCGAAACTGTGATCGCGCCCGCCCGTCTGCTCGCCTTCGAGACGATCAGGGCGACCTTCGAGGACGGCGCCCACACCGAGCGGGCCTTTCGCGAGGCCGCCGACCCGCTCGAGATCGACGGTCGTGAGCGAGCACAGGCCCAGCGACTCGCCTTCGGCGTCGTGCAGCGGCGTGGAACGATCGACGCCGCCCTCGACCGGCTCGTCGACCGGCCCCTGCGCCAGCTCGACCCGCCCGTCCTGGCCGGCCTGCGTCTGGGCACCTACGAGCTGCTCTTCGCCGACGGAACGCCCGATCACGCCGCCGTCGACCAGGCGGTCGAGCTGGTCAAGCGAGCCGGCGCGGCCCACGCCTCGGGGTTCGTCAACGCCGTGCTGCGACGCGCCGCCCGGGAGCGCGGCGGGCTGGTGGCGTCCCTGCTCGGCGACGACTCGACTGCGGAGGCGGCCTCCGTCGCGCACTCGGCCCCGCTCTGGCTGGCGCAGATGTGGTGGCGTGAGCTGGGCCCCGATGACGCCCGCCCGCTGCTAGCGGCCTGCAACGAGCCTTCCGAGCACGCCTACCGCGTCAACACCCTCCGCACCGACTCCCAGGCCGTCCTCGGGAGACTCCACGAAGCGGGTGTCGCGGCCCATCTCCCTTCCGGTGCGCCTTATGTGGTTATAGACCGTAAAAGGCGCACCGGAAGGGAAGGGTGGCCTCTGGCCGCGCCGGAGATGGTCGTGGTTGAGGGGCGGACGGGAGACGTGGTGCCGGAGCTGGTCGCCGCCGGGGAGCTGACCCCGCAGAGCCGCGGCTCTGCCGCCGTGGTCGAGCTGCTCGATCCCCAGCCGGGGCAGCACGTGCTCGACCTCTGCTCCGGGCCGGGAATCAAGACCGGCCAGATCGCGGCGCGGATGGAGGACCGCGGCGAGGTGATCTCGGTCGAGAGCGATCCCGCCCGTGCGGCCGAAGTGGCCGGCCAGGCCCAGCGCCTGGGGCTGCGCAGCGTCACCGTGATCGAGGCCAACGCCGGCGCGGCGGGGATGGCGCCCGGCTTCGACCGCGTCCTGCTCGACCCGCCCTGCTCGGACCTCGGTGCGCTCGCCTCGCGGCCGGATGCACGCTGGCGCAAGTCGCCGCAGGCGATCGAGCGCCTGGCCGGCGAGCAGCGACAGCTGCTGGGGCGCGGACTGGAGGCGCTTCGACCGGGCGGACTGCTCGTCTACTCGACCTGCACGATCTCGCGCCGCGAGAACGAGGACCAGGTCGCGGGCCTCCTCAAGGCGGCCGAGTCCGGCGACGTTCCGGCCTTCACGGTCGACGACCTCGGCGCCCTCGCTCCCGGCCTCGCCTCGCCCGCCGACCGCCACTGCCTGCAGGTACGGCCGGACCGTGACGGCACGACCGGGTTCTTCATCTGCCGCCTGAGGCGCGATGATGGTCGGGATGACTGAGCCACCGGCAGCAGAGAGCTTGATGCGACGGGCGGCCTGCCCGGGCTGCGGCGAGCCGTGGCTGCGCCCAACGCAGCTCCCCGGCCGCTTCCGCTGTGTGTATTGCCTGCGCCGCTTCGAGCTCGTCTCGCAGTGCCCCAACTGTGGCGAGCACCAGACGATCGCCCGGATGAGCACGACCGAGGACATGACCTGCCAAATGTGTGGAGATTCGATGTTGAGGCCGGTATAGAACCCTCGAATACCTAAAGTCTGTAGAACTCCGCGGGATGGCCGTGGACATAAGTGGACCCGACCGCATAGATGTCGTCGGTGAGAGCCATTACAGGGATGCTCTTTGCCGGGTTGTTGAAGATGGCTCCGCTGCCCAGACCGCCGGCCGCCATGTGGCCGCGTTGGTGCCGGATCCGGCTAACCCCTATGACCGGAATGCGGTCAAGGTCGTGATCGACGGCGAGCACGTCGGTCATCTGCCAAGAGAGCTTGCCAGTTTGGTCGCGGGGTCGATCGGGGGGATGTCGGAAGGGCAGGGCGGTGTCACCGCGAGCGCTGAAATCACCGGTTCCGTTTCGGGGCGGCTCGGCGTCGTTCTGGCCCTCGATCTGCGGCGGCTCGGCGTCGTCACGGTCGACGAGACAGGCGTTGTCGAGGACCCGTCGTGGGATGGCGCTCCGGCCGCTATGGCGGAGGGCGATGAGCGCTCTGCCACGCCGGTCAAGGAGGAGGCGCCGACTGCCTTGGAGGAGAAGATGTCCACCCTCGGGCGCGAGCGGATCGAAAAGGCAGTCGAGCGATGGAAGTCCGACCTAATAGATCTCACGGCTCGCAATCGCCTGCTCTATTTCAGAGACCTGCAGACCGGGTCGCTCAGCCTGGACGAGGCGAACCGTGACCTTCTGATGCGATTGATCGCGGGCCAGGGCGTGGCGCTATCGAAGCTAGTGCCACGCTCTCTTCCGCCAAGCAGCCCGCTGGCCAAACTCACGCCCTTCGAAGACGCTGTCCGGCGAACGAGGGCAATCACCCGGACGGCGCGCTCCTACGAGGAAGAGCGGGGAATCAAGACCCTTTTCCTCGCCTGCGGCCTGGCCACATGGAAGAGCGATCGAGCCAGTCGGCCGCCGGCCGCTCCTGTGCTTCTCGTTCCACTCGACGTTCGGGCACGGGGCGCCAGTCAGCAGGACTTTGAGCTCTCGATCGTCGGGGACCTTGAGGTCAACCCCACGCTGCTGCACATGCTCCGCGTGGAGCACGGCATCGAGGTCGACGAGGCCGAGCTTTTCGAGCACGCGGAAGTGGATGGGGTGATCGATACGCCGGAGGAGATGCGGCTCGCATTCAACTGGCTGGGCGGTCGGTGCGCGAACCTTCCCGGCTGGGCGATCGGCGAACGGTTCATCCTCGGCAACTTCTGGTACGCGAAGCTTCCGATGGTCCGCGATCTAGAGACGTCCGTTGACGTCATCGGTTCGCATGACATTGCGGCGGCGATGGCCGGGGACATAGACGCACGCGGGCAGGTCCTCGCGCAGCGGAAGGCTACGACGAAGGCTCGCGAGGACGTGGATGAGTTACCGCCCGCGAGTGAGTTCAACGTTCTCGATTCCGATTCGAGTCAAAGCCTTGCCATAGCTCGAGTCCTCGCCGGCGAGAACCTCGTCCTCAAAGGCCCACCTGGAACGGGCAAGAGCCAGACGATCGCCAACCTGATCTGCAGCGCAATCGGCGAAGAGAAGCGGGTCTTGTTCGTGGCCGAGAAGCGAGCGGCGATCGAAGCCGTCACAAGGCGCCTCGAGGCCGTTGGTCTGGAGGATCTGGTTCTCGATATGCACCAGGGCGCCGAGTCTCGCAAATGGCTAGCAGCGCAGCTCGGAGTGTCGCTGGATACAACCGCGACGGTGGCCGCGCCAGATCAAAGCGCAAGTCACTCCCATTTGGCCCGCACGCGAGAGACGCTGCGAGACCACGCTCGCGAGTTGCACCGGGAGCACGAGCCCTGGGGGATCTCGATCTTCGCCGCCCAGGCGCGTCTGCTTGAGCTCGGGCAGCCGGAGGTCACGACTAGGCTGCGCGGCAAGGACCTCGAGAGGCTCTCCGAAGAGCGCTATGCCGAGCTTCTCGATGCACTGCGGGACATGATCTCGCTCGACGGGCTGTCGCTTGGCGCAAGGGGATCGCCGTGGGCCGATGCTCAGGTGAGCAGCCAGGAGGAGGTCGCCGAGGCCTTGGCTCTCCTGGAGGCGCTCGCCTCAAGCGTCCCGAAAGTCGAGGAGGAACTCGTTTCGGCCGCCGAGGGAAGTGGTCTGCCAAGGCCAGAGGACCTTGCCGCGGCGGAAGCGCTGGTCGAGCTCTGGGGGCAGGTGGAGGACAGAGCCTCCTTGTTCACGCCGGCGATCTTCGACGCGGAGCTCGGCACGCTGCTCGAGAGCGTCCGCCCGCTCGAGGGCTCCGCAATCCAGCGGTTCCTTGCCACTGTCGGCTCGAGCGAGTACCGATCCGCGTTGAGGGTCGTTCGTGAGGGTTTGGTGGAGGGCGTGGAGCTCGAGCCGGGGAGTCTCTTCGCCGAGCTCTCTGCTGCGGCCGCGCTGCAGGATGCCTGGCGTGCCGTTTGCGTTGCCGATCGCGCTCCTTCCGCACCGGCCAATACAGCTGCCCTGCGGCAGTCGCTGGCGACGATCCGCGCGGACCTGGAAGCGCTGGGCAAAATCGTTGGGCGGGAGTTGACCGCCGCCCGCCTGGTCGAGACAGTCGCGGCTGTCGAGGCGCTGCGGGCGGAGGGCAGCACGCTGGCCGCCCTGCCGCGCGTGCACCGCGCGCGACATGCCTTTGCCGAGGCTGGCTTGACGGCCTTTGTTTCCGAGTTGGAGGCGGACCAGGGATTGATCGCTACAGCCGAGTTGGAGTTGGACCGGCTCCGGTGGCAGTCGATCGTCGATCAGCTGATGCTTTCCCCCACGCTCGCTCCCACCCTGGCGGCCTTTCGAGGAGAGCGGCACGAGCAATCGATCGCCGCTTTTCGAGAGCTCGATCGAGAACATATGCGCACCTCGGCGCAACGGGTGCGGCGCATCGCCGCCGAGGTCGCCGTGCGGGCGCAGGATCGCCATCCCGAGGAGGCCCAGCTGGTTCGTGCCCAGGCCAAGCGCAAACGCGGACATCTGCCAGTGAGGCAGCTCTTCTCCCGGGCCCCCAACGTGGTTACGGCGTTGCGCCCTTGCTGGGTTATGAGTCCCTTGATGGTCTCCCAGGCAATCCCGTCGGACAAGGCCAATTTCGACATCGTCGTCTTCGACGAGGCCAGTCAGGTCAGACCGGTGGATGCACTCAGCTCTCTGATTCGCGGGCGCCAGTTGGTGGTAGCAGGTGACGAGCATCAGCTGCCGCCGACGAGCTTCTTCGACCAGGCTCCCGCCAGCAATGGTGCCGATGAGGAGACGGACGAGGGAGAGGCATCTGAGGTCGGGGACTACGAGTCGCTCCTCGACGTGCTTATGACTCTCTTCGACGCTGAGATGCTTCTCTGGCACTACCGCAGTCGCGACGAGCGCCTGATCGGGTTCTCCAACCAAGAGATCTACGGCGGATCGTTGACCACCTTCCCCGGGATCGTCGACGGCCAGGTTCTCAGGCACGTGCTCGTCAGTGACCTGCCTGCCGAGGGCGAGCTCAGGGTGAGTCCCGACGCCGAGGTGAAGCAGGTCATCGAGTTGGTGCTCGAGCACGCCCGGACCCGGCCGGAAGAGAGCCTGGGCGTGATTACCCTCGGCATTGCTCATGCCGAAGCAATTGATGCAGGCCTGCTTGCCCGTCTGCCAGAGCACCCGGAGCTGGAGGACTTCTTCTCTGAAGATCGCGAGGAGCGCTTTTTCGTAAAGAACCTCGAGCGTGTGCAGGGCGACGAGCGCGACGCAATCATCCTCGCGGTTGGCTACGGAAGGACCCCCGAGGGCACCCTCCCGCACAGGTTCGGCCCGCTGAACCACGCAGGCGGGGAGCGCCGCCTCAACGTGGCCGTCACCCGCGCCAAGCACCGGATGACGGTCGTCTCGTCATTTTCCGCCGATGAAATCGACCCAGCTCGCTCCAGTGCGCTTGGCGTGAAGCTCCTCAAGGCGTTCCTTGGTTACGCCTCCACCGGCGGCAGCGTGGACGCCGATGAGTCGAAGGGCGAAGGCACGATCGTGCACCGCATGCTTGCCGAAGCGCTCGCGGCGGGTGGGTACGAAACGAAGTCAGCGCTTGGATATTCGGCGGATAGGATCGATGTCGCCGTGATCGACCCCGGCACCGGGCAGCCTGCTGCCGCCCTCGAGATCGACGGCAAGACCTACGCGGCTAGGCCGTCTGTTCGCGATCGCGACCGCTTGCGCGCCGAACAGTTGGAAAGGCTTGGCTGGAAGCACCTCATGGTCTGGAGTATGGATTGGTACCGCGACCCGGCAGAGGCAGCTAGGCGCCTGGTTGATCGGATTGCTGAGCAGTTCGACGGCATGGACTCGGGTGGCATTGCCGGTGACGAGGGCCCGTCAGCTGGCGAGAGCGGAGAATCGAGCATCGCCACGGGGCGGAGGGAGCGCTCCCCTCGCCCGAACTTCAGCTCCGGGGGCCCATTGATCACCGACTGGCGGCTTCAGGACTTGGTCGCGCTCGCTGCCTGGATCGAGTCGGACGGATTGCTGCGCACCAGCGAGGAACTGCAGCGGGAGATGATGGTGGAGCTCGGGATCGCGCGCCGCGGTGCCAGAGTCGCCCGGATCTTGGATGAAGTGACCGCACTGCGCCGTTCCACCAATGCTTAGTGACTGCCGAGTTCGTCTACGAGACCGGCCGGTCCTACCGATCCATCGACTAGGTTGCAGGGCATGAGCGAGCGGATGGGAGAGCTGATCGCCTCGCCGCGGGTCGCCCCCTCGATCCTCTCGGCCGACTTCGCGCGGCTGGGTACCCAGCTGGACGAGGTGATGGACGCCGGCGCGAGGGTGATCCACTTCGACGTGATGGACGGGCACTTCGTCCCGCCGATCACGATCGGGCCGCTGGTCTTGAGCGCGATCGCCGATCAGGTCCACGATGCGGGTGGTGCGGTTGACGTCCACCTGATGATCGAGCAGCCCGAACGCCAGATCGCCGAGTTCGCCAAGGCGGGCGCCGACTCGATCACCTTCCACCGGGAGGCGACTCCACACGCCAACCGCGTCCTGACCGCGATTCGCGAGCTCGGCTGCCTCGCTGGAGTGGCAATCAACCCGGCCACCCCGGTCGAGGACGTCGCCGGGCTGCGGGGATACGCGGACATCGTCCTCAACATGACCATCAACCCGGGATGGGGCGGCCAGGAAATGCTGCCCGAGTCCCCCGCCAAGATCGAGCGCCTTGCGCCGCTCGTCGGCAGCGCGCGGATCGAGGTCGACGGGGGCATCGACGCCTCGACGGTCGGTTCGGTGGCCCAGGCGGGCACCTCCCTCTTCGTCGCCGGCTCAGCCGTCTTCGGCTCCGATGATCCCGCCGCCGCTTACGCCGAGATCGTCGCCGCAGCCGGCGCTGCCTAACCGCGAGCTATCAACGCTCCGATCGCCTCCTGCCACCAGGCCCGCTCTGCCGGGTCGTCGGGACCCACCCGCTGGGCGCGACGTTCGCACCAGTTCGCCAGCGAGCGCCGGTCGCCGATGGCGACCACCGCCTCGGTCGTGAGCGCGTAGCGACCGTCGGCGAGGGCGACGAGCGCGCTCAGCCGGTCGCGCCGGCTGCGCAGCACGGAGACGACCGCGATGCCCTGCACCGAGCTCGGCGCCGACGGATCCTCGATATTCCCGCCCGGCCCGACCGAGAAGATCTGCGGGGCGCCGCGCTGCGGCAGGCGAGGAGGCGCGGGCGTACCCACCGGCCCCTCGTGCCAGCGCCTCGTCATTTCCTCGACCTCCTCGCGCAGCTCGCTGCGGACGAGGATGTGTAGCTCGTCTCCCTCGCGCACCATGGTCGAGCCCCGCGGCGGGATCGCGCGCCCGTCGCGGACGATGACGTTGACCAGCGCATCGCGCGGCAGCCCCAGTTCTCGGACCAGGTGGCCGGCTGCGGAGGCGCCGGGCTTGAGCCGGTAGGAGACGACGTCGCCGCCCATGCGGCGGATCCGTCCCGACTCGAGCAGCCGCCGCGGCAGCGCCGGCTCGTCGGTGGTCAGCCCGAGGCGCTGCGCCAGCGGCTCGAAGCTCGCTCCCTGGACCAGGGTCGAGGTGACGACGACGAAGAAGACGATCGCGAAGAGTTGCTCGCCGGTGCCAACCCCGGCGACCACGGGGAAGGTCGCAAGCCAGATCGGAGTGGCTCCCCTCAGCCCGGCCCAGCCGAGCATCGCCCGCTCGCGGAAATCGAGCGGAGAGAGGAGGGTGGAGAGGAACGCGGCGACGGGGCGAGCGAGGAGGATCAGCACGGCCGAGAGGGCCAGGCTCTCCCAGACGACGTCGCCGAGTTCGCTGGGGAAGACGAGCAGGCCGAGCAGGATGAAGAGGCCGATCTGGGCGACCCAGCCGACGCCCTCGTGGAAGGCGACGATCGTGCGCCGGGCGGGGATGCTGCCCGAGCCGAGGGCGAGGGCTGTGAGGTAGACGGCGAGGAACCCGGATCCGTGGGCGACCTCGGCCAGCCCGAAGGCGAGCCCGGCGATCGCGATCGTCGCCACCGGGTAGATCCCGTCCGTCGGCAACCGCGCCCGGTCGAGGGCGGTCGCGGCGACCCGGCCCAGGGCGAGGCCGACCACCGCGCCGATAGCCAGTTTCAGGGCAAGCAGGCCAGCCATGTCGGCAAGGCCGTAGCCGGGCTCCTGAATCCATTCGATGAAGCCGATGACCAGCAGCAGCGCGACCGGGTCGTTCATCCCCGACTCCCCCTCCAGCGAGCGGGCGAGCCGCTTCTTCAGGGTCGAGCGGCGCAGCACGGCGAAGATGGCCGCGGAGTCGGTGGCGGCGATCGCGGCACCGACGATCATCCCTTCCAGCACGCTGATGCCGAAGATCCAGTGAGCCGCGAGCCCAGCCGTGCAGGCGGTCACTGCTGTCCCGACCGTCGCCAGTGAGGCCGCGGTCCCGAGCACCGGCCGGATCTCCGACCAGCCCGCGGTCAGCCCGCCCTCAAAGAGGATCAGGACGAGTGCAATCGTGCCCAGGGTGCGGGCCAGCTCGGCGTCGTCGAACTCGATCCCGCCGATGCCCTCCGAGCCGGCCAGCATCCCCAGCCCGAGGAAGAGCAGCAGGCCCGGGATGCGCATCCGCTCGGCGAGCAGCGCCCCGAGGATGCCGGCTGCGAGCAGGCCGCCGCCGATCAGGATCAGCTCGGCGTCGTTTCCACTCACGGCCCGAACCTACGTGTTCTCGTCGACTGCCGCGAGGCGCAGCTCGAGCTCCTCGGGAGAGCCCGGAGCCGGCACGTCCTCGGCGCGTTCGTGGGGGCGGCGGTAGATCAGGTAGAGCAGGCCGAGCAGCACCCCCGCGGCGAGGGTGAAGCCGATCTCGACCCGGCGGAACTCGTCGCCGACGAGCGGCACGAAGTTCCAGGCGACGAAGAGGGCGGCGCAGAAGATCCAGCGGGCAGCGGCGCGGCGGACCTGGCCCTGGGCGACGCAGGCCTGGTTGACGGTCACCGAGGCGAGGTAGAGTCCGGTGCCGGTGGCGACCAGGAGCAGGCCCGCCCGGTCGTAGCTGAACTTGTCGCTGAAGGCGAGCTGCATCAACTGCGGCCCGGCGATCAGGATAGCCAGCGCCATCACGCCGGTGAAGGCGGCGATGCCGAGCAGCACCATCCGCACCGAGCGGTGGAACTCGTCCTCGCTGTCGGGCTCGGTGCTGGTGTGGAGGCCGGTGAGGTGGGGGAGGATGCTGGTCGAGACCGCCTGGAAGAGCTGCAGCGGGGCTCGCGCCAGCATCAGCACGTTGAAGATGAAGCCTGCTGCCGCGGCGCCGTCGAGGCTGCGCACGATCAGCGGCCCGGCGTTGAGGAAGGCCTGTTCGCTAAACATGATCACCAGCACCGCCGCCGCGAAGCCGGTGCCGTGGGCCATCGACACGGAGGCATCCCCTTTGGCCGCCCGCGCGGGCTCGGGCGCCGTCCGGGCGCGCCGCGCGAAGACCAGCGGGACGACCATCAAAGACAGGGCAGGAGCGGCGACGATGCCGATCGCCACCCAGGACTGGCCGCTGAGCAGGCTGACCGCGACCAGCACCGCGAACAGGGTGCGGAAGCAGGACTCGGAGAGGATCAGCGTGGTGAAGAGCCCGAAGCGCTTCACCCCGGCGAGGTAGCCCCGGGCGAAGTAGCTCGCCGCGTAGAAGAGGACCGCTGAGAAGTAGACCCAGTAGAGCGTTTCGTTGCCCTCGAGCAGGCCGTCCTGCAGCGGACCGCGGAAGGCCAAGGCGAGGACCGCGAAGAGCAACGCCAGACCGAGCTGGATCGTCGCCGCGTTGCGCGTCGTGCCGCCGATCTCCTCTCCTTTGACCAGGTGTTCGGAGATGTGGCGGGAGAGCAGCTGTTCGACCGGCCGGTAGAGGGTGGAGATTGTGATGAACACCGCCGACCAGACGACGGTGATCTCGCCATAGTCCGGCTTGGAGAGAACGTGCGAGGCGATGAAGAAGTAGACGTAGGTGATGACGCCGGTGAGGCCGACGCCGATCGCGAGGAAGCTCGCCGTCTTGCCGTAGTCCGCGGTCGCCGAGCCACCGCCCTTCCGGGCGCCGCGACGGGCGCCCAGGGCTTTGCGCAGCGCCTGCATCAGCGCTCCGCTGTGCCGCGCTCGTAGTGGGAGGGGGGAACGTCGAGCGCCAGCTCGACCCGGCGCACGCGCTCGAAGACCCGTTGCGTCATCACCCGCTGCCCCGCCAGCAGATCGCCGATCACGCCGAGCGCGAGCAGCTGGATCGCCGCGATGAAGAGCACCGCGCCGAGGATCAGCGACTGGATGTGGCCGCTGCTGTCGCCGTTGAGGACCCAGTCGAGCAGGAACGGCATCCAGGCGGCGAGGGCAAGGATCGCGACGAGGAGGCCCGCGGTGGCAAAGACCCGCAGCGGCTCGTAGCGAGCGTAGATGCGCAGGATCGAGAGCGCGTTGCGCCGCACGTAGCCCCCGGTCGAGCCGACGAGGCGCGACTCGCGCGTCTGCGGATTGGTTCCGATCTCCACCCCCTCGACGGCGACGAGCATCTTGCCCGCCTGGATTAGGCTCTCCAGCGTGTAGGTGAAGTTGTCGACGACGAGCAGCCCCAGGGCGGCCTCGCGGTTGTAGGAGCGGAAGCCCGAGGTGGTGTCGGCGATCGCCATGCCGGCCAGCCGGCTGACCACCCAGCTGCCCAGTCGCTGCAGGGCTTTCTTGGAGCCCGAGAAGTGCTCGACCTGGGAGGTGCGGCGGTCGCCAACGACCATGTCGGCCTCGCCGGCGAGGATCGGCGCCACCAGCTTCGGGATGTCGGCGCCGCGGTACTGGTTGTCGGCGTCGGTGTTAACGACGACGTCCGCGCCGAGCTTGAGACAGGCGTCGAGGCCCGCCTGGAAGCCCGCCGCGAGGCCCTTGTTGTTGGTCAGCCGGACGATGTGCTCGACCCCGTGCTGGCGGGCGACCTCGACCGTGCGGTCGGTCGAGCCGTCGTCGACGATCAGAAGCTCGACCTCGTCGATCCCTTCGATTTGGCGTGGGATGTCAGCGATCGTTGCCGGGAGGGTGGTTTCCTCGTTCAGGCAGGGAATTTGGACGATCAGCTTCATGGGAGCGGGCTCAGGGTATCTGCGGCCTCGGCTCTAGCGTCGTCGGCGCGCGGGTCCTGTCGTGGGGGGGGGGGGGGGCGGCGGGGGGGCCCCGGCCGGCCGCGCCCCCCCCCCCCCCCCCACCCCCCCGCGCGC
>JANWHD010000049.1 GCA_025450585.1 Solirubrobacterales bacterium
CCCCCCCGCGCGGCCCCGGCCGCGGTTGTGGGGGGGGGCCCCCCTACGCCCCACCCCTATTCAGGCGCCACCCCGAGATAAGGCAACGCAAACGCAGCAATCTTCCCAAACGCCGGCGCGGCAACAGACCCGCCGTAGATGTCCCCCTGCGGCTGATCAACCACAACCCCCACCAGCAGCCGCGGGTCCTGCGCCGGGGCGAAGCCGATGAAGGAGGCGACGTACTTGGTCTCGGAGTAGGCCCCGTCTTCGGCCACCTCAGCGGTTCCGGTCTTGCCCGCCAACGTGTAGCCCGGCACGCTGACCCCCGAAGCGGTGCCGCCCGCTTCCAGCACCCCCTCGAGCATCTCGCGCACCTGCGCCGCGACGTCGGCGCCGAACACCCGGCGCCCGCGCGGCTCCTCCACGGCCTCCCCGCCGACCTCCTCGATCAACTGGGGCCGTCGCAGGACGCCGCCGTTGGCGATCGCCTGGTAGCCGGCCATCATCTGCATCGGCGTCACCGAGAGCCCCTGCCCGAGCGGCAGGTTGCCCATCGTCGAGCCCGAGTAGTCCTCGAGCGCCGGCACGATCCCCTGCCCCTCGGCGGGGAAGCCGACTTCGGTCGGACGGCCGAACCCGAAGCGCTTGATCCAGCGGCTGAATTTCTCGCTGCCCAGCTGCAACCCGATCGTCACCGCGCCGACGTTGGATGAGTGGGCGAGGATCTGCGCGACGGAGAGGGTTTCGGTTCCCCGCGCGTGCGACTCCTCGATGACGCGGTCGGCGACCTGGATCGTCGGCGGCAGGGTGAAGGCGGAGGCCGGCGTGACCAGCTTGTCGTCGAGCGCCGCCGCAACCGTGAACGCCTTGAAGGTGGAACCCGGCTCGTAGGTGAAGCCGGTCGCACGGTTCAGGAGGTTCTCGGGGTCGACGTCGGAAAGGTCGGTCGGGTCGACCGGCGGCCAGTTGGCCATCGCCAGGACCTCCGAGCTGCGCGGGTCCATCACGATCGCCGTCGCCCCCTTCGGCGCGTACGCTTCGCCGACTTCGGCCAGGGCCTGCTCGGCGCTCCCCTGGATCGCCGGGTCGAGCGTCAGCTGGATGTCCTCGCCGTCCTCGGCTTCGTCGACCGTTTCCAGCCGGATCGTGTCGCCCTTGGCGTCGGTGACGATCTGCCGTTCGCCGTCGTCGCCGCGCAGCACCTCTTCCTCGCTGTCCTCCAACCCGGTCAGGCCCTCGTCTTCGGACCCGACGGCGCCGATCACCTGGGCGGCCATCTCCCCCTGGGGGTAGGTCCGCCTGCTGTCGGGGTCCCCGCCGATCCCGGCCAGGCCAAGGCGCTCGATCCGCTGCGCCGTCGGCAGATCGACTTTGTGGGCCAGGGCCGCGTAGCCCGATTCGGCAGTCAGCTCGCCGAGCACCTCGCTCTCGGGCAGGTCGAGGATCGGCGCCAGTTTCTCCGCCGCCAGCGCCGGCTTCCGCACTTCGGAGGGGATGGCGAAGATCGTCGCGGCGTCTTCGGAGGTGGCGAGCTCGTTGCCGTGGCGGTCGAGCACGCTTCCGCGCAGGCTCGGCAGCAGGACCGACTGGGTCTGCTGGCTGACCGCCTGGGACGCCAGCTGTGCGCCCTGCACGCCCTGCAGCCAGAAGGCGCGTGCGATCACGACCAGGAAGCAGAGGAGGAAGGCGGCGAAGAGGAGGCCGATCCTTCGCTCGATCACCCGCACGGCCGGGCTCCCCTAGTAACCCGAACCGGCTGCGGCAAGTCGCTGCGCGGCGACGGCGACATCGTGCGGGCCGGCCTCGACGAAGCCGATCCCGTCCGCGGTGGAGACGGTCAGCCCCAGCGCCGCCGCGTCGTGGCGCACCCGCGCCGAGCCGGATCGCTGCGCGTCGCGGCTGCGCAGGATCGAGTTCTCCTGGTCGAGCGCCTGGATGTTCTGGTCGATGTGCCCGGCGGTCGCGGCGAGGCTGAGCGTGACCACGTTGAGGGCGACGATCCCGGCCAGCAGCAGCCCGAGCACGCCGATCCAGGCGCGGCCGCGGGTCATCCGCACCATCAGGCCGGAGTCGGGAAGGTGACGGACCGCCGTCGCCGTGCCGACAGCGATCGGGATCAGCTGGGCTCCCGGGCGGCGGACCGGTGCCCTTCGCGGCGGAGGAGCTTTGCGGGCCGGCTTGCGGGCTGGCGCGGCCCTGAGCGCGGGAGGCTTCTTACGGACCGGAGCCCGTGCGGGCGCCGCCGTTCGTGCCGGCGCGGCGGCGGCCATCAGGCCCCCGCCTCGACCGGCTCGGCAAGCTTGACCGCGGCGCGCAGGTGGGCCGACTTCGAGCGCGGGTTGGCGGCCATCTCGTCGGGGCCGGGAGCGACGGCGCGGCGGGTCAGCAGCTCGGCTTCGGGCTCGCGGCCGCAGACGCAGACGGGCAGCTCGGGTGGGCAGACGCAGCCGCGCGCGCGCTCCGCCATGAAGCGCTTCACCCGGCGGTCCTCCAGCGAGTGGAAGGAGATCGCGGCGAGGCGGCCGCCGACCGGCAGCATGCCCCAGGCCGTGGGCAGCGCGTCCTCGAGCGAGTCGAGCTCGCCGTTGACGGCAATCCGGATCGCCTGGAAGGTTCGCTTGGCCGGGTGGCCGCCGCCGAAGCGGGCAGATGCGGGCATGCCCGCCTTGATCGCGTCCACTAGCTCGGAGGTTGTGGTGAGCGGCCGGCGGCGGGCGATCTCGCGAGCGATCCCGCCCGCGTAGCGCTCCTCGCCGAAGCGGCGCAGCGCCTGGGCCAGGCGCGCCTCGGGCCACTCGTTGACGATGTCGGCGGCACTCAGCTGCTGGCGTGTGTCCATCCGCATGTCGAGCGGCGCGTCGTAGGAATAGGAGAAGCCCCGCTCCCAGGCGTCGATCTGCATCGAGGACATCCCCAGATCCATGTAGACCATGTCTGGGTGGATGCCTTCGCCGCCCAGAGTGCGAAGACCTGCCGCGAAGTCGGCGCTGAGCAGGCGTGTCGCACAGGGGGCCTCGGCGGCGAACGCCTCGAAACGGGCCTCGGCAGCCGGGTCGCGGTCGATGCAGACGAGCGTCCCCTTCGGCCCGAGCGCCTCGGCGACGTGGCGGGCGTGGCCGCCGCCGCCGAAGGTGCAGTCGATCGCGGTCTGCCCCGGCTCGGGCGCCAGCAGGGCAACCAGCTCGGGGGCGAGGACGGGTTTGTGCTCGGTCGGCATATAGAGAAGGGTTGCGCGGTCTACCTGCGGGGTGCGGTGAGTCGGGGCTGAGTGCGCACGAACCGCCATCTCACTCAGACGCTCCGTTCGCGGCCAGGCCCTCGGCGATCTCCGGCGCGGAGGAGTCCAGCTCGGCCTCCTGCTTCGCCCAGTCCTCGGCGTTCCAGATCTCGAGGTACTCCCCCGCTCCGATCACGACGCAGGGCCCGGAGAGGCCGGCGTGCTCGATCAGGGGCTTGGGCACGCGGATGCGACCGGCGGAGTCGAGCTTCTCGTCGAAGGAGCCGCCGTGGAAGCGGCGGCGCAGCTGGCGCGCGTCGCGCCCGAAGGGGCTGTGCGGCGAGAGGAAGCGGTCGGAGAGCTGCTCGAACTCCTCGGTCGTGTGCACCCAGACGCAGGGGTCGAAGCCCTTGGAGAGAACCACTCCATCGGCAAGCGCCGCCCGAAACCTGGAGGGAACAGTGAGCCGATCCTTGGAGTCGAGACTGTGCTCGTAGAGGCCCCGAAATGCCACCGCCGGTTCCTTTCCGTGCGAGCTGTCGTGGAGTGCTGGGAAGAGAGTTAGGACCGGAGTGATGAGGTGGGAGGAGCCTCACCACCCCGGTCCTGGGCTTCAACTCGCGGGCACAGTACCCCACTTTGTCCCACTTTGCAACACGACCCCATCCTGCAAGCCCATTTGCATCCCCCAGTCAACCCCTTCCACCCGGCGTGTCTGAGTTTGACCGCCATATAAGGGGGATAAGCTCAGCCACGCCCGTGGACGCGCCCGACGACGCCAACGACCTGCGCGGCTTCCACTTCCGGGAGCTGCTGCGCAAGCCGGCGACCTGGATCGCGACGGGGGTTGCGGTCATCGCCGCGGGAGTCGCGGCAGCGGTCTTCCTCGGTGCGGCGATCGGGGGCGCTGCGGCCGTCGGCACCTTCCTGCTCGCCATCCTGGTCGTCTTCGCGATCGCCGACTCTCGTGCGGAGGAAGCCTTCTTCGACACCTACTCCCGCCAGCGGGGCCTGACGCTCGCGGGCCGCGGGCCGCTGCCGGCGGCGACGCCGCTACTGCGCAAAGGCGACGACCGCTACGCCGAGCGCACCCTCGCCGGCCCGCTGGCCGACGGCGTCGACGGCGTCCTCGCCCTCTACACGTATGAGGACGAGACCACCGACAGCGAGGGCAACCGCCAGACCAACTACTACCGCTACACGCTGGGCCTGATCGAGGTACCCGAGTGCGCCGCCCACGTTCCCGAGCTCTACTGCCAGCGCAAGTTCGGCCTGCGCGCACTGGAGAAGCTCGAGGATGCCTTCCGCGGCTCCAAGCAGCGGGTCGAGCTGGAGAGCGCCGCCGTCGACGAGCGCTACGAGATCTTCGCCGGCGAGGGGCAGGACCAGGTCTGGCTGCGCCGCCTCTTCTCCCCCACCTTCATCGTCTGGCTGGGCGAGCAGGCGCCGGAGAAGTTCGCCTTCGAGCTGGTCGGCGGCACCCTCTGCTGCTACGTCAGCGGCCACAAGGAGAGCGCCGCCGAGCTGGACACCGTCGGCGCCGCCTCCGCCGCGGTGGCGAGGCGGCTGCGCGAAGAGGCACCGGAAACCGCTTAGTCAGAACCCCGCAAAGAGGATGTCCGCGTTGGCGATCAGCGCGGCGGCGATCATCAGCAGGACCGAGGGGACGAGGACGAGGGCGACGACCAGCTGGATCTTGGGAGCGGCGCGGGCGGCGTGCTCCTCGACGGCGCGGCGCTGGTCGCGCCGCAGGGCGCTCGACTGGCGGCGGAGCTGCTCGGCAAGGGGCGAGCCGTAGCGACGCGAGCGCTCGATCGAGGCGCAGAGCGCGGCCATCTCGCCCCCGGGCACCCGGGCGCGCAGGGACCGGAGCGCCTCGGCCAGCGGGCGGCCGCAGGAGAGCTCGGCGACGGCCATCCGCATCTCCTCGGCCAGCGGTCCGTCCCCCGCGTCCGCGAGCTCGGCGAAGCCTGCGGCCGGGCTGCGGCCGGCCGCGACGGCGACGGCGAGGAGATCCAGGGCGTCGGGCAGGGCCGCGACTAGCCGGCGCCGGCGCAACCTCTCCCGGCGCCGGCGCAGAGCGTCGGGCGCGAAGAACCCCGCCGCGGGCATGCCGATCGCGACGAGGAGTGAGAGACGGCCGGGCGCCGCGGGCGCCACCGCAAGCGCGGCGAGCCCGGCTGTCGCCACGCAGCCGAGCCTCGCGACCAGCGCCGGTGCTGCCGTCCTCACTCGACCACCCGCGAGAGGCGGCGGATCGCGACGAAGCCCGCCAGCTGGAGGGCGCCCGCCAGCCCCAGCAGCACGGCGGAGGCCGGGTCCGCGAGCACCTCGAAGGCGAAGCCCGGCTGGATCAGCTCGGCGAAGAGTGCGCCACCGGTCGGCATCGCGACCACCAGTAGCCCGGTGAACCGCGCCTGTGCCGTCGCCGCCCTGGCGTCCTCTGCAACCCGGTCGCGCTCCGCCGCTCCTTCAGCGAAGCGGCGCAGCAGGCCGGCGAGGTCACCGCCGGCAAGGCGCTGGCTGAGCAGCGCCGCCGCGAAGGCGTCGACGCGGACAGAGCGCATGCGCCGTCGCCACGCCGCGATCGCCGAGGCGGTCGGCGAGCCGAGGTCCAACTCGGCGCCGAGCCGGGCGAGCTCGACCGCCGGCGGGCCGTCGAGCGAGGAGGCCGCGGCCGGCAGCGACGCGCGCAGCGATCGCCCCGCGCTGAGCGAGTCGGCGATCGCAAGGGCGACGTCGGGGAGGGCACGCTCGACCGCACGGCGATAGCGCCGGCGCCGGGCGTTCACCGCCGAGGCGGCCAGGGCCGGCCCGGCCACGGCCAACGGCAGAGCGAGGGTCGCCCCCGCCAGGAACCAACCGCCGGAGATCGCCGCAAGGGTGCCCAGCGCAGCGAGGCGGCGGCGCTCCGGCGCCGAGGGCGCATAGCCCTCGCGCCCGGCGCGGCGCAACGGCTCCAGGGCCGCACGCACCCATGCGGCGAGGGCCGGCGTCGCCAGCACCGCCTCGCGCACCCCCACCGCGGCGAGCCCTCCGGCGGCCGCGCCGGCAATGGTGAGGGAGATGCCGGGCCCGCCGCTCATCCCCCGTCGTCGAGCTCGAAGGCGCGGACGGCGGTCGCCCCGGCCACTCGCACGACCTCGGCGATCTCGGTCACCCTGCGGACACCGTCGCCGCGGCGCTCGATGTGGACGACGAGGTCGATGCCGCGTTGCACCTGCTCGGCGATCGCGCCGTGGGGCAGGCCCAGCCCGGCCATCAGGGCCAGGGTCTCCAGCCGGGCCAGGGCGTCGCCGGGGGAGTTGGCGTGCACGGTTGAGATCGCCCCGTCGTGACCGGTGTTGAGTGCGGTCAGGAGGTCGAGCGCCTCCGGGCCGCGCACCTCCCCGATCACGATCCTGTCCGGCCGCATCCGCAGGGCGTTGCGCAGCAGGTCGCGCACGGTCACCTCACCCCTCCCCTCGACGCTCGCTGGCCGGCTCTCCAGCCGCACGACGTGCGGTTGCTGCAGACGCAGCTCGGCCGCGTCCTCGATCGTCACCACCCGCTCCTCCGGCGCGACGAAACTGGAGAGGGCGTTGAGCAGCGTCGTCTTGCCCGACCCGGTGCCGCCGCTGATCAGGACGCTGCGGCGGCCGGACACGGCACGCTCGAGCAGGCCGACCTGGCCCGCGGTCAGCGTGCCGAGCGCGACCAGCTCCTCCGGACCCGGCCGGCTGACGCCGAAGCGCCGGATCGAGAGCGCCGGCCCGTCGATCGCCAGCGGCGGGATCACGACGTTGACCCGGGAGCCATCGGCAAGGCGCGCGTCGACCATTGGGCTGAGCTCGTCGATCCGCCGCCCCAGCGGCGCCAGGATCCGCTCGATCGCGTTGCGCAGATCCTCCTCGTCGGGAAAGCCGACGCCGGCGGGCTCGATCCGGCCGCCGCGCTCGACGTAGACGCTGCCGGGACCGTTGACCATCACCTCCTCGACCGTGGGGTCGGCGAGAAGCTCCTCGAGCGGGCCGAGGCCGATCGTGTCGCGCACGATGCGTGCCTCGACCGCACTCCGGTCCTCGGCACCGAGCAGCGCCGCCTCCCCTTCGACGAGGTCGCGGACCTCCTCGGGCAGCGGTGCCGACACCGAACGCCCCGCCGCGGCCTCGCCGCGCCGCCGCTCGATCAGGCGCGCCCGCAGCGATGCCGCGAGCTCCTCGACGTGGCGCTCGCGGGCGGTGAGCACTTAGCCTTCCGGCAGCAGGGTCAGCTTGCGGGCGAAGCTTTCGGCCGCGATCAGGCGCAGTGCCTGCCGCTTGGTCAGACCCAGGGTCGCGGCCGAGGCACCGCCTGGGCCGGGGCCGTCGGCACCCGGGCCCAGCGCAAGAAGCGGCACCCCGGCCGCAGCCACATAAGTGCGTCCCGGACCGGCCCCGGTCGGTTCGCTCGTCACCACGACGTCGACCTTCGCTCCGCGCGGTGAGGCACCCGTCGCGAGCAGCGCCTCGGCGCCGCTGACGGAGATCTCGACCGCCCGGCGGCGGCCCGTCAGCGCCGGGACGCCGCGGTGGTGCCGGCTCGGCAGGCGCAGCTGCGAGGCGAGCAGGTAGGAGCCCGGCGAGATCGCCGAGACCGGGGCGAGCCCGAGCGCGTCGCCCGGCACCCCCAGCGCGCCCGGGGGGACGAAGCGGACCGGCACGCGCCGGACTTCCAGCGCATCCCCGACCTCCTTCGGCCCGAGCGGTTGGCCCGACCGCAGGTCACCCGAGACGACCACCACGGGCCTCAGCGGCCCGTAGCCCCGGGCGACCCTCGAGCCATATCCGTCGGCGATCGCCGCCGCGAGCCCCGCCGCCAGCAGCGCACCGGCGAGGAAGACCGCTGCCCGCGCCCGCCTGCTCACGCCGCCCAGCCGGGATCGTCGTCGGCCAGCGGCAGCTCGAGTACGGCCAGAGACCCCGCCGCCGCCCGGCTGAGGGCGAAGCGCCCTCCGTGGGCAGACGCGACGCGGCGCACGACGGCGAGACCGTGACCGTGGCGCCGTCGGCCGGAGAGGCGCGAGATCGCCTCCTGGGCGCGATCGCGCGATCGCGGACGCGAAGCGCAGCCGGAATCCACGACGGCGATCCGCAGCCGGCCTTCGCGACGGCGCGCGGTGAGAACGATCGTCGGCCCGCCGTGCTCGATCGCGTTGACGATCAGGTTGTCGATCGCCTGGGCGAGCGCGCAGCGATCCCCGTCGACGATCGCCCTACCCGCGTTCCAGCGCAGCTCCAGCGAGCCGTCGGCGAGTTTCGCCCGAGCCTGCCAGCGCGCTACCGCGGCCTGCGCCAGCGAGCGCGCTTCGACCCGACCCCAGACGGGCGCGAGCGGACCGCCGTTGATCTCGCGGTCGAGCCTTTCCAACGCGGCCGCGGCGAGCTCCATCGGGTCCTCGCCGTCACCCGGCGCGGCAACCGCCGGCCCCGTTGCCAGGGCCACGGCCTGCAGGGGGCGGCGCAGCTCGTGCAGTGCCTCGTTGAGCGCGCTGCGGCGCCGGCCGTTGCGCAGGCCCTGGGCGGCGACCGTCGCCGCCATCGAGATCACCAGCGGCCAGCCGGCGACTATCTGGGCCAGCTCGGTCATCCGTCGATCAGCCTGTATCCGTATCCCCAGGCATTGATCACGAAGCGGCCGTGCTCGGGGTCGAGTTTTCGCCGCAGGCGACTCGCATGAGAGTCGAGGGTCCGCGTGCGAGCCGGGCTCCTGAAGCCCCAGACGGCCTCGAGCAGCTCGCGCTTGGCGAAGACCCGCGAGGGATCGGTCGCCAGCACGCGCAGGAGCCCGAACTCCTTGTTGGAGAGCGTGACCTCGCGCTCCCCCACCCAGACCTTGCGCCGTGCGGTGTCGACGACGATCTCGCCGACGCGGCAGGGCCCCTCGCGCCCTCCGGGCCTGCGCCTCAGGACCGCGGCGATCCTCGCCCGCAGTTCGGGGTAGGAGAAGGGCTTCACCACGTAATCGTCAGCCCCGAAGTCGAGGCCGCGGACGCGGTCGGCGTCGGCACTCCGGCCGGTGAGGACGATCACCGGCAAGCCCGGGTCGAAGCGCGACGTGATCCCGTCCGCGTCGCGGATCTCCCGCAGCACGTCGAGCCCGGAGGCGTCGGGCAGGGTCAGGTCGAGTAGCAGCAGGTCGGGATGGTTGTAGCGACAGAGCCGCAACGCGTCGGAAGCGCTCGGCGCCGGCATCACGGCGAAGCGGTCCGCCGCCAGGTGGTCGCAGAGGAGCTCGAGCGTCGGCGAGTCGTCCTCGCAGACGACCAGGCTGGCTATGTCTCGTCGCTGGGGAAGCATGCCCCGTCTAAGGGCTCGGCGGGGAAAACTCTCCCCCCTCCCGCGCGGGAATCTCCAGGACCGCGTGAGCGCCGCGGCGGGAAACGACGCGACGTGCGGGAACCACGCGCCGAACGTCGAGAATCCGTTCGTCTTCGCCGAGGAAATAGAGGTCGAGCGCGAAGCGCATGCCAACGGTGTGGACGCTCGAGCAACGTGGGATGAGGAGGCCGGAACCGGCGTCTGCTCGATCGAGGAAAGCGAGCCCGAGCAGGCGGGCATGGAATCCCGTCGCGATTGGGACCTCCCGACCGAGCACGGTCGCAACCTCGAGCCGGCGCAGGCGCGGTGCAAGAGGAGGTTTCGTCATTCCGTGTCAAGGGGACGAAAGGGAAGATCTCTCCCCCTAACCTCCATCCAATGACCCCGAGCGGAAAGGTCGCCGTCTTCGGGCCGCACCCGATGCTCTCGATCACGGTCGAGGCGCTGACAAGCGACGGCGGCGACGAGATCCACCTGCACGCGGCTGGGCAGGGCGTCTGGGTGGCGCGGATGGCGGCGGAGCTGGGCGCCAAGCCGGCCCTCTGCGGCTTCATCGGCGGCGAGACTGGGACGGTGTTGCGGCCGCTGCTGGAGCAGATGGCGGTCGAGCTGCGCCTGGTCGAGACCGGTGCCGAGAGTGGCTGCTACCTGCACGACCGCCGCAGCGGCGAGCGCGAGCCCCTGGCGCAGAGCGCCTCGCTGCCACCGAGCAGGCACGAGGTCGACGAGCTCTTCTCGAGCACCGTCGCCGCCGCGATCGACGCCGACGTGCTGGCGCTCTGCGGCCCCTACCCGGGCGAGGCGCTGCCGCTGGAGATCTACGGCAACCTGGTCGCCGACGTGAAGGCGAACGGCACGCCCGTCGTCGTCGACCTCTCCCCGCCCCGCCTCGACAGCGCCCTGGAGGGCAGCCCGGACCTGGTCAAGATCAACGACTGGGAGCTGGCCAAATACGTCGAGGGACCGGTCGACACCGAGGAGCGGATGCTCACCGCAGCGCGGCGCCTGCTCGACAAGGGCGCTGGGGCGGCGATCATCACCCGGGCGGAGGAGCCGGCCGTGGTCGTGCGCGAGGAGGACGCCTGGGAGCTGATCCCGCCGCGCTTCGAGCGCGGCTCGCGCGAGGGCTGCGGCGACTCGATGATGGGCGGGCTCGCCGCCTGCATGGCAACCGGTGCCGAGTGGGAGGAGATGCTGAGGACCAGCGCCGCCGCGGGCGCCGCCAACTTCCTGCGCAGCGGCCTCGGCAGCGGCTCGCGCCAGGTCGTCGAAGACCTCGCGAGCAAGGTCGAGCTCCGTCCCCTCCAGTCCTCCTAGACAGCCGGGCCGAAGGGCAGCTCCAGCTCCCCTCCATCGACGATCGCTCGGGGCGCCGTCTCTCGCATCCACTCGACGTGGGGCGCGACGGAGTCGATTCCAGCCAGGCGCTCGAACGCCTCGCTCATATGGAGGGGCCGGCCGCCGTGGGAGGAGTGGGCATCGCTGCTCAGCACGTGGATCAGGCCCGCTTCGGCCAGCACCTGCATCCCGGCTGCGGTGCGCTCGCGCAGGAAGAAGTCGGCGGTCGCCTGCACCAGGGCCCCGGCGGCGATCAGGCCGGCGATCCGCTCGTGCATGTCGGCCGAGAGGTGGCGCTCGGGGTGGGCGATCAGCGTGCGGTGGCCGCGCTCGGCCAGGTGCGCGACGCGTCTAAGGAGGGTGTCGCTCAGCGGGCCGGACGCCGGCTCGAGCAGGATCCAGCGACCGCTCCCCAGCGCCACCCGCCCCAGCTCCTCCTCGCCGAGGTCCTCGACCGCGGTCTCCGCCACCTCGCCGCCCTGGAGCACGGTGACCGGGATTCCCTGGGCACGCAGCCGATCGTTCAGCGCCTCGACCCGGCCGCCCACCTCCTCGATCCGCACGTCGTGGTCGTGGCGGATGTGGGGCGTCGCGCAGACCCGCTCGATCCCGTCGTGAGCTGCCTGGCGACCCATGCCGAGGCTGTCCGTCATGTCCAGAGACCCGTCGTCGACCCCGGGGAGGATGTGGCAGTGCAGGTCGATCAAGGTGCAAACGCTATTTCAGCAGCAGGCGCGCGCAGGCATCGGACTACGATGACCGGCATGATCCGGCACCTGCTCTCACCGGGCTAGTGGGAGTGGATCGGCTTCAACTCATGGATAAGAAAACGACCCGCAGAGGGAACTACGAGTCTGGCTCGGACTACGTGCTCGAGTACGGAGAGCTCCGCTTCGCCTTCAACGAGGAGGACTTCGGCCAGCGCGTCGAGCAGGCCGCCGTCAAGCTCGGCTTCGTTCACCAGGGCCTCAGCCCCGAGGAGCTCGACGACCTGCTCGACCTCGCGGTCAGCGGCGAGATCGCCGAGCCCAGCTCCCGCCTCGGCGAGCACATCAACGAGAACTGGGACGACCTCGTCGGCCCGGCCAACCGCAGCCTCGTCCACTGGCTGCGCCGCCTCGTCTTCCGCGGCGCCTGGCTCGACCAGCGGGTCAAGGAGGGTGAGCTCGACGTCGTCTTCGACGAGCGCACCCAGACCTTCGGCTACGTCCAGCCGGATCGTAGCTCCGAGCTGATCGAGCTCTCCAAAGAGCCCAGCTGGCGCCGCATCGCCTACCGGCGCTAACGGCGCTGGATCGGCGCATATCCGCGTCCTCGGTCGCTCACGTGCAGAGCACGCTTCGCTCCCTGCGTCCTCGATCTGCTTGATCCAGCGCCGTCAGGGTCGCTCGAGGGCGGCCACGACGGTGAGAGAGCCTTTTGCTTGGGTGAGGCCGCCGTCGAAGATCTGCTTTGCGACGTCGGTGTCCTCGATGCGACTTAGGGAGTCGACCAGGAGGATCACGTCTTCTCCGGACTCGGCGCGGCGGACGGCCTGGGCGAGGGCGTCGCTGGCGTGGCGGGCCTGGGCGGCGGCGACGAGCTCGGCTTGGGGGGCCTCGCGCTTCCAGTCGGCGAGCTCCTCGGGGCTGGGGTCGACCAGCAGGGCGATCGGGTCGGGGCCGTTCTCGCCCGACAGCTCGCCGGCGATCTCGCGCAGCAGCGCGGTGCAGGCCTCACGGCTCTCGCCGTAGACGAGCGCCTGGCGGCCGGGCGGCGGGAGCAGCAGGTCGGTGACGCCGAGGCCCTTGCTTTTGCGGCCGAAGCGGCGGCGACGACGTTTGCGGCGCGGCCGCTCGGTCTCGGCGGCGGCGCTGGCGCCGGAGGGCGCGGGCTCGGAGGCCGGCTCGGGAGCGGCGGGCGGCACGGCGGCGTCCTCTTTCGCCGCGCGTTCGCGGGACGGACGGTCCCTGGGCGGGCGATCCCTGGGAGGCCGGTCCGCGCTGGAGCGCTCGCGACGGCGACGCGGCGGTCGCTCCCGTTTCGGTGCCCCCTCGCCTCTCGGTTCCCGCTCGGCCTGCGCGGGCTTGCCGTCGAGCAGCTTCTCGATCAGCTCCTCGCGACTCAGCATCCGGTAGCGAGGCACGCCCGCCTCGGCGGCGAGGGAGTGCAGTTCGGCGATGTGCTTGGAATCCAGCTCGGTCTTGTTCATCGATGCGGCAGGTTATTGAAGGGGCTAGACGAGGGAGCCCGCGGGGTCAATGCCGGCCTCTGCCGCGGCGGCTGGCCAGGCCTCCGCCGCCTGCTTGACCCGGCGGCGCGACCAGCCCAGCTCGCCGCCGAGTGCCGCGGCCACCGCCCGCACCGAGCCGGTGTCGCGCAGCTGCGGCGCGGCGAGGAGCCCGAGCCGGGTGCGGCGCAACAGCACGTCGGCGACGCTGCGCGCCTGCTCGTGGCGGGCCGCGACCACGGCCTCGGCCAAAAGATCGGGACGGCCGGCGACGATCGGCGCCGCCAGCTTCGGGTCCTCCCGGACGAGGGCGAGGACGTTGCGCGCCGCGTGTCCGTAGCGGAAGGCGAGCTGGGCGATGGCCTCCTCCCCCACGCCCTCCGGCGCCTCCAGCTCCTCCGGCTCCGCCGCCCTGCCGAGCGGGATCTCGGCCGTGTGGCAGGGCGCCACGCGCCCCTCGCGCTCGACCAGCCGGTCGACGGTCTGCTTCGCCATCCGCCGCCACGTGGTCAGCTTGCCGCCGGTGATCGTCAGCATCCCCGAGGAGGTCTCGTACAGCTCGGCCTTGCGCGATATGTCGACCGACTTCTTCGGGTCGCCGGTGGCGATCAGCGGGCGGACTCCGGCGTAGGCGCCGACCAGGTCGGCCGCCCCGAGGGAGACTTCGAAGAACTCGTTGACGGCGTCGAGCAGGTACTCGACGTCCTCGGACCCGGGGCGCGGGTGGTCGACGTCCCCGTCGAAGTCGTTGTCCGTAGTGCCGATCAGCGTCCGCCCGTACCAGGGCAGGGCGAAGATCGCGCGGCCTGCCCCCGCCGGCACGATGCAGGCCGCCTCGCCGGTGGAGAGCACGTCGCGGTCGACCAGCAGGTGGGTGCCGCGGCTGGGCGAGATCCGCGGCGCGTCCTCCTCCTCAACCACCTCCTCCGGCCGGATGCGGTCGGCGAAGACGCCGGTGGCGTTGACGACGTGGTCGGCCCCGACCTCCAGCCGCTCGCCGGACTCGGCCTCGGCGAAGGCGACACCGCGGGCGCGGCCGTCGCCGCCGAGCATCACCTCGGTCACCTCGGCGCCGTTCAGCATCGTCGCGCCGAAGCGCTCGGCCTCGCCGAGCACGGTGAGGACCATGCGCACGTCGTCGGTCTGGCAGTCGTAGAAGAGGTAGGCGTTCTTCGGGTCGCGCGCCTCCAGCGCGGGCACCAGCGCGAGCACCTCGTCGCGGTCGATCATCCGGTGGCGATCCGGCGACCAGTAGAAATCCTCGTCCGTCTCCTTGGCCGAGCGCATCTCGCCGCGGCCACGGCCGACGCGCGTGGTCGCCATCACGTCGTACATGTTGAGCGCGATCCCGAGGCGGCGGTCGCGGCGCTGGTCGGGAAAGTCGGCGACGAGGAACGGCGTCGGGTAGACCAGGTGCGGTGCCAGCTGGACGAGCAGCTGGCGCTCCAGCAGGGCCTCGCGCACCAGCCCGAGGTCGAGGTTCTGCAGGTAGCGAAGGCCGCCGTGGATCATCTTCGAAGAGCGGCTGGAGGTGCCTTCGGCGTAGTCCCCGCGCTCGAGCAGCGCCACCGAGTAGCCGCGCGAGGCAGCGTCGAGGGCTACCCCGGCGCCGGTGATGCCGCCACCGATCACGACGACCTCGAAGTGGCGGCCGGCGATCTCCTCGATTGCTGTCGCGCGGGAGAGCATCAGGCGAGGAAGACCGTCGTTTGCTCGACCGGGGGGCGCTCGGGTGGCGCCTTCTCCTGGCGCGGCCGGCCGAGATGAAGGAGGCCGACGAAGCGCTCGGCGTCGGGCAGACCGACGGCGCCGCGACCGCCGGTCGAGCGCAGCAGGCCGGGCGTGCGCCAGTAGCCGGCCAGGCCCCGGGCATGGGCGCCGAGCAGGACGATGTAGGAGGCGACGGCGGTCGCGTGCAGGTCCTCCTCGTTTTGGATCGGGTCGGCACCGAGCACGCAGGAGACGACGATGAGGGTCGGGGCGCGGTCGAGCTTCGCCGCCCCCTCGGGCCCGGCCGCCTCCTTCAGGCGCCTGAGTGTCTCCGGCCCGAGGACACGAAAGCGCCAGGGCGCGGTTAGGTGGTGGTTCGGTGCCCAGCGGGCCAGCTCGAGCAGCTCGAGGATCTCCTCGCGCCCGAGCGGCTCGGCCCCGAAGGCCTTGTGCGTGCGACGCGTCCTGATCGCGGTCTCGACGTCCACGCATGCAACATAGCCGGGCACACCCCGGCTACCAGCCGTTGCGCCGGCCCAGCCACCAGGGAACGCCGATGGCGAGCGCGGTGGCGGCGAGGCCGATGCCTATGGCCGCCTCGGTGGGCGGGGGCGCGCCGTCGGAGGCAACCGCTTGCGGCGCAGGCGACTCGGACTCGGGTGGCGCCACCCCGGTTCCCGGCAGCTCGCCGCCGGCTTCCGGTACCGGCGTCACGCCCTTGGGGACCAGCGGCGGGGCGGCCGAGCCGCCGCCCGAGTCACCGCCGGAGGGAGCGGGGACCGTGTCAGGGGGCAATACCGGCGCCGGCGTCGGGGTCGGCTCGGTATCGAGCGGCGGCTCGCTCGCCGACGGCGAGGTGGGCTCGGACTGGCGCGGCGCGGGCGGGACGGGAAGCGAGTCGCCCGAGGCCGCGACCAGGACTTCGGCCGTAACCCAGATCGGGGTCTGATCGCTGTTCGCTGAGTAGCTGTAGTGCCCGTCGGAAGCCTGCCTCTCCGCCAGATAGTCGAGGGCGGTCTTGCCTCCCGATTCGACCTCGGCCGGATCGACACCGAACGCGATCATCCCCTGCGCCGCCCATGAGGTCGACTGCGAGTTGACTTCGCCGCTGCCCCCGGCGAAGCCACCGCTGGAGCGCTGGTGCCTGCGGAGGTAGGTGAGCCCGTTCGCCGCCGCCTGCGAGCTGGGCATCGCCTGCATCACGGCACCGGTCACATCGGCATTGCTCGGCTGCCCGGGGACGTCGCCCCAACCGCCGTCGCCGTTCTGGACGTTGCCAAGCCACGAGAGGGACTTCTGGAGGCTGCCGGTGGCGCCCGCGGCGCGCAGCGCGATCACCGCATATGCGGTCGACCCCGGCCAGCCCACGTAGGAGCCATTACCCGCCCGGCGCTTCTCCAGGGCGGAGACGAGATTGCGCCCGCCGAAGTCGCGCGGGTCGAGGCCGGATCCCTCCAGGGCGAGGATCGTGCGCGAGAGGTCGCCGGCGCTCGTCAGCTGGTCGAGGTTCGAGCGCAGGAAGTCGACCGGGGTGCGCCCACCGCGGGCGACGTCGAGGGGGTTGCGGCCGGCGGCCTCCAGGCCCAGCATCGCCCAGCCGGTGATCGCGGCGCTCGAGGCGCTCCCCGGCGAGGTGCCGAAGCCGCCGTCGGCGTTCTGCACCGACTCGAGCCAGGTGGCGGCGCTGCCTGCTCCGGCGGCCTTGGCGGGAGCGGGGACTGCCGCGGGAAGAACGAGGGCGACGAGCAGCGCCGTGACGATGGCCGGCGATCGCCACTGGAAGCGCTCGCGGAAGCGGGTCAGCATCCGCACCATCGCCGGGCCGGCGAGCAGAGCGAAGGCGACGTTGCCGATCGCGTGCGCCGCGTCGAACGGAATCGCGCGCGTCTCCAGCACCAGGAAGCGCTGAATCGAGAGGTCTCCACCGTAGGTCGCCATGATCGAGAAGTTCAGCAACACACCGTAGGCGATCCCGGCAAAACCGCAGGTCGCGGCGAGTGCGAGGCGACCGGCGTTGCGCGCGCCGAGCGCCAGCGCGGCGCCGAGCACCCCGCAGAGGCCCCACCCCACCATCTGCCACGGCGTCCATGGCCCCTGGCCGAACCAGAAGTTGGAGACGAGGCCGGCGAGGGCGCCGACGGCAAATCCGGGCGCCGGGCCGAGGGCGTAGCCGGCGAAGACGACGATGTCGGTCGTCGGCTTGACGTTGGGGAAGGCGGCGAAGGCGATGCGGCCGGCGATCGCCAGCGCGGCCAGCGCGGCGACGAGCGCCACCACCTGCGACGGCGGTCGCGACCGCTCGTACCAGGCGAAGCCGCCGAGCAGGACCGCACCAAGGATGACGAAGGAAGCGAGCTGCCAGGACATCAGCCCTCCTCCCCAGCACCCTGCGGTCGTACTTGTTTCCGCATAGCGGGGGGAAGTGCGACATCGTCGGGTTGCTTGCTGGACGGGAGGCCTTGGTGTCGCACTTCTTGCCGTATAGCGGAAAGAAGTGCGACCGCATTGTTGGTAAGGGCGGCGGCGCCCTGCTCGGGGGTGATTACCCTGGGCAGGTCGAGGACACGGGCGACCTCGGTGGCGAAGTACCAGCCGCCGGCGAGGATCTCGTCAGCGGGGCCGTCGGCGATGACGACGCCGTCGCCGAGCAGGACGACGCGCCCGGCGAAGGCTGCCGCGAACTCGACGTCATGGGTGGCGACTAGAACGCCCGCGCCGCGGTCGGCAAGCTCTCCGATCAGCTGGACGAGATCGTCCTTACGTGCGCGATCCATGCCGCGCGTGGGCTCGTCCAGCGCGACGAGCCCCGGAAGCTCCTCGCCTTCCATCCGCCCGGCCAACGCGATCGCGAGGGCCAGCCGCTGCCGCTCGCCGCCGGACAGGTCGCGTGGGTCCGCATCAACCGCGTGCTCCATGCCGACGACTCGCAGCGCCGACATGCCCGCGTCGCCCGGCAGCTCGTCGCCAACCCGCTCCCTGACCAGGTAGTCGCTCGGGTTCTGGGACAGAAGGGCCATCCCCCCGGGGGCCTCGACCCTGCCGCGCACGGGGTCGACCAACCCGGCGGCAGTCCTCAGCAGGGTGCTCTTGCCGGCTCCGTTGCGTCCCATCAGGGCGACGCGTTCGCCGCTCTTGACCTCCAGGTCGATGCTCTTGAGGACGTCGCGAGGGATCTCTCCTGAAGCGAGCTCCACCCAGAGGTCGCTGGACGTGAGGGTTGTGATGGAGAGGGGGCGGACCCCCTCCTCTCTCGACTGCTCCGGTGGGACGGGGTTGGCTGACGCGAGGGTTCGGCGGGCGTCGCGGACTCCGACGGGGAGGGGTTCGAGGCCACAGAGGGAGAAGAGGCGGGCGGCTGGGGTCTCCAGAGCCGTGTCTGCATCCTGGGCCCAGGTGAGGAAGTCGCGGGGATCGCCGTCGAAAGCGATCAAGCCGGAGCTCATTGCGACCACGCGATCGGCTGCCGCAAGGCAGCGCTCAAGGCGGTGCTCAGCCAAGAGGATCGTCACCCCCCACTCCTCGTTAAGGCGCCGGAGAAGCCAGATCAACTCGTCACCGGCAACCGGGTCAAGTTGCGAAGTGGGCTCATCGAGGAGGACGAGGCGGGGACGGGTGACGAGAGCTGCCGCGAGTGCGACACGTTGGAGCTCCCCGCCGGAGAGAGTGTCGACAGCTCTGTCGAGCAGGTGGGGAATGGCCAGCGCGAGAGCGACCTCCTCGACCGCTCTTGCGCGGGAGCTCGGGGGGTCGCCTCGCATCTCCAGTGGGAGCTCTATCTCCGCGGCGACCGTGGTTGAGACGACCTGGGTCTCGGGGTCCTGGGCGACGTAGCCGACCACGGCCGCAAGCTCCCCCGGGCCGGTGGCCAGGGCGTCGATGCCGGCCACCTCTACGCGGCCGTCGATCTCGCCGCCGTGGAAGTGCGGGACGAGGCCGCAGGCGGCCCGCAGGAGGGTCGACTTGCCACAGGCGGAGCGGCCGGCGAGGACAACCAGCTCGCCGGGGGAGAGCCGGAGCGAGACGTCGCGCAGGGCGGGCTGCGGAGCGTTGGGATAGGTATAGGTGAGGGCCTCGATCGCGAGGGCCGGGACCGCACGGGCAGGCGTCGCCAGGTCAGGCACGGCGACCCTTCGGGCGCCAGGGCGCAAGGCCGCTGAGGACGAGCAGGGCGGAGAGCGTAAGTGTCGCCTGGCCGACTCCGACCTCCACCGCCGGGTATTCGGCAAAGGCGTCGGCGCCGAGAGCCTTGCCGGCGATAGCGGCGGCCAGCACAATCGCCCCGACCGCGTAGAAACGCCGGTCATATCTCGACCTCCTGACGCCCGCCCGACGACCGATGACACCGCCCCGCGCCGTGTCCGGTGCCGCCAGCGAATAACCACGCAGCTCCAGTGTGGCGGCGACGTCGACCGCCCGGTCCAGCGACCCGGCCAGGAGGCGGCGGGCCAGCGGCGGCCGGCCCACCGGCGCGGCACCGGGCCCGCGCAGCCGGGCGGCGTCGCGCAGCCGGGCGGCGTCGGCGGCCGCGACCGGGACCAGGCGCGAGACCAGCGTCGCGGTCAGGGCCGAGCGACCGGCGAAGGGGCGGAGCGCCCGCAGCACCCGGTCGGGATCGACGCAGGCCGAGTAGACGGCGAAGGCGACCATCACGACGGCGGCCCGCAGGCCGATGACGGCGCCGGCGGCGATCGCCTCCGCGGTCACATCGACCCGGCCGAACAGCGGCCACTCCCCCAGGCGCGCGAGCACCGTCTCGCCGCGACCGACCACGAGGGCGTTGACGGCGACGATCAGCAGGGCCAGCGTCAGGCCCATCCAGAGGGCAGCCCGGACGGCCGCGTGTGCCCCGGCGAGGCGGCCGGCGATGACCAGCGCGACGCCGGCAGCGAGGAGGACGACTGGACTCGAGTAGGCGAAGGCGACGGCAGCCAGCGAGCCGAGGTAGACGACCGCGGCGGCCGGCGAGGCCGCCTGCAGCGGCCCCTGTCTCGGCGTGTAGGCGAACGGCGATCTCATCGGAGCGGCAGCGCTTCCTCCTCCCCTCCTTCGACGGCGAGCGCGTAATGGTGGCGCAGGCTGTCGCGGTCGAGCAGCCCGGCGGCCGCCTCGACCCCGGCCGCGCTCGTCCCGCTCACCACCCAGACCGGCGGCGAGTCGAGCCGGCGCACCGCGGCGACCAGTCCGGCATCGAGCCCGAACGTCCGCCCCGGCTCGCCGCCTTCGTCGAGGCCCAGCAGCCGCTCGCCACCGGGGGCGGGCTCGAAGTCGACGAAGACGCCACTGGTGCGCGGGCCGTCCTCGATCTGCGCCGCCGCCGGGTCGATCCCCACCTGTTTCCAGGGACCGACGAGCACGCGGATCGCCCCCTCGGGGGTCCCCCGAGCGACGGTCACCCCTTCACCCTCCAGCCGCTCGCGCACTTCCGCGCACGCCCCACCCCCGCCGAGGCACTCGACCGCGACCGGCTTGCGCTGTCCGGCGTAGCCGTCGAGAAAAGGCTGGGGCCAGGAGCCGACCACGGCCGGGACCCGCATCGCCGCATCCCAGTCGCGGTAGTCCCACCAGATCGCCTCGCCGCCAAGCAGCGGGTAGTCGGCGGCCCCGACGGTCGACTCGACGCCGTTGACGTAGAAGAACCAGTCCCGCGAGCGGCCGAAGCGCTCCTGCGCCTCGATCCCGTCGATCGACTGCACGAAGCCGCCGCCGTAGCGAGTCGAGACGTCGGCGCTGGCTTCGAGCACACGCATCACGGTGTCGGACTCGGTCACGTCGCCGAGCTCGCGCTCGGTCACGATCGCGGTGCCGTAATCCCGCGTCACCGTCAGCTCGACGCCTCCGACCTCCTCACCGGGGCCGACGCCGCAGCCGGCGGCCGCGAGCGTCGCTGCAAGCAGCGCGATCGCGACCGCCGAGCCGCGGCGCACGGTCACTTACCCGAGCTGCCCGGGCACTTGCCGCCCACGCACACCGCCTCGCGGTTGGACGGGGTGTCCTTGCCGTGGCGGGCAACCAGCCGCGCCGGAGCCGCGAGGGTCACCGTCGCGTGGCCCTGGGAATCGGTCGGCCCCGAGGCACCGCTGACGGTCGCCCCGGACGCGGGCGTCTTCTTGCCTTTTTCGTCGAAGGCGAAGACGCGGACGCCGAACGGCACCCCGGCCTGCACCTCGTCCGGCGCGCTCAGCACGAGCTCGTCGGGGTACGGGTATGAGCCGTAGGCCCAGAGCACCTCATCGCCCTTACCGACCTTGACGGCTTCGCCGCCGACGGAGGGGCTCTTGTGGTTGACCTTGAGGTACCAGCTGTTCATGCCCTTGCCTTCGATCCCGCCGATACCGCACAGGCCGAGGCCGAATTCGTCGATGAAGCTGTCCGTGAGAGAGAGCGGCTTCAGCGCGGCGATGAACTTGGCGCCCTGGATCAGCATGCCGAGCGCCGTGGCGCCCTTGACGGCCACCGACTTGCCGCTGCCTCCGGTGCCGGGGCCGAAACAGGTCGCCTTGGGGCTGGTCTTGACAGAGACCTCACCGCCCACGCCGAACGACTTTTCGGCGAGCACCTTGCCGCCGCTGCCGACCACGCGCAGGTCCGCAACCGGACCCTTGGCGAGCGCCAAAGCGGCACTGGACATTACGAATGCTAGAGCCAGCGCGCACGCGGCGGCCAGCCGAATTGGAACGAGTCTTGGCATTTAAGCCACCCTTTCCTCGAGGGTTGTCATGGCTGGCCGGGGACAGGTCTCCTGGCTTCCGGGGTTTGGGCCGCCGCACCTTCCCGGGGAATCGGTGTCCTCCCCAGTGGCTGACGCAAAGCGCCTGCGACGTCCTCGACCCGGTCACAGTGGCGGGACCGCGCCGGCTTCTCACCGGACTTCCCTTGACCACCGACCGTATTTACGCGGGCGAGTCTATCCGCTCTCCCGACGGGAGCCGATCTGGCCAGCGCACGCCTTTGGATCTCGCGGAAATCCGCATCGTGGGGCGTCCAGTTGTCCATTCCGTCACAAATGTTCAATAAGAGTTAATCTTTGCGGCGTGGCCTCTTGATCCGCAGGCCGGTAGCGACGCCGGCCTGCGGGTCGCAATTCTTGGACGGGCGCTGAACGTTCGTCCAGCATTCTTGGCCCCTCCCCCCACCCCGGCCTAGGCTCGGCGCAGGCAGTCCTAACAAGGGGGGAAGCAATGAGAAGAGGGATGAGGTTGCCGTCGCCGGCGCTTGCGGTCGCGGCCCTGGCGCTGTTCGTCACGCTCGGCGGCACCGTCTACGCCGCCCAGAAGGCCAAGCTCAACGGCCGCGCGGTTAAGGTCAAGTCATTGCCGGGCAACCGGCTGACGCCGGGCTCAGTGGCGGCGAACCGGCTGAAGCCCGGGGTGCTCTCCGCGCTCGGCCAGCACTCCGGCCCGATCACCGGCGCCGAAATCAACGAGCTCAGCCTCGGCCAGGTGCCGAACGCCGCTCACGCGGAAACGGCGGACACCGCCCAGAGCGCCGTCGACGCCCAGACCGCCCTGAACGCCGTCAATGCGGTCACCGCCAGCAAAGTGAACGGCTACTCCGCCGGCTGCCTACCCGGCACCCAGCTCTTCGCCGGAGCCTGCTGGCAAACCTCCCCCAGCGAAACAGCAATCAGCGCCCCCGCAGCCGCCTCCTCCTGCGCCACCCAAGGAGGAACCCTCCCCGACGCCCTCCAGCTAGCCACTTTCGCCCAAAAACCAGGAATAAACCTCGACAACAAAGACGAGTGGACCAGCGACATAACTAGCTACACAGCACCGGACCTCTACAGCGTGGGAACGGTATCTGCGGCCGGGGTCATTGCATCTACAGCTTCAACCAACACGCGCAAGTTCCGCTGCGTGATCCCGCTGCTCACCTAACCCTTCTCGGACTGCTCAGAGCCTGCCCCAGCAGGGGTGGAACGTCTTGCACTTTTTCGCGAGCAGCTACTGACACAACCAGTGACGTAGCTCGAAAAAGTTAAGTGGAACCCCTGCTGGGGCAGGCTCTACCAACTCTGGGAACAAATTTCAGGTTTCGACGAGCCCCCGCTCAAGCGCATACCGGACCAACTCCGCGCGACTGGAAAGCCTCAGCTTCTGCTGAATATGAGCCCGATGGCTCTCCACCGTACGAATGCTGATGTAGAGCTGTTCGGCAACCTCAGCATTGGTATGCCCCAAAGCGATCAACCGGAGCACGTCGCGCTCGCGATCGCTCAGCTCGTCGGCTTGGCGGGCATCCGCGCCGGCCGCGAGCCGCGCCCCGAGAGCCGGCTGTAGGTAGGTGTCCCCGGCGGCGGCGCTGCGGACGGCCTGGACGAGCTCTGCATCCGCGGCCTCCTTCAGCACGTAGCCGCGGACCCCGGCCTGCAGGGCACGGCGAGCGAAGGCGGGCTCGTTCTGCATCGTCAGCACGACGATCTCGGTGCCGGGCGAGGCCTCCTGGATGTCAGGCACCGCCTCGAGGCTCGAGCGCCCCGGCATGTTGAGGTCGAGGATCAGGACCGCCGGCTTGTGGCCGCGGACATAGCGGATCGCCGTCTCGGCGTCGCCGGCCTCGGCGACCACCTCGAAGCCAGGCTCGGCGTCGAGCAGCATCCGCAAGGCGCTGCGCATCACCGTGTGGTCGTCGGCGAGGACGATCGTCGTCTCCGACGTCTCCTTCGCCTCCGACGTTGCCTCGGCGTGCACGGTGGCGACATTACCCGCGCCAGCGCCGGCGCCGGTGGATTCTTCGAGAGAGCTCATGCCTGACTATCTAACCTCCCGCGAGGGTCCCGAACATCGGTGTTTTACCGCGAAGTTAAGACTGAGATCAGCCCATTTTGAGCATATTGGACAAACCGATAGCATCAATAGCGCCGAATGGCTCGATAGGGGGCTGAGATGGCACAGGGTTACGACAGCAGCGCGCTCGACGAGCCGCGACTCCGCGAGCTGATCGACGTCGGTCGCACCCTGGTGGCCGAGCTCGATCCTGAGGTCGTCTTCCAGCGCGTGCTGGAGGTCGCCCGCGAGCTGACCGGCGCCCGCTACGCCGCGCTCGGCGTGCTCGACGAGGACCGCCACGAGCTTGAGCGCTTCATCACCCACGGCGTCGACGAGGAGGCGCGGCGCGCGATCGGCAACCTGCCGCGCGGGCGCGGCGTGCTCGGCCTGCTGATCGAGCAGCCGCGGCCGCTTCGCCTAAGTGACGTCGGCCACCACGCCCGCTCCTACGGCTTCCCCCCCGCGCACCCGCCGATGACCACCTTCCTCGGGGTCCCGGTGATGATCCGCGGCCACGCCTGGGGCAATCTCTACCTGACCGAGAAGCGAGAGGGCGAGTTCGACGACGCCGACGAGCACTCGGCGATGATCCTCGCCGAGTGGACGGCGATCGCGGTCGAGAACGCGCGCCTGTACCACAGCGTGGAGAGCCAGCGCGACGAGATGGAGCGCGCCGTGCACCGGCTGGAAGCGACGACCGAGATCGCCCGTGCGGTCGGCGGCGAGACCGATCTCGAGCGAATCCTCGAGATCGCGGTCAAGCGCGCCCGGGCGCTGGTCGAGGCGCGCACGCTGCTGATCCTGCTGCGCGACGGCGACGACCTCGTACCTGCCTCAGTCGCCGGCGAGGGCACCGAGGGAATTGCGAAGACCCGCATCCCGATTGCGGGTTCGGTCCCGGGCCAGGTCCTGGAGGCGCGGGAGTCCCGGCGCGTCCACGACCTCGACCCGAGCCTGCTGGCACGCCCGGGCAGCCCGGACACCGGCGTCACCGCGCTGCTGGTGCCACTCGTCTACCGCGGCCAGACGCTCGGCGTGCTGGTCGCGCTCGACCCGCTCGGCCGCGCCGCCGGCTTCAGCGACGAAGACGAGCGCGTGCTCGTCTCCTTCGCCGCCAGCGCGGCAACCGCCGTCGCCACCGCCCAGACGGTCGCCGAGGACCGCACCCGAGACAGCATCGCCGCAACCGAGCGCGAGCGCGGTCGCTGGGCACGGGAGCTGCACGACGAGTCCCTGCAGAGCCTCGCCGGATTGCGGGTGCTGCTCTCGGCGGCCAGACGCAGTGAGCCCGAGGAGGCCGCACGGCTGCTCTCCCAAGGAATCGAACAAGTCGACGACGCGATCGCCGAGATGCGCCGCCTGATCGCCGACCTGCGCCCGACCACGCTCGACGAGCTTGGGCTGGGCGCCGCGCTGGAAGCGCTCGCCGAACGCCTCAGCGCCAGCGGCGGGCTCCAGGTCGAGATGAACCTCGATCTGGACTTCCCGGGAGGCGGCAGGGAGCACCGCCTGGTTGGCGAGATCGAGGACGCCGCTTATCGGCTGGTCCAGGAGGCGCTCAACAACGTGGCGCAGCACGGGGAGACCGACCGCGCCGGGGTCGAGGTGATCGAGAGCGGCGAAACCCTGCGGGTGCGCGTCTCCGACCGGGGATGCGGCTTCGATCTCGACGCCAGGACCGACGGCTTCGGCCTGGTGGGCATGCGCGAACGCGTCAAGCTGGCGGGCGGGGCCCTGAGCCTGGAGAGCGCGCCCGGCGAGGGCACCACGATCGCCGCCGAGCTTCCCGCCCGGATTCGGGACGAGGGCGAAAGCAACCAAAAAGTTGCCTGAGCGCCCGACGCCAAGCAGGCCAAGGATGCAGGGAGCGTGGCGTGCTCTGCACGTGAGCGACCGAGGACGCCGGCATGCGCCAGCGTCGGGTGCTCAGGCGCCGAGCATTGCTCGGTAGAAGCTGTAGTCGCTTCGGTCGGGCCGCAGGTTGGAGGCGAGCGCGAGGTGGTGGCGGGCGCGCTCGGTCTCGCCGGTCTTGGCCAGGGCGCGGCCGAGGCAGAAGTGCGCGTAGTCGTTCACCTGGTGGCGCTCGACCACGGCCCTGAACTCGACCGCGGCGGCGGCGAAGCGGCCTGAGCGGAAGTAGGCGCGGCCCAGCGCCTCGCGAACCGAGGACTTCTCCGGCGCCCTGCGTGCAGCCTCCTCGAGCGGCGTAGCCGCCTCCTCGAAGTCCTCCTCCTCGAGCAGCTCGATGCCGCGCCGGTACAGGGTGAAGGTGGAGTCGCCAGGCTCCCGGGGCATCGGTCCAGTGTAGGAGGCGCAACGAGCCGGCTTGACCCGCGGCTGAGAATCTCTATAGGCTCGCGCCGCATGGGAAGGGAGGACGCGTGAAACTCGTGGTCGGCATCGTGCGCCCGGAGAAGGCGAATGACGTGCTCGAGGCCCTCTACCGCGCCGAGGTGCGGGGCGTGTCGCTGAGCCGCGTGCAGGGGCACGGCGGCGAGCTGGAACGGGTCGAGACCTACCGCGGCACCACCGTGCAGATGGGCCTCGCCGAGAAGGTGCGCTTCGAGATCGCGGTCTCAGACGACTTCGTGCAGCCGACGATCGACGCGCTCTGCGAGGGCGCCCGCACCGGCCACGTCGGCGACGGCAAGATCTTCGTCCTGCCCCTCGACCGCGCCGTGCGCATCCGCACCGGCGAGACCGACCACGGCGCCGTGACGCCGGTGGACAAGCGATGAGCGCGCTCCCGGTCATTGCCGCGCTGGACACCGGCGACACCGCCTGGATGCTCGCCGCCACCGCGCTGGTGTTGATGATGACCCCGGCCCTGGGCCTCTTCTACGCCGGCCTGGTGCGCTCGAAGAACACGCTCAACACCTTCATGATGTGCGTCGCGGCGATCGCGGTCGCGATGGTCACCTGGGCGCTGGTCGGCTACTCGCTCGCCTTCGACGGCACCGGCGACCTGATCGGCGGTCTCGGCTACGTCGGCCTCGAGGGCGTCGACCTGCTGCCGCGCAATAGCGAATCGACCATCCCCCACCTCCTCTTCATGGCCTTCCAGGCCACCTTCTGCATCATCACCGTGGCTCTGGTCTCCGGCGCCGTGGTCGAGCGGATGCGCTTCGGCGCATTCCTCGTCTTCGCCGCGCTCTGGTCGGTTGTGGTCTACGCGGTGCTCGCCCACTGGGCCTTCGGCGGCGGCTGGCTGGCCGAGCGCGGCACCCTCGACTTCGCCGGCGGCGTGCCGGTCGAGATGGCCTCCGGCTTCTCCGCCCTCGCGGCGGCGCTGGTGGTCGGCTCGCGCAAGGACTACGGCCGCCTGGCGCTGCTCCCCCACAACGCGCTGTACGTGCTGCTCGGCGCCGGCCTGCTGTGGTTCGGCTGGTTCGGCTTCAACGGCGGCAGCGGCTTCAACACCGGCGCCAACAGCGTGCTCGCCTTCACCAACACGCTGCTCACCCCGGCCTGCGCGCTGATCACCTGGTTCGTCCTCGACCTGATCCGCAACCGCAAGGTGACGGCGATCGGCGCCGCCACAGCGATCATCGTCGGCTGCGTGCTGATCACGCCAGCGGGCGGTTTCATCAGCCCCGGCTGGGCGATGGTGCTCGGCTTCCTCGGCGCGCTGCCCTGCTACGCGATGATCGCCTGGCGGCCGCGCACCCGGGTCGACGAGACGCTAGACGTACTCGCCGCCCACGGCATCGCCGGCTTCACAGGAATCCTCTTCATCGGCCTCGTCGCCCAGGTCGGCTGGAACGGCCTCGCCGACGGCCTCTTCTACGGCAACGCCGACCAATTGCTCGACCAGGCCCTGGCCGCGATCGCCGCCCCCGCCTACGCCTTCGCCATGACCTTCGCCCTGCTCAAGCTGATCGGCGCGGTAACGCCGCTGCGCGCCAGCGAGCACGACGAGGCGGTCGGCATGGACGTCACGTACCACGGCGAGGAGGCCTACGTCACCGGCGAGGGCGCGATCCTCGTCATGCCCGAGGATGACGGGGACATCGCGATCCCCGTCGCCGACCCGGCATAGCCCGTTACTTCTCGCGTGGGTTAGGGGGAGCCTGGCCGTCCTCCAGACGAATTGAGCACCGCGCGTAAGCGCGGTGCAACCAGGAGCGCGGCCTAAACGGCCGCGCAAATATCGGACTGCATTTCCGCCGCTTCGCGACATTCGCCTGGAGGACGGCCAGGCTCCTCTCAACACGTCACCGAGTGACGCCCAGCTTGCGAAGCCGGCGCCAGGGTCCCCAAGCTTTTTAAAGAGCTTGAGGCGCCCGTAATGGCACCCAGGCACCTGGAGCTTTCGGGGAGCCGAGTGGCATCGTGGGAAAAGGAGCTTCGAGGTTGGCAGTGCCCTCGGGGCGAGCTTTGAAGCTTGTGTGCTGTCGAGGGGACGCCGGCGCCCCACCCCAAAACACTCAAGCCAGGCGCCGGCCGAGCGGGTTGGGGCGGGGCGCCGGCGGCCCCCACCCCAACCCACCCAACGCAAGCCGGAGC
>JANWHD010000050.1 GCA_025450585.1 Solirubrobacterales bacterium
GGGCGCCAGACCCTAATTGCCTCCTTAATCGTTTCCAGCGCCTCGGCCTGGCGTCCGGCATCTGCAAGGTGGTTGGAGAGGTTGTTTAGGCCCCTCGCAAGCTCGGCTGGATTGTCCTCAGCCAACGGGCGGTAGGTCTCTACCCACTCCTCAATCGCTTCCAGCGCCTCGGCCTGGCGTCCGGCGCGTGCGAGGTGGACGGAGAGGTTTCCCAGCGCCCTCGCCAGGCTGGGAGCGTGGGTTGCTGGGTTAGCCAAAGGACGATAGGCCTCGACCGACTCTTCAATCACTTCCAGCGCCTCGTTGTGGCGGCCGGCGTCAGCGAGACAGCTAGAGAGGTTGCTCAGGGCAATCGCCAGGTTGGGGATGTAGGCGTCCGGGTTGGCCTCGGCCAAGGGGCGCCAGAGCCCGACCGACTCCTCGCTCGCTTCCAGCGCCTCGACATAACGGCCGGCATTAGCGAGACGGTTGGAGAGGCTGTTTAGGGCGCTCGCCAGACTGGGCGCGTGGGTGGCGGGGTTTGCGTCAGCTAGGAGGCGGCGGCTCTCGACCAGCTGCGCAGTCAAGGTCGCAGACAGCTCGTTCAGCACGAGGTCGGCGCGAGGAGGCATCAGATCTACGACAACGGGCAGCACCTCGGCATCCACTTCCACGACCGAGATCGCCGCATTGATCGCCGCCGCTGCGGTGATGGCATTGCCGAAGAGGAGATCGCCGTCCTTGACCGCCGCGGCCTCGGCAACAGCGACCTCACACAGGCGAACCAGCTCCGCGCTGAGGATCGGGCTCAGCGCCTCGGCCAACTCCGGGCGATCGGCGGCCGCTCGGGCCAGCACCTCCAGCAGCCTGGTGGCCTCCTCGGGCTCGCTGCCGGCAATGGCTCCGCCCAGCACCTCGGGTTGCTCGGTGAAGCACCTTGCAACCAGGCGCTCGCCCACCAGGTCGGGTTCGAGGGGGTTCCACCAACGGGGCCCGGGGTATTGCGCGTGCACCCAGCGGGCGAGGCGGTTGCAGCGCTCGGCGGAGGCATCGCTGAGATCAGAGAGAAGCCGCAGGCGCTCTGCCGCCCTCCCCTGGCTGTCTACGTTGACCAGGGTCGCCAGTGCAACCATGGATTCGAGCAGGTCCTCATCGGCGTCAAGCCCAGCCGAGCCTTCACGCCAGTAGCGGCGCTCATGCCGCAGGACCATGTCGAGTAGCTCATCGCGGTTGGAGGGCACTTCCTTGCCTTGGGCGGCCAGATAGGCGGCGATCACGACCATCAGCGGACTCTCGAAGACCGTCTGGTCGAAGTCGGGAGCCTCCGCCGGAGGAGGGGGTGACTCCATGTACTCGCCGAAGGCGACAACGGCGTCCTCGAAGAGCTGCTTGCATTCTTGTGAATCAAGTCGCTCGGCCTCCTCGAGGATGCGCACCTCACAGCCTTCGATCACCCTCTCCACAGACTCGACCCTGGCCCCGAGGCGCCGAGGTATGTCCTCCGCCCCCGCGCCGGTCCTCACCAACAGCAACACCCGCACCTTCTCCTCGGTGCTGGCGCTGGCCCTCAGCTGCGGCAGCAGCCGTTCAAGCTGCTCAGCGCGGTTCTCGGCGTAGTCGATCACCACCAGGCGCGCCGTGGGGGCTTCGACCAGGGCGTCGAGCCTGCCTTCACCGTCGCCGCGCGCCAGAAACCCACACAGCCAATCCCACTCGCGCAGACGCCGACAGAGCTCGACCGCCAATCGGGTCTTGCCCGAGCCCCCACGTCCGGCAATCACCTGACCGGCGAAGGGAGCCGGAGAGTCGATCCAGGCTTCGAGGTCGGCGAGCAACTCGCCGCGCCCGACGTAGCCGAAGACGCCAGCGCGGGCGCTTGTGAGGCGGGCAGGCGAAGGCCGATCGGAAGCGATCGAGAGCTGAGCCGACTCAAGCGGAAGGACCCGGGGGACCTTGTTGTAGGTGATCTTGATCCAGGAGTCCTCGACTTCCTGGATCTGGACGTTCTGATTGCCCCTGATGCGCTGCTCGCCCACAGTGCTGTGCTTAGTCGAGCGGTTGGCGAGCGCCCTGGCTGACGTTGATCTGGCTGTTTACGTTGCCGGCGTTCTGCACGATGCCCTCGCCCTCGGCCTCCTGCTTGATGTCGCCGATCCGCACCCCCGCCCCTTCGATCTGCTCAGCAAGGGACTCGAGCTCCTCGCGTAGCTCTGCCGACTTCCCGGCATGCTCTTCGAGCAGGGCGGCAAGTGCTTTCTCCCGCCGTTCGCTGTCGGGAGTCTCGGCCAGGCCATCCAGCACTCGCTCTGCCTCAGCGTCTCCCTCACGCGAGAACCGCTGGCGCAAGGCCTCGATCGCCTTTCGGGCGACCTCCACCCCGCTGTCGATCGCCCCGTCCTCGGCTCGGTTCAACGCCTTGGCGAGCAGGGCGGCGACGATCACCCCCACTGATACCGGCTCGACCACTGTGCCCTCCCCCGCTGTTTGCTTAGACGATCTTGGGGCAAGAGGCTCTCATATGGAGCGAACCGGTGCTCATTTCGGCGCTAAGTGCCGCAGGCGCGTACGCCATTATTCGTCTGGAGGCCCATCGGACCCCTCTCCCGCCTGGAACTAAGCGGGCGCCGCTTCGAGCCCCGCCGCCGCCTTGAGCTTCTCCGCCCTGTCCGTCCGCTCCCAGGTGAAGGCGTCCCCTTCCCTGCCGAAGTGGCCGTAGGCGGCCGTTTGGCGGAAAACCGGGCGGTGCAGGTCCAGGTAGCGGCGGAAGGCGCCGGGGCGGAGGTCGAACTCGGCTTCGACCAACTCGGAGATGCGCTCGTCGGGCAGCTTGCCGGTGCCGAAGGTCTCGACCATCAGCGAGATCGGGCGGGAGACGCCGATCGCGTAGGCGACCTGGACCTCGCAGCGCTGGGCGAGGCCGGCAGCAACGACGTTCTTGGCGACGTAGCGGGCGGCGTAGGCAGCCGAGCGGTCGACCTTGGAGGGGTCCTTGCCGGAGAAGGCGCCGCCGCCGTGGCGGGCCATGCCGCCGTAGGTGTCGACGATGATCTTGCGGCCGGTGAGGCCGGCGTCGCCGACCGGGCCGCCGATCACGAACTTGCCGGTCGGGTTGACGAGGAAGTGCTTGCGCAGCTCGGCTTCGTCGAAGAGGCCGGGGGCCTCGGCGCCGAGCACCGGCAGCACGACGCTCTCCCAGAGGTCGGGCTTGATCTTGGACTCCGACTCGACCCCCTCCGCGTGCTGGGTGGAGATCAGTAGCTTCTCGACCCCGACCGGGCGGCCGTCGGCGTAGCGCACCGTGACCTGGGTCTTGCCGTCGGGCCCGAGGTACTCGAGGCTGCCGTCCTTGCGCACCGCCGCGAGCCGCTCGGCCAGCCGGTGGGCGAGGTGGATCGGCATCGGCATCAGCGCCTCTGTCTCCTCGGAGGCGTAGCCGAACATCATCCCCTGGTCGCCCGCGCCGGCGACCAGCAACTCGTCCTCGACCGAGGGCTCGGTCCGGGTCTCGTAGGCCTTGTCGACCCCCTGGGCGATGTCGGGCGACTGCTTGTCGAGCGAGACCAGGACCGAGATGTGGTCGCAGTGGTAGCCGTAGTCGCCGTGGTCGTAGCCGATCTCGCGGATCGTCTCGCGGACCAGCTCCGGCACGTCGAGGTGGACCTCGGTCGAGATCTCGCCGGAGACCACCGCCATGCCGGTGTTGACCAGGGACTCGCAGGCGACGCGACCCTCGGGATCCTCCGCCATCACCGCGTCGAGCACGGCGTCGGAGATCTGGTCGCAGATCTTGTCTGGGTGCCCCTCGGTGACGGACTCCGAGGTGAAGAGGTACTCGGACATTGAGCCGAAGCCTATCGCTGCCTGCTCGTGTGGGGCACGAAGTCGATGATGAGCGGGATGCCCTCCAGGCCGTAGGTCTCGCGCAGCCTGTTCTCGAGGTGGTAGGCCCAGTCGCGGACGATCAGCTTGCGGTCGTTGACCTGGATCGCGATCCGTGGCGGCCGTTCCTCGACCTGGGCCGCGTAGTAGAGGCGCAGGCGGCGGCCGCGCCGCGAAGGCGGCGGCGTCTTGGCGACGACGGCGGCGACGAAGCGGTTGAGCTCCGGCGTGGGAATGCGCTCCCCGGCCTTGTCGGCCAGTTCCAGCGCCTTCGGCAGCAGGTTGTGGACGTTGCGCCCGCGCGTCGCCGAGCAGGTGACGACGGTGGGACGGAGGCGCAGCTTGCGCGTGACCCGGGCGCGGGCATCGTCGATGTCGGTGCGGGTGACGTCCCACTTGTTCATCGCCAGCAGCGTCGCGCAGCCGGCCTTCATCGCGATCTCGGCCACCCGCAGGTCCTCGGCGGTGACGCCGTCGGAGGCGTCGCAGACGACGATCGCGACGTCGGCGCGCTCGACCGCGTGTTCGGAGCGCAGCTGGGCGTAATAGTCGACCGTGCCGGCGACCTTGGAGCGGCGGCGCAGGCCGGCGGTGTCGACGAGGACGGCGCGGCGCCCGTCGACCTCGACCTCGGTGTCGATCGAGTCGCGGGTCGTGCCCGCCACGTCGGAGACGATCACCCGCTCGGAGCCGAGGAAAGCGTTGACCAGCGAGGACTTGCCGGCGTTGGGACGGCCGATCACCGCGACCCTGACCGCGTCGTCCTCCTCGCCGGGCTGGGCGTGCTCGCCGAGCAGCTCGACCACGCGGTCGAGCAGGTCGCCGCTGCCGAGGCCGTGGGTGGCCGAGACGCCGAGCGGCTCGCCGAGCCCCAGTTTGTTCAGCTCCGCGCCCATGTGCTCGTCCTCGGGCCGGTCGAGCTTGTTGGCGACGACGAGCACCGGCACTGCGGCACCGCGCAGGGTCTCGGCCAGCTCGGCGTCGCCGGCGCGCACTCCCGCCCTCGCGTCGACGACGAACATGACCACGTCGGCCTCGGCTATCCCCATCCGCGCCTGGCGCTGGATGTCGCGGGCCAGCTCGGACTCGTCCTCTATGTCGATCCCCCCGGTGTCGAGCAGCTCGAAGGCGACCCCATTCCACTCGCAGCGCACCCGCTTGCGGTCGCGGGTGACGCCGGGCTCGGCGTGGGTCACGGCCTCCCGGCCGCCGGCAAGCCGGTTGACCAGGGTGCTCTTGCCGACGTTGGGGAAGCCGACGACGGCGACGACCGGCAGGCTCACACCAGGCCTCGCTCGCGGGCGAGGGACTCGATCCGGTCGACGACCTCGTCGAGGGCGAGGCCGGTGGTGTCGAGCTCGACCGCATCCTCGGCCGCGCGCAGGGCGCTGTGCTCGCGGCCCTCGTCGCGGGCGTCGCGCTCGCGCTGGGCGGCCAGCACCGCGGTGAGGTCCTCTCCGGTCTGCTCGGCGCGACGCCGGGCGCGCTCCTCGGCCGAGGCGGTGAGGAAGACCTTCAGCGGCGCATCGGGACTGACCACGGTGCCGATGTCGCGTCCCTCGGCGACGTAGCGCCCGGCGACGATCAGCTGCCGCTGCGACGCCACCATCGCCTCGCGCACCGCGGGATGGACGGAGACCAACGAAGACGCCTCGGTGACCCGCGGCTCGCGGATCGCGGCGCTGACGTCGCGCCCGTCGAGCTCGACCCGCTCGCCGTCGAAGCCGATCGCCAGCGAAGCCGCCAACCTACCCATCGCCTCCGCGTCGCTCGTGTCGGCACCGCGCTCGAGCGCGGCCAGCGCCACGCAGCGGTACATCGCCCCCGAGTCGAGGTAGGTGAAACCGAGCCGCTCCGCCAGGGCGCGGGCAACGGTGGACTTGCCGGCCCCGGCGGGCCCGTCGATGGCGATGACCATGTGGGGCAGCGTATGGGCGGGGCGGATCAGCCGCTGCTACCCAGCAGCGAGGCCAGGTCGGACTCGAAGCCCGGGTAGCTGATCGCGGCTGCGTCCATGCCCTCGACCTCGACGCCCTCGCGCGAGGCGAGGCCGGCGACGGCCGCCAACATGGCGATCCGGTGATCGCCGTGGGACTCGATCGCGCCGCCGCGCAGGCCGCCGCCGCCCTCGATCCGCATCCCGTCCTCGCGCGCTTCGACCGTGGCCCCGAGCGCGGCCAGGGCCTCGCAGGTGGTGACGATCCGGTCGGACTCCTTGCGCCGCAGCTCGGCGGCGTCGCGGATCGTCGTCTCGCCCTCGGCGAAGCAGGCCGCCAGGGCGATCAGCGGCAGCTCGTCGATCGCCAGCGGGATCTCCTTCCCACCGACCTCGGTCCCGCGCAGCTCCGTCGCGCGCGCTCGGATCGTCCCGATCGGCTCCCCCCCGTGCTTGCCGACCGCTTCGACCTCCACTTCGATCTCGGCGCCCATCCGCTCGAGCACGCCGAGCAGGCCGGTCCTGGTGGGGTTGGTGCCCACCCGCGGCAGCTCGACCTCGCTGTCGGGCACGAGGAGTGCCGCGAGGAGGAAGAAGGCCGCCGAGGAGAAGTCCGCCGGGATCGCCAGGTCGCCCGGCTCCAGGGCCTCGGCCGGCCGCACCGTGACACCGCCTTCCAGCCAGAGGACCTCAGCGCCGGCGGCCGCGAGCATCCGCTCGGTGTGGTCGCGGCTGCGCAGCGGCTCGCCGACCCATGTCTCGCCCTCGGCCAGGAGCCCGGCGAAGAGCAGGCATGACTTGACCTGGGCGCTGGCGACCGGCAGCTCGTAGGAGATGCCCTCCAGCGGCGCGGCCTCGACCTCCAGCGGTGGCAGCCTGTCCTCGCGGCAGCTCAGCCTGGCGCCCATCTCGCGCAGGGGCGCGGCGACCCGGTCGACCGGGCGCCGCCTGATCGAGTCGTCGCCGTCGAGCGTCCAGCTGCCCTGCGGCTGCCCCGCCAGCCAGCCCGGCAGTAGGCGCAGCAGCGTGCCGGCGTTGCCGACGTCGATCGCCGCGGGCTTGGCGCCCCGCAGGCCGACGCCGCGCACGCGGATCGTTGGCTCGATCGCGCCCGGGCCGGCACCCTCGACCTCGGCTCCGAGCGCCTGCACCGCGGCCAGGGTCGAGCGGGTGTCGGCGGAGTCGAGGTAGCCCTCGATCGTCGCCTCCCCCTCTCCCATCGCCGCGATCAGAGCCGCGCGGTGGGAGATCGACTTGTCGGCCGGCGGGCGCAGCCTGCCGCGCAGGGGACCGCTCGGATCGAAGCGCGTCGCCACGGCTGGCTACTCGCCATCCCCGACGACGCTGGCGCTGTGGCCCAGCCCGCGCACCAGCTCCGCCGCGCGCAGCGCCTGCGCGTCGCCGGCGACCCAGAGCGAGACCGCCCCAGAGGTCATGTCGGGAGCCGGGTAGAGCGCCATGTCCTCGATGTTGACCCCAGCCTCGCCGAGGGCGAGGGCGAGCTCGGCAATCGTGCCCGGCCGGTTGGCGACGACGACGCGCAGCTCGCGCAGCTCGCCGCCGGAGAGCTCGGTCTCCAGCAGGCGGCGCCGGTCAGCCGCGGCGGCGGAGTGCCACTCGGCGACCGCCTCGCGCTCGCCCCCGCGGATCAGCTCGGCGGCGTCGCGCAGGCGCGCGGCGACCGCGTCCACCGCCTCGGCGACCGCCTCGCGGTTGCTAGCGAAGATGTCGCCCCAGATCACCGGGTTGGCGCCGGCGACCCGGGTCGTGTCGCGGAAGCTCGGTCCGACCTCGGGCATCCGCTCGGAGTCGCGGGTCAGCTCGTCCGCCGCCTGGCTGACCAGCACGTTGGCGACCACGTGCGGGAGGTGGCTCACGGTCGCCATCAGGCGGTCGTGGGTCTCGGCGTCGATCGCCTGAGCGCGCGCGCCGAGCCCGGCAACCGTGCGGTAGAGCCGGTCGTAGAGGAGGCCGCTGGAGCTTTCCGATTTCGGAGTGAGGTACCAGCGCGCGCCCTCGAAGAGGTCCTCGCGGGCGTTCTCGACGCCGGAGGTCTCGGCCCCGGCGAGCGGGTGGCCGCCGATGAAGCGCTCGTCGGAGCCGAGCGCGGCGACGATGTCGCGCTTGGTCGAGCCGACGTCGGTGACGACCGCGTCGGGGCCGCAGGCCTCCAGCGCCGCGGCCGCGAGTCTGGTCAGACCGGCGACGGGGGCCGCGCAGAAGACCACGTCGGCGCCCTCGCAGGCCTCGGCTGGCGTTCCCGCGGCGCGGTCGAGGACCCCCTCGGCCAGGGCCCGCTCGAGCGTCGCCGGGTCGGGGTCGAAGCCGGCGACCTCGCTCTGCAGCCGCCGCCGGGCGGCGAGCCCGATCGAGCCACCGATCAGACCGACGCCGAGGACAGCGATCCTCATTCTTCGCCGCGCCGAGCCTTCACCGCGGCGCCGAACTGGCGCAGCAGCGTCGCCGTCGTCTCCAAGTCCATGCAGGCATCGGTGATCGACTGCCCGTAGACGAGATCGCTGCCGTCGCCAACGTCCTGGCGCCCCTCGGTCAGGAAGGACTCCAGCATCACGCCGGCGATCTGGCGGTTGCCGTCGGCGATCTGGTCGGCGATCTGGCCGGCGACGAGGAACTGCGTCGAGGGGTCCTTGCCGCTGTTGTCGTGGGAGGCGTCGACCACGACCTGCTCGCGCAGGCCGGCGTCACGCAGCAGCATCAGCGCCTGGGCGACGCCTTCCTGGTCGTAGTTGGGCGCCCCCCGGCCCCCGCGGAGGATCACGTGTCCGTCGGGGTTGCCGGTCGTGTAGAGGACCGCCGGTTTGCCGGCGTCGTCGATCCCGGCGAAGGCGTGGGGAGCCGCGGCGGCGCGCACGGCGTCGACCGCGACCTGGATGTCGCCGTCGGTGCGATTCTTGAAGCCGACCGGCATCGAGAGGCCGGAGCCGAGCTGGCGGTGGGTCTGGCTCTCCGTCGTACGGGCTCCGATCGCGCCCCAGGAGATCGCGTCGGCGATGTACTGGGGCGTGATCGGGTCGAGGAACTCGGTGCCCACGGGCAGCCCGAGGTCGAGCACCTCCAGCAACAGCTTGCGCGCCATGCGCAGCCCCGTGTTGACGTCGCCGGACCCGTCCAGGTGGGGATCGTTGATCAGGCCCTTCCAGCCAGTGGTCGTGCGCGGCTTCTCGAAGTAGACACGCATCGCGATCAGCACGTCCTTGCTCAGCTCGCGCGAGAGCTCGGCGAGATCGGCGGCGTACTCCAGCGCCGCCTCGGGGTCGTGGACGCTGCACGGGCCGACCACGGCCAGGACCCGGTCGTCGGTGCCGTCGAGGACGTTGCCGACTTCGCCGCGGCCCCTCACCACCACCTTTTCGCGCTCCTCGGCCAGGGGCAGGTCCGCCAGCAGCCGCGCCGGGGAGACGAGCTCCTCGATTCGCGCGATTCGCTGGTCCCGAACCCGGTCCCGTGTCTCGCCCTGCATTCCGATCATCACTTTGCCTTCACCGTCCTCCACGCTCACAAGCCTACTTCCGGTTATGCCTCGCCGCACAAGACGCGCCGCGAAGCGGGGACCTGTCCGACGTCCGGCCAGTGCTTATTGGGGTGCGGCTCTCGCCGCGCGGCCGGACGCCTAGCTAAATCGCCAGAAATAGGAGAAGCGGGCAGGGAGGGACACAGCGTCGCTTGCGCGGTTTGCGTGCGTCGTGTCGGCGGTTCGCTTCACCTGCATAACTTTGTAGCAGGTGCGACTGAGTTAGTCGAGGATTTCGCCCATTGCGGCGAGGAAGCGCCCGTTCTCCTCGGCGGTTCCGTAGGAGACGCGGATGTGACCGGGAGCGCCGAGGGGCGTGCCGGGGCGGACCGCGATCTGGCGCTCGGCCAGGCCGGCCACCACATCCGCCTCCTCGGCGTCGCCGAGGTCGATCCAGGAGAAGTTGGCGTGGGTCTCGGAGGTGTCGAGCCCGAGCGCGCGCAGGCCCTCCTCGACGCGGAGGCGCTCGGCGACCGTGCTCTCGACCCGGCGCGCGACGTCGTCGGAGTGCAGGATCGCCTCGGCTCCCGCCGCCTGGGCGAGGGCGTTGACGCTGAACGGCTGGCGCACGGCGTCGACCGCGGCGCGGAACTTGGGTGAGCCGAGCGCGTAGCCGACCCTCAGCCCGGCGAGGCCGTAGGACTTGCTGAAGGTGCGCAGGACGACGAGGTTGGGCAGCACGGCCAGCAGGTCGACCGTCGCGTCGGGATCGTCGTGGGTCTGGAACTCGACGTAGGCCTCGTCGAGGACGACCGTGACGTGCGCGGGCAGGGCCTCGCAGAAGGCCGCGACCTCGGCCGCGGGGCGGTGGGTGCCGGTCGGGTTGTTCGGGTTGCAGACGAGGACGAGCTGCGTCGACGCGGTCACCTCGGCCGCCATCGCTTCGAGATCGTGGATATCGCCATCGGCCAGCGGCACGCGGACCTCGCGGGCGCCGGTCAGCGCCGGCAGGTACGGGTACATCGAGAAGGCGGGCCAGGAGTAGAGGATCTCGGCGCCAGGCTCGCAGAGCGCCTCGGCGGCGGCGAGCAGAATCTCGCAGGAGCCGTTGCCGACCGCGACGCGCGCGGGCTCGGTGTCGTAGCGCTCTGCGATGCGACGGCGCAGCAGGGTCGCGTCGGGATCCGGGTAGCGGTTCATCGCCCCCGCCGCCGCGGCGATCGCCTCGACCACCTGCGGGTGCGGCGGAAACGGCGACTCGTTGGAGGCGAGCTGCGCGATGCCACCGGCCGCAATCGCCTCCGGCGCCTGCCCGGTCGGCACTCCGGCCTGGTAGCCCGGCATGCGGGCGAGCTTCTCGGCGAAGGTGACGCTCATCTCAAGGAGTTTGCCCGATACGGGCGTTACTGAGCTGCGTGCAAGTCTGCCCGGAGCTCCTGGGTAGCTCCTAAGTACACGTGGGCGGGCTCGTGGCCGACCGGTGCGTAGTAGTGGACCATCGCCCGGATCACGCGTGGCATCGCGCCGGGCACGTCGATCTCGCGGGCGCAGATCAGCGGCACCGAGTCGAGCCCCAGCCGGCGAGCGGCGACCGCTGGGAACTCGGCATCGAGGTCCTCCGTGGTGGTGAAGAGGCAGCTGACCATCGCCTCCGCGCTCAGCGCGTTGCGGTCGACGAGATCCCGCAGCAGGGTCTCGGTTGCCGTGACGATCGCCTCGGCCTCGTTTGCCTCGGCCTGCACCGCGCCGCGCACCGCGAAGAGTCGCTCCTCACCCATCGGTACCGGCATCTTCCCAGAGCCGTGCGATGTCGCCGTCGCCGAGGCGCCTCGCCTGTCCCTGCGGCAGCGAGCCGAGCTCGACCGGCCCGAAGCGGACGCGGCGCAGCGCGACCACCTCGTTGCCCACGGCTTCGGCCATGCGGCGCACCTGGCGGTTGCGTCCCTCGCGCAGCACGACCTCGATCTCGCGCTCCCCAAACCGGCTCACCTCGGCCGGCGCGGTAATGCCGTCCTCAAGCTCCACCCCACTGGCCAGCCGCCGCAGGTCGGCGTCGGAGGGAGGCCGTCGCAGCTCCACCCGGTAGGCCTTCTCCACCTCATAGCGGGGATGCGTAAGCCGGTTCGCCAGCTCCCCGTCGTTTGTCAGCAACAGCAACCCGGTCGAGTCCGCGTCGAGCCGCCCGACCGGATAGAGCCGAGCCACCGAGTCGACCAGCGAAACGACCGCCGGCCGCTTACCTGGCTCCCGAGCCGTAGAAACCACTCCTGCCGGCTTGTTCACAGCCCAAACCTCCCGAGGCTCGGCTCCCACCGGACTACCGTCGACCCTCACGTCATCCCCAGCTCCAACGTCCCTGGCCGGATCGGTAACCACCTCCCCACCAACCGTCACCCGCCCCTTGCCGATGATCAGCTCAGCTTTCCGCCTGGAAGCAATGCCTCCGTGGGCGAGGAACTTGGCGAGTCTCACGACGCCTGGCGGGCCGGGGGAGGTCCCGCTGGAGCAACAGCGGGGAGGCTCCATCGGGACCTCCCCCGGTCCGCTTCCCGCCTCAAGGCTCGGATCTCTGCTCTCCGGCTTTAAGCAGCCGCTCTCGAAGCTCGCGCTCATCCTCGGGGGTCGGGTCAAAGCTCGATGGATCAGGCAGCTGATCGAGGCCCGAGAGGCCAAACAGCCGCTCGAAAAGCTCCGTTGTCTTGAAGATCGCCGCCCCGAACTGGGAGCGGCCCGTCTCTTCGATCAGGCCTCGCTCAGCGAGCGTCTGCACCGCCGACTCCGAGGTGACGCCACGGATACGCGCCACCTCTGGTCGCGTCACCGGCTGAAGGTAGGCGACGATGGCGAGTGTCTCGGCTTGAGCTTGTGTCAGCGGCGGCGTTCGGGGCTTGGCCAGTAGCCGGCGGGCAGCTGCCTCGCTAGCTGGGTCGCTGGCAAGGGAGAAGCCGCCGGCGATTTCGCGGAGAACCACTCCCCGCTTGCCCTCGCCGAGATCCTCGCGCAGAAGCTCGATCGCCTCCTGCACCTGACCCTCGGTCGCCTCGGCCGCCTCGGCAAGGTCGCGGGCGCTGACGGGCTGCGGGGAGAGGAAGAGCAGCGCCTCGATCGTGCGGGTCAGATCGCTCATGCCTCCACCTCCCGCTTGCGGATCTGGATCGGGCCGAAGGCCTCGGTCTGCTCCCAGGTCACCTCGCCCTTGCGATAGAGCTCGAGCAGGGCGAAGAGGGTCACCGCCTGGGTGAGCCGGTCCTCGCCGCCGAACTGCTCGTCGAAGTCGATCGTCGAGTGCGCGCGGAGCGCGGCGCGCAGGGCCCCGAGCCGCTTTTCCAGCGAGACGGTCGGGCGGATGTGGTCGAGGTTCAGCTCCGGCGGCGCCGTCAGCAGGTCGCCGAGGGCAGTCCCGAGGCGGTCGGGTTCGTAGACGGCCGTGGCCGCGTCGAGCGCAACCTTTCGCAGCTCCGGGGGTAGCGGCGCCGAGCGGTACAGATAGCCGCGCGCCGCCTCGAAGCGCTGCTCCAGGGTCGCCGCGGCGTCGCGGTAGCGGCGGTACTCGAGCAGGCGGGCGACCAGCTCCTCGACCGCCTCCTCCGGCGTCACGTCCTCCAGCCCCTCCTCTTCGCCGGGCAGCAGCAGGCGCGACTTCAGCTCCAGCAGCGAGGCGATCAGGACGAGGAACTCGGTGGCAACGTCGAGCTCCAGCTCCTCCTCGCGCTCGAGGTGCTCTATGTAGGCGACGACGACCTCGGCCAGGGAGACCTCGAGCAGGCTCACCTCCTCGCGCAGCACGACCGCCATCAGCAGGTCGAAGGGACCGGCGAAGACGTCGAGATCGAGGTCCAGCTCGGCGACGGTCACGGTTTCAAACTTAACGCGATGGGCCGATGCCCATGCGGTCGCGAACCTCGGCGAGGGTGCCGGCGGCGATCGCGCGGGCCTTCTCGGCACCGGCGGCGAGGGCCGCCTCGAGCGCCGCCTCGTCGGGGCGCAGCTCGGCGTAGCGCTCGCGGACCGGGGCGAGGAGCTCGACCGTGGCCTCGGCGACGGCCTTCTTGAAGTCGCCGTAGCCCTTGCCCTCGAACTCGCGCTCGACCTCGGAGGGGTCGATGCCGCGGGCGACGGCGAGGATGTCGATCAGGTTCGCGATGCCCGCCTTGCCGGGGCCGCGCAGCACCTCGCGGCCCGAGTCGGTGACAGCGCTGCCGAGCTTCTTGCGGATCGCGTCCGGCTCGTCGAGGACGAGGATCGTCCCGTTCTCGGTGCCGCCGGTGGTCGACATCTTCCGCTCCGGCTCCTGCAGGTCCATGATCCTGGCGCCGACCCCGGGGATGCGCATCTCCGGCACTACCAGGGTCTCGCCGAAGCGCTCGTTGAAGCGGCGGGCGATCTCGCGCATCAGCTCGACGTGCTGGCGCTGGTCGTCGCCGACCGGCACCTCGGTCGCCCGGTAGGCGAGCACGTCGGCGGCCATCAGCACCGGGTAGAAGAAGAGCGCGGCCGAGGCGAGCTCGCGCTGCTTGCCCGACTTTTCCTTGAACTGGTGCATGCGGTTCAGATCGCCGTGCGAGGTGACCGCCGAGAGCAGCCAGGTCAGCTCGGCGTGCTCGCGCACGTCGGACTGGCGGAAGAGGATGCAGCGCTCGGGGTCGAGGCCGGCGGCGAGCAGGATCGCGGTCGTGTCGTAGAGCCGCTCGCGCAGCTCGGCGGGGTCGTAGGCGACCGAGATCGCGTGCAGGTCGACGATGCAGAAGATCGCCGGGTCGCCGCGGTCCTGCCCTTCGACGTACTGGCGGATGGCGCCTATGTAGTTGCCTAGGTGCTTGCGGCCGGTGGGCTGGATCCCGGAGAAGACGATCGGTTTGGGCATTGGGCCGGAGCCTATTTCAGGCCCAGGCGGTGGGGTGCCCCTCGTCCCGACAAATGCCGGTCTGAGAGACCGGCATTTTGAGTATCCGCCGGTTCGAGGGGCACCCCACCGCCTGGGCTCGAGCGGTGCTTGGTGGCCGCCGGCTCAAGCCGGCTCGACTACGGGTGCTCGCTCGGGCTCAGCGCAGTCGGCATCGGCACCGTGGCCGCACTCGCCGGCCTGGGCAGAACCCCTGCTGGGGATAGCTTGGATGATTCGGCGCGGGTTCTCGATGCCAACCCAAGAGACGATGCCGCCGGCGATCATTAGGAGGCCGGCGATGCCGATTCCTAGGTGGAAGGCGGAGGTGGAGGCTTCGGCCGAGGCGGTGCTGACTCGTGCGGCCTGGGCAGGGGGAAGCTGGCCGGTCGCCGGCACCGCGAGCGGCTGGGCCTTGGCATCGGAGATGGTGCGCTCGGCGACCGGGCCGAGGGGGCGGTCACTCAGGTTGGAGTCGAGGGTCGAGCCGAAGTAGGCGGAGATGACGGCGCCGAGGACGGCGATCGCCAGCAGGCCGGCGACCCGGGAGACGCCGTTGTTGACCCCGGAAGCGATCCCGACGTGGCGTTCCTCGACTGAGTCGAGCACCGTCGCGGTCAGCGGCGCCACGGTGGCCGAGAGGCCGAGGCCGAAGACGAGGATCCCGGGCAGGACCTCGGAGAGGTAGTCGGCGTCGCTGCCGACCATCAGCAGCATCAGCAGGCCGATGCCGCCGACGATCGGGCCGACCGTCATCGGCAGGCGCGGGCCGGTGCCCGAGGCGAGCCTGCCCCAGCGCGGCGAGAGGAAGAAGAGGATCAGCGATATCGGCGTCGTCGCCAGCCCCGCCTCCAGCGGCGAGTAGCCCGACACCTGCTGGAGGAAGAGGCCGACAAAGAAGAGGCCGCCGATCAGCCCGGCGTAGGCGGTCAGTGTGGTCAGGTTGGCGACGGCGAAGTTGCGGATCCTGAAGAGGCCGAGGTCGAGCATCGGGTGGCGCGCCCGTGCCTCGTGCCAAACGAAGAGCACGAAGCAGACGATGCCGGCTACGAAGGGCACCCAGACCAGCGGATCGCCCCAGCCCCGGGTCGGCTGCTCGATCAGGGCGAAGACCGGACCGCCGAGCCCGGCCGCCGAGAGTCCGATCCCGGTCCAGTCGATGCCGCGGAAGGCATCGGGATCGCGGCTCTCCCGAACCGAGTGGAGGGTGAGCGCGACCGTCGCAGCGATCAGCGGCAGGTTGACCCAGAAGATCGCCCGCCAGGAGGTGACCTCGATCAGCGCCCCTCCCCCGGCCGGCCCGAACACCGTCGCGATCCCGGTCCAGGCGGTCCAGGTGCCGACCGCCTTGCCACGCGCCGCCCCCTCGAAGCTGGCGGCGACGATCGCCAGCGAGCCGGGCACCAGCAGCGCACCGGCCACTCCCTGAAGGGCGCGGGCGCCGATCAGGACCTCGACCGTGGGCGCGACCGCGCAGAGCGCCGAGGTGACGCCGAAGGCGACGAGGCCGGCGACGAACATCCGCCGCCGCCCGAACTGGTCGCCGAGCGAGCCGCCGACCAGGAGCAGCGCGACCAGGGTCAGCATGTAGGCCTCGACCACCCACTGCTGGCCCGCCAGCCCCGCGTCGAGCCCATCGGCGATCGCCGGCAGCGCTACGTTGACCACGGTCGAGTCGAGGAAGACGACCGTCGAGCCGAGGATCGTCGCGACCAACGTCAACCGCTGCTGCCGCGTCACCCACCCGAGTCTAGGCCGACGGGCCTAAAAGGAGACATATAGGCGTATTTGAGGCCCGTCGGCGGTGAGTCAGAGCTCTCGCAACTGCTGGGCCGGGGTGAAGAAGTTTCGGTAGGCCAAGGTCGTGGCGACGAGGCCGGCAATGGCGACACTGCCTAGAAGGGCATATAGGAGGATCAGCTGCAGGCGGACGGCGTCGGTCGGGTCGGCGCCGGCCAGCAGCATGCCGACCATCGTGCCGGGAAAGAAGATCAGGCCGGTGGTCTTGGTCGAGTCGACCAGGGCGATCATCCCCGAGCGCAGGGCGCGACGGACGGAGGGCGCCGCCGCTTCGGTGGCGGTCGCGCCGAGTGCCAGGGTCGCCTCGATCCTGCCGCGCGAGTCCTCCATCTCGTCGCCGAGGCGGTTGAGCGCCACCGCCGAGGCGGTCATCGCGTTGCCGATCACCATGCCGCCAACCGGCACGAGGTAGCGCGCCGTCGCTTCGAAGACTCCGAGGGCGACGACGAGGCCGAGCGTGGTCGCGCCGGCGGTCGCGAGCGCGACCAGCAGCGGCCAGAAGGCGCCCGGCACCTTCTTCGCCCGGCTGCGGGCGGTGAGCGCGCCGAAGACGACCATCACGACGAGCAGGGCGAGGACGAGCCAGAGCGTGTCGGCTTCGAAGATCAGCGTGATCACGTAGCCGATCGCGGTGAGCTGGACGAAGGAGCGCAGCGTGGCGATGCCGATGTCGCGCTCGAGGTCGGCCTTGCGCCAGAGGGAGATGGCGGCGGCGAGGGCGACGAGCGCGAGGGTCGCGGCGACCTGGCCGGTGGAGACGTGGATCGAGGTGCTCACGCCAGGACCTCTGCCAGGGGACCGCTGTCGGTCACCCTGCCCTCTTGCATCCGCACGACCCAATCCCCCAGGCGCCGCGCCTGCTCGGGGTCGTGGCTGACCAGGACGACCGAGATCTCCAGCTCGCGGCGCAGCTCGGCCAGCGTCGCCTCGATCGCGTCGCGGGCCGCGTGGTCGAGAGCCGAGGTCGGCTCGTCGAGCAGCAGAACCGCCGGCTCCTGGACGAGCGCCCGTGCCAGCATCGCCCGCTGCTGCTCGCCGACGGAGAGCTTGGATACGTCGCGAGCGGCGAAATCCGGGTCAAGACCGGCGAGGCGCAGGCAGTGTTCCGGACCGGCCGGCTTGCCGGCGAGCCTCGCCGCGTAGGCGATGTTCGACGCGACCGTCCCCTCCAGCAGCGCCGGCAGCTGCGGCACGAGCGAGACCTCGCGCCGCAGCGCCAGAGGGTCGTAGGAGTCGAGCGGGCGGTCGCGGTAGGAGATCGTTCCGGCGTCCGGATCGGCCAGCCGGTTGAGCAGCCGCAGCAAGGTCGACTTGCCCGCCCCCGACGGCCCGACGATCGCCGTCGCCCCTTCGGGAATGCCCACGCTGACCGAGTCGAGGACCCGGCGCTCACCGCGAGCCAAGCTGACGTCCAGCAACTCGAACAGCACCCGCCGCATGATCCCGCACCGCCCGCAAGATGCCTCCCGCTGGGTCGCGGCGCTTGCGGACGCCGGTGAGCGGCTGGAACAATCGGGTAGTGAACGCCGATGGCTAGAGCGATCTGGAGCGGCTCGATCAGCTTCGGGCTCCTCAACGTGCCCGTGAAGCTGTACAGCGCGGTGGCTCGCCGCGGCATCTCGCTGCGTGAGATCCGCGAGTCCGACGGCGCCCGCATCCGCCACCGCCGCGTCGCCGAAGGGACCGACGAAGAGGTGCCCTACGAGAAGATCCAGAAGGCCTTCGAGATCACCGAGGGCAACTACGTGCCGATCTCCAAGGACGAGATGGCGGCGCTGGCGCCGAAGAAGTCCCGGGCGATCGAGGTCCAGGACTTCGTCGACATCACCGAGATCGACCCGATCTACTTCGACAGCCCCTACTTCCTCGGTCCCGCCGACGGCGCCGAGCGGGCGTACTCGCTACTTGCCAGCGCGATGGAGGGCTCGGGCAAGGTGGCGATCGCCCGCTTCGTCTTCCGCAACAAGGAGCACCTGGCGGCGCTGCGCACCGACGGCGGCGTCCTCACCCTGACCACGATGCGCTTCGCCGACGAAGTGGTGCCGCCCTCCGAGCTCGAGGACGTGCTGCCCGCCGAGCAACCGAAGGTGGCGAAGAAGGAGGTCGAGATGGCGGAGCGGCTGATCGACTCGCTGACCAGCAAGTTCGAGCCGACCGCCTACCACGACGAGTACCGCGAGGAACTGCTGGCTCTGATCGAACGCAAGGCGGAAGGTAAGGAGGTCCTCACCCCCGAAACCGCCGAGCCGGAAGCGACCAAGGCGCCCGACCTAATGGCGGCGCTGGAGGAGAGCATCGCCGCGGTGCAGGGCAAGCGCGACGGTGGAACGAAAGCGCGCAAGCCGGCGGCGAAGAAGCGCAAAGCCGCAGCGCCGAAAAAAGCTCCGGCGAAGAAACGCGCCAAAGCGAAATCCTCCAAATAGCCGGTGGCCACGAGCCAGCAGGTCGAGGTCGACGGGCGTGAGCTGAAACTCACCAACCTCGACAAGGTGCTTTACCCCGAGGCCGGCTTCAGCAAGGGCGAGGTGGTCGACTACTACGCCAAGGTGGCGCCGGCGATCGTGCCCCACCTGGCCGGGCGGGCCGTGACCCTGCGCCGTTTCCCCGAAGGCGTCGACGACACCGACGCCGCCTTCTTCGAGAAGCGCTGCCCCAAGCACCGCCCGGAGTGGGTGCAGACCGCCCGGGTGCTTGCCGGCCCCCATGCCGGCTACATCGACTACTGCGTCTGCGAAGACAGGGCAACCCTGGTCTGGATGGCCCAGCTGGCGGCGATCGAGCTGCACCCCTCCCTCTCCCTGGGCAGCAAGCACGAGCAGCCGACCGTGCTCGCCTTCGACCTCGACCCCGGACCGCCCGCCGAAGTGCTCGACTGCGGTCGGGTGGCGCTGCGCCTGCGCGAGCTGATGGGCCACGTCGGCCTCGAGAGCTTCGTCAAGACCTCGGGCTCGAAGGGATTGCAGCTCTACGTGCCGCTGAACACGAAGACGACCTACGAGGAGACGCGGCCCTTCGCCCAGGCGCTCGCCCAGCTGCTCGCCAAGCAGACGCCCGACGAGGTGATCGCCAAGATGGGCAAAAAGACCCTGCGCAAGGGCAAGGTCTTCATCGACTGGTACCAGAACAACGAACGCAAAACGACGATCGCCGTCTACTCCCTCCGCGCCCGCGAACGCCCGACCGTCTCCACCCCCGTGACGTGGGACGAGCTGGAACGCGCAGTGGAGCGCAAGGACGCCGACTCACTCGTCTTCGAGGCGGCCGACGTGCTCAAGCGCGTGGAGAAGCACGGTGACCTTTTCGCCCCCGTGCTCGAGCTGAAGCAGAAGCTGCCCGAGCTATAGGGGCTGACGGATGACGGGCTTGCGCGTGGCCTTGACCTCATCGAGGCGGCGCACCGGAGTCGTGTAGGGCGCCTGCTTGGCGACCCCGGGGTCGTCCTCGGCCTCGGCGAGGATCCGCTCGATCGCATCGGCGAAGGCGTCGAGGCTCTCTTTCGTCTCGGTCTCGGTCGGCTCGATCATCAGCGCCTCCTCGACCAGGAGGGGGAAGTAGACGGTCGGCGGGTGGAAGCCGAAGTCGAGCAGGCGCTTGGCTAGGTCGAGGGTGGCGAGGCCGAGCTCGCGCTTCATCGGCTTGCCGGAGAGGACGAACTCGTGCATGCAGTGGCGATTGAAGGCGACCGGCAGGCGCTCGCCCGCGCGCCCCTCGGCCAGGCGGGCCTTCAGGTAGTTGGCGTTCAGCACCGCGGTCTCCGAGGCCTCGGCGAGGCCGTCGGCGCCGAGACTGAGGATGTAGGCGTAGGAGCGGACGAAGACGCCGAAGTTGCCCTGGAAGCCGCGCAGGCGGCCGATCGACTTGGGCCGCTCGAGGTCGAGGTCGAAGAACGGGCCGTGGCCGTTGTCGCCGTCGCGGCGCACCACCTGCGGTCGCGGCAGGTAGGGCTCGATCCGCTCCGAGACGGCGATCGGGCCCGCCCCGGGCCCGCCGCCCCCGTGCGGCTGGCTGAAGGACTTGTGCAGGTTGACGTGAACGATGTCGAAGCCCATGTCGCCGGGTCGCGATTGGCCCATCACCGCGTTGAGGTTGGCGCCGTCGTAGTAGAGCGTCCCCCCCGCCTCGTGGATCAGTCCGGCGATCTCGGCGATGTTCTCGTCGAAGAGGCCGAGCGTGTTGGGGTTGGTCAGCATCAGGCAAGCGACCTGGTCCGGGCCCTCGCCGATCTTGGCTCGGAGGTCGTCCATCTCGACCCCGCCGCGTTCGTTGGTCGCGACCTTTACCGCCTCGTAGCCGGCCATCGTCACCGAGGCCGGGTTGGTCCCGTGCGAGGTGTCCGGCGCCAGGACCTTGGTCCGCTCTTCGCCGCGGTCGGCGTGGAAGGCCCGGGTCAGGAGCAGGCCGGCGAGCTCTCCGTGGGAGCCGGCCGAAGGCTGCAGGCTGACGTGGGGCAGGCCGCAGATCTCGCTGAGGGACTCCTGCAGCAGCCACATCAGCTCCAGCGCGCCCTGGGCGCGCTTTGGATCCTGGGCCGGGTGCAACCTGGCGTGGCCGGGGAGCGCCGCGACCCGCTCGTTGAGTCGCGGGTTGTGCTTCATCGTGCAGGAGCCGAGTGGGTAGAAGCCGCTATCGAGGTCGAAGTTTCGCCGCGAGAGCTTGTTGTAGTGGCGGACGATCTCGGGCTCGGCGACCTCGGGCAGGCGCGGCGGCTCGTCGCGCAGCAGCTCGGCCGGGATCAGCTCCTCGAGCGGGGGCTCGGGGACTTCGGCCGCCGGCAGTGTGGCGGCCCGGCGACCGGGCTTCGACTTCTCGTAGATCGTCTGCGCCCGTTCGCGCTGCATCGGGGTCTCCTGAAGAGCCATCAACCGACCCCCTGTGGCGACTTTTCCGTGATATCGACGGGAAACTCGCCACGCTCGGTGGCGACCGCCGCCCCCAGCGCCTCGGCCAGGTCGTCGATCTGGGCTTTGGTCCGGCGCTCGGTGATCGCGACGAGGAGGCCGTCCTCGTACTCGGGGTACTCGCGACCGAGTGGGTAGCCGGCGGCGATGCCGCGTTCGGCGCAGCGCTCCAGCACGCGATCGACCGGGGCGTCGAGGCGCAGCGCGAACTCGCGTGCCACCGGTGCCTCGTGCAGCAGCTCGACACCGGGAACCGCGGCCAGGCGCTCCCGCGCGTAGACGGTGCGGCGGACCAGCAGCTCTCCCAGCTCGCGATAGCCCTCGCGGCCGAGCCAGGCGAGGTGGACCATCGCCGCCAGCGCGTTCAGCGCCTGCGCGGTGCAGATGTTGTGGGTCGCCTTCTCGCGGCGGATGTGCTGCTCGCGCGTCTGCAGGGCCAAGACGAAGCCGCGGCGCCCGTCGACGTCGTCGGTTTCCCCGGCGATCCGGCCGGGCATGCGGCGGATCTGCTCCTCAGTCGCACAGAAAAAGCCGAAGGAGGGGCCGCCGAAGTCGAGTCGGTTGCCCAGCGGCTGGCCCTCACCGAGGGCGATGTCGGCGCCCTGCTCGCCCGGCGGCTTGAGCACGCCGAGCGTCATCGGGTCGGTGGCGACGACGAGCAGCGCACCGTGCTCCTTCGCCGCCACACCGAGCGCCTCGACCCGCTCGACCGCGCCGAGGAAGTTGGGACTCTGCAGGAAGACCGCCGCGGTCTCGCCATCGACCGCCGCGGCGAGCGCGCCGGCATCGGTCTCGCCACCGCTCAGGCCGACCTCGACCACCTCGGCGCCGTAGCCGACCGCGTAGGTCTCGAGCGTCTCGCGGCTGTGCGGGTGCAGACCGCGGGAGACGACGAAACGCCTCCGCTTCGTCGCCGCCATCGCCAGGTAGCCCGCCGAGGCGACCGAGGACGGGCCCTCGTAGAGGCCGGCGTTCGACACCGGCAGCCCGGTCAGCTCCGACATCGCGGTCTGGAACTCGAACATGACCTGCAAGCCCCCCTGGGAGATCTCCGGCTGGTAGGGGGTGTACGGAGTGAGGAACTCCGAGCGCTGCGCAATCGCGTCGACGATCGCCGGCACGTAATGGTCGTACATCCCCGCCCCGACGAAGCAGACCTGCTCCTCGGCGTCGACATTGCGGGCGGCGAGCGCCGAGAGTCGCTCGAAGACCTCCGCCTCGCTCATCCCTTCGGGGAGCTTCAGCGGGCAGTCGAGCCGCAGGGGCTCGGGGACCTGCTCGAAGAGCTCCGCGGTCGAGCCGACCCCGATCGCGGCCAACATCTCGGCCCGGTCGGCGGGCGTGGCGGAGGTGTAGCGCGTCACCCGGTGAAGGCTACGGAAACCCCTGGCTGGGACCGGGCTATGCGTTTTCCAGCAACTTGCGGTATTCGCCGGCGTCGAGCAGCGCGCCGGCCTCCTCCGGCGCGGTCAGCCTGACCTTGACCAGCCAGCCCTCGCCGTAGGGGTCCTCGTTGACCTTCTCCGGGGTGTCTTCGAGCGCATCGTTGACCTCGACGATCTCTCCCGACATCGGCGCGATCACGTCGGAGACCGCCTTCACCGACTCCACCTCCGCATAGGTGGCGTCTTTGTCGACCGTGCCGCCGACCTCCGGTGGGTCGTAGAAGACGACCTCGCCGAGGCTGTCCTGGGCGTACCAGGTGATCCCGAAGACGGCGTGGTCGTCCCCCTCCAGCCGCGCCCAGTCGTGCTGGTCGTGGTAGAGCAGGTCGTCGGGATAGTTCGCGTCGGGCAACGTCATCTCGCTTTCCGGTAGAGGGGCTTGGAAGCTATCCGGGCCGGGCGGCGCTTGCCCCGCACGTCGATCTCGACCGCAGTTCCGGGCTCGGCGAGGTCGGCGCGGACGTAGGCCATCCCTATCCCGACCTCGAGCGAGGGCGAGAAGGTGCCGGAGGTGACGGTGCCGGCCGCCTCGCCGGCCGCCAGCACCGGGTTCCCTTGTCGCGGGATTCCCGCCCCGTCGATCCGGAACGGCACCAACTTCTCCGCGGTGCCGTCCCGACGAGCCCGGGCGATGGCCTCTGAGCCGAGGAATCCCGTCCCCTCCGCGCAGCACCAGCCGAGGCCGGCCTCGATTGGGTTGTGGTCGGGGGTCAGGTCGTTGCCGTGCAGGTGAAAGCAGGCCTCGAGGCGCAGGGTGTCGCGGGCGCCGAGGCCGCAGGGGACGACGCCGGCATCGAGCAGCTCCGCCCAGATCGCCGGCGCCACCTCGGGGTCGATCAGCAGCTCGACTCCGTCCTCGCCGGTGTAGCCGGTGCCGCAGACGAGCGCCGGACGGCCACCTACCCGCGCCGTCGTGACCCGCATCCGCGGCGGCAGCTCGATGCCGAGGGTACGCGAGACGATCACCCGCGCGTGCGGCCCCTGCACGGCGAGCATCGCGTAGCGGTCGGCAACGTCGCGCACGGCGACGTCGAAGTCGCGACTCCACCGCCCCAGCCAACCCAGATCCGCCACGTGGTTCGCCGAGTTGGTGACGATCAGATACCGGTCACCACCCAGCCGGTAGGCAAAGAGGTCGTCGAGAACGCCCCCCTCCTCGTTGCACAGGCACGAGTACTGAGCCCCCCCAACCTCGACCTTCCCCACATCGTTGGAAAGAACCCGCTGCAAAAACGCAAGCGCCCCAGGCCCCTCCACCTCGACCTCGCCCATATGCGACACATCGAACATCCCCGCATGAGTCCGCACAGCCGAGTGCTCCTCCTTGATGCCCTCGTACTGCACCGGCATCTCCCAGCCAGCAAAGTCCACAAGCTTGCCGCCAAGCTCGACATGCTGCTCGTAGAGAGGCGTGCGACGGAGATCCACGGGACGCGCAGGCTATTGCTTGCACGCCAAACGTTGGTGGACCGTGCAATGAAGCTTGATCACGCGGGCGGGGGCGGGGGGGGGGCCCCCCAGGAAAACCCCGAACCCGGGCACCGGGGGCCCCC
>JANWHD010000051.1 GCA_025450585.1 Solirubrobacterales bacterium
CGGACGCTCGCCGAGTTCCTGTTCGGCGACGACGACGCGCTGATCCGGATCGACATGTCCGAGTACATGGAGAAGCACGCGGTCTCGCGGCTGGTCGGCTCGCCCCCGGGCTACATCGGCTACGACGAGGGCGGCCAGCTCACCGAGGCCGTGCGCCGCAAGCCGTACTCGGTGCTGCTGCTCGACGAGATCGAGAAGGCGCACCCGGACGTCTTCAACATCCTGCTGCAGATCCTCGAGGACGGGCGCCTGACCGACTCGCAGGGTCGGACGGTCGACTTCCGCAACGCGATCGTGATCATGACCTCGAACATCGGCGCCTCGGAGATCGCCAAGAACACCTCGATCGGCTTCACCGTCGCCGACGAGACCGGCATGTCCTACGACGACATGAAGAACCGGATCATGAGCGACCTGAAGAAAGTCTTCCGGCCTGAGTTCCTCAACCGGATCGACGAGGTGATCGTCTTCCACAAGCTCGCCAAGGCAGAGGTCAAGGAGATCATCGACCTGATGATCAACCGGGTCCGCGTCCAGGTCGCCGAGCACGAGCTGCAGCTTGAGCTGACCGACGAGGCGAAGGACCTGCTGGTCGAGAAAGGCTGGGACCCCTCGATGGGAGCCCGCCCGCTGCGCCGCGCGATCCAGCGCTACATCGAGGACCCGCTTGCCGACGAAGTGCTGCGCCAGGGCGAGATGACGCCGGGCTCGACCGTGATGGTCGAGCGCGACGCCTCCGGCGACGAGGAGGACCACCCGCTCAGCCTCAAGATCGTCAAACCGAAGAAGCCTCGCCCGAAGAAGTCCAAGCCCGAGCCCGAGAAGGTCGGCGTCGGCGCGAAGAAGGACGAGGGTGCCGATGACCAAGAGCCGGCCCCTGACGATTCCAAGCCCGAGGCTGACTAGCCAATAGCTGTTGGCGCGCGGGTCCTGTCGCCGGGGAGGGGGTGTCCGGGCTCTGCTGGGTTTTTCGCCAGGAGCGTCGTTGGCCATTCGAGGGTGGGGTTGGGGCGAAAAAGAGGACGCCGCTGCCGCCCGGACACCCCCTCCCCGGCGCCACCCGCGCGAGCTGCGGCCTTATGGTTCGTTGCATGCGTGAGCTTGGTCGTGCTGCCGTTGGCACCTGGAGCGGGGGTAGATACCTGCGCTTCGGAGAGGAAATCGACGAGGCGCGGCTGGAAAGCTTGCTGCTGCCCAACAATGGGATCGACACGGTGCTGAGTGCCGACACCTATGGTCAGGGCGAGGCGGATTCGGTGCTGGGGCGGTCCCTTGTGGGGGTGCCACGCGATTCCTACTGCCTCGTCGGTGCTGTCGGGCATGACTTCTATGAGGGGGAGCGGGATGGTCCGCGGGGGTTTCCGCGCTTCACTGATCCGCACCTGCGCGGCGAGGGTGCGTATGCGGATTACTTGAAGATGGCGGCCGAGCGCAGCCTCGATCGGCTCGGGGTCGACTCGTTCGACCTGCTGCTGCTCCACAACCCGGACCGGATCGGTTACTCGAGCGAGGCGGTCTGGGACGGGATGTCGGCACTGCGCGAGGCGGGGCGGACAGGCCAGATCGGGGTTGCCCCCGGACCGGCCAACGGCTTCACGCTCGATCTGATCTCCTGCCTGGAGCGCTTTGGCGACAGGATCGACTGGGCGATGATCATCCTCAATCCGTTCGAGCCTTGGCCGGGTGAGCTCTGCCTCGAGGCCGCCGGGCGGCACGGGGTCAAGGTGATCACCCGCGTCGTCGACTACGGCGGCCTCTTCTGGGGCGACCTGCGGCCGGGGATGGAGCTGGCAAAGGGCGACCACCGCGCGTTCCGCCCGGAGGGATGGATCGAGGCAGGGCTGGAGAAGCTGGAGCGGCTCGCGCCGGTTCGCGAGCGCACCGGCCTCAGCCCGATGCACCTCGCCTGCCAGTGGAACCTCGCCCACGGGGGGGTTGAGTGCGTCGCACCGACCCTGATCCAGGAGGCCGGGGCGGATGCACGGCCGATCGAGGAGAAGCGGGCCGAGCTGGCGACGATGCCGGCGGAGCAGCGCCTCGACGACGACGACGTCGCCGCGATACGCGCGATCGGCGACAACACCGGCAGCATGGCGTTGAAGGGCGCCAACCCCCAGCACAAGGGCGAAGAGCGCCCTGATCGCTGGTCGCTCAGCGACGAGCTGGCCGAAGTTGGGGGGCGTTGGGGCATCGACCCCGATCGCGACTTGATCGCCTCGTAGCCTGCGCCCGATGGATCGCAAGTGGTGGACCCTGATCGGGGCTTGCTCGGGCCTTTTCATATTGATGCTCGACTCGACCGTGGTCGCCCTGGCGCTGCCCAGCATCAGGCACGACATCGGGGCGAGTGCCGAGGGCCTGCAGTGGGCGATGAACGGCTACCTGCTGGCGATCACGATCCTGGTCGTCACAGCCGGGCGACTCGGCGACATGTTCGGTCGCAAGCGGTTGTTCCTCGCCGGCATGGCCGTCTTTGCCCTCGGTTCGGTGCTCTCCGCCAGCGCCGGCGACCAACAGACGTTGATCGCGGGCCGGGTTCTGCAGGGCATCGGCGCCGCACCGATGCTGCCCCTCTCGCTGGCGATCGTTTGCAACGCATTCCCGGCCGACAAGCAGGCTCGCGCGCTGGGCATCTGGGCGGCGATCTCGGCCCTGGCGCTGGCGATCGGGCCGCTCGTCGGCGGGCTCCTGGTCGAAATCGATTGGCGGGCGATCTTCTGGATCAACCTGCCGATCGCGGCCGCCGGGATCGCGATCATGGCCTTGGCCGCGCATGAGTCCACCGACCCCGGCTCGGGGCGCCACGTCGACGTCCCCGGCCTGCTCGCGCTCAGCCTCGGTCTCACCGCGTTGATCCTGGCGTTGATCCAGAGCCAGGCGTGGAGCGGCGCGACGACGGCTGCGCTCGCGCTCGGCGGCCTGGCGGCGCTCTGGGCCTTCTGGCGGATCGAGCACCGCTCGCGCGAACCGATCGTCGATTTCGCGCTGTTTCGCAACGGGCCCTATCTCGGCGCCTGCGCGGCGGCTTTCACCCTAGTCGGCTCCTACTGGGCCGTGATGTTCTTCCAACCGCAATACCTCCAGGACGTGCGCGGCCACTCGGCGGTGTTGAGCGGCCTGATGATCATGCCGATCACGGCGCCGATGGTCGTCATCTCGCCCCTTTCCGGACGCCTGATCGCCCGCTTCGGCGCTCGCGGCCTGATGACGGCGGGAATGTCCTGCGGGGTTGCCGGACTGCTCGTGCTGACCCGCCTGGAGGCCTCAAGCTCATACGGCCTGCTGCTGGCCGGCTACCTGCTGTTCGGGATCGCCCTGGGCCTCGTTTATGCGCCGATGTCGACCGCAGCTATGGCGGCCATGCCGGCTGAGAAGGTGGGCATCGCCTCCGGTGTGCTGGCGATGGACCGGGTGATGGCGGGCACGATCGCCCTCGCCGCGACCGGTGCCGTGTTCCACGCCCTGCACGGTGGAGGCGATTCCTTTGCCGATGCGGTGGCCGGCTCGACCTGGGTCTCGGTCGCCCTCTGCGCCCTCGGAGTCGTCCTCACCTGGCGCTTCGTGCGCGATCCCGACCCGCCCGGTCCCGACCCTGCCGTGGCGGGCGAACCGCGGGGCGATGACCTTCAGCACCACCGTCACCATCGCCGCTTCCACCTCTGATCGCGGTTGGGTGACGAGATTCCTTGACAACGACCATCCCGACCTGTCCACTTGGATTTGCCCACTCCGCATTCCAAAGCGGTTTTTGCCATCCTAGAGAGCGATGTCAGCGCTTCCTGGGGATGAGCTTCATGAGTTGTCCGAACGCCAAGATCCCCGCCTACTGAGAGCTCTCGATGTGGTCGCGCCCGGCGGCGCGCTGCGCGAGGGGCTCGACAACATCGTCCACTCCCGCACCGGCGGCCTGATCGTCGTCGGCGACCCCGGCGACATCTCCCACCTGCTCTCAGGGGGGATCAGGCTCGACATCGACTACACGCCGGCGATGCTGTACCAGGTGGCGAAGATGGACGGCGCCATCGTGCTCAACGCCGAGGCGACGAAGATCGCCTGGGCCAACGTCCAGCTGATGCCCGACCCGACCATCCTTTCGGCCGAGACGGGCACCCGCCACCGCACGGCCGAGCGTGTCTCCAAACAGACCGAGGCGCTGGTGATCGCGATCTCCCAGCGCCGCGACGTCGTCTCCCTCTACGTCGAGGGGACGAAGTACATCCTGCAGGACATCCCCGCGGTGCTGGCCAAGGCGAACCAGGGCCTGGCGACCCTCGACAAGTACCGCGCCCGGCTCGACCAGGTCTCCAACCGGCTCACCGTGCTCGAGTTCGAGGGCGGGGGGGTGCTCTACGACGCGCTCGCCGTCCTCCAGCGCGCCGAGCTGGTGACCCGGATGGCGGTCGAGGTCGAGCGCTACATCGTCGAGCTCGGCACCGAGGGTCGCCTGATCGAGATGCAGCTGGAGGAGACGATGGTTGGCGTCGCCGCCGACAAGTCGGCCCTCATCCGTGACTACAGCGTCGAAGACTCCGAGGGGAACCTGGCGACGGTGCTGCAGTCGTTGGCGCGGCTGCCGCACCAGGACGTGCTCGACTTCGGCCGTCTCGCCGAGCTGCTCGGCTACGACCGCAAGCTGAACACCCTCGACTTCCCGGTCGCCCCGCGGGGCTACCGCGTGCTCGGCCGCGTGCCGCGCATCCCCAAGCTTGTCGTCCAGAAGATCATCCACGAGCTAGGTGGGCTGGAGGAGGTCCTGGCTGCCTCCGATGCCGACCTGGAGGCCGTCGAGGACGTTGGCCCGACCAGGGCCAAGGACATCCGCGAGGGCCTGCGCAGGCTTCAGGAGGTCGATCTGGTTGACCGGTACCTACAGAGCTAGATGACTGACTCAAATTTGACGCACCCACGAATGACACGCCTGGCACAGCGCTGGACACCACCCACGGCCTCGCGCGTAGCGCTGCTACGCGCAGCGGCCGCGTGCGGCGCCCAGCTTGGCCTGGCGCGTCCCCGCGAGCACGTCAAATTTGAGTCAGTCATCAGACGGCGAATCGACGCCGTCGAGAAAGAAAGGAGCACCCGATTTCTGAGCTAGCAGAGGAGGCCATGGAGGTGGGCTTCGAGTCCGACGTCCCTTACGTCTGCGACTTCGAAGAGGGGGACAAGGTCGTCTATCCCCACCACGGCGCTGGCCTTGTGTTGAAGAAAGAGTCTCGTCAGCTGATGGGGGAGGAGCGCGACTACCTGACGATCAAGATCCTCCACAACGAACTCACGGTGATGGTTCCCTGCGAGAACGCCGGTGTCGCCGGCCTGCGGCGGGTGATCGACGAGGTGGAAATCAAGAAGGTGACGGACGTCCTCACCGATGAGGTGTCCGACATGCCGAAGAACTGGAACCGGCGCTTCAAGTACAACCGCGAGAAGATCAAGACCGGCGACGTGTTCGAGCTGGCCGAGGTCGTCCGCAACCTCGCGATCCGCGAGATGGAAAAGGGCCTCTCCACCGGTGAGAAGCAGATGTACACGCGGGCGAAGAAGATCCTCGCCTCGGAGTTCATGTACGCGCTCGACAAGGACGAGGAGGGCGCGGAGGAATACCTCGACGGCCTGCTGGAGGAGCGCTTCGCCGCCACGGCGACCGCGTAGCGCCGGCAGCGTCACCGCGGTCATCGCGGCCGCCGGTTCCGGGTGCAGGCTCGGAGCCGGCGGCCCGAAGGCCTTCGTGCCGCTGGCCGGGAGGCCGATGGTCGAGTGGTCGATCGCAGCCTGCCGCGAGGCCGCTTCGGTGGGTTTGATCGTGGCCGCCTGCCCGCCGGGGCACGTGCACGACCTGGCGGGAGGCGACGTGGGAGTGGTCGACGGCGGGGAGACCCGCTCTCAGTCGGTGTCGAACGCCCTCCGGGCTGTCGACACCGAGCTGGTCGCGATCCACGACGCCGCGAGGCCGCTGGTCACGCCCGAGCTGATCGAGGACGTGGTCGCGACTCTCCTCGCTGACCCCGACGCCGCCGGCGCCATCGCCGCCGCCCCCGTCAACGACACCATCAAGCAAGTGGATCTGGGGACGAAACGCCGATTTCCCACCTCTGACATGGAAAATCGGCGTTTCATCATCGATTCGACCCTGGATCGCGAGCGGTTGTGGGCGGCGCAGACGCCCCAGGTCTTCAGGGTCGATGCGCTGCGGGGGGCGCTCGCCGGCGATCCGAAGCGGGTCGCGGCCGCCACCGACGAGGCGATGCTGGTCGAGGCCGCGGGCGGCAAGGTGCTGATCCATCCCTCGCCGCCCGAAAACCTCAAGGTGACGACGCCGCTCGATCTGCGACTGGCGGAGTTGCTCCTCGGCGAGCGCTCAGCTCAGTAGGACCCAGGAGAGCGCAGCGGCGAAGAAGAGTTGCCCGACCCCCAGGGCTACGCCGAGGCTGGCCGCGCCGAGTCCGCCGGCGAGGAGAGCGCCGCCGGCGAACGCGGCGAGCAAAACTCCCAGCTGCCGGATCATCGGCGTGACCCACCCCTCCGCGGCGGCTCGCTCGGCAGGCCGGCGACCGCGCGCAGGCCGTCGTCCATGTGGCGGCGTCTGCGCCGCTCGTAGAGCTTGCGCTGGATGTAGAGGGTGGTGACGCCGGCGAGCACGATCGCCGTCAGGTTGAGGGCGAGTTGAGTCATCGCGCCCAGCCAGTCATCCCAGTTGCCCAGCGCCGCGGCGACGCCGATGTTCGCCGCGGCGGGGATCGTGGTCACCGAGATCAGCACCCCGATCAGCGCGCCGGACTTGGCGGAGGTCAGCGAGAGGACGCCCGCCGCTCCCGCGAAGGCGGCGACGATGAAGGAGAACGTGTTGGGCTCGGCGATGAACTGCGTGAGCGGGTTCTGGATGCTCTTGAAGTCGGCGTCGACCAGCCCCGTCGCCACGCAGATCAGCGTGAACAGGAAGGCTGCTGTGATGCCGACGGGGAATCCGACGGTCAGGGCGGTCAGCGAGCGCAGTGCGACGCCGCGGCGTCGCTCCACGGCGGCGACGCAGAGGCCCGCCAGCGGACCGAACTCCGGGCCCACGACCATCGCGCCGACGATCAGGATCGGCGAGCCGGTGAAGATGCCGACCGAGGCGATCAGGCAGGCGAGGATCATGAAGATGAGGAAGTTCCCTCCCAGCTCGGTGGTCTCCGAGGTGCGGGCCTCGACCTCCTCCCAGACGACGGCGTCCGACGGCATGCCGCGGGCCGCCTTCTCGGCCCGGTCGGCGGCGTCGGAGAGCTGGGAATCGATCTGCTCGAGCGCGATCGAGCCGTCGCGGGCCACCCCCAGCTCCTTCAGGTCCTCGATCAGGACGCTCGCTTCCTCGCGGGCGATGTCGCAGAGGACCACGTCGCCGCGAGGCTGACGGGCGACACCGGGGAGGAAGACGAGGTTGGAGGTCGACGGAGCCGCCTCGAGCAGGTCAAGGACCTTCTGACAGCGGTCTTCGGGGACGACGATCCTCAGGTGGACTATGGCGTCAGCGTATCCGCGCCCCGGGTCGCCTACTCTGCGCGTCCGATGCTCACCGACTACCACCTGCACCTGCGCCCCGACGACCCCGGCACGCCGAGCGAGCGCTTCTTCACCCGCGAGAACGTCGACCGCTACCTGGCGGCTGCCCGCGACGCCGGGATCGAGGAGCTCGGCGTCTCCGAGCACGTCTACCGCTTCACCCAGGCGCTCGACGTCTGGCGCCACCCATTCTGGGAGGAACAGGCGCGCGACGACCTCGACGCCTACTGCGAGTTCGTCCGCGAGACGCCGCTGCGACTCGGGATTGAGTGCGACTTCGTTCCCGGCGCCGAGGACCGCACCGCGACGCTGCTGGAGGCACGGGACTTCGACTACGTGGTCGGCTCGGTCCACTTCGTCGGCGAGGCCGCGGTCGACCACGAGGGCTGGGACGTCTGGGATCGCAAGGGGGACGCGGACGAGGTCTGGCGCCGCTACTTCGATGCCCTTGCCGAGTGCGCTCGCTCCGGGCTCTTCGACGTCCTCGCCCACCCCGACCTGGTCAAGGTCTGGGGCGCCGGCCGGCCGATGCCCGAGCGCGATCCGCGGCACTTCTACGAGCCGGCGGTCGAGGCGATCGCCGAGAGCGGTATCGCGGTCGAGGTCTCCACGGCGGGCCTGCGCAAGCCCGTGGGCGAGATCTACCCCGCGCGCGCCTTCGCCGAGATGTGCGTCGAGGCCGGTGCCGTCTTCGCGCTCTCCTCCGACGCCCACCACCCCGAGCACGTCGGCTTTCGCTACGAGGACGCGGTCGGGTTCCTTGGCGAGCTCGGCGTGGAGGAGATCTGCGTTTTCGAGGCGCGGCAGCGGCGCCAGGCACCGCTCGGCGCCGCGGTGCGCGAGGATTGAGTCGATGAGCGTCGGCATCGGCTACGACAGCCACCGCTTTGCCGAGGGACGCCGCCTGGTCCTCGGCGGGGTCGAGATCGAGCACGCACGGGGCCTCGCCGGCCACTCCGACGCCGACGTGCTCACCCACGCGGTGATCGACGCCCTGCTCGGCGCCGCCGGCATGGGGGACATCGGCACCCTCTTCCCCGACGACGAGGATCGCTGGCGCGACGCCGACTCGATCGACCTGCTGCGCACCGCGGTCGGCACCGTCTCCGGCCGGATCGTCAACGTCGATGCGACGCTCGTCTGCGAGGAGCCGCGCATCGGCCCCTTCCGCGCGGAGATGGAGCGGGCCCTGGCCGAGGCGACCTCGGCTCGGGTCAGCGTCAAGGCCACGACCAACGAGGGCATGGGCTGGATCGGGCGCGGCGAGGGCATCGCCTGCATCGCGGTGGCCTGCGTCGATAGCGAATAACCTTCTCGTTCCGATGGGGAAACTTGGCTCCATAGCTGCCGGCGTGCGCCAGTCGGTCTCCGACTCGGTCTTCGAGGTGAAGGTCCTGCGCGAGGCCGGCGTCCTCGGCCTCTCGCGGCCCGACAGGGCCGCCAAGGTCGCGGCCACCTTCCTTCGCTGGGGTGCCTCGCCGGCGACCGGCGTCGCCACCGCGGCGCACAAATACCCGCACGAGACGATGCTGATCGACGAACGGGGCTCGCTCACCTTCGAGCGGGTGCACCGCCGCACCAACGCGCTCGCCCATGCCTTCGCGGGCATGGGGATCGGGCCGGGGGACGGCATCGGGATCATGTGCCGCAACCACCGCGGCTTCGTCGAGGCGACCCTCGCCGCGGCCAAGCTCGGGGCCAGCGCGCTCTACCTGAACACCATGTTCGCCGGGCCGCAGCTGGTCGAGGTGATGCGGCGCGAGGGACCGAAGGCGCTGGTCTACGACGAGGAGTTCACGGGCCTGCTCGACGGCGTCGACGACGACGTCGAGCGCATCGTCTCCTGGACCGACGGGGCGCCCCAGGAGCAGACGCTCGACGCGCTGATCTCCGCCGGCGACGAGTCCAATCACAAGCCCCCGCCCGACAAACCGCGCTTCGTCATCCTCACGTCCGGTACGACCGGGGCGCCGAAGGGCGCGCAGCGCTCCAGTCCCGACGGGCTGCTGGTGATGGCGGCGCTGATCGAGAAGATCCCCTACCGGGCGCGCGAGACGATGATGGTCGCCGCGCCGCTCTTTCACTCCTGGGGCTTCTTCCACTTCGTGATGAGCCTGCCGACCGCCTCGACGATGGTCCTGCGCCGCCGCTTCGACGAGGAGGGGACCCTGCGCGCCGTGCAGGACCACCGCGCTCAGGTCCTCGCCGTGGTTCCGGTGATGCTGCAGCGCATTCTCCGCCTCCCGTCCGAGACGCTCGATGCCTACGACCTCTCCTCGCTGCGGATCACCGCCGCGTCGGGGTCCACCCTCCCCGGCGAGATGGCGATCGAGTGGATGGACCGCTTCGGCGACACCGTCTACAACCTCTACGGCTCGACCGAGGTCGCCTATGCGACCGTCGCCACCCCGGAGGACCTGCGGGCGGCGCCGGGAACGGCGGGGCAGGCACCGCGCGGCACGGTGGTCAAGCTCTACGACGAGACGGGGCAGGAGGTTCCGACGGGCGAGGTCGGGCGGATCTTCGTCGGCAACGAAATGTCCTTCGAGGGCTACACCGGCGGCGGTAGCAAAGAGGCGATCGACGGGCTGCTCTGCAGCGGCGACGTCGGCCATCTCGATTCCGCCGGCCGCCTCTTCATCGACGGTCGCGACGACGAGATGATCGTCTCCGGCGGGGAGAACGTGTTCCCGCGCGAGGTCGAGGACCTGCTCGCCGACCACGACGCCGTGGTCGAGGTCGCGGTGATCGGAGTCGAGGACGAGGAGTTCGGCCAGCGGCTGAAGGCGTTCGTCGTCGCGGTATCGGAGGCCGACGTCACGGAGGAGGAGCTGCAGGCGCACGTCAAGGCCAACCTCGCCTCCTACAAGTCGCCGCGCGAGATCGAGTTCATGGAGGAGCTGCCACGGAACGCGACCGGGAAGATCCTCAAGCGGGTGTTGCGGGAGAGGGCGGACAAGAGCCCTTCTCGGTAGGGGTTCCGGGTGCGGGTGGGCCCGGGCGTCGGGGGGGGGGGGCCCGGGGCCGCCGCGCCCCGGGGGTGGCCGGCGGCCCCCCCCCCCCCCCCCCGCGGCAGCCCCGTGAGCCGCGGCCGTGAGCCCGTCGACGCTGGGCGCGCCGCCGGGCAGCCGCGGCGGGCTGCGTGCTTGCGCTA
>JANWHD010000052.1 GCA_025450585.1 Solirubrobacterales bacterium
GACCATGCGCACGCGCGAGCCGCGCGGGCCCACGCAGGCGCCGACCGGGTCCACGCCGTCGGCATGCGAGACGACGGCGATCTTGGAGCGGTAGCCGGGCTCGCGCGCGACGTTGGCGATCTCGACCAGGCCGTCGGCGATCTCGGGGACCTCCATTTCGAACAGCTTTTTGATCAGCTCCGAGCTGCGGCGGGAGACGACGATCGCCGGCCCTTTGGTCGAGTCGGAGACGTCGGTGATCACGGCCTTGACCCGCATCCCGTGGTCGTAGCGCTCGTTGTAGACCTGCTCGGACTTGGGCAGCAGCGCCTCGACCCGCTCGCGCAGCTGAACCAGCGTGTAGCGCTTGTCGGACTGCTGGATGATCCCGGTGATCAGCTCGCCGACGCGGTCCTGGTACTCGTCGAACATCATCATCCGTTCGGCCTCGCGGATCCGCTGCAGGATCACCTGCTTGGCGGTCTGGGCGGCGATCCGGCCGAAGTCTTCGGGCGTGACGTCACGGGTGGAGATCTGGTCCTCGTAGGGGGCGATCATCTCTGGGTCCAGCTCGGGGTCCTCGGGCTCGCGCAGCTCTCCCGTTTCGGGATCGATTTCGCGCTCTTCCTCCTCCTGGGCCTCGGCGGCCTCGGCGAGCAGCTTCTCCTCCAGCTCCGGCGGCAGGATCAGTTCGAAGACCAGGAAGTCGCCGGTTTCGTGATCGAGGTCGACGCGGGCGTATTTGGCCGCCCCCGGCGTCTTCTTGTAGGCGGAGAGAAGCGCGTCCTCGAGCGCGTCCATCAGCTTGTCGGCGGAGATCCCCTTCTCCTGCTCCAGTGCCTTGACTGCGTCGACGATCTCTTTGCTCACTGGAGCTGCTCCTTGTCTTTGCGGTACTTGGGACCGGGCGAGGACACCTCGAGCGAGTACTCGGCCCGCAGGTGGTTGAGGTGCATCGTCACCTTCTCGCAGAGGGCGAGGTCGACGCCCTCGGGGTGATCTATGAAGAGCCGCAGCGCTTCGGAGCTCGGCTGCTCGAGCGCGACCAGGTCGAGCTGGGAGTCGAGCTCACGAAGCTGCTCTTGGATGTCTTGCTGAAGATCTTGCACTGGCTTGAGGCCGTAAAAAAAGTGGGCCAGGCCCACTTCGGGTACATCGGGTGAGGCTTACAGCTTGGGGGCGAGTATAGCTCGGCGTGGTGGGGAAGAGGGACGGCAATCCCCTCGCCCGAACAAGCGTCGCGCGAATTAGCGCGACGCTTTGAGTATCCGTCCGTTCGAGGGGATTGCCGTCCCTCTTCCCGGAGCGAGCTCACTCGGTCGAGGATTGCCTCGGCGATGGTGGTCTTTGGAGCTTGTGGGATCTCGGTCGCGTCATCTGTGTCGATCAGGGTTACGGCGTTTTCGCTGCTCTCGAAGCCGATCTCGGGGTTTGAGATGTCGTTTAGGACGATCAGATCCGCCTTCTTACGTGCCAGCTTTTGCTTTGCGCGCTCGGTGTTCTCGCCCGCTTCGGCAGCAAAGGCCACGACCGTTTGCTGCTCGGTCTTGCTGGCGGTCAAGGAGGCGAGGATGTCCTCGGTCGGCTCTAGGTGGAGGTCTAGGGAGGCGTCGCGGGTTAGCTTGCCCGTCGCGATCTCGCTTGCCCTGAAGTCGGCGGGGGCCGCTGCCATCAGGAGGACGTGGGAGTTGGGGAACTCGGCTTGGGCGGCGTTGGCCAGCTGCTCGCCGGTCTCTACGTCGATGCGGTGGACGCCCGGGGGCTCGGGGAGGGCTACGTTGGCCGCGATCAGGGTCACCTCGGCGCCGCGGCGGGCTGCTGCGGCGGCTAGGGCGATGCCCATGCGGCCGCTGGAGCGGTTGCCGAGGAAACGGACGGAGTCGATCGGCTCGCGGGTGCCGCCTGCGGTGACGAGGACGCGGAGGCCGTCCCAGGGGCGCTGGCCCGTGGGGAGCTCGGATTCGACCAGGGCCAGGAGGCGCGCCGGGTCGGGCAGCCTGCCCTTGCCGTGCTCGCCACGGGAGGCAAGCGCCCCCTCGTCGGGCTCGATCACCGTGACCCCGCGCTCGCGCAGGGTCGCCAGGTTGGCCTGGGTTGCCGCGTCGCCGTACATGCGGTCGTTCATCGCCGGCGCGACCAGGCGCGGTGCGGTACAGGCGAGAAAGGAGGTGGTGACCATCGAGTCGGCGATCCCACCCGCGAGCTTCGCCAGCGTGTTGGCCGAGGCGGGCGCGACCAGGTAGGCGTCGCAGTTGGCGGCCACGGCAAGGTGACCGATTGGATCGTGCTCAGGCGCGTCATCGCCGGGGAAGGCACCGCGCATCGGGTCGCGCTCGAACTCCGAAGTGAGCACCGGTGAGCCGACGATGCCCTCGAAAGAGGCGGCGCCGACGAAGCGCTCCGCGCCCTCGGTCATCAGGACGCGCACGCCGTGCCCTCCCGACGTGGCCAGACGCGCGAATTCAAGTGCCTTGTAGGCGGCTATCCCTCCGCTTACGCCGAGCAGGATTCTGGCCATCGTTTTCTCCTGGCTCCGGTCGCGCCGGGGCGCGGCTAGGAGCGGTACTCGTATTTGAGCTTGCCCGCGGCGACCTCCTCGAGGGCGATCGAGAGGTAGTTCCGCTCGCCGGGTACGTCCACCATCGGGGGCGGGTACTCGCCGAAGCTGCCCTCGCCGAGGCTGTGGTAGTAGCTGTTGATCTGCCGGGCCCGCTTGGCGGCGACGACTACGGCCGCGTAGTGGGAGTCGGTGTGATCCAGAAGCTTGTCAACGCGTGGTTTGATCATTCGGCTCCGGAGTCTAGTGGTACGCCGAGCTCCGCGCGCACGATCCCTTCCAGCTCGCCGGCAGCCCGCTCCAGTTCGTCGTTGACGACCCGGTGCGCGAACTCGTCCTGAGCGGCCAGCTCCTGCTCGGCGACTTCGAGGCGGGAGTCGATCGCCTCGAGGCTGTCCGTCCCACGCGACTCCAGCCGGTGTCGCAGCGAGGCTGGATCGGGAGGCGCGATGAAGACCTGCACCGACTCGCGCATCGCCGCGCGCACCTGACGGGCCCCCTGCACCTCGATCTCGAGGACGACCGAGTGGCCCTGCTCGAGCCGGCGGCGGACCTCCGAGCGCAGCGTCCCGTAGCGATTGCCGCTGTAGGTGGCGAACTCGAGGAAGTCTTCCGCTGCGATCCGGCGATCGAACTCCTCCGGCGTAAGGAAGTGGTAGTCGCGCCCGTCGACCTCGCCCTCGCGGGGCTCGCGGGTGGTGGCGGAGATCGACAGCTCCAGCCCCTGCACTCGTTCGAGCAGCTTGGAGATCAGCGTCCCCTTGCCGACTCCGGAGGGACCTGTGATTACGAAGACCTTGGCCATCTCAGCCGAGGAAACCAAGCAGATCGCCCGGACGCAGGGAGCGTGGCGTGCTCTGCACGCGAGCGACCGAGGACGGCGATATGCGCCGGTTTGCGGTCGTTAACGGCGAAGCTGGGAGACCAACTCAGCCCGCTGCCGCTCTGACATGCCGCCGATCGTCTTCGACGGGGAGATCCGGCACTGGTTGAGGATCCTGTTGGTCTTCACCCTGCCGTACTTGGGTACCGCCAGCAGCATGTCGAAGACCTTCGCGGTCAGCAGGTAATCGGGCGGATCGAGCAACAGGGTGTTGATGTTGGCCTTGCCCGCTTTCAGGTCCTTCTTCAGCTTGGCGCGCGCGGTCCGAATGTCGTTGGCGCGCTTGAGCGCATCCATCCGCTGGTCCAGCGATCGCTCGGGCGTCGCGGCGGAGGTCTTGACTGGGCTGGTCATGTGGGCGGCGAGTATAGCCGCGGGTCGCCGGCGTGCAAGGCCTTCGGGGCCTTTTTACCGGAAATTCACCTCGACCTCGAGTCGAGGTTTAGCTTTGAATTGCGGTCCGCTCACCGCTTCGACCTGTCCTGAGCGCTTCGGCTATCTCGCCTGCAACCCTTTGTCCAGCGCGTGGGTCTCGAAAGCTCTCCGTGCCCACGGCCACCAGCGTCGCTCCCGCGGAGATCATTTCCGCCGCGTCGGCGCCGCTGGCGACCCCGCCCATCCCGACGATTGGGATCTGGACGGCGGCTGAAACGGCTCGGAGCTGAGCGATGGCGATCGGTCGAACGGCTGGCCCGGATAGGCCCCCGTGGCCCGCGGCGATGCCTGGTTTTCGCGTCGCGGGATCGATCGCACTGGCCTTCAGCGTGTTGATGAGCGAAACGGCATCGGCGCCTCCCTGTTCCGCGGCGATGGCGACATCGGCGGGATTGGCCACGTTGGGAGTGAGCTTCACGATCAACGGCTTCCCCGTCAGCGACCGCAGCGCTTCCAGCAACGCCTCCGTCTCGCTCGGCTGCTCACCGACGATCAGCCCGGAATGCACATTGGGACACGAGACATTGAGCTCGATCGCGGCAACCTCGTCCCTCTCCCCCACGCCTGTGACAAGTCGTGAGAACTCCTCCTTGCTCGTCCCCATGACCGAGACGATCAAGGGCACCGAAAGCTCAGAAAGCCGCGGCAGGTCCTCTTCCAGGAACCCCTCCAGCCCCTTGTTCGGCAGCCCGATCGAGTTGATCATCCCCGCCGACGTCTCCCAGATCCTCTGCGGCTCGTTTCCCGCGCGCGGCTCCGGCGTGATCGTCTTCGACACGAACGCCGAGAAGGGAAAGTCCCTCAAAAGCTCATCGCCGTACACCCGATGGGCCGCAATTGCGTCGAAAGTGCCTGATGCGTTGATGATCGGGTGGGTCAGCTCGATGCCGCAGAAGTCGAGCGGGGTTGGGCCGGCGGGTCCTGTCGCCGCAGGGGACCCACCACCCCCTGCGGTCGCTAAAGCGTCCTCGGGGGCGGTCCCCCCTGCGACGCCACCCCCCGGCAAAGGCCGGACTACCGGCCCGTCTACACACAGACGGAGATAGCCGCCCCCGGCCTTGGGAACGGCGCAGCCGAAACAAGCGCCGTAGCCGCAGGCCATGGGGGCCTCCATCGCGAGCTCACAGGGGACGCCAGCGTCCAAGCAGAGCGCGCCAATCGCATCGAGCATAGGCGGGGGGCCGCAGGCGTAGACAGCGGCAGAGCTTGCGTCGTCACCCTCGAGCATCTGCTTGAGGAGGTCGGTTACGTAGCCGTGGTAGCCGGTGTGGCCGTCGTCGCTGGCCAGGCGGACCTCGCCGCAGGAGAAGAGGTCGTCAAGGCCGCCGGAGTGGGCTTCGTCGCGGAAGCCAAGCAGGACCCGGGTTGGAATGTTGCGGGCCGCGAAGGTGCGGCGGAGCAGCGCCAGCGGGGCTATACCGATTCCGCCGCCGACGAGGATTGCGCCGGCAGCTTCTGGTGAAAGCTCCTTGGGAGTCGAAAAGGAGTTGCCGAGCGGGCCATTTACCCAGACCTTCTCGCCTGGCTGCAGCTCGCAGAGGCGGTCGGTGCCTGGGCCGACCCCCTCGATCAGAAAGTCGAGGCGGACTCCCGATGCAGCAGGAGCGGTTTCGGCCACGGAGAGGGCTCTCGGCAGGTAGGGGCGGCCGTCCCGCTGCTCCCAGTGGGACTCGGTGGCGAGCATGTAGAACTGGCCGGGCTGGGGCTCGGGGCCCTCCTCGTCGATCAGGGAGAAGAGCCTGTAGCCGCCCGAGGGCTTGCTCTCGGAGACGGTGCAGAGGCGACGCCCGAAGGGGGCGGTCATCGAGGCTGTTTCGCCCTCTCCAGGCCGTGGATCTCCTGGAGGGAGCGGACGTCGGAGTCGCCTTCGATGTTCGCGGCGATCGCGCGGACAGCGGCGGACGCCCCGGTCATCGTCGTCACGCAGGGGATCCCGTGGCGCACCGCGGCGGTGCGGATCTCGTAGCCGTCGGCACGGGCGCCGGAGCCGGTCGGGGTGTTGATCACCAGGGCGCAGCGGTGCTCGCGGATCAGGTCGACGACGTTGGGCGAGCCCTCGGCGATCTTGCTGATCGTTCTCACCGGCACCCCCATCGCCGAGATCGCCTGCGCGGTGCCGCCGGTGGCGACGAGCTCGAAGCCGAGGTCGTGGAAACGGGCGGCGATCTGCGTCGCCGCCGGCTTGTCGGTATCGGTGACGGTGATGAAGACGGACCCCTCCGTGGGCAGCGAGACGCCCGCCGCCGCCTGCGCTTTCCCGAACGCGGCCGGGAAGTCGGCGGCGATGCCCATCACCTCGCCGGTGCTCTTCATCTCCGGTCCGAGGACCGAGTCCGCGCCGGCGAAGCGGGCGAAGGGAAGCACGGCCTCCTTGACGCTGACCATGCCGGTGGGCGGGTCGCGCAGCTCCTGGTCGGAGAGCTTCTCGCCCAGCATCAGCCTGGCCGCGACCTTGGCCAGGGGCACGCCGGTCGCCTTGGAGACGAAGGGAACGGTCCGCGAGGCACGCGGGTTGGCCTCGATCACGTACAGCTCTCCCCCGGCGACGCCGTACTGGATGTTGATCAGGCCGATCACGCCCAGCTCCAGGGCGATCCGCCGCGTCGTCGCGCGGATCTCCTCGAGCATCTCCTCGCCCAGGCTCAGCGGCGGGATCACGCAGGCGGAGTCGCCTGAGTGAACCCCGGCCTCCTCGACGTGCTGCATGATCCCGGCGACGTGGACATCGGTGCCATCGGCGAGCGCGTCGACGTCGACCTCGATCGCATTCTCGAGGAAGCGGTCGAGCAGCAGGGGATGCTCCTGGTCGGCCTTGACGTGGGCCTTCAGGTAGGCGCCGAGGTCATCGGTCGAGTAACAGATCTCCATCGCCCGGCCGCCCAGCACGTAGGAGGGCCGGACCAGCAGCGGGAAGCCGACCTCCCGGGCAATCGTCGTCGCCTCCTCGGCCGAGAGCGCGGTGCCGTAGGGCGGATGCTTGATCCCGAGGCGGCGCAGCAGCGCTCCGAAGCGACCGCGGTCCTCCGCCAGGTCGATCGCGTCGACCGGAGTGCCGAGCAGGGGGACGCCCGCCTCCTCGAGGGCGCGAGCGAGCTTCAGCGGGGTCTGGCCGCCGAACTGGACGATCACCCCCTCGGGCTGCTCCTGCCGGCAGACCGCGAGCACGTCCTCCTCGGTCAGCGGCTCGAAGTAGAGGCGGTCGGAGGTGTCGTAGTCGGTGGAGACGGTCTCCGGGTTGCAGTTGATCATCACCGCGTCGCGGTCGAGCTCGCGCGCGGTCATCGCCGCGTGCACGCAGCAGTAATCGAACTCGATCCCCTGCCCGATCCGGTTCGGCCCGGCGCCGAGGATGACGACCGAGTCGCGACCGCCGCGTCGTACCTCCGAGGACGCCGCGCCTGCCGAGGGGCGCTCGTGAGCGGAATAGTAGTAGGGCGTCGCCGCCTCGAACTCCGCGGCGCAGGTGTCGACCGACTTGTAGGTGCGGACGAGACCATCGGTGCCGTCGCCCTCGCGGGCAAGTGCCTCCAGCTCGCGCAGGAACCAGCGATCGACGAGGCAGCGCTCGTGCACCGCCTCGACGTCGATCCCCCGCTCGAAGGCGGCGAGGATCCAGTCGAAGCGCTCCGGGCAGGGCTTCTCGAGAAGGTCGAGCAGCGCCTCGTCGCTCGCCGGGATCTCGGCCTCGGCATCGAGCTCACGCGAGCGCATCGCCTTGGCGAAGGACTCGCGGAAGGTGCGGCCGATCGCCATCACCTCGCCGACGCTCTGCATGTGGGTCGAGAGGCGCCCCTCGGCGCCGGGGAACTTCTCGAAGGCGAAGCGCGGGATCTTCGTCACCACGTAGTCGATCGTCGGCTCGAAGGAGGCGGGCGTCGCCTGGGTGATGTCGTTGGGGATCTCCTCCAGGGCGTAGCCGACGGCCAGCTTCGCCGCCATCTTGGCGATCGGGAAGCCGGTCGCCTTCGAGGCCAGAGCCGAGGAGCGGGAGACGCGCGGGTTCATCTCGATCACCGCGATCTCGCCGTTCTCGGGGTTGACCGCGAACTGGACGTTGGAGCCACCGGTCTCGACGCCGACGGCGCGGATCACGGCGAGCGCCTGGTCGCGCAGGTCCTGGTAGAGCGCGTCGGTGAGGGTCTGCGCCGGCGCCACCGTGACCGAGTCGCCGGTGTGGACGCCCATCGGGTCGACGTTCTCGATCGAGCAGATGATCACCGCGTTGTCGTTGCGGTCGCGCATCACCTCGAGCTCGAACTCGCCCCAGCCGATCACCGACTCCTCGACCAGGACCTGGTTGATCGGGCTGGCGGCCAGACCCTCGGAGACGACCTGGCGCAGCTCGGTCTCGGTCCTCCCCACGCCGCCGCCCTGGCCGCCCATGGTGAAAGCCGGGCGGACGATCGCCGGCAGGGTGATGCGACCGTCGGCCAGCGCCGCCTCGACCTCGCCGAGGCCCTCCACCGTCATCGACCAGGGAATGCGCAGTCCGGCCTCGGTCATCGTGCGGCGGAACTCCTCGCGGTCCTCGGCGCGGCGTATCGCGGCGGCGTCCGCGCCGATCAGCTCGACCCCGTGCTTCTCAAGCGTGCCGTCCTCGTGCAGGCTCATCGCCAGGTTGAGAGCCGTCTGGCCGCCCAGGGTCGGCAGCAGCGCGTCGGGGCGCTCCTTCTCGATGATCCGCGTCACCGGGCCCGGCAGCAGCGGCTCGATGTAGGTCGAGGTGGCGAACTCGGGGTCGGTCATGATCGTCGCCGGGTTGGAGTTGACGAGGACGACCTCGTAGCCCTCCTCGAGTAGGACCTTGCAGGCCTGTACGCCGGAGTAGTCGAACTCGGCGGCCTGGCCGATCACGATCGGCCCTGAACCGATCAGGAGGATCTTCTCGATGTCGTTGCGCCTAGGCATGCGCCAGTTCCAGGAAGGAGTCGAAGAGGTGGCGAGCGTCGTGCGGGCCCGGCCCGGCCTCGGGGTGGTACTGGACCGTGGCAGCAGAGACGTCCTTCAGTACCAGGCCCTCGACCGTGCGGTCGTAGAGGTTGAGGTGGGAGAGCTCGGCGACGCCGAAGTCGGTCTCCCAGCGGACCGGCTCATCGACCTCGATCCGCGGCTCGCCGCCCGGCCCCCGCACGGCGAAGCCGTGGTTCTGGGAGGTGATGTCGATCCTTCCCGTCGCCAGCTCCTTGACCGGGTGATTGGCGCCGCGGTGGCCGAAGGGCAGCTTGTAGGTCTCCAGGCCGACCGCGCGGCAGAGCAGCTGGTGGCCGAGGCAAATGCCGAAAAGGGGCCGCTTGCCGATCAGGTCGCGAACGGTCTCGACGACGTAGCCGAGGGCGGCGGGGTCGCCCGGGCCGTTTGCCAAGAAGACGACGTCCGGGTCCTCGCCGAGCACCTCCTCGGCCGTGGAGGTGCAGGGAAGCAGCGTCACCCGGCAGCCCCGCTCGCGCAGCTGGCGGACGATGTTGAGCTTGACGCCGGTGTCGATGCCGACGACGTGCGGACCGGCGCCCTCGAAGCGGACCGGCTCGGGCGGGGTCACAGTGCAGGCGAGGTCGGCGCCGTCCATCGAGGGCTCGGCGGCGACGCGCTCGCGCGCCTCCGACTCCGGCGTGCCCGTGGGGAAGATCCCGCCGCGCATCGCGCCGCGATCGCGGATGTGGCGGACCACCGCCCGGGTGTCGACGCCGCCGATTCCCGGCACCCCGCAGTCGGTGAGCCAGTCGAGCCAGCCGCCCTCGGCCGTGGCGACGTCCTCGCCGTTCTTGGGGTCTCGCATGACGACCCCGCGGGCGTGGATGCGGTCGGACTCCATCGCCTCCGCTGAGACGCCGTAGTTGCCGACCAGTGGGTAGGTGAAGACGATGATCTGGCCGGCATAGGAGGGGTCGGTGACGGACTCCTGATAGCCGGTCATCGCGGTGTTGAAGACGACCTCGCCGGTAACCGCCCCGGCATGGCCACAGGGGACCCCGTCGAAGCGCGCACCGTCCTCGAGCAGCAGGAAGCCCTCGCTCATGCGGCGACTCCCATGCTGAAGGAGCGCAGCCGGAAGGCGACCTGGCCGCCGGCGAGCGTCAGGACGACCTGGCCGGTGAGCTTGCGACCGGCGCACCAGGAGTTCGAGGAGCGGCTCTCGTAGCCGTTCTCCCCCACCGTCCACTCGGCCGAGAGGTCGCAGAGGGCGATATTCGCCTCGCTCCCGGGGGCGAGAGAGGAGCGCTCGACGTCGAACGGGGCGGTGCCGGCTGACATCCGCTCGATCACGAGGCCGAGGTCGAGGACGCCGGGGAGCACGAGCTCGGTGTGCAAGGCGGCGAAGGCCGTCTCCAGGCCGGTCACCCCCATCGCCGCCTGCTCGAAGGGGACCTCCTTTTCCTCTGCTGCGTGCGGTGCGTGGTCGGTGGCGACGCAATCGATCGTCCCGTCGCGCAGGCCGTCGATCAGCGCCTGACGATCGGCCTCAGAACGGAGCGGCGGGTTCATCTTGAAACGGTGCGGGTCGAGGCTGCGCACCTCCTCGTCGGTGAGGCAGAGGTGGTGCGGCGAAGCCTCGCAGCTGATCCGCACGCCGGCCTCCTTGGCTCTGCGCACGACCTCGACCGACTCGGCCGCCGAGAGGTGCTGAACGTGGATCCGCCCGCCCTCGTAGCCGGCAAGCGCGGCGTCGCGGGCGATCGCCGTCGACTCTGAGACCGAGGGGATGCCATCGAGGCCGAGGACCGCGGAAACGGGCCCCTCGTGCATCACGCCACTGCCCGAGAGCTCCGGATCCTCCTCGTGCAGCGCGATCGTGCCACCGCAGAGCCGCTGGTACTGGAGCGCGCGTCGCAGCACGAGCGCGCTGCGGACGGGAAGCCCGTCGTCGCTGAAGCCGACGGCCCCGGCGTCGCGCAGAGAGGCCATCTCGGTCAGCTCCTCACCCTTCATCCCGGCGGTGACAGTGGCGAGAAAGCCGACCTTGACCGAGGCCGCCGAGCGAGCATTCTCGCGCAGCGCCTCGACGTCGGCGGGGGTGGAGACAGGCGGGTCGGTGTTCGCCATCGCGAGCACGCCGCAGTAGCCGCCCGCGGCGGCCGAGCGGCTCCCCGTCTCGATGTCCTCCTTGTGCTCCTGGCCGGGAGTGCGCAGGTGGACGTGAGGGTCGAAGAAGGCGGGAAAGGCATGCAGGCCGGTCGCGTCGATCTCCTCCAGGCCCGACGCGTCGGCCGATCCGGGCGCCGCCAGCTCGGCGATCGAGCCGTCGCGGATCACGACGTCGTGGTTGCCCTCGATTCCGGCGACAGGGTCGAGCACGGCGGCTCCACGCAGGACCAGGTCGGCGTTCTCCCCAGAGCGCATCTCGAGCTGACCTGCGCTCATGCCGGCTGCCCGATCGCGGTGGGCCGCCCGGCGCCGTTGCCGGCCGCAGGCGCCGACTCGTCGTCGCCGGCGGCGAGGAGCTCATAGAGGATCGCCATCCGAACCACGAGGCCGGAGGCGACCTGCTCGGCGATCAGCGACTGCGGCGAGTCGATCACCTCGCCGGAGAGCTCGACGCCGCGGTTGACCGGCCCGGGGTGCATGAGCAGCTGCCGCCGCCCGAGTCGGCGCGAGTCGATCTGGAAGTGGGCGGCGTACTCGCGCAGCGAGGGGACGAAGCTCTCGGCCATGCGCTCGCGCTGGAGGCGCAGGGCGTAGACGACATCGGCCTCTCTGAGGCGGTCCAGTGAGTGCTCTACCTCACAGCCGAGCTCCTCGAGCCCACGCGGGATCAGCGCCGGTGGGCCGCACACGGTCAGCTCTGCACCCATCGCCTTGAAGGCGATCAGGTTGGAGCGGGCGACGCGGCTGTGCAGGACGTCGCCGACGATCCAGATCCGCTTTCCCTCCAGGGAGTCGAGCCGGCGGCGCAGCGTGTAGACGTCGAGCAGGGCCTGACTCGGGTGCTCGTGCTTGCCGTCGCCGGCGTTAACGACCGCGGCATCGGCCCACTCGGCGACGAGCTGGGCGGCACCGGCGTGCGGATGGCGGATCACGATCGCCGCCGGTTCGTAGGCGGAGAGCGTGGCGACGGTGTCCTTCAGCGACTCGCCCTTGTCGACGGAGGAGCCCGCCGCCTTGACCGAGACCAGGTCGGCCGAAAGCCGCTTCGCCGCCAGCTCGAAGGAGGAGCTGGTGCGCGTGCTCGACTCGTAGAAGAGGGTGACGACGGTGCGTCCGCGCAGGGTCGGCACCTTCTTGATGTCGCGCCGGCCGACCTCGGCAAAGCTCTCGGCGCGGTCGAGGATCGCCTCGATCTCCGCTTTGGAGAGCTGCTCGATCGAGAGCAGGTGCCTCATGCGGTAACCCCCGCCGACTCGGAGATCGTCACCTCGTCGGAGCCGTCGACCTCCTCGAGGCAGACGTTGACCCGCTCCTCGCGCGCGGTCGGCAGGTTCTTGCCGACGTAGTCGGGGCGGATCGGCAACTCGCGGTGTCCACGATCGCAGAGGGCAGCGAGCTGGATCCGCTCGGGCCGCCCGTAATCGAAGAGGGCATCGATCGCGGCGCGCACCGTCCGGCCGGTGAAGAGCACGTCGTCGACCAGCACCACCGTCTTGCCCGTCAGGTCGAAGTCGATATGCGAGGCGTGGACGACGGGCTGGCTCGCGCGCGGCTTGACGCCGACGTCGTCGCGGTAGAAGGAGATGTCGACGTCGCCGATCGGGACCTCGGCACCGCTGAGCTCGGCGAGCAGAGCGTGGAGCCGGCGGGCGAGCAGGGCGCCCCGAGTGTGGATCCCGATGATCGCCAAATCTCCGGGATCGGGGTTCTTCTCGGCGATCTCATGGGCGATTCGCCGCAGGGTTCGCCTCAGGTCATCGTGCGTCAGCACGACCTTCTCGCTCACTTCGATTTGCTCCTTCCAGGCCTCACGGGACCGGGTTAAAGGACGGGGCCAGAGTAGCAGCGCCGCGAGATGGCGCGTGGGCTATCCCGCTATTTCCGGCTCCCCATTTCCCTGGCTTCGGGCTCCGTTCGGCACGAGTACCGGCTCCCCCCGCTCGGGAAAGGGGATCTCTATGACGTCGAAGTCGCGGGGGGCCAGCGCAGGCTCGAAGACATCGCGAGCCTCCTCGAGGATCTTGCCGACGTGGTAGCGCGAGGAGATGTGGACCAGGGCGAGCATCTTCACGTGGGCCTCGCGGGCCACGGCGGCGGCCTGGCCGACGGTCGAGTGGCCGGTGTCGGCGGCTCGCTGGACCTCCTCTTCGGAGAAGCTGGCGTCGTGGACCAAGAGGTCCGCGTCGGCAGCGGCCGAAACCGTCGAGTGACAGGGAGCCGTGTCGCCGGTGATGGCGACCGTGCGGCCGAGGCGCCGCTCTCCCATCACGTCCTCGGGGCGGACGGTGCCCGCCTCGCCCTCCACCTCCTCGCCGCGCTGCAGGGCGGCGAAAGCGGGGCCTTCCCGGACCCCGAGGCGCTTGGCCGCCTCTGGGTCGAAGCGCCCGGGCCGCTCCTCCTCGATCAGGACGTATCCGTTCGCCCGCACGCTGTGCTCGACGGCGAAGGCCTCGACCCTGGCACCGTCGTGCCGCACGGCATCGCCCGGGTCCATTTCGACCAGCTCGAGGTCGTAGTCGGTGCGCCCGACCAGCCTCCCCAGGATCTTGAAGAGGTCATACAGCCCACGCGGCCCGTAGATCGTCAACGGCTCCTCGCGGGCGGTCAGGTCGTAGGTCTTCAGCAGCCCCGGCAGGCCGAGGATGTGATCGGCGTGGAAGTGCGTGAGGAAGATCTCGTCGACCTGGGCCAGCCCGACCGATCGCTGCAGCTGGCGCTGCGTCCCTTCCCCGCAGTCGAACATCATCCGCCTGCCGCCTCGGACGAGCATCACGCTCGCCGTCGAGCGTCGCGCCGAGGGCACCGAGCTGCCGGTGCCGAGGAAGATCGCCGAGAGGTCCATGGGGCCTGCGAGCCTACGCGAAGGAGGCTGGGTATTAGGAGGAGCCTGGTCGCCCTCCATTCGAACCCACATCCCACGCGCTTTGCGCGTGGGATGAACCTCGTGCGCGGCTGCGCCGCGCCCCAGGACAGATTGCATAGGCCGCTTCGCGAGGTTCGCCTGGAGGGCGACCAGGCTCCTCTCACACACGTCACCGAGTGACGCCCAGACTGCGAACCCGGCACCAGGGACCTCAAGCTTTTAGAAGCTTGGAGCGCCCGTCATGGCACTTAGCCATGTGGAGCTTTTGGGGAGCCGGCTGGCCAGCCGAGGGGTGCCGGTGCCCCTCCCCAAAACACTCAAGCGAGGCTCCCGCCGAGCGTTTTGGGGAGGGGCA
>JANWHD010000053.1 GCA_025450585.1 Solirubrobacterales bacterium
CCTCCCCAAAACGCTCGGCGGGAGCCTCGCTTGAGTGTTTTGGGGAGGGCACCCCCCGGCGCCTTCACGGCACACCCAAGCTCAAAGTCCGAGGTCTCGGGCCGCCGCGTGACTTCTTGAAGCCTTAGCTCCCCCTACCCCCACCCGCGCTACAGGTCGAGGGTGACCTCGGCTGGGCCGCCGGGGCCGGGGATGGTGAGGATCAGGGGGCGGTTCTGGGAAACCGATTCGGGCAGCTCGAAGAGGACGAGGGCGCCCTCGATCGGGCCCTGCTGGGGGGTCGAGTCGAGGACCGGGATCTGTTCCTGGGGTTCGACTTCGCCACCGAGCGGCAGGGCGTAGAGGCTTTCGCTCGGGATCGCGTCGAAGGTCTCGTGGTCGGTGTCCTCGATCGTCAGCGACTTGGCGAGGGTCTGCGGCTCTTCGCTCTCGTTCTGGACTTCGAAGAAGACGCCGAAGTAGGACGAGCCCTCGGGCGGCGGCGGCTGACCGACCAGATACGCCGAGTCCTCGTTGTCGTTCGGGTTGAGGAAGCGGGAGAAGGTCACGTTGTAGCTGAGCTCTCCGAGCTCGACCGGCTCGCCCTCGATCACCTCCGTCTCGTGGCTCTCGTAGCCACAGCCCGAGACGAGGAGCGCCAGCGCAACCAGAGCGAGCGCGGCGAGCAGGGGCTGTACGAGTCGGTGACGGCGGGACATCGGCGGCGAGAGCCTATAGGAGCCCCGAACAGAATGAGCGCGAGTTCGGGGAGGCCGATGACCAAGCGGGACGGTCACGAGACGGTCCCGCGTAGCAGCGCTACGCGGGACCGGGGAGAGGCCGTATCCGCGCCGCGTCATTCGGCCTCATCCGAGCCGCGATCATTCTGAGAGGGGCGACCCGAGAACGGAGTCAGGGAATACCGGTCGCGTGAGGGTTGCCGCCGGCGACGGCCGTTCGCGGGGCAGCCAGCGCGCCGGACTCGAGCTGCTCGCGCAGCCGGCGCAGGGCCTCGCGCCAGCGTCGCTCATAGGGAATCGAGGCGGCGGAGAGGAGCTCGAGCGCGCGATCGGCGGGGTTCGTGGGCTCGGTCCAGTAGGAGACGCGGACCTTCGTCAGCGATCCCGGCCCCTCGGTGAGCTCCCACAGCGTGGTCGAGGGAATGCGGTTGGCGCGGCCGCCGCGGCCGTGCTCGACCAGCCGGTGGGGTCCCTCGGCCTCGGCGATCGTCGTGTCCGCCCAGACCCGTCGCGGCCGCACGGCGATGCGAAACCGCGCGCCGGCGCCGACCCCGGTGGACTCGATCCGCGTGAGGCGAAAGCCGGTCAGGAAGTGATCAGTGAAAGCCGGCCGAAAGGCAAGGTCGGCGATTGCGTCGAAGACGCTCTGGCGTGGAACGTCGATCTCGACCTCTGCGCTGACGGGGCCCATGGAGAGCGCGATTCTATGCGCGGAGACGCCTGCCAACCCCGCCCCCTGCGGGAAATCCCCGATGCAGCTTCGAGAACACCGCGCTACTATCCTTGACCGGAGGCGCCGGGAAAGGAGACCCCCATCGTTACCAGTGTCAGTCCCGGTACCAGCGTTGACAGCATCGACGAGGGTGCGATCCCGGGTTCGGGAACGTATTTCTGTGCCTCGTGCGGTTCGCAGCTCTCGCTGCGCGAGAACGATCCAATGCCCGAATGCCCCCGTTGCGGGGAATCCGAGTTCCAGCGCGACTCGATCTTCGAGCAAATGCAGGACCACGGCCAAACCGCGGAGCTGGCGATCCCGAGCGCTGCCACCGGCTCCGACTGGCTGGCGGTGGTGAGAGAGAAACTGCCGCGCCCCGGCCGCTACCTCGCATGGCGCGATGACGACGGCGACATCCAGATCCAGCCGATCGAGCGGGGCTGGACGCGGATCGGCCGCAGCGCGACCGCTGACATCCGCCTCGACGACCCCAGCGTGTCGCGACGCCACGCCCTGATCGTCTCGGAGTTGCCCGACTCGCTGCGGATCCTCGACGACCGCAGCCTCAACGGCGTCTTCCTCAACGGCGAGATCGTCGATTGGGCACGGGTCGCGGACGGCGACGAGGTGGCCGTCGGCCGCTTCCGCCTGTTCGCGCTCGAAGGCTAGTCAAGCCGCCCCCCGGACGCGGGAGCGAGGACGCGAGATCGCCGGGGATTATTGGCGCGTCCTCGCGGGAGCAGAGGAGGCGGCGCCTGGTGGACCGAGTTTCCGGCCACCGCCGCCCCTAGCATGGGGGCGGTGGACCGGTACCCGACCCCAGGCGACCCCTCGCCCGAGCCTCCGGAGGTGGCGGCCGAGCGAGCGCGGGAGCGCCTGCACGAGGAGATAGAGCGGGTCCGCGCCGGCGTCGAGGAGATGCTCTCCGAGCAGGAGAACGCGATCAACGGCCCGGACCTCCGCCGCGAGCTGGACGCGATCCGCGACGAGAGCAACGCCCTGCTGAAGCGCCGCATCCGCAAGGCCGAGAAGCGCCTCAACAAGCGCATCGACAAAATCGACGCTCGCACCAAGGAGCTGGAGCAACGCCTCGATCAGGCCGAGCAGGAGCGCCAGTACGCCGAGTGGCGGATCCACACCAGCACAGAGCAGATGCTCGACGGGCTGCTACGCGAGGTACGGGCGATCGCGGATTTGTTGACGACCGGGTGGTAGGAGGCGGGGGATGCCCCTTCAGCTCGCGAGAACGGCGTCTCGCGATGAAAGCTGAAAAGCAAGGAGTCGGAGTATCTCGACCGCAGCACCAGGGGACAGCGGGCACCCCTCCAGCGGAACTTGTGAGCTGAAGCAGCGCCGATAGCTTCATCAAGTCCGGGCAGCGTGTTCCGTCGGAGGGGTGCCCGCTCCCCTGAGGGACTACTCAGTCGAGATGCTTGGGTCCGCTTGGACCTTGTGCGGTACGACCATGAGGAAGTTCTCAGCCGCGTCGGCAGCCAGGCCCAGCACGCGCTCGGCCTCGGCGTCCTGGTCGGTGGCGCGCAGTTCGCCGGCGTAGGCCGCGAGCAGGTCGTCGACGTCGAGCAAGGCCTCGGCGTCGAGCTCTTTCAGCTCGACTTTGGCGCCCTCGCCCAGCCGCCTCGAGATCGCCTCGCGGTCGATGCCGAAGGCGTTGTGGCGGACGTAGACGCGGCCGCCGGTCATGCCCGCACAGGCCCAGGGACCGAGGTCGCCGAGGACGATCGCCCGGCCCGAGGTCATGTACTCGAAGGCGAACCCCTTGGCGTTGGCGCGATCGACGATGCAACCGCGGTCGTCGTCGATGTCCTCCTCGGGCTCCCCGGCGAGGACGACGTCGGCACCGGAGAGGCGGATGCAGAAGCGCGAGTCGGCGGAGCCCTGCACGAAGAGGCGGCCGCGCTGGGCGCCGTAGGCAAAGGACTTGCCAACCGACCCGTTCAGCCGCTTGCCCTTCGCGCCCTTGCCCTTGAGCACGGCGACGGTGCCGCCGAGCATCGTCTTGCCGACGCCGTCCTGGGCACCGCCCTCGACCCGGATCGAGATGCCGTAGGAGTTGAAGGCGCCGAAGCCCTGGCCGGCGACCGAGCCACCGTCGAACTCGAGGCTGGCCAGCACCTCGTCATTCGACTCCGGCCCGTCCTCGAAGATCCGCGAGCGCGCGATCGCGCCCGAGAGCTCGGTGCCGAGGACGCGATCGTTGGCATCGGTGGCGCGGGGGAACCGGTTGTGGATCGTGCGGCCCGAGCAGACGTCGCCGGCGAGGGAGCCGATCTGGGTCGAGGCCTGCTTTGCCTCCATCCGGATCGGCCGGGCGACCACCAGTCCCGCCTCGGCGCGCTCCTCCGTCATCTCCTCCGCCACCGGCAGGTCGAGCGGCTCAAGATCGAGGAACTCCTCCAGCGGCGTGATCAGCGGCGCCAGGTCGACAGCCTCGTGATGGGAGACCTGCTCGAGCAGGTCGTAGCGGCCGACTAGGTCCTGAGCGCGCTCGTAGCCGAGCGAGGCGACGACCTGCTTGACCTCCTCGCCCATGGCCGAGAAGAAGCGGGCGCAGCTCTCCGCGGCCGTGTCGATTTCCTGAGGCGTGAACTTCTTCAGGCCGTGCTCCTGCGCCTGCTCGACCGTCTCGATCTGCGTCGCGATGCCGACGTGACAGGTGTCGAGCTGGCAGCCGCGGCAGATCGTGCAGCCGAGGCTGACCATCGCCAGGGTGCCGAAGCCGACCCGGTTGGCACCGAGGCAGTGCAGCTTGACGATGTCGTGGCCATGGCGGTAGCCGCCGTCGGCCCAGATCTCGACCCGGTTGCGGATGCCGGCCTCCATCAGCGCCCTGTGCACGGCGCGGGTGCCGATGTCGGAGGGCAGGCCGACGTGGCGCAGCGCGTGCTGACGGGCGGCGCCGGTGCCGCCCTCGAAGCCCGAGAGGGTGATGATGTCGGCACCGGCCTTGGCGATGCCGAGGCCGATCGTGCCGATGTTCGGCACCACTGGGACCTTGACCGATACCCGCACGTCGGGGTTGACGGTCTTCAGCTCGTCGATCAGCTCGGCGAGGTCCTCGATCGAGTAGAGGTCGTGGTTGTTGGAGGGCGAGATCAGATCGGTGCCGGGCGCCGCGTTACGGGCGGCGGCGACCTTCTCGGAGACCTTCTTGCCGGGCAGGTGACCGCCCTCGCCGGGCTTGGCTCCCTGGCCGATCTTGATCTCGGCGAGGTAGGAGGAGTTGAGCATCTCCGCCGAGACGCCGAAGCGGCCCGAGGCGACCTGCTGCCCGCGCCACTTGCGGTAGTGCCCGTACATGTCGCGGATCTCGCCGCCCTCGCCGTTGACGCAGAGGACGTTGATCGCCTTCGCCGCCTCGGCGTAGGCGCGGAAGGCCGGCTCGGACTGCGAGCCGAAGCTCATCGAGGAGATCACCACCGGGTAGTCGTGGCGGCCGACCCCGGCGTCGACGCCGGCCGGGTCGACCGGGTCGCGATCGCCCATCAGGCCCATGATGTGGCGCATCGAGATCGGGCTCTGGGACTCCAGGTCCCGCACCTTCTCGGAATATTCCGCATAGGAGCCGGAGCCATTGGCGGTGGCGATCGCAGCCTTGTAGACCTTGGGGTAGAAACGGAAGGTCTTCGCCGGTTTGGCGTCCACCTCGCCACCGAGGATCCGCGCCC
>JANWHD010000054.1 GCA_025450585.1 Solirubrobacterales bacterium
ACCGACCCGAAGGAGCTGGCGCCGAAGTACTTCTACGACGAGCGCGGCTCCCAGCTCTTCGAGCAGATCACCGAGCTGCCCGAGTACTACCCGACCCGGGCCGAGCGCTCGATCCTCGGCGAGCGCGCCGGCGAGATCGTCGCCGCGGCAGGGGGGCCGCAGACGCTGGTCGAGCTCGGCTCGGGCTCTGCCGCGAAGACCCGCCACCTGCTGAGCGCGATGCGCGATGCGGGCTGTCTGCAGACCTACGTCCCGGTCGACATCTCCGCGGAGATCACCCACGAGACCGCGGAGTCGCTGGTCCAGGAGTACCCCGGTCTCGCCATCCGTGGCCTCGTCTGCGACTTCGAGCACGACCTCGAGCGCATTCCCGACGGAGGCGATGGCCGGCTGGTCGCCTTCCTTGGCGGCACGATCGGCAATCTCTACCCCGACGCGCGGCACGACTTCCTCGTCCGGCTCGCCGGGCTGATGACTCCGGAGGATCGCCTTCTCCTCGGCACCGACCTGGTCAAGGAGCCGGAGCGACTCGAGGCAGCCTACGACGACTCGCTCGGTGTCACGGCCGAGTTCAACAAGAACGTCCTGCGCGTGCTCAACCGCGAGCTCGGGGCCGACTTCGACCTCGACGCCTTCGAGCACGTCGCCCGCTACGACGCCGGCGAGGCGCGCATGGACATCCGCCTGCGTTCCCTCGCCGAGCAGACGATCCGCCTCGAGGAGCTCGACATGGCGGTCGGCTTCGCCGCCGGCGAGGAGATGCGGACCGAGATCTCCTCCAAGTTCACCCAGGGACGCCTGGAGGGCGTCTACAAAGAGGCCGGCCTAGCGATGAGCGGCTGGTTCACCGACGCGGCCGGCGACTACGCCCTCAGCCTCGCTCGGCCGCTATAGCTCCCAGCGTGCGGGTCAGGGTCGCCTCGCCCGCGCCCCTGACCGCGCGCACTTGGCGCTGGGTCAGGAGTCGCTTCGGCGGTGGGTGAGGCCGTCGAGGACCACCTCGACCGGCGAGCGGTGCTTGGAACCGCCGGCTGACTCGCGGTTCTTGCGCAGCTCCGTCGCCAGCTCCCCGACATCCATTCCGAATTGCCCCACGTCTCTCGCCGCCCGAGCGAGATCCTGCGACCTGATCTTCACCTTGGGGCGCCGCAGTGCCTTCGACTTGCGCGCCTGGCGAGCGCCGAGCGCGAGGCCTCCGGCCGCACCGGCCATGGCCGCGCCCCCCGCCAGCAGCGGCGCCTTCGCCTTTCGCGCCGCCCGCCCGACGTTGCGTCCGGCCTCACTCACAGTGTGGCCCGCCTGTTTCGCAGTCCCCTCGACTGCTTTGAGCGCGGAATCCGCCTGTCCGGCGCCGTTCGTCGATGAGCGACTGCGCGGGCGTGCTTTGCGCGCGTTCGCCGGTTTGCGTTTGGCCGTTGCCGTTTTGCGCGTGGTCGTTTTGCGACGCCCGCTCGGGGCGCGCGTTTTCGTCTCAGCCATGGTTTCCCTCCTTCGTTGCCTCCTTTGCCTGCCGAAGCTGCTGCTACCCGGCAGGAAATGAGCTAATCAGGACGGCCCCAGCGCCTCGATCAGCTCGCCCATCTTGTCGGGCGTGGTGATCGGGGTGAGGATCGGCAGGGTGACGCCGCCCTCGACAAAGGCGCCGATCCGCTCCTTCATCTCCTCCGGGGAGCCGAAGATGAACATCGCCTCGATCAGATCCCATGGTGCAGCGGCAGCCGCGCCCTGGCGGTCACCCGACTCCCAGGCGGCGATCATCGCGTCGATCTCCTCGCCGTAGCCGAGCCAGCGGTAGAAGGCGGCGTAGACCGGCACGGTGATGTAGGAGGAGAACATGAAGCGGGCCAACGGCTCGACCGCCGCGCGCTCGCCCGGCAGGCAGAAGAAGCGGCAGAGCAGCTCGAAGCCGTCGGGCGCCCCCTCCAGCTGTGCTGTCACCTTCGGCAGGCCGCCCAGCGGCAGGAAGTTGGTGAAGGCGCCATCGGCGCGCTCGACCGCCAGCTCGAGCATCTTGCCGCGAAGCGCCGCGAGCACGATTGGGACCCGCTCGGCCGGCGCGGTCTCGAGCTTGAACCCGGTGGAGGTGCGCTCGCCTTCGAGTGCGACCCGGAGGAACTCAAGCGTCTCGCGCACCTTGCTCAGGGGGCGCTCGAAGGGGATCCCGTTCCAGCCCTCGACGATCCGGTCTGAGGAGGAGCCGATGCCGAGGACGAAGCGCCCGTCAGAGGCGCTGGCCAGCGCCGCCGCCTCCTGCGCCAGCAGCGCCGGGCCGCGCTGAAAGACGCCGACGATTCCGGTTCCGAGCCGTGCCCGCTCGGTCCAGGCGGCACTCAGCGCCAGCGGCGTGAAGCCATCAGGCCCGTTCGTCTCGCCGCTCCAGAAATCGGTGTAGCCGGCGGTCTCGGCCTGCTTCACCAGCTCCTCGTGAGCCGCGAGCGAGAGCCCCGGCAGCGGCAGCGTCAGTCCCCAGCGTTGAGCCACCGGCCGACCCTATAGCCTGCCGGGCCGATGGGGGAGACCTCGCAGCAAAAGCCCGACCGCAACCTCGCCCTGGAGTTGGTGCGCGTGACCGAGGCGGCGGCGCTGGCCGCGGCCCGCTGGGTCGGCCGAGGCGACAAGATCGCCGCCGACCAGGCGGCGGTCGACGCGATGCGCTTCGTCCTCGACTCGGTCTCGATGGACGGCGTCGTCGTCATCGGCGAGGGGGAGAAGGACGAGGCTCCGATGCTCTACAACGGCGAGCACATCGGCGACGGCAGCCCGCCGGTTGCCGACATCGCGGTCGACCCGCTCGAGGGCACGCGCCTCTGTGCCCTCGGCATGCCCAGCGCGCTCGCCGTGATCGCGCTCGCCGAGCGCGGATCGATGTTCGACCCCGGGCCCTGTGTCTACATGGAGAAGATGGCCGGTGGCGAGGAGATCGCCGACCTGCTCGATCTCGACCGCCCGCTGCCCGAGACGCTGAAGCTGATCGCCGAGCGCAAGGGCGGCAGCGTCGGCGACGTCACCGTCGTCATGCTCGACCGCCCACGCCACGAGGACGCGATGCGCGAAGTGCGCGAGGCCGGCGGCCGCATCCGCCTGATCACCGATGGCGACGTCTCCGCCGCGCTGCTCGCGGTAAGCGACCGCTCGCCCGTCGACCTCCTCTGGGGCATCGGCGGCACTCCCGAGGGCGTGCTCTCCGCCGCGGCGCTGAAGTCGATGGGTGGCCAGCTGCTCGGTCGCCTCTGGCCGCGCAACGACGAGGAGCGCAGCGCCGCCCTCGACGCCGGCTACGACCTCGACCGCATCCTCACCGCGAACGACCTCTGCTCGGGCGAGGATGTCTTCTTTTCGGCCACGGGCGTCACCGACGGCGACGTGCTCCAGGGCGTTCGCTATCGCGGCCCTGGCGCGACCACCGAATCGCTCGTCATGCGCTCCCGCTCCGGGACCGTACGTCGGGTCCACGCCCGCCACGATCGCGCCAAGCTGCGCGCGATCATCGGCGAGCGCTACGGCTAGGTCCCGTTCGGCAGGCTCACACTCCGGATCGGCCTTGCGCCGGGCGCTACGTGCGCCATCTTGTCCTGATCCGGTACTCCGGATATACTGATCCGATATTTTCAAGTATTCGAAGGGAGCTGTCAGGGAGCGCAGCGTCCGCGCACGCCGCTGAGGCGAGTCAGCGGCCCCGAGCGGGCACTGCTGTCCTCAGCCTGCTCTCCGTCCCGCTGAATGCGCTCGTCCTCAGGGTGCTGGCCGGCGGCCCGATGCGGCTCTCAGACCTTCGCGCCGATCTCGGCGGGCCGGCGCAGTCGACGCTTCGCGGTCACCTCTCGAAACTGGTCGAGTTGGGAGCGCTGACGCGCTGCCGTGGCGAGCGACCGAGCATTCTCGCCTACGAACTGACCCCCTTCGGCCGCGACCTCCTGCTCGCCGCCGAGGCAGCGGAGGGTTGGCTGCGACTCGCGCCGGACGGGCCGATCGCTCTCGACAGCGCGGCGGCCAAAGTGGCGCTCAAGGCCCTGGTCGGAGGCTGGTCCTCGACCATCGTTCGCGCTCTGGCGGCACGTCCGCTGACCCTGACCGAGCTCGACAAGCTGATCGACAACTGCACCTACCCGGCGCTGGAGCGGCGGCTCTCGGCGATGCGGCTGGCCGGACAGGTCGAGCTCGGTCCCAACGACGGCAGCAAGGGCCGTCAGTACACGGTCAGTCCCTGGTTGCGTCACGCGATCGGTCCACTCAGCGTCGCGGCTCGCTGCGAGCGACGCCATATGCCAAGCACGACGGGGCCGATCGGCCGCCTCGACGTCGAGGCGGCCTTTCTCCTGGTCGCCCCGGCGATCGAGCTGGGCGCGGACTCCAGCGGCACCTGCCAGGTCGCGGTGGAAGCGGGCCGCGGCGACTCCGGCAGGCCCTGGGCCGGGGCGCAGCTGACTCTCGAGAAGGGTTCGGTGACCTCATGCGTCGCTAAGGTCGAGGCTCAACCTGAGAGCTGGGTCCTCGGCCCGGCGACAGCCTGGCTCGACGCCGTGATCAGCCGCGATCCCGAGCGCCTCGGCTTCGGCGGCGATGCGGAGCTCGGGCGGGGGGTCGTCCAGGGGCTTCACGACGCGCTCTTCGGCGTTCGTTCGGCACAGCCGCAGTCCTCGTCCGGAGCCGCCGCGGAGCCCGCAGGCGCGTAGGGAAGCTCGCCCGTGTCGTGCAGCTCGTGGCGCAGCGAGTTGATCACCGCCCCCGCCAGCAGTGCAAGGCTGAGCACGTAGAACCAGAGCAGGGCGATGAGGACGAACCCCAGCGTCGAGCCGAAGCGCGAGAGGCTGGAGACGTTGGCCAGGTAGAAGGGAAAGAGCCAGTTGGCGAGGCCGGCGCAGAGGGTGACGAAGGCGGCGCCGGGCCAGACCGCGCGCCAGGGCATGTGGCCCTTGGGCACGGCCCAGAAGATCACGCAGCAGATCAGGAAGACGATCAGGATCGCTGCCCCGAGCAGCAGGACCGTGTCGATCGCCTTGATGCTGGAGAGGCCGAGCGGCAGCCGGTCGGTGCTGGCGATGAGCGTGCTCTCCATCGTCGGCAGGAAGATGCTGGCGGCGATGAAGAGGAGGACGACGGCGAGCATCGCGAAAGAGAAGCGCTTCTGCTCGACCCAGCTGCGGCACTCGACGTGGTAGATACGGCAGAAAGCGGTGTCCATGGCCCCCCAGAAGGAGGCGCCGATCCAGAGCGAGCCGAGGAAGGCGGCGATTCCGATCGTGGTCGAGTTCTGCTCGATCCGGTTGAGGACGTCCGTGAGGGTTTCCTGCTCGACGTTGGGGAAGAGGCGCTGGAGGTCGTCGAGTACGCTGGCCTCGACGCCGCCTATCTTCAGCACTTGGCCGAAGACGAAGAGCACGAGCAGGGCGAACGGGAAGACCGCCAGCATCAGGTTGTAGGCGACCATTGCCGAGAGCCCGGTGACGTTCTCGCGGTACGCTCGCTGCCAGAAGGCGCGCAGCCAGGGGCGTGAATGTCGCACGGAATTTGGCATTGACTTCAGAAATTGACTTCAGAAACTGAAGCGACTATTATGCGAACAGACGTTTGAGCGGAACCGGATTGCCCAGCACGGGCTCGGGGTAGCGCAGACTAATCGGCCATGCGGACCGGATTGCCGGTCCGTTTTTTCGCGACTTTCCGCCCGCCGCGGCGTTCCAGTCGCAGGACTAAACCACCTAGCGCAAAGAAACGAGTGCAGACAGGATGCTGGTAGCAGAGCTTCAGGAGCTTGAGGAGGTCAAAGGCCTCATAACCAGAGGGCAGCAGCTTGGCGTGCTGACCTTCGGCGACATCGCCTCCGCGGTCTCGGAGGTCGACTTGGACGAGTCCGACGTCGAGGACCTTTACGGGCACCTCGAGAAGTCGGGCATCGAGTTGGTTGAGGACATGGACCCGGCCCAGAAAGCGGCCGCCGAAGCCATGCCCGCCGACACCGGCAAAAAAGGCCGGCGCCGTCAGAAACAGGCGCTCGACCTGAAACCGGACATGACCACGGACAGCCTGCAGCTGTTCCTCAAGGACATCGGCAAGGTGCGCCTGCTGACCGCCGCTGAGGAGGTCGAACTCGCCAAGCGCATCGAGCGCGGCGACCTCGACGCAAAGCAGAAAATGGTCGAGTCCAACCTGCGCCTGGTCGTCTCGATCGCCAAGAACTATCGCAACCAGGGCCTGCCCTTCCTCGACCTGATCCAGGAGGGCACGCTGGGCCTGGTCCGCGCGGCGGAGAAGTTCGACTACCGCAAGGGGTTCAAGTTCTCCACCTACGCGACCTGGTGGATCCGCCAGGCGATCGCGCGCTCGGTCGCCGACAAGGCTCGCCCGATCCGGATCCCCATCCACATCGTCGAGAAGCTTAACAAGATCGGGCGCGCGGAGCGCAAGCTCGTGACTGGGCTCGGCCGCGAGCCGACGGCTGAGGAGGTCGCCGAGGTGACCGGCATCGAGCCCGACGAAATCGAGTCGATCAAGCGCTTCGCACAGGCGCCGATCTCGCTCCAGAAGCCCGTCGGCGACGCGGAACAGTCCGAATTCGGGCAG
>JANWHD010000055.1 GCA_025450585.1 Solirubrobacterales bacterium
GTCTGCAGGAAGCCGATCCCGTGGCCGGTGGCGGGTGCGTCGACGATCACCAGGTCGTACTTGCGTCCCTTCTTCACCTTGCGGTCGAGCTGGGCCAGCTCCCAGATCTTGCCGATCGTCACCAGCTCCTTCAGCCCCGGCGTGGCGGCGGCGAGGTAGTTGAAGATGCGGCTGCGGAAGAGCATGTCGCGCATCGCCCGCACCTTCAGCTGCAGCAGCACGTACTCGCGCATCGACTCGTCGGGGTCGATCGAGATCGACCAGAGGTTCTCCGCCATCTCGACCTCGTGAAAGCCGACTTCGGTGTGCTCGAAGATGCGCGAGGCGTTCTCCTGCGCGGATACCTCGCAGACGATCGTGCGCTTGCCTTCGGCGGCGGCGCGCAGGCCCAGCGCCACCGCGACCGTGGTCTTGCCGACTCCGCCCTTGCCGGTGACGAAGACCAGTCGCTTGTCGAGAAGTTCGGTTACCGGGTGATTCCTAGCAATTTCTCGGCCTGGCAGGAAAAGCGGGCGGTCATGCGAATACCCGCGCAATGGGATTCCTGAGCCGCAAGAGCAAGTTCATGTCAAAGCCTGTCGAGGATCCGCATCCGATTGTCGAGGAGCTGGAGCGGATGGAGGAGGCGGTGCCTGAGCGCCCTGAGCCCGATTCGCCGGCGGGTCCTGTCGCCGTAGGGGACCCACCGCCCCCTGCGGTCGCTAAAGCGTCCTCGGGGGCGGTCCCCCCTACGACGCCACCCGCCGGAGAGGCGGAGATGGAGGACGCTCCGGCTCCGGCGGTGAAGGCAGCTGTAGCTGAGGAGCGGCACTCTGACGCTGACGGTGCCGAGCCGGAGAGGTTTATGCCTCGGGATCTGCTGGCGCCTTCGCGGCATGAGGTCGTGGTTGAGCGGGCTGAGCCTGAGGTGCCGGTGAAGCATGCTGAGGTGATTGCTTTCGCGAACCAGAAGGGCGGGGTCGCGAAGACGACTACGACTTTGAACCTGGCTGTGGCGTTTGCCGAGTCGGGGTACCGGGTTCTGTGCATCGACCTGGATCCGCAGGGGAACCTGACGATGAGCCAGGGGATCGATCCGGACAAGGTGGAGAAGAGCCTCTACGACGTGCTCGTCCACGACATGCCGATCTCGGAGATCATCCAGAAGCGCGAGATCGACATCGCGGTCGCCTCGATCGACCTGGCCGGGGCGGAGATCGCGATGAGCACCAAGATCGGCCGCGAGCGCTCGCTGGAGAAGGCGCTGAAGGAGGTCATCGGCAACTACGACTTCGTCTGCATCGACACGCCGCCCAGCCTCGGGCTGCTGACGATCAACGCGCTGACCGCGGCGAACAAGGTGATCGTCCCAGTGCAGTGCGAGTATCTCTCCATGCGCGGGCTGGTCCAGCTCCAGAACACGCTGAAGATGATCCAGGAGAACCTCAACCCGGAGGTGCGGATCGAGGGCATCCTGCCGACGATGCTCGACTCGCGGACGGTCCACGCCAAGGAGGCTGTGGAGATCCTCGAGGAGAACTTCGGCGAGCTCGTCTTCAGGTCCCGCATCCGCAAGACGATCAAATTCGCCGAGGCGCCCGTGAAAGGCGCCAGCGTACTCAAGTACGATTCCGCCAGCAGTGCCGCGAACTACTACCGGGAGTTGGCCAAGGAGGTTCTGGCACATGAGTCGGCGCAATAAGCGGGCGAGTATGCGTGAGGGGCCTCTTTCCGATCTTTTTCGGTCGACTTCTGACGAGAAGACTTCAGAGTCATCGGCCACGGGTCCCGACGCGGCCTCGGAGGGGCCTGCGGGCGGGGGCGAGGCCTCCGTTCTCGGCCCCTCCGAGTCCGCGCCACCCGTGGGTGAGGCGCCTGAGGTTCACGACTCAGGATCGAGCGAGGGTGGCTCGAAAGAGACCCCTCCCGAGAGGCTTAAAAGGGTGTTCTCCGAGGAGCCGCGGCAGCGTCGCGAGATTGAGCCGGTTGTGGAAGCGCCGCGGTATGGGCGGGAGGAGCCGGAGTATGAGCCGCCCGGCAGCGGGGAGCCCCATCAGCCGGTGATCCGGGTCGTGGGCGTGGGTGGCGGCGGAGTCAACGCCGTCAACCGGATGGTCGAGGCCCGGATTCCCGGGGTCGAGTTCATGGCCGTCAATACCGATCTTCAGTCGCTTCAGCTCTGCATGGCCGACGTCACCGTCCACATCGGCGAAGAGCAGACGCGCGGCCTCGGCGCCGGCGCCGACCCCGAGCTCGGCCACCGTTCCGCCTTCGAGGAGCAGGACAAGATCAAGCGCCTGCTGAAGGGCTCCGACATGGTCTTCGTCGCCGCCGGTGCCGGCGGCGGCACCGGTACGGGCGCCGCCCCCGTGATCGCCCGCCTCGCTCGCGAGGTGGGCGCGCTCACGGTCGGCATCGTCACCAAGCCGTTCAGCTTCGAGGGTAGCCGTCGCGGTAACCAGGCCAACAAGGGCATCGAGGAACTGGCGGCGGAGGTCGACACCCTGATCGTCGTCCCCAACGACCGCCTGCTCGAGGTACTCGATCAGCAGACCTCGATGGTCGAGGCCTTCCAGGTCGCCGACGACGTCCTGCGTCAGGGCGTCCAGGGCGTTTCCGACCTGGTCACCCTGCCCGCCGTGATCAACCTCGACTTCGCCGACGTGCGCACGATCATGTCCGAAGCCGGCCGGGCGCTGCTCGGCATCGGCATGGGCCACGGCAACGACCGGGCGGTGCTGGCGGCCGAAAAAGCGATCTCCTCGCCCCTGCTCGAGACCTCGATGGAGGGCGCGCGGGCGATCCTGCTCTCGATCACCGGCGGTGCCGACCTCTCCCTGGTCGAGGTCAGCGAGGCCGCGAAGCTCGTCGGCGAGGCAGCCCATCCCGACGCCAACATCATCTTCGGCGCCAACGTCGACGAGGAGCTCAAGGACCAGGTTTGGGTGACGGTCGTCGCGACCCGCTTCGACGGCCGCGCGGCGCCGAAGCGGAAAGTCGCCGAGCCGACGATTCGCCGCACGGCGGACGGTGGCCGAGGCCGCCCGCCGCGCTCCGAGAAGGCCGGCGAGCTCGGCGCGCTGGAAGTCCCCGAGTTCCTCCCCGGGTAGAGGACCCTCCCTCCCCTGCGGCAGCGCATGGGTGGCTGCAAACCATCGCCTGGCGTCGTCCTCGGTAGTCGGAATAGCTCTGCTATTCCGACTACCTGCGTCCTAGCCATGCTCGGTTTTCGCTCACCCCTGCACCACCGCATAGTCGGGAGGGGCCTCTACCCGGGGTCCCGCTCATGACTGGGGTCGTCGCCGCGGGGCACCCGGTCACCGCAGAGGCGGGAGCCGATGTCCTGCGCGAAGGCGGCAACGCGGTCGACGCGGCGGTCTGCGCCGTGCTCGCGTCCTTCGCCGCCGAGAGTCCCCTGACCGGCTTCGGGGCCGGTGGCTTCATGATGGTCCACCGCGGCGAGGAGACGGTGCTGCTCGACTTCTTCGTCGCCGCGCCCGGTACCGACGGGGTCGAGCGGGGGGCGGAGCTGGTTCCGGTTCCCGTCCACTTCGACGCCGAGACGGTGCAGACGTTCTACGTCGGGCCGGCCTCCTGCGGCGTGCCGGGGACGGCAGCGGGGCTCGAGCAGGCGCTGGCGCGGTTCGGAACGGTCCCGCTGGCCGAGCTCGTCAAGCCTGCGGTGCGGCTCGCCAGAGAGGGTGCGCCGGTCAATGCCGAGCAGGCCTACATCCTCGACATCCTCGAGCCGATCCACGCCCGGCTCGAGGGCACGCGCGAGCTCTACGCACCGGCGGGGAGGACGCTGCGCGAGGGCGATCTCTTCCGCTTCGGAGAGCTGGCCGACGCGCTCGAACGCTTCGCGACCGAGGGTTCGGAGGCCTTCTACCGGGGCGAGGTCGCTGCCGCGCTGAGCGACTTCGTGGTCCAGCACGGCGGCACGCTCGGGCCGGGCGACCTCGCCGGTTACGAGGCGATCTCGCGGCAGCCCATCCGCGCCGCCTTCCGGGGCACCGAGGTGCTGACCAACCCGCCGCCCTCCTCGGGGGGAATCCTGATCGCCTACTGCCTCGGCCTGCTCGAGCGGCTGGGCGAGCACAGCGGGCCCGAGCAGCTCGTCGCCGCGATGGGTGCCGCCAACGACGCCCGCGGCGAGGCCTTCTCCGAGGCTCTGTACGGGGAGGGGCTGGAGGCGAGCCTGCTCGAGCCCGGCGGCCTCGACCTCGCGGCCGGAGACCTGCTCGGCTCGACCACCCACATCTCGGTGCTCGACGGCGACGGGATGTGCGCCAGCGTCACCTGCTCCAACGGCTCGGGGTCGGGCGTGCTCGTGCCCGGCACCGGCGTGATCCTCAACAACATGCTGGGGGAGGAGGACCTGAACCCGCTCGGCTTTCACGCGATCGCGCCGGGCCGGCGCGTCCCTTCGATGATGGCGCCGACCGTGGTGCTGCGCGACGGCGAGATCGCGCTCGGGCTCGGCAGCGCCGGCTCCAACCGGATCCGCTCGGCGATCCTGCAGACGATCGTGCGCGCGGTCGAGCAGGGGATGGCGGCCGAGCAGGCGGTGCGGGCACCGCGGCTGCACTACGAGGCCGGCGTGGTCCAGGCCGAGCCCGGGATCGAGGAGGAGTCGCTGGCCCGGATCGAGGCCCGCGGCGTGCCGGTCCTGCACCGGCCCGCGATCAACCTCTTTTTCGGCGGCGTGCAGGCGGTGGCCCGCGATCCGTCCACCGGCGCGCTCGGCGGCGGCGGCGACCCGCGCCGTGGTGGCGCCGTCGCAACCGTGTGATTGTCACTTGTTCGGCTGCGCGCCGAATAAGGTGGCAAGGGCATGATCGATTTCGAGGCCGAGGGGCTGCTGGAGGGCGTCGAGGGTGAGGCGCGAGACGATCGCCTGGCCCTGCTCGAGCAGCTGGCCGGCGAAGGCGTGCCGCTGGAGGAGCTGCGGGAAGCGGTCGCGGCCGGCCGGCTCACGCTGCTCCCGGTCGAGCGCGGCATCGCCGGCGCCGGCGCTCGCTATACGCCCCGCGAGATCGCCGAGCTCTCCGGCGGCGACCTCGACCTCCTGCAGCGCGCCAGCTCTGCCCTGGGACTGCCGTATCCCGATCCCGACGAGCGGGCGCTGAACGAGGCCGATCTCGACGCCGCCCGCCGGGTCAAGGCCTTCCTCGACGCCGGCCTTCCCGAGGACGGGATCATCCAGGTGGCGCGGACCATCGGCATGGGGACGGCCCGGGTCGCCGACGCGAACCGCGAGCTGATCCGGCGCACCCTCATGCAGCCGGGCGACACCGAGCGCGACCTGGCTCTGCGCTTCGCCGCCGCCGCCGAGCACATGCTGCCGATCTTCGAGCCGACCCTGCTCTACGCCCAGCGCGCCCACCTGCTCGAGCAGATCCGCCGCGACGTGATCGGCACCGCCGACCTCGCCTCGGGCGAGCTGGGTGCCACCGCCGAGGTCTCGGTCTGCTTCGCCGACCTGGTCGGCTTCACCAAGCTCGGCGAGGAGATAGCGCCGGAAGAACTCGGCCTCGTCGCCGGCCGGCTCGAGGAGATGGCGAGCGCGGTGGCCGAGCCGCCCGTGCGCCTGGTGAAGACGATCGGCGACGCGGCGATGCTGGTCTCCGCCGATGCCGAGGAGATGACCGACGCGGCGCTGCGCCTGGTCGAGGCGTCCGAGGAAGAGGGCGAGGAGTTCCCGAGCCTGCGCGCCGGCATCGCCCGCGGTCACGCGCTTGCCCAGGCCGGCGACTACTACGGCCGCCCAGTCAACCTCGCCAGCCGCATCACCGGAATCGCCAAGCCGGGCAGTGTCCTCGTCGACCGCGATGCCAGAGACGCGGCCCCCGATGCCTTCGAGTACTCCTTCGCCGGCGAGCGCCGCCTCAAGGGCTTCGAATCCCGCTGCAAGATCTACCGCGTGCGCCGCGGCGAGCGGGGCGACTAAGAGGGCTTGCGGCCGGAGGCGAGCAGGTTGTAGAAGAGCTCGGCCGGTAGGTGAGGCTCGAGCAGGCGGCTGTCGACCTTCTGTAGTGCCAGATAACTGCGGAAGGCGAAGCTGCGCCACTTCCAGGAGACCGATTCGGGCTCGGCGCTGGACTCGACCGTGCGCAGGCCCCAGCCCCAGGCGTTGGCGAGGAGCTCCTCGCCGCCGACGTGGCGATCCTCGAAGCCGGCGTCGCGCAGCAGGCGCCGCAGGTCGGCGGGGGCGAAGGCGTGCACGTCGACCTCGCCCTCGAGGCTGTGGCCCTCGGACTGCTCGGTCTCGGCGATTGCGCGGGGTTGCGCCCGGACCAGGCGCCGCCACGCCGGTGCCACGAGCAGGCCCGTCCGCTTCGGCAGGGCCGCGAGGCGGTCTCCGTAGCGGGAGGGCTCGCCGGCGAAGGCGATCGCCCCGCCCGGTCGCAGGACGCGGCGGAATTCGGCAAAGGCCTTCTCGAGGTCGGGGATGTGGTGCAGGACGGCGTGGCCGAAGACGAGGTCGAAGCTCTCGTCCTCGAAGGGCAGCTCCTCGGCCTCCGTCCGCGCGGTCTCGACCTCGAGGCCCAGGCCCTCGGCGGTCCTCGCCAGCCGCTTCAGCATCCCTGCCGAGATGTCGGTGGCGGTGAGGCTCTCGATCACGCCGAGCTGCAGCAAGTTGAGCGAGAAGTAGCCGGTGCCGGAGCCGATCTCCAGCCCGGCGCCGAAGCTCTGGCCGTCGCGTCCCCCGAGTGCCTTGAGCAGCTTCGCGCGCACCTGCTCCTGCCCGGTATCGCCGAAGTCGATGCCCCACTTGGCGTCGTACTCGTCGGCGGCCGCGTCGTGATAGCGGGTGTTGACGTCCTTGATGTGCTCCGGAGTGGCGGTGGGGGAGGCCGGCATCAGCCCGGGAACAATACGGTCCCAGTCTGTGGAGCGCGAGTACGTCCAGGAAAACCAGCCCGAGGGGGTGCCACCGCTGCCGCTGACCGGCGAGCGCACCCTCCCCGACGTGCCCGAGGAGAACTACTGGTACCGGCGCCACCTCGTCGTCTACGAGTGGATCGCGGCGCGGGTCGGGGGCCGGCGGGTGGTCGACATGGCCTGCGGTGAGGGCTACGGCTCCCGCGTCCTCGCCGGCTCGGCGGCGAGGACGGTCGGCGTCGACGCCAATCCCGAGGCGCACGAGCACGCGCGCCTGCGTTACCTGCACCCCAATCTGCGCTTCGAGCGGGACCTGGTCGAGAGCTTCTCCGAGCCCTGCGACGCCGTCGTCTTCCTGCAGACGATCGAGCACGTGCAGGACGCCGGCGCGATCCTCGAGCACTTCAAGTCGATGCTCCAGCCGGGCGGAATCGCCTACGTCTCGACGCCCAACCTCCTGACGCTCGCTCCACCGGGAGCGGAGAAGTCGGACAACCCCTGGCACGTGCACGAGTACCGAGCCGAGGAGTTCCGTCAGCTCTGCGAGGCGCACTTTTCCCGCGTGGAGCTGTTCGGCCTCTTCCACGCCCGCAAGCTCCGTGCCCACGAGATCGCGATCAAGCTCGGCTGGGACCACGTCCACAAGGCGCTGCGCCTGACCAAGCCGTTCTACGACCGCTTCACGCCGGCGATCGCCGCCTCGGATTTCGAGCTCCGGCGGGGCGATCTCGATCGGGCTCTGGATTTCCTCGCCGTTTGCCATGCCCCCTGAGGGCAGCGCCGGCGATCTGGCGATCGTCCTGCACTCCCACATGCCGTACGTGGAGGGGTTCGGGACCTACCCGTTCGGCGAGGAGTGGTTGTTCGACGCCGTGGTGCGGTCCTACCTGCCGGTGCTGGAGGTGGCCGAGAAGCTGACGATGACCATCACCCCGGTGCTGGCGGACCAGTTGGAGGACCCTGGGGTCGCCGAGAGGCTGCGCCGATTCCTGATCGAGTGGAGGATCGGGGCGGCCGAGCAGGACTCACCGGAAGTGCCGGCGGAGTGCCGCGACGCTTGTGAGGGGGAGCTGGCCCGCTACCGGCACGCGCTCGAGCTGCTCGACGGGCACGAGGGGAACCCCTTGCGGTCGTTCCAGGCCGCGGCGGAGGAGGGTCGCGTCGCGCTTGCGGCCTCCTCGGCGACCCACGCGGTCCTGCCGCTGCTGGCGACGCGCGAGGGCCTGCGCCTGCAGCTCGATGCCGGCATTCGCTCGCACAGGCGGCGGTTCGGTTGGGACGGGGGGTTCTGGCTGCCCGAGTGTGCCTACGTCCCCGGCCTGGAGTGGCGGCTGGCGGAGGAGGGGGTCCGCTGGTTCTGCGTGGACCAGAGCGCCCACCGCGAGCCCCTCGACGCGCTGGAGCCCGTCGCCACCGAGGCGGGGCCCGTCGCCCTCTCGATCGACTGGGAGGCGATCCAGTGGCTCTGGTCGCTCGACGGCTATCCCTCCGACCCCGCGCATGCCCAGTTCGCCGGCAAATCGCTGCGCGGCGTGCGCATCTGGAAGGTTGGCGGCGGCGGCTACGACCCCGCCGCCGGAGAGGCGGCGGCGCGCCGCCAGGCGGGGGAGTTCCTCACCGCTACGGCCGCCCGCCTGCGCGAGTTCGCCGATTCGCGCGGTCGCCGCGGGCTGCTCGTCTTCGCGATCGACACCGAGCTGCTCGGCCACTGGTGGTCGGAGGGCGTGACCTGGCTGCGCGAGGTGCTCGCCGGGGCTGCCGCCGCCGGGGTCCGCCTGCTCACCGTCCCCGAGGCCCTTGCCGAGCACCCGCCGGTCGAGCGGCCGCTCGTCGCGTCCACCTGGGGCGAGGACAAGAACCTCAGCACCTGGGACTCGCCGGCGGTCTCCGATCTCGCCTGGGGGGCCCGGTGGCTGGAGCTGCGGCTGCTGCGGGCCCTTTCGTCGGGGCTGCGCGGCGCCGCCGCGATCCGGGCCGCGCGCGAGCTGCTGGCGACCCAGGCAAGCGACTGGGCCTTCCTCGACAAGCGCGGCCAGGCGGGGGACTACGCCTTCCAGCGGGCGATATTCCACTCCGAAGCTGCCCTCGAGGCCATAGACTCCCCGGCCATCGCCGATCCGCGCATGAGCGCACTCGCCCCGGACCTGAGCCTCTCACCGCTCCTCCAACCGTGACCCGCGTCCTGATTCTCTCCTGGGAGTACCCACCTCTGATCGAGGGCGGGCTGGCGCGCCACGTGCGCAAGCTCTCCGAGGCGCTGGTCGATCGCGACGTGGAGGTCCACGTGCTCACCCGGGGCGGCGAGGAGTCGCCGGCCGAGGAGCGCAGCGGCGGTGTCTTCATCCACCGCATCCGCGAGCCGAAGCGACCGACCGACCTGGGCGAGTTCGTCGCCTGGGTCGAGCGGATGAACTCCGACATGCTCGCCGCCGGGGTCGAGCTCGGCGACCGCTACAGCTTCGACCTGGTCCACGGCCACGACTGGCTGGTCGCCAACGCCTGCGATCACCTCGCCAAGCGCTTCGATGCGCCGCTGGTGACGACGATCCACGCCACCGAGCACGGCCGCCACCAGGGCTGGGTCGAGGAGCACCCCCAGACCTACATCCACGGGGTCGAGCGCTGGATCACCAACCGCTCCGACCGGGTGATCGCCTGCTCCCACTACATGCGCGAGCAGGTCGCCGACATCTTCGGGGTCGAGGAGGAGCGGATCTCGGTGATCCCCAACGGGATCGACCCCGACGACCTGCAGCCGCAGGACCCCGAGGAGCTGATGCGGTTGCGCTCGGAGTTCGCCGACCCCGAGGAGAAGCTGGTCCTGCTGATCGGCCGCCTCGTCTACGAGAAGGGGTTCCAGCTGGCCCTGGAGGCGATGCCGCGGCTGATCGAGGAGGTGCCGGGGACGCGCTTCCTGATCGCCGGCTCGGGCACGCACGAGACCGAGCTGCACAAGCAGGCCGAGGAGCTGGGGCTGATGGAGCACGGGACCTTCCTCGGCTGGATCGGCGACGACGTGCTGCACTCGCTCTACCGGATCGCCGACCTGACCGTGGTTCCCTCGATCTACGAGCCCTTCGGTCTGGTCGCGTTGGAGGCGATGGCCAGTGGCTGCCCCTGCATCGTCGCCGACACCGGCGGCCTGCGCGAGGTCGTCCCGCACGAGGAGGCCGGCCTGCGCTTCCGCGCCCACGACCCCGAAGCGCTCGCCGAGGTCGCGATCCGCGTCCTCTCCGACGACGAGCTCGGCCGCAGCCTGGTCGCCGAAGCCTACGAGCACCTGCGCCGCTTCGACTGGGGCGACGTCGCCGAGCGGACGGCCGGCGTCTACGCCGACTTGGTCGGCGAGACCAGCCCCGCCTGAGGCAGGATGGCTGGCGACTCCTAGTTCAGCTCCGCCTGCGTCTTCGGCGCGAGCATGAACTGTCCGGTCGTGGTGCTGCCGGGGCTCCAGTCGATTCCCTCGATCAGCTCGCCGGGGGAGACGCCAAGCGCGCCGGCGAGCTTGACCAGGGTGTCGATGCGGGCAACGCGCAGTCCCCGCTCCAGCTGGCTGACCTCGGTGCGATGGAGGGAGGCGCGTACGCCAAGCTCCTCCTGCGACATCTCCGCTCGCTTGCGGCAACGGGCCAGGTTCTCTCCGAAGACGGCGGCGATGTCCATCGGCGGCATTGTTCTCGCTGGCGGATGCATAGTCCACATCGCGAGCGCGGAAGCACCGCCACAGTAGAACGACCGCGCAACGATCTAGGGCGGCAATCTATCAGCTGACAGACAAAAACCCTCGGTTCTGGTAGAGTCGTTGCAGGCCAAGTCGAGCCTGCGCCTACCATGAGCAGATGCGAGAGATCGAGGTTCGGGAGTTGAAGACGCGGCTGGACAGCGTGCTTCGCGAAGTCGAGGACGGCGAGACCGTGAGGGTCACCTCGGGAGGCAGACCCGTCGCGGACATCGTCCCGGCCGAGTCGGCGGAGGAGCAGTGGGAGCGGATGGTCGCCGAAGGCAGGATCACGCCCGGGAAACGACCGCTGCCGAGAAACCCCCCGCCGCCGATCGAGGCCGATCGCCCGGCCTCGGAGCTGATCCTCGCCGAACGCGAAGAAGACCGTTGAAGCTCTATCTCGATTCGAGCGCTCTGGTCAAGCGCTACGTCGCCGAGCGGGGAAGCGAGGACGTCGTGAGGGCGATGGACGTGGCGGACGCTTGGTCCAGCTGCCGTATCACCTTCGTCGAGACGGTTCGTGCCGTTGGTCTGCGGGTTGGCTCGGGGGGCATCGGAAGGATCGAGAACGAGTGGCGGAACGTGGACGTCGTAGAGCTCGATCACGGCGTCGCGGAACGGGCCGCGGAGGTTGCCCTCTCCGCTGGATTGCGGACGCTCGACGCGATCCACCTCGCGGCGGCGCTCTCGGTTCCGGGGGAGAGCCCGCTCTTCGCCACCTGGGACACCCGCCTGCACCGCGCGGCGCGGGAGCACGGGCTTCGCACGTTGCCGGTGGCACTGATCTGAGCCGGAGCCGCCTCGGCGCTATTCGGATGGCGGCTGCAGCGTCGTCCAGGCACCGGGGTCCGGCTCGACCGGGTCGCTCCAGCGCAACTCCTGTGGCACCTCGCGCATGCGGATGATCCGGGCCGGGATGCCGGCGACAACCGCGTTGGCGGGGACGTCCCTGGTCACCACCGAGTTGGTGCCGACGATCGAGTTGTCGCCGACGCTGACGCCGCGCAGGATGCAGGCGCCGTAGCCGATCCAGACGTTGGAGCCGACCTCGACGTCGCGCTTGTAAATCCCCTGCTGGCGGATCGGCCGCTCGACTTCGACCACGCCATGGTCGAAGTCGATGAACATCGCCCGGTCGGCGATCACGCACTGCTCGCCGATCCGCACTCGCTGGTAGGCGGAGATCGTGCACTCCTGGCCCATCACCGTCTTCGAGCCAATCTCGACCCGGCCCTCGTGACAGCGGATCTTCGTCCCGTCGCCGATCCAGACGAAGCGGCCGAGCTCGAGCCGTCCCTTGCGGCCGACCTCCAGTTCGAGCCCGCGCCCGAGGAAGAGCATCCCTGCGGTGCGCCAGCGGCGCCCGGCACGCGTCAGCAGGCGGCGCCAGAGGTAGCGCCAGAGGAGCTTCCCGTAGCGGTGATTGAGCATCCCGTTGCGGGAGGCGAATCTGATCAGGTCGATCACGGCGGCGCGGACTCTAGACTCACCGGGCCGTGACCGACTCCGCCAAGACCGCCTCGCTTTCCGAGCGCCTCGTCGCCGGCGACAAGCGCGCCCTGGCGCGGGCGATCACGCTGATCGAGTCCGACGACCCGGCCGGCTGGGAGCTCGTGCGCGAGGTCTACCCGCGGACAGGCAGGGCGCGGATCGTCGGCTTCACCGGACCGCCCGGGGTCGGCAAGAGCACCCTGATCGGCGCTCTCACCGCGGAGCTGCGCAAAGCCGATCGCCAGGTCGCCGTGCTCTCGATCGACCCCTCTAGCCCCTTCACCCAGGGTGCCCTGCTGGGTGACCGGATCCGGCTCTCCGAGCACTTCCTCGACCCCGGCGTATTCATCCGCTCGATGGCCTCGCGCGGGGCGCTGGGCGGGCTCTCGGAGGCTGCCCTGCAGGTCGCACTGGCGATGGACGCCGCCGGCAAGGACGACGTGCTGATCGAGACCGTCGGTGTCGGTCAGGCCGAGATCGACATCGTCGACCACGCCGACACGATCGTGCTCGCCCTGATGCCGGGGTCGGGCGACTCGATCCAGGCCCTGAAGGCGGGGGTGATGGAGATCCCCGACGTGATCGTCGTCAACAAGGCCGACCACCCGATGACCGACACGATGGTGCGCGAGGTGCGCGGCGTGCTCGCGCTCTCGCACGACCCCGAAGGCTGGCAGGTGCCGATCCTGCGCACCGAGGCCGCGCGTGGGGAGGGGGTGGCTGAGCTCGCCGAGGCGATCGCCAGGCACCGCGCCCACATCGAGGCCGCCGGGACGCTGGAGCAGCGCCGCGCCCGCAACCTGCGCAACGAGGTGCTTGGGATTGCCGCCTCGCGGATGCGGCGGCGGATGGAGGCGACGGCCGCCGGCGACCCGGAGACCGCCGAGTTGCTGGAGCGGGTGGTGCGGCGCGAGCTCGACCCGGCGAGCGCCGCTTCGGAGCTGCTGGGTAGGCAGGCCGATGGGTGAGTCGCCGGCTCCGACCGCCTTTTCGTCGAGCGAGGCGAAAGGCTGGATCGGATACGGGGTCGATGACTCCGGCGGCGCCGGAGTAGGCCAGGTTCACGGGCTCTTCGTCGACGCGCAGAGCGGCGACCCCACCTGGCTGATCGTCAAGCAGGGTCGCCTCGGAAGGACCCTGGTGGTGGTTCCGCTACGCGATTGCGCCGCCGGTGCCGGCCGCGTCTGGGTCGCTCATGCCGGCCGGACGATCCGCAGCTCCCCGGTGGTCGACCCGACCAGACCGCTGCTGCGCGAGCACGAGCTGACGATCTGCGCCCACTACGGCATCAGCGAACGCGTAGGCCGCGCCGCCGAGGTTGCCGGGCGCCCCGAAGGCTCGGTCACCTCGCACCCGTTCCCTTGATTGCTACTTTTCGCTTTCACTCCTCATCAATTTTTGGTAGCATGCTGCCATGACTTTGGGATTCACGCACGACGGCCGACGCTAGGCGCCTCGCTGAAGTGGCCACCGTGGCGAGCGCTCAGCAGCCGAGCTGGCGGGCGATCACCATCTGCTGGACCTCATCGGTGCCCTCGCCGATGGTGAGGATCTTGGCGTCGCGGTAGAAGCGGCAGACCGGGTACTCCTCGATGTAGCCGTAGCCTCCGTGGATCTGCACTGCCTCCTCGGTCGCGCGGACCGCGAGGCGGCCGGTGATCAGCTTCGCCTGGGCGGCGGTGAGAGTGAAGGACTTGCCCGCCTCCTTCTCCAGCGCCGCCCGCCAGGTGAGCAGGCGCGCTGCCTCGATCTGAGCCGAGAGGTCGGCGATCTTGGTCTGGATCGACTGGAACTTGGAGATCGCCTGGCCGAAGGCCTGGCGCTCCTTGGCGTAGGCGATCGCCTCGTCGAGGGCGCCTTGGGCGAGGCCGACCCCCATCGCGGCGACGCCGATCCGACCGCCGTCGAGGATGTGGAGGAAGTTCTTGAACCCCTCGCCGCGGCGGCCCAGCAGGCTGGACTCGGGAACCCGGCAGTCCTCGAAGGAGAGTGGCCGCGTGTCGGAGGCGTTCCAGCCCATCTTGCGGTAGGGCTCACCCGCCTCATAGCCGGGCGTCCCGGTCGGCACGATCAGGTTGGAGATCTCCTTGCGCCCGTTCGCCTCGCCGGTCACAGCCGTGATCGAGACGCACCCGGAGATGTCCGTCCCCGAGTTGGTGATGAACTGCTTCGCCCCGTTGACGACCCATTCCCCGTCCTCCCACTTGGCCGTGGTCCGCACGTTCCCCGCGTCGGACCCAGCCTCGGGCTCGGTAAGCCCAAACGAGGCAAGCCGTTCGCCCGTGCAGAGCCGCGGCAGCCACTCCCCCTTCTGCTCCTCCGATCCCCACAGATAAATAGGCATCGTCCCCAGCGACGTATGCGCCGCCATCGTGATGCAAACGGACGAGTCGATTCTCGCGAGCTCTTCAACAGCGAGCACGTAGGAGAGGGTGTCCGCCCCGCCGCCCCCATACTCCTCGGGAAACGGAATCCCCATCAGCCCAAGCCCCCCAAGCTTCTCGACGATCTCGTAGGGGAAAGCCTTGGTCCGATCCAGCTCCTCGGCTACGGGAGCGACCTCGGAGCGCGCGAAATCGCGCACCGTGTCGCGAAGCAGCCTCTGCTCGTCCGAAAGCTCGAAATCCACGGCCGGAGAGTATGCGGTCGATCAGTTACGCGACTGCCGGGGGGTGGCGCGGATTTGGGGGACCACCTGAGGAGGCGGCGTAGCCGCCCCCGCAGGGTGGTGGTACCAAATCGGCGACAGGACCCGCCGGCCCAAAACCGTCAGAGCTGCAGGCTCTTCACCTGGAGCAACTCCTCGATCGCGTACCTGCCGTTCTCCCGTCCGTGCCCCGACTGCTTGTAGCCCCCGAAAGGAGCGAGCGGGTTGAACGCCCCGCCGTTGATCTCGATCTGGCCCGTGCGCATTCGCTTCGCCACCGAGATCGCCCGGTCCTGATCGCCTGACCAGACCCCTCCGGCAAGTCCGTAGACCGTGTCGTTGGCGATCCGCACCGCGTCGTCGGCGCTGTCGTAGGGCTGGATCGCGAGCACCGGCCCGAAGATCTCCTCCTGGGCGATCGTCATCTCCGACGTCACGTCGGAGAAGACGGTGGGGCGGACGAAGTAGCCGCGCTCGAGGCCCTCGGGTGCGGTCGCACCGCCGGTGACGAGCTTCGCGCCTTCCGCCTCGCCCTTCTCGATGTAGCCGCGCACGCGCTCGCGCTGGATCTCGGAGACGAGCGGGCCGAGCCGGGTCGAGTCCTCGAACGGGTCGCCGGGAGTGAAGGCCTCGGCTGTCTGCGCAGCGATCTGCTCGGCTTCGGCCAGCTTCTCGCGAGGGACCAGCATCCGGGTAAGGGCACTGCAGGTCTGGCCCGAGTTGAGGTAGCACTTGGCGACGCCATCGGGCACAGCCCTGCTCAGGTCGGCGTCGTCGAGGATCACGTTCGGCGACTTGCCGCCGAGCTCCATCGCGACCGGCTTCACCGTCGCCGAGGCGAGCTCGGAGACGCGCCGCCCGGCCCGGGTCGAGCCGGTGAAGGAGACCATGTCGACGCCCGGGTGGCCGGCGATCGCCTCGCCGACGACGGGTCCGGTGCCGGTGACGAGGTTGAAGACCCCGGCGGGCAGGCCGGCGGCCTCGATCACCTCGGCGAGGATGAAGGCGTTGAGAGGCACGACCTCGCTCGGCTTCAGCACTACGGTGCAGCCGGCGGCGAAGGCGGGGGCGACCTTGGCGGCGATCTGGTTCAGGGGGTAGTTCCAGGGGGTGATCGCGCCGAGCACGCCGGCCGGCTCGCGCAGGACCCGCGAGTTGCCGATCTCCTCCTCCCAGGCGACTTCCTCCATCAGCCCTGGCATCGCCGCGAACTGCCCCGTGGGCAGGCCCGCCTGGATGATCTGGCTCAGTTTCAGCGGCATGCCCAGCTCCTGGGCGATCGTCGCCGCGATCTCCTCGGAGCGCTCGCCGAGCCCCGCCGCGATCGCGCTGAGGTAGCCGGCGCGCTCCTCGCGGCTGGTCTGCGACCACGTCTCGAAGGCGTCGCGGGCCGCTGCCACCGCGCGGTCGGCGTCGCCCGGGGTGCAGGCCGGGATCGTTCCCATCGCCTCCTCGGTGGTCGAGTTGATCACCTCGATCGTCTCCGAGCCCTCGGACTCGACCCACTCGCCCCCGATGAAGATCTTGTCGCGTACCTGAGCCTCCGCCGCTGTAGCCATTTCCAACCCTCCTGTCGCCGTTGCCGTTCCTGGCTGCGCAGCCAAAGCTAGCGCGCCGCGACCGCGTCCGCGTTACCGATCGCGCTCTTCAGACCGGGGCCGGGGACCGGGCGCGCGTCGCGGGCGTGGAGGAGCTTGCCGCAGCTCTCGCAGATGCCGCGGTCGCTGACGGCCCCGCCGCACCCCTTGTGGACGATCAGCATCGGCGGGCCCTCGGGGCTGGGGGAGTGACGGTCGCCCCAGTGGAGTAGCGCGACCAGGGCCGGCCAGAGATCGAGGCCCTTCTCGGTGAGGAAGTACTCGTAGCGCTCGGGGCCTTGCTGGTAGGCGCGGCGCTCGAGGATGTCCTCCTCGATAAGCCGCTGCAGACGGGCGGAGAGCACGTTGCGGGCGACGCCGAGGCCCTTCTGCAACTCGTCAAAGCGCCGCCTGCCGTTCATCACGTCGCGCACGATCAGCAGCGTCCAGCGCTCGCCGATCACCTCTAGAGAGCGGGCAATCGAGCAGACCTGGCCGGGGTAGTCGTTACGCAGCACAGAGTGATCTTGGCACACAAGGTTGCGTCAAGCAACTCACTGGGCTAGGATCGGTGCCGATGAGAGTTGCGTCAAGCAACCCAGCCCGCTGACTTCGTGGTTTTGTGGCGCATACGGGCTAGAAAACACGAAGTCAGCGGGCAAACGGCCAGAAATGGAGGCGCTGCGATGAGGTTGATTCCGAGGCACAGACAGCACCAGCGGGCTAAGGTTCCCCGTATCTCCATCACGCAGGAGGAGATCACCGCGGACCTGGTCTACCCGGCGAGTCCGCGTGCCTTGCGCGAGGCCGCGGTGCGCGGGCGCGAGAGCAGCCGGTGAGCGCCGAGCACCTGGCGGCTGAAGGCGGCACGGCCGTCGACGCGGCTCTCGCCTTCGCCGAGGCCAGCCCGGAGACCACCCGCGAGCGCACCCTCGTCTGGCAGGACCCGGTGCCGACCGCAGCGGCCGGGGCGACGATGACCGGCATGGAGTACATGCAGGCGATCGTCTCCGGCAAGCTGCCGCCGCCGCCAATCGCGGTGACGATGCGGATGGGGCCGATCGAGATCGGCGATGGCCGTGCCATCTTCGCGGGCGATCCCGGCGAGGAGCACTACAACCCGATCGGCGTCGTCCACGGCGGCTACGCCGCGACCCTGCTCGACTCTGCGCTCGGCTGCGCCGTTCACACGACCCTCCCGGCCGGCGTCGGCTACACCTCGCTCGGCCTCGAGGCCAAGTACGTGCGCCCGATCACCCGCGACACCGGCCGCGTCCTCTGCGAGGCCAACGTCCTCTACGGCGGCCGCCGTCAGGCCACCGCCGAGGCCAACCTGACCGCGGCCGACAGCGGCAAGCTGCTCGCCCACGGCATCGCCACCTGCATGATCCTGGGCGCTTAGAGAAACTTTCTGTCTGCGTTATCGCTAGCTGATCTTTCTGCTTGGCGAGGACTTGGTTCTCGATGCGCGGCCTAGGGATGCCGGTGTAGACGTAGAGGCCATCGAGGAGCGTTTGCGCCTAACGCCCGACGAACGGATCCAGCTAGGACTCGAAGAGGCGCAACGCAATATCGAGGAAACTCGACACGAGAGGCAGAACTAGCCCTCATGCCTGTCGCTCGCTCTAAGCAGCGAGTGATTGCGCCAGTGCCGTGAGTAGCCGCACGCCGAAGCCGTTGGCGTCATTGCCCGTGTAGGCGCGGCCGACGTCCCAGGCGGTGCCGGCGATGTCGAGGTGGGCCCACGGGGTCTCGCCGACGAACTCCTCGAGGAAGGAGGCGGCTGAGATCGTGCCCGCCTTGCGCTTGGCCGCCGCGTTGGTGAGGTCGGCGACCGTCCCCTTCATCAGCGCCTTGTACTCGTGGTGAAGGGGGAGGCGCCAGACCAGCTCGCCGGTCTCGCGGCCGACCTGCTCGACCTCGGCGGCGAGCACGTCGTCGTTGGAGATCACCGCGGCGTACGAGGAGCCCAGCGCGATCATCACGGCGCCGGTCAGCGTCGCTATGTCGACGACCCGCTCGGCGCCGAGCTCGATCGCGTAGGCGAGAGCATCGGCGAGGATCAGGCGGCCCTCGGCGTCGGTGTTGTTGACCTCGACCGTCTTGCCGTTGTACTGGGTGATGATGTCGCCGGGCTTGATCGCCGTGCCCGAGGGCATGTTCTCGGTCGAGGGCACGACGGCGACCAGGTCGATCGCCAGCCCCAGCTCAGCAATTGCGCCGACGGCCTCCAGGACAGCCGCGGCGCCCGACATGTCCATCTTCATCTCGTGCATGCCGGCGGGGGTCTTCAGCGAGATCCCGCCGGTGTCGAAGGTGACGCCCTTGCCGACGAGGCCGAGCGTCTTCCCCGAGCCCCCGCCGTCGTAGCGGAGGACGATCAGCTTCGGCTCCTCGGTGCTGCCCTGGCTGACCGCGACCAGGCCCCCCATCTTCTTGGCGGCGATCTCCTCGCGGCCGAGGACCTCGGTACTGACTGCGGGATGGGCGGAGGCGATCTCTCGCGCTCGCCGGGCCAGGAACGACGGGGTGGCGACGTTGGAGGGCAGGCTCTGCAGGTCGCGGGCGCGGTTTTGCGCCTCGGCGCAGACGCGGGCGGCCTCCGCTGTCCCAGCGACGCTGTCAGGCGCCAGCAGGGTCAGCGAGTCGAGCACGGACGGCTCGGGGTCGTCCGGATCCTTGCCCTTGAAGCGGTCGAAACGGTAGGCGCCGAGGATCGTGCCGGTGACCAGGCCCTCGGCGAGGGCCGCGTCGTCCTCGGAGCTGGGCAGGGCCCAGGCGATCGAGGTCGCGCTCAGCTTGCCGGCCTCCTTCGCCGCCAGCGCGGCGGCGATCCGGGCGCGCTCGGCGTCGAGCTCTTTGCGCTTGCCGAGGCCGACGACCAGGACCCGAGTGGGGCGCTCCGGGTGCAGCATCGCCAGCTTCTTGAAGCCGCCCTTGGCGTCGGCGGCTCCCGGCGCCAAGGCGAACTCCGCCGGCAGCTCCTCGCCCTCACAGAGACCCACGGCGAGCAGATCGGCGTCGACCGTGGGGATCTCGACTTGGCTGACGGAGACGTCCATCGGGAGCACGCGAGTCTATGACGTTGCGCACAGCGGTTGGCTACCGCCTCACGCTATCGTCCCGGGTGTGGGGCCAGGCGGCCCTGATCGAGCCGAGACCCGGCATAAACACTCAGAGAAAGGCAGCCATGCCCAGCACAGTGATCCTCGGTACCGCACGCACGCCCTTCGGCAAGATGGGCGGGACCCTCTCCTCACTCGACGCAACCGACCTCGGAGGTCACGCCATCTCCGCGGCACTCGATCGCTCCGGTGTGGACCCCGAGCAGGTACAGCAGGTCGTCTTCGGCCAGGTCCTCCAGGCAGGTCAGGGGCAGATCCCCTCGCGCCAGGCCCAGATCAAGGGCGGCATCCCCAAGGAGGTGCCCTCGGAAACGATCAACAAGGTCTGCGCCTCGGGCATGCGCTCGATCGGCATCGCCGACCAGGCGATCCGCGCCGGCGACACCGACGTTGCCGTAACCGGTGGCATGGAGTCGATGAGCCAGGCCCCGCACCTGCTGCCGGGCGCCCGCTTCGGCTACCGGATGGGCCATGTCGAAACGATCGACGCGATGGTCCACGACGGCCTCACCAACCCCTTCACCGAAAAGCAGATGATCAACGAGGCGAGTGAGGTCTCCAACGAGCTGGAGATCACCCGCGCCGACATGGACCGCTTTGCCGAGCGTTCGCACCGGCTTGCCGCCGAGGCGACCGACGCCGGCCGGCTTGCCGACGAGATCGCCGGAGTCACGGTCAAGTCCCGCAAGGGCGAGAGCACGATCGAGTCCGACGAGGCGATCCGCGCCGAGACCACGGTCGAGACCCTCGCCGGGCTGCGCGCGATCGGCGGTGAGGACGCCACCCACACCGCTGGCAACGCTCCGGGCGTCAACGACGGCGCTGGTGCGATTGTCGTCGCCTCCGAAGAGTGGGCGGAAAAGGAGGGGCGCCCCGTGCTGGCCCGCGTTCTCGCCTACGGCACCGTCGCCGACGATTTCCCCTACCTGGCGAAAACCCCGGCCAACGCCGCCAAGCAGGCGCTGGAGAAGCTCGGCAAGTCCCCCGAGGACGTCGATCTCTGGGAGATCAACGAGGCCTTCGCCTCGGTCGCGCTCAACTCGATGCGGATGCTCGGCGTCGAAGAGGAGAACGTCAACGTCAACGGCGGCGCGATCGCGCTCGGTCACCCGATCGGGGCCTCGGGGTCCCGCATCGTCGGCTCGCTCGTGCACGAGCTCGGCCGGCGTGGCGGCGGCCTCGGCGTTGCAGCCATCTGCTCGGGCGGCGGTCAGGGAGACGCGATCGTGATCGAGGTCGCCGGTTCCTAGGCAGTGGGCCGTGCGGCTGCATTCTTCGATCTAGACAAGACCCTGATGGCGGGGTCGAGTGGGATGCAGTTCGCCCGCGTCGGGGCCCGTCACAAGCTGATCAGCCGCCGCCAGCTGGCCAGCTGGGGCTTCGAGCACATGCGCTACCGGCTGCGCGGCACGACCGACGAGCGGACCCACGAGGTGCTGCGCGCCGCCCGTGAACTGATCGCCGGCGTCCCCGCGCGCAGCTTCGAACGGATGAACCCGGAGGTGATGGCGGCAATCCTGCCGCGGGTTTACCCACAGATGCTGGACGAGGTCTACGCCCACCAGGACGCGGGACGACCCACGTTCATCGTCAGCGCCGCCGGCAGCGGTGTGGTCGAGCCTCTGGCCAGCGTGCTCGGCATGGACGGCGGCGTGGGCACCCGCTACGAAATCGGCGAGGACGGGACCCTCACGGGCCGCTTCGACGGCCCCTTCGTCTACGGCGAAGGCAAGGTCGAGGCGATGCAGGCATTCGCCGCCGAGCACGGCATCGACCTGGCGACCTCCTATGCCTATTCGGACTCGATCTCCGACCTGCCGATGCTACGCGCGGTCGGCAACCCGGTCGTCGTCAATCCCGACCCGCCGTTGCTCGAGATCGCCCGCGAGGAGGGCTGGCAGACGCTGCGCTTCGAGCGCCTCGGCCGGCGCCTGGTCGCGCTCGTCGTCACCCTTCTGGCCACCGTCGGCGGTTTCGGCGCCTCCCGCATCGCCGCCCGCCGCAAGGCCCCGCCGCCACGCCGCTTCCCGACGCGGCGTTAGTCCAAGTGGCGACTTATGCGTCATATGGACGCATAAGTCGCCACTCGGCGTCCCCGATGGCGCATCTACACTCCCGGCATGGCGATTGAGCCGCGGGATAAGCCCGCGCTGGACGAGCGCGAGGCGGAGTTCTCGACGATGTCGGGACAGCCGATCGCACCGCTGTACGGCCCCGGGGGCGCGCCGGCCGAGCCCGAGGAGACGATCGGTAGCCCTGGGGAGTACCCGTTCACCCGCGGTCCGTACGAGTCGATGTACCGGGGGCGGCTCTGGACGATGCGACAGTTCGCCGGCTTCGGCACGGTCGAGGAGACCAACGAGCGCTTCCACTACCTGCTCGACCACGGCCAGACCGGCCTCTCGACCGCCTTCGACATGCCCACCCTGATGGGCTACGACTCCGACCACGTCCGCAGCCTCGGCGAGGTCGGTCGCGAGGGCGTCGCCGTCGACAGCCTCGACGACATGGAACAGCTCTTCGACGGCATCCCGCTCGGCGGCGTCACTACCTCGATGACGATCAACGCCCCGGCGGCGATCCTGCTCGCCTTCTACGTCCTCGTCGGCGAGCAGCAGGGCGTCCCCCCGGAGAAGCTCGGCGGCACGATCCAGACCGACATCCTCAAGGAGTACATCGCCCAGAAGGAGTGGTGCTTCCCGATCGAGCCGGCGATGCGGCTGGTCACCGACATGATCGAGTGGTGCAGCGAGCACATGCCGCGCTGGCACCCGGTCTCGATCTCCGGCTACCACATCCGCGAGGCGGGCTCGACCGCCCAGCAGGAGCTGGCCTTCACGCTCAAGGACGGCTTCACCTACGTCGAGCGGGCACTCGAGCGCGGCCTCGACGTCGACGACTTCGCCCCCCGCCTCTCCTTCTTCTTCAACGCCCACATCGACTTCTTCGAGGAGATCGCCAAGTACCGTGCCGCGCGGCGTATCTGGGCGCGCGAGATGAAGGAGACCTACGGCGCCAGGCGCGAGGAGTCGATGCGGCTGCGCTTCCACGCCCAGACCGCCGGCGTCTCGCTGACCGCCCAGCAGCCGCTCAACAACGTCGTCCGCACCTCGCTGGAGGCGCTGGCGGCGGTGCTCGGCGGCACCCAGTCGCTGCACACCAACTCCTTCGACGAGGCGCTGGCGCTGCCGACGGAGGAGGCGGTGCGGGTGGCGCTGCGAACGCAGCAGATCATCGCCTTCGAGTCCGGTGCCCCGAACACCCCCGATCCGCTCGGCGGCTCCTGGTTCGTCGAGAAGCTGACCGACGAGATGGAGGAGGCCGCCTACGGCTACTTCGCCCGCATCGACGAGCTGGGGGGGATGGTCGAGGCGATCCGCCGCAACTTCCCCCAGCGCGAGATCGCCGACGCGGCCTTCACCTACCAGCGCGAGGTGGACGATCGCAAACGGATCGTCGTCGGCGTCAACGACTTCGCCCAGGAGGGCGAAGAGCCGACCCCGATCCTGCGCATCGACCCGGCGCTCGAACGCAAGCAGGTCGATCGCCTCGCCGCGACCCGTGCCAAGCGCGACGGCACCGCGGTCGAAGGCGCTCTCGTCGAGCTGAAGCGCGCCGCCGCCACCGAAGAGAACCTGATGCCGTCGATCATCGCCGCCGCCCGCGCCCGCGTGACCGAGGGCGAGATGATCGCGGCGATGCAGGAGGTCTTCGGGACCTACACCGAGTCGCCGGTCTTCTAAGCCGACGGTCGCTGGTTCGAATCCAGCCCGGGCGTCTACAAAGCCGTCTAGGCAATTACTAAAGCGTAGAACGAGTGTAGTACGCTATGTACTCTCTGTTCTGCAAGGAAGGACCAGTGCTGTTCTGCAAGGAAGGACCAGCGTCATGAGCGTCCATAAGACGAACCGTAAAGCCAAGCCATTCGTCGCTCGTTGGCGCGATAAGGACGGCAAGCACCGCTCCCGTTCGTTCACCACCCGTGAGGAGGCCGAGGCGTTCGATCGCCAGCAGCTAAAGAAGAGCAATGCTCTCTACCACGTCGTTTACAAGCACGAGACCTTCGAGCAAGCCGCGCGCGCCCTGGTCGATCTGGTCGCCTTCAGCCAGCGTGAGTCTCCCGGAGCGCCTCGCGCGCTGTTTCTAGACATCGAAGGCCACCGCAATTCAGAGGCCGGCTTCGATCACGACATGTTCGAGCTGCAAAAGGAGTTCCTAATTGGCTACCTGCTGCAATTCGTGACCGAGATCCGCACGCCGCTCTATCACGTCCGCAACAACAAGGAGCAGCGCGATGACGTTCCCGAGGACGTCTATTTCGAGAGTCAGGAACCCCCGCCCCCCAATGTCGAAATCCGTGAAGTGGTACGAGGTGACGACCTCGCCTAAGCGCAGTTAGTGGACCAAGCGTCCTGGTTCGACGGTCGCGGAATCTAAGTTCATCGCATGGACGCGTCGTGTCTACTCAGATTATGTCCTCGCCGACGGGCCTGCCATCATTTCTGGCAATGGAGCAGCCTGCGCACATCAAGGTCAGCGGCGCCCTGGAGGGTGAGTTCATCATCACCGAGGAGCGCAGCGCCAACGAGTTCGTGATCACTCGCGATACCTCCTGGGAGGCGATGCTCGGCAAGGACGAGCGCGAGGCCACCGAGGAGGAGATCGCGGCCCTAGAGGCAGAGCACGGGCCGTTCCTGCCCGCAGACGGCGAGGGGTAGGACTTGCCCATCCGGCGGGGTCATGCCCGCGTCCTCTTCGGCGAGGGCGCCTTCGCCGAGGACACGATGCGGAGCGGCCGCGCGGGAGCCAAGGTGCTCCGTGAGACACGCAGGCGGTTCGAGTGCGACGGCGCAGAGATCAAGACCCTTCGCCCCTGCGATCCCGA
>JANWHD010000056.1 GCA_025450585.1 Solirubrobacterales bacterium
GACGAGCAGGGCGAGTGCTGCGGCGTCGTCACCCGCAACATCGCCGACGGCTCGATGGAGCTCTTCCGGGCGAAGGCAGTGATCCTCGCCAGCGGCGGCAACGGCCAGGTCTGGAAGCCGACCACCAACGCCCTGATCTGCACCGGCGACGGGATCGCCATGGCGTACCGGGCCGGGGCGAAGCTGATGGACATGGAGATGATCCAGTACCACCCGACGACGCTGGCAGGCAAGGGGTTCCTGATCACCGAGGGCGCCCGCGGCGAGGGCGCGCACCTGCTCAACGCCAAGGGCGAACGGTTCATGGAGCGCTACGCGCCGAACAAGATGGAGCTGGCCTCGCGTGACGTCGTCTCCCGCGCCGAGCAGACCGAGATCAACGAGGGCCGCGGCTTCCCCGATGGGACGGTCGCGCTCGATGTCACGGTGGTGCCGAAGAAGCGCGTGCACGAGGCACTGCGCGAGATCGTCCTCGTCGGCAAGGACTTCGCCGGTGTCGACATCACCAGGGAACCGATCCACATCAAGCCGGGCAACCACTACACGATGGGCGGGGTCAAGACCGACGTCGACGGCCGTACCGACATCCCCGGCCTCTACGCCGCCGGCGAGGTGGCCTGCGTCTCGGTCCACGGCGGCAACCGGCTCGGCGCCAACTCGCTGCTCGACACGCTGATCTTCGGCCGGCGCTCAGGCGCCGACGCCGCCGCCCGCGCCAAGCGCATCGACGGCTCACGACCCTCGAAGGCCGTGCTCGAGGCAGAGCAGGCATCGATCGACGCGATCTCCGCCCGCGAGAAGGACTCGGGCCGCCGCGTCTCGGAGATCAAGCTCGACCTGGGCACGGTGATGGACGCCAAGGTCGCCGTCTTCCGCGACGAGGCCGGCATCCAGGAGGCGCTCGAGACCGTGCGCCGCCTCAAGGAGGAGGCCGAGAGCGCTTACATCGACGACAAGAGCTCGATCTTCAACCAGGACATCCTCGGCGCGATCGAGCTCGGCTACATGCTCGACAACGCCGAGTGCACCTGCCTCGCCGCGCTGGAGCGCAAGGAGAGCCGGGGTGCCCAGTACAGGACCGACTTCCCCGAGCGCAACGACGAGGAGTGGCTCAAGCACATCGACCTGCAGCTGGGCGACGACGGACCGGAGATCTCATACTCAGAGGTAACGATCACCCAGTGGGAACCGCAAGAGAGGACGTACTAGCGATGGCCGAGTACACGCTGAAAGTCCGCCGGTACCAGCCCGAGAGCGGCGAGGGTCCCTACTGGGAGGAGTTCAAGGTCGACCTCGACCCCTCGCTCTCCGTCCTCGACGGCCTGCTCCAGGCCAAAGACCGCGACGACGGCTCGCTCTCGGTCCGCTGCTCCTGCCGCGCCGCGATCTGCGGCTCCTGCGGGATGAAGGTCAACGGCCAGTCGGGCCTCGGCTGCAAGACCCAGATCGGCGAGGCGCAGGAGCTGGCCGAAAAGAAGGCCAGCGTCAGCCCCACCGCCAACGGCGAGACGCCTGCGATCGTCGTGGAGCCGATGGGGAATATGCCCGTGATCAAGGACTTGATCACCGACATGGAGTCGACGCACTGGGCCAAGATCCGCCGCGTCACCCCCTGGCTCCTCCCCCACGGCGAGCCGCCCGAGCGCGAGTACGTGGTCGAGCCCGAGTCTATGATCGACATCACCCAGTCGATGGCCTGCATCCAGTGCGGCGCCTGCGTCTCCTCCTGCCTCTCGATGGAAGCCGACCCCGACTTCATCGGCCCAGCTGCCCTGGCCAAGGCCTACCGCTTCGTCGGGGACCCTCGCGACGCCGAGACCAAGGAGCGCCTCCACGACCTCGCCCACGACCCGCACGGGATCTACGACTGCACCCACTGCTTCAGCTGCATCGACGCCTGCCCGAAGGGGGTGGCGCCGATGGACCAGATCATGCGCCTGCGCCGCAAAGCCGGCGAGGAGGGCATCGAGGACCCCAACAGCGGCCACCACCATGAGCTCGCCTTCATCCAGATCATCGAGAAGAAGGGAACGCTCGACGAGGTGGCCCTGCCGAAAGAGTCGTTTGCCTTCGGCATCAAGGGCAAGCTGAAGCCCAGCAAACGCGCGATCAAGGAAGTCATCGGCGCGTTGCCGACGATCTTCCGCACGCTGAGGACCGGCAAGGTGCGCAGCAAGTGGGTCGCGCCGCACCACAAGCTGCCGGGCGGCGCCCAGGACGAGGTGAAGGCGATCTACAAACACGCCGAGGAGCACCGCGAGGAATTCAACCTGTACATCCGGGGCGAGGAGGACGTCGAACCGGAGCCCGACGAGCCCACGGACGCCACCCTCACAACGGAGGCTGCGGCCGCGACGGATGAGAAGGGAGTGTCGTGATGAGCGAACAGATCAAGGTCGCCTACTGGCCCGGTTGCGTCTCGCGCGGCTTCACCCCCGAGCTGCACGGCTCGATGGCGATCGCCGCCGAGAAGCTCGGTATCGAGCTGGTCGAACTCGACCGCGCCAACTGCTGCGGCGCCGGCGTCATCGCCGAGCACAACCAGGAGCTGGCCGACACGCTCAACGCCCGCACCTTCGCCCTCGCCCAGCAGACCGGGCTCTCGATGATGAACATCTGCTCGACCTGCCAGGGCGCACAATCAGAGTGTCAACAAAGGCTGGATGCCGATTCTGCGTACCGCGCTCACGTCAACGAGGTGCTGAGCGGCCAGGGCCTCTCCTACGAGAAGGGCAAGGACGGCTTCACCAACAAGAACTTTCTCTGGCTGCTGGTCGAGGACTACGGCCTCGACCGCCTCGCCGAGAAGGTGACGCGGCCGCTCAGCGGCCTGCGCGTCGGTCCTTTCTACGGCTGCTACGTGGTCCGCCCCAAGGAGCGGCTCGGCTACGACGAGTTCCCCGATCGCGACGTCTACCTGGAGAAGGTGATCGAGGCCCTCGGCGGCCAGGTCGTCGAGTACGACGGCGCCCGCAAATGCTGCGGCTTCCCGGTGATCACGATGAACCGCGACACCTCGCTGCGCCAGGCCGGCACCCACGTCGGCGACGCGATCGACGCCGGCGCCGACTGCCTCGTCACCCCCTGCCCGCTCTGTCACCTCAACCTCGACATGCAGCAGCCCGAGGCGGCCAAGGTCGTCAACCGCGACCTCGGCCTCCCCGTCCTGCACCTGCCGCAACTGGTGGCGCTGGCTCTTGGTGCAGAGCCGAAGGAGCTCGGGATGAAGAAGCACATCGCCTCGACCAGGGCGGTCGAAGAGAAGCTTTCCGCGGTTCCCGCCTGACCGCGTCATATCGGCGGTGTGGGTGCAGTCCCCCTGGGTCGGCGGACGCGCTTCGCGCTGAGTGTCCGGCGACCCAGGGGGACTGCACCTCTCCGGTTCGAGTGGCGACCCGGCGGGCGCCTCAGCTCAGAGCTTGGGGTGAGACGGATGGCTTAGCTGCGCCCGCCCAAGCCGGTCAGTGGCCGGGATTTGAGGCCGCAATCGCGATCATCACGATGTTGAGGACGACGATCGCTGCGGTGAGGCCGTACATGATCAGACGGAGCGTGAAGTCGGCACGTTCCCAGTTCTTGCGTTCGAGCTGGTCGACGCGGACCTCGAGGCGATCGACCCTGGCTTTCTCCCATGCTTCCATGCACCCTATAGGCTATCAGACAACACGATTCGATCAGATGTCTGAAGCCCAGCCGCTCCAGCTTAAGGGCGGGTGCCCGTCCCTCAACAGCTTTTAACTCTCTGAGCTTGCTGGGAGGCCGACGCGTTTGGCCATCCATTTGGCGCCGACTGTGTCGGTCAGGCCGTGGGCGACTATCGAGCAGATGATCGCGACTGCGGCTATGTCGAAGATCAGTGTCGCCTCCCCCACGTCTGACTTCAGGACGAAGAGGGCGAAGAGCATTGAGGCTACGCCCTTGGGACCGAACCAGGCCATGAAGAGCTTCTGGGGACGCGGGATGCCGGTCTTGACGAAGGAGATCATCACCGCCAGCGGCCTCGCGACGAACAGCGCGAAGACGACGAAGAGAACCAGCGGCGGGACGCTGTGGTGGAAGCCGGTGGCGACGATCAGGGCGCCAAAGACGAAGAAGGTGAGCACCTGCAGGATCGCGCTGGTGTTCTCGGCGAACTCGACGAAGCCCTCCGGAACGTCGCGCTCGGTCGCGGCCATCGCGATCCCGCAGACGAAGGCGGCGATCAACCCGTTGCCGAAGGTGACGTCGGCGAGGCCGAAGGCGAACAGGGCAAAGCCGACCGCGTAGATCCCCTCGTAGCGCTGGGTCAGGCCGCCGCCCGGGAGGAGGGGGTGCAGACGCCCGCCGAGGGCACCGAGGGCGAAGCCGATCATCCCCCCCACCACCGCCTCGCCCGCCAGCTTGGCGGCTTCGGTCCCGGCATCGCCACCCGGTGTGGCGAGGACGAGGAAGAAGAGGACGAAGGGCAGCGCCAGACCGTCGTTGAGACCGGACTCGAGGTTGAGCGTGTGGCGCACCCGGCTCGGCACCAGTCGAGAGGTGACCACGGCCGAGGTCACCACCGGATCGGTCGGCGAGAGTACGGCGGCGAGCAGCAGCGCCTCGGCCCAGCTCAACTCGGGAAAGAGCGCCTTGGCGGCGAGGCCGAGCAGCACCATCGTTATAGGCATCGCGACCACCAGCGCTCGTGCCACCGGGCTCCAGTGCCGGCGCAGCAGCTCGCGCTCGACGAACATCCCGTCGGAGAAGAGGGTGAGGATCAGCGCCAGCTCGACCAGCTGGACGATCGACTCCGATTTCGCATCGACGTCGACCACGCCGACAGCGGCCAGGAAGATCCCCAGGCCCACCGAGAGCACCGAGGCGGAGAGCACTGTCCCCCGCATCACCCCGGAGAGCGCCGCCACCACGGTCAGCAGCCCGCCGAAGATCAGCACCGCGTCGCCGAAGCCGAGATCCATTGGGACGGAACCTAGAGGACCGGTCGGCCCCGAGCGTCGCTAGAAGATGGTCGCGACGACCAGCGCCGCAAAAGCGGCGAGAATGCCCCCCAGAGTGATGATCATCGACTGCTGGAGGGTGTCGAAGCGCTTCTCGAAGCGCTCTTCTAGGCGGTTGAAACGGACATCGACGTGTGCTTCGAACTTGTCGAAGCGTTCATCGACCTGTTCGAACCGCCTGTCGACCTGCTCGAAGCGCTTATCGACCTGTTCGGCGAAGTGATCGAGACGATCGTCGTTCCAGTTCACGGTGCCCTGCTCCATCGTCGACGACGCTAGCAGACAAAATGTTACACGTGGCGCACGTAAACGTGCCGGACGGATGTGCGAGCAATCAGTCCTGCGGACCGAGCAGGTCGCGCTCGATCAGCAGCTCGGCGACCTGGACGGCGTTGGTGGCGGCGCCCTTGCGCAGGTTGTCGCCGGCGACCCAGAGGTTGAGCGTGCGCTCCTGGTCGGGGTCGCGGCGGATGCGGCCGACGAGGACCTCGTCGCGGCCGGCAGCGTCGATTGCCATCGGGTAGGCACCCGCGGCCGGGTCGTCGACGACAATCACCCCAGGCGACTCGGCGAGCAGAGCACGGCACTCGTCGGGCGAGAGGTCCTCGGCCGTCCGCACGTTGACCGACTCCGAATGTCCGCTGACGACCGGCACTCGGGCACAGGTCGCCGAGATCGCCAGCTCCTCCCCGACGCCGAGGATCTTGCGGGTCTCCGCCATCACCTTGCGCTCCTCGGTCGTGTAGTCGTCGCCGTCCTTGAAGACCTCGACCTGGGGCAGCACGTTGAAGGCGATCCGGTGGGGATAGATCTCCGGCTCGGGGACCTCCTCCCCGGCCAGCACCGCCCGCGACTGGGTCAGCAGCTCCTCGATCGCCCGCTGGCCGGTTCCGGACACGGCCTGGTAACTGGAAACGACTATGCGCTCGAGCCCGACCGCGCGGTGAATCGGCGCCAGCGCCATCATCGCCACCATCGTCGTGCAGTTGGGGTTGGCGACGATCCCCTTGTGAGAGTCGGCCGCCTCGGGGTTCACTCCGGCAACGACCAGCGGCACGTCCTCGTGCATCCGCCAGTAGCTGGTGTTGTCGACGACCACGGCGCCGGCCTCGACCAGCTGCGGCGCCCACTCGGCGCTGACCGTGCCCCCGGCCGAGGAGAGAACCACGTCCAGGCCCTGAATCGTCTCCGGGCTCAGTGGCCGACACTCCAGAACCGACCCGTTCCACTCGATCGCGCGCCCGGCCGACCGCTCCGAGGCAAAGGCAACCACCTCCGAGGCCGGAAAATCGCGCTCCGCTAGAACCCCGAGAATGGTCGAACCGACGGCTCCCGTGGCACCGATAACCCCCACTCTGTAGCCGTCTTCCGTCATCGGCCCGAGTATGACGAAGGAGGTCTTGGCGCGGCGGGTCCTGTCGCCGCAGGGGACCCACCACCCCCTGCGGTCGCTAAAGCGTCCTCGGGGGCGGTCCCCCCTTCGACGCCACCCCCCGCGAGGAACGTCGATCGAGTAGCGCCCAGGGTCGAGCTTTCCGAGACTTGCTGCTGCCGTTCGCTGGACTGAAAGCTTTTCAACCCTGACTGCGCCGCTTCGTACTTGACGTCGGCTTCCTCCGCGGGTGGCGTCGGGGTGAGGTGTCTGCGCCGCGCGAAGGCTGCTGAGGGCGGGGCTTCGAGGTCAGTCCCGCTTCCGTGCCTCTGCCCGAAGCAGCGCGTAGCGCAAGCAGGGCACCCCACCCCGACGACAGGACCCGCGGCCAGAGCCGCTCGTCCGATTCGAGTCAGCCGCTGACCGTCGGGCGGTGTTCGGCGCCTTCTGGTTCTTCCGGACGCACGGCGTCGGCGCCGAGCTCGAAGGCTTGGTGAAGCACTCGCACCGCGTCGGGAACGCGGTCGGCCGAGATGACGCAGGAGATCTTGATCGGGGAAGTGGAGATCATCTCGATGTTGATCCCCTCGCCGCCGAGGACCTCGAAGACCTTGGCGGCGACGCCGGGGTGGGAGCGCATGCCGGCGCCGATGATCGAGACCTTGCCGATGCGGTCGTCGGTGCGCACCCCCTGGCTGACGTCGCCCAGTGCCGAGAGCGCGTCGGTGGCGGCGGTCAACTCGGAGCGGTCGATCGTGAAGGAGAGATCGGCCAGCTCGTCGTCGCCGACGGGCTCGTTCTGGATGATCACGTCGACGTTGATGCCGGCCTCGGCCAGCGCGTTGAAGATCTCGCCCGCGACGCCGGGCTCGTCGCGGATGCCGACCAGTGTCACGCGAGCCTCGTCGTCAGTGTGGGTAACGGCTGTTACGGAAGGTTGCTCCACGTTCTCCTGCTTTGCCCTGGCCTTTACTTCGGCTTCGGTGACGACGAGGGTACCTTCCCCGTCATCGAAGCTGCTGCGGCAGTGGATGCGGACGCCGTGGTTGCGCGCGTACTCGACCGAGCGCAGCTGCAGCACGCGGGCGCCGGAGGCGGCCATCTCCAGCGTCTCCTCGTAGGAGGTGAACGTCAGCTTGCGCGCGTCGGGCACGATCCGCGGATCGGCGCTGAAGACGCCGGCGACGTCGGTGTAGATCTCGCAGACGTCCGCGTCCAGCGCGGCCGCCAGTGCCACCGCCGTGGTGTCGGAGCCGCCGCGGCCCAGGGTCGTCACGTCGTGGCTCTCGGTCGAGACCCCCTGGAAGCCGGCGACGAGGGCGATCCTGTCCTCGCTCAGGGCCTCGCGGATGCGATCGGCCTTGACGTCGATGATCCGCGCCTTGGTGTGGGAGGAGTCGGTGACGATGCCCGCCTGGGAGCCGGTCAGCGAGATCGCCTTGTGGCCCATGTCGTGGATCGCCATCGCGCAGAGCGCGCAGGAGATCCGCTCGCCGGTCGAGAGCAGCATGTCCATCTCACGGGGCTCGGGCCGCTCAGATATCTCCAGCGCGGAGGCAACCAGCTCGTCGGTCGTCTTGCCCCGCGCCGAGAGCACCGCGACCACGCGGGCGCCGGCCTCGCGCGCGGCGACGATCCGCCGTGCGGCGCGCTTGATCTCCTCGGCACCGGCGACCGAGGTGCCGCCGAACTTCATCACCACTGTCTTCGGTGTTCCCTCAACCATGAACGGCTGAGGATAGTCGCCCTGGAAGTGCGTTTCCGGGCGGCTACTCGCCGCTGCCGAGGTTGCCGAGCATCGCGTGCTCGGCCATGCGGATCAGGCCGAGGGCCATGTGGGGGCGCATGTCGCTGGTCCGCACGCGCACGTGGGAGCCGTGGGGCCCGACGACCTCGACGATCGTGCAGACGTCGCCGATCTGGCAGTCCTCGCCGTAGTCGGCTTCGAGCGCCTCCATCTGCGCCGTGACGACCTGGCCCATCTTGCTCTGATCGAGTGGCATCTCGCAAACCTTTCTAGTAGAGGCCAGGCCCAGTTCTATTCAAGCTGGGACCGACGCAGAAAATCATCGAACATTGGAACCGTGAATGCAGTATCGCCGTGCGCGGGGCTGTACACCATGCCCTTCTTGATAAGTCCTGAGCGGCGAGGAGCCACGCTCTCGACCTTGACGCCTAGTTTTGCAGCGATGTCGCCAGACCGATGGGGACCGGGCCCCAACTCCGCCATCGCACCCAGATATTGCTTCTCAGCGGGCGTGAGGCGATCCATGCGCACGCGAAAGAAATTCTCGTCGAGCCTGCGCTGGACGTCACGCGCGGCAAGGGTCACATCGTCCAGGCTAATTGGAGATTGGGGCGCCGCGTTCCAGACGTGGTACCCCCACTCCTGGAGGAAGTACGGGTATCCCTGCGTGAACTCAACCAGGCGATCGAGGGCGTCCGAGGAGAAATCGACGCCCTGCGCCTTGGCCGGGACGGCGAGCACCCGCCGGGCGTCCTCCTCATTGAGGGAGCCGACCTCCGGGAAGTCGAAGAGCCTCTCGGCGTAGGACTTCGCGTTACCCGCCAGGCCCGGGAGCTGGGGAAGCCCCGCCCCGACGAGGATCACCGGAAGCCCGAGCTGAACGGTGCGATGGATGGCGCTGATCAGGGCCCCCAGCTCGTCGCCCTCCAGATACTGCACCTCGTCGATTGCGAACAGCAGTCCGCGGCCGCGGTCGTCGGCGGCTTCTCCCACCGCGACGAGAAGGTCGGTGACGTCGTCGGCCAGCACGCCCGAATCGGCGCTGCCGGCGATCGCGTCGACGTTCAGCGAAATCGAGCTCCCGTCGGGCAGGGTATAGGTGAAGGACTTGAGGGTTTCAAGGGCACGCTTGACCGCTCCGGAGGCCGTTCCCCGGTCCAGGTCGAGGAGTATCGAGCGCAGCCGGGCAGCCAGCAGGTGCTCGAATTCACCATGCTCGGAAGCCTCGATGAAGGCGCGGGCCAGGCCCTCTTCTTGCGCCATCTGATCGAAGCGATTGAGCAGAACCGTCTTCCCCACGCCCCTCAGGCCGATCGGCATGATGCTCTTGCCGGGACGGCCCCCGATAGTGCGGCGCAGGGCGATCTGGAAGTCTCGTATCAGGTCGTCCCGCCCACGGAGCTCAGGCGGCCGCGTTCCAGCACCGGGCGAGAAGGGATTTTCGACGGGATCCATCTTGGCAGACCTTACCATGTCTTATTGATCTTATCTTCAACAAGATGAAATGCTGAGGTCAACTAAAAGCTCCGTTGAATCGCGCCCAATATCGAGAGGGCCGCTCTACACGCAGGCGCGAACCTGGTTCACCGGACGCTCAGCTTCCTCGTGGGTGACCAGAGCGGGGGCGCCGGTGGTCACCGAGATCCGCTCGTTCGCGGCTCGCCAGCAATGGCCATCGAGGTCGAGGCCGACGAAGCCGAGGGTGATGTTGACCTCGAGGCCGTTGCCCTCGGCGCTGCCCTCGACGATGCAGGCGAACGGGTACCTCTTCGGATTGGAGATCGAGGCGGTGTCCTTGCCCGCGCGGCACTCGGCTGAGTCTCCGGACACCTCGGTCGTGATCCTGCCGCCGAGGAAGCGATCGAGACCTCGGCGCAAAGCGGTGCCTTCACGGTCGAGAAAGGCCGTGGACCGCTCTTCCAACGACCTCGCGACCTGCCGCATCCCCAGCGGCTTTGCGGGCTCCCCTTCTCCACCGCCGCAGCCGCCGAAGGCCGCCAGGGCGATGACCAGCGCGAGCGCGCCGAGAGGCGCCGCCGATCGGGCGCTCATTGTGGTTTGGTTGGGACCAGGTCGCCCTGGAGAGCGCCTTCGTCGTCGGCGCCCTTGGTCCGCTCGTCGCTCGCCAGGCCGGTCAGCTCCAGCGAGCCGTCGGTGGCGATCGTCGCCATCGCCGCAACCGACTGGCCGACTTCCAGTTGCATCGTGTCAATCGCCTCCGGCACGGTGAAAAGGAGGTCGTGCCCGCTCGCGCGGATGTCATCGGCGGAGATCAGGAGCTTGCCCGCCTCGGCGCAGACGGCCTCGACGATGCCGGTGAAATCGCTGGAGGCGAAGGGGGCACCGGGGGCGCTGACCTGACGCTGCCAGAGGATTGCCTTGGGCTGACTCGCCGCTGGGAGCGGCTGGGTGGGATCCGGGGCGCAGGCAGGAGACGCCGGCGCTGGTTCAACGGCCGGAACGAGAGGCGCCGAAGCGGGTTCGCTGGGAGGGGCCGGGGCGATTTCGGACGGCGGAACCGGCGGCGCCTTTTCGACGTCAACCGCGACTTTCGCGAAGGAACCCACGGCCGGCAGAGGCGACGCCGCTCCGCTCGGGTCGGGACGAACGTGGACGAGGACCGAGACACCCCGTTTGGAGACGGAGTAGGCGGGGGCCGTCGGGGTGGGATCGACATAGGTGACGATGCCGCTGAACGTGGCGCGATCCCGTGTTCCAAATCGGATCCGCTGCCCCGCTTCGGCGAAGGTCCCGTTGGCGAGCAGGCGCGCCGAAACGCTCACCACAGTCCCCGGCACGGGCGCCTTGCCCGCGTGCACCACGTCCAGGGCACCGCCGGACTCGGCGAGCGTGTAGCTGCCGGCGGCGGGATTGACGTGAACGACGGTCCCGATCAGCGTCACCTCTTCGGACTCCTCGGGCTTGGGGGCGGATTCCTTCGGTGGAGACGACTCGGGCGTGGCCGCGGGCTCGCTTTCGAATTCGCTCGAGGCAAGCGAGGGGAGCGCGGATTCCACTGGCATCGAGCCTTCGCCTCCCGCAGGGCTACCGCCGCCGCTTGCCGCTGGCGAAGGTCCCCCCGCTTCGGTGTCGTCGCCGGAGTCGGCACTCGCGACGAGGCCCGGGATTTCGATGATCTGGGCGGCGCCGGTCGCAAAGGTGCCGGCGGCGCCGGGCCCGATCGCGACACCGGCGAAGAGCCCGAAGCCAAGCGCCACCGCCGAGAGTGGCGCCGCCCAGCGACGATCCGTGACCGGCAGCGCCGCCCAGCGCAGCAGCTTGGCGCTCATCCCCCCGCCACCGTGCCGACCTCGCCCCGATCCATCAGGTCTTTTCCGCACTGCCAGCAGAAGACCGAGCCGCGCGCATAGAGCGCGCCGCACGAGCCGCAAGCGCCGGCGGCTCCCGCCTGGTCGAGCTTCAGCATCCGCTCGACCTCGGCCAGCTCGGCGTCGAGGTGCTGCAGCTTCGCCGCCTGCCTAGCAAGGACGTCCAGCCTGAAGTGGTCGCGGCTCGCCATCTCGTAGGTGAGGCCGCCGAGGTCCCACTGCAACTCGGCCAGCTCACGAGCCAGCCGGTCGCGCCGTCGCTCCAGGTCGGTGCTCATTCGATCGTTTCCGCCGAGCCGCCGCCACCGGGGGCCGTCGTCGTGTCGATCGGCGGCGGCTTCCCCGGCGTGGCGATCTTGTCGGGCAGCTTCCTGATCGTTTCCTCGTAGCTCTCTCCGCTCTGGCCTTCGAGGCTTTCGAGGTCCTCGGTGCTGGCCTGGACAGTACCCCCACTGTTACGGGCGGCATCGCCGGTCAGGCCGCCGGCCACCGCCTTGGCCCCGGTGCCACCCTTGCCCGACTTCTTCGAGCCCTTCGGCTCCGCCGCGGCCGTTTTCGAGTCGCCCGAGCCGGTGCTCGCGGTCCCGGCGACTTCGCCACCGACTTTGACGATCGGCGCCGGGGCTGCCGTCGGGCTGCTGTTGCCCTTGCCGATCAGAACGCCGACCAGCAGCATCAAGCCGAGCACCGCGATGCCGCCCACCGCGGCCAGCGGCGCGTAGTCGCGCTCCGCCTTGGGCTCGTCTTCGGGAACAACGCCCGGGGCGCTCGGCTGCTCCGCATCAGGCGCACCACTTTCGTCGACGCCCATCAGCCGGCGGTAGTCGACGCGGGGCTCGCCGCGTCGACTACCGCAGTTGACGCAGTAGCGCTGGTCGGCCGCAAGCGGCGCGGCGCACTCCTGGCACGGTTCTCCGTGTTCGCCGAGAACAGGCGTTTGCTCCTGTGTTGCCGCCATGCGTTCCTCCTATTCGGGCTCGTGGCCGGGAAGGGTCGGGAACTGAACGACTTCGAGGTCGGTCCCGGTCGGATTGCCGATGAAGAAAATGTCGTAGTGCAGCTCTTTGGTCGTCGCCTTCATGTGCTCGATCGCGCCCCGCCCCGCCGCAACGACCTTGCCGCCCTTGCGGCCGATCGCGTAGAGCAGCAGGCGCTCCTGCTCGCCGCCGGTCCTGTTGACGACCGTTCCGGTCGCCTCCAGACCTGAGACGGGGTCACCCTCGATCTGGGGCTCGGAGACCTCGATCTCGGGTATCTCCCCCGAGTATGAGTCGCTGCTCGCCCCGACCTTCACCTTCACCGACTTCGGCTTGCCAGTGGCCTGCACCTGGTCGTTGACCCACTCGGCGTCCCCACCGGCCGCGATGTAGGGGATGGTGGCGAGAGCGGGCTCGATCCCGGGGATGTCGTTCTTGTAGAGGCTCTTGTCCTTCGCGTCGAGCACGTCGATCAGGATCGGCACGTTGACCAGGTTCTTGCCGGAGCTGTTGTGGAGGCCGACGACGACCGCGCTTCCGTAGCGGTCGGTGAGCAGGGTCGTCGAGGTCACCTTCACGTCCGTGCTCTCTTTCTCGATCGTGACGGCCTCGGCCGCGAGCAGCTTCGTGCCGCCTTCCTCTTCCAGCTGGGCGCTGCGGTCCTGGGTCGACTGGCAGGCCGCGAGGCCCACGGCGAGGAGCACGGCGAATCCCGCGATGGCGGGCGGGCGGGCACTCAACCGAACCCTCCGCTGACGTACTCGCGGGTGCGCTCGGCGACCGGAGAGCCAAACACCCGCTCCGCCTCGCCGTACTCGATCAGGTCCCCCAGGTACATGAAGGCGACGTGGTCGGCGACCCGCTGGGCCTGCTGCAGGTTGTGGGTGACGATCACGATCGCGATCTCGGTGCGCAGCGAGACGATCGTCTCCTCGATCGTCTGGGTCGAGATCGGGTCGAGCGCTGAACAGGGCTCGTCGAGCAGCAGTACCTCCGGCTGGATCGCCAGCGAGCGCGCTATGCAGAGGCGCTGCTGCTGGCCGCCTGAGAGGGCCAGAGCGGGGTGGTCGAGGTTGTCCTTGACCTCGTCGAAGAGCCCGGCGCGCTGCAGGGCCCCGACCACCGCCGGCTCCAGCTCGCGCTTGGAGGGCTTCTTCGAGCCCCGCTCGCGCAGCCCGTAGGCGACGTTGTCGAAGATGCTCATCGGGAACGGGTTGGGCTGCTGGAAGAGCATCCCGACCCGGCGCCGCAGCTGGGTGACGTCGAAGAGATCGACGTCTTCGCCGTCGAGCAGTATGCGACCGCCGCGGGTCGCCGCCGGGGTCAGGTCGACGAGGCGGTTGAGCGAACGCAGCAGGGTCGTCTTGCCACAGCCCGAAGGGCCGATCAGCGCCAGCACCTCGCCCTGCCGCACGCTGAGAGAGACCTGGTTGACGGCGAGCTTCTGGCCGTAGGCGATGCTGAGCGCCTCGGTCCGCATCCGCTCGACCGGCGCCGTGTCGGCGCGCGGCATCCGCTTCAGGGGCGGCGCGACCGCTGTCCCCGCGACGTGCCCGTTGCCGCCCGGCGGCGGCTGGGCAACGGTCGGCGCCCCCTCCACGGCGATCCGGCGCACCGGGGGCGGCAACTGCGCCGCGACGGCCATCGGCTCGCGCATCGGGTCGAAAGCGCTCTCCTCGGGCGGGCTCAGCGGGTCCATCCCGGTTCCTTTCCGCGCGCGATCAGGTCGACCGCGAAGTTGAGCAGGATGACGATCACCAGCAGGACGAAGGCCGCCGCGTAGGCCTTCTGCGGGGCGCCGCCCTCGCCGGCGGGGGAGTTGTTGTAGACGTAGGTCGTCAGGGTGCTGCCGGTCCCCTTCAGCAGGCCCCAGACGGGCGTGCCGTTCTCGGGCGCGATCTGCAGCGAGGCGCCGAGCAGGATCACGACGATCGCGGTGTCGCCGACGATCCTGCCCATGCCGAGGGTGACCCCGGTCCCTATGCCCCGCCGCGAGGCGGGCAGGAGCACGCGCCGGATCGTCGAGATCCTGTCCTTGCCGAGCGCGTAGGAGGCCTCGCGAACGTGACTGGGGATCGACTGCAGCGCCTCGCGGGTGGAGCCGACGATGAGGGGCAGCGCGATCAGGGCCATCATCGCCCCGGCGGTGAAGAAGGAACGGCCGAAGACGGCGTTGCCCTCGGCCGTGAACGAGAGGAAGCCGAAGAAGCTCTGCTGGAAGATCAGCAGGCCGAAGATCGCCAGCACGATGCTCGGCGTGCCGGCGACGATCTCGACCCCCGACTCGACCGCCCGCGCCAGCCAGGCGGGCCGCGCGTACTCGGAGAGCCAGACCGCGATCCCGACCCCGAGCGGAGCGGCGATCAGGGTGCCGAGGACGGTGAGAATGACCGTGCCCTCGATCGGGTCGAGGAAGCCGCCGGTCTTGCTCTGGTCGAGGCCGACCTCGGGATGGGTGGCCAACAGCGTGAAGCTCAGGTACTGGACGCCGCGGAAGAGCATGTAGATCACGATCGTCGCGGCCACCGCGCAGAGCAGGATCCCCGCGGCCCAGGCCATGACGACGCCGATCTTGTCCCCCCTGCTCCACGACTCCTCCGCGCCTCGGCCCCGGGGCGGCGGCATCCGGACGGGAGGGGGGGCCGGCGGAGCGGGGGCCTGTGCGTGCGCGCTCATCTGCCTACCTCGCCTGCAGGGTGTACTTGCGCATCGACTGGCGGGCGACCCAGCCGGCGAAGGAGAGGAAGAAGCTCGAGATCAGCAGGATCGCGGCGAAGGCGTAGATCGTCTGCCCGAACGGCTTGACCGAGAGGCCCTCCGCGTTGTCGACGACGGTCGCCGCCAGCGTCCGCGCCGGCTCGAAGATGAAGGTGACGCCGTCGAGCGGGTTGGGGGCGAACCCGACCGAGCCCGAGACCATCGAGAGCATGATCGCCTCGCCGAGGGCGCGGGCGGTGGCGAGCACCGCCGCGGCGACGATCGCCGGGCGCGCCGCCCGCAGGCCGACGGTGCGCAGCGCCCGCCAGCGGTTGACGCCGAGGGCCGCCGCCCCCTCGGTCCAGTTGCGCGGCACCGAGCGCAGGGCGTCGGTGGTGATCGCGACCATGATCGGCGTGATCATCACGGTGAGGACGGTGACGCCGACGAGGACGCTGGTCCCGTCGAGCTGGATTACGTAACGGACCGAGTCCTTTTCGGCAGCAGAGATGAGGTGGTTGCCGACGAAGGGGACGAGGACGAGGATCCCGATCAGGCCGTAGACGACCGACGGCACCGCCGCCAGCAGCCGGATCACCGGCTGGAGCACTCGTTTCATGTACTCAGGCGCGAACTCGACGATGAACATCGCCGAGAGCAGCGAGATCACGGTCGCAAACAACACGGAGAGGCCGGTGATCAGCGCCGTCGCGTAAAGAAGGGGCCAGGCGTGGAACGTGTAGACGTAGTCGCTCGGATCTGCGGGCGAGTTGAAGATGTTGGTCAGCTGTTCGTCGACGTTGCCGCCGGCACCGAACCAGGCAAGCCCGTTGTCGGCGAACGAGGGCCACGCCTTCGCGAAGACGAAGACGATCATGAACGCGATCAGCAGCAGAACCGCCGAGGCCAGCGCGCCGAGGACTATCTCGGCGCGCTGGTCGGTGCGGTCCTTTGGCTTCGCCATATGCGAGCCGGGGGTGCTCATCTAGGACAGCGGAACCCACTGGGTAGAGATGATCTTGCTGGCCGCTTTGTTGTGCGTGATCCAGGTGAGCCACTTTTTCGCCGAGCCGGTCGGCGCACCGCGGGTCACCATGTAGAAATTGCGCACACCGCCGTACTGGCCTGACTTGGCGTCGCGCAAGTTGCAGTCGACCCCTTTGTACGGAATGGTGTGCACGTTTTTGGTGAAGAACAGCGAGACGTAGCCGATCCCGTTGGGGTCACTCGACACCGACTGTTCGATCAGCCCGTTGGATGCCTTCTGGCTGGCGCCGGAGAAGACTTTCGTGCTGCCCATGAAAATCTTCTGGAAGGCGTCCTGCGAACCGGATGCCGGCGTGCGGACGAACAGGTCGATCGTGCCGGTTTGCGTCGAGCCGGGAACCTGGCTCCAGCTGCGGACGCTGCCGCCGAAGATCGCCTGGATGCCCGCCTGGTCGATGCCCGGCACCGGGTTGGCGTTGTTGGTGACGATGCAGATCGCGTCGTGGGCGATCTTGTTGAACACGAGGCCACCCGGGTCGGTCGGCTTCGGGTCGCGGGAGGAGTTGCCGATCGTGACTCGACCGGCGGCGACGTCAGCCACGCCGATGTCCGAGCCGCCCTGGAGCAGCTTGAAGTTGACGCAGTGGTCGCAGACGCTCAGGTACTTGCGGGCGAGCAGCGCCGCCAGCGGCGCCACCGAGGTGGATCCGCTCATCGTGATCGTCGCCTTGGCCGAGGCCGCAGCCGGTGTGATGGCGGGAACCGCCGCCACGATTGCCAGTGCGGAGACAAGCCCCACCCGGCGCAGTCGATCTCTCATCGACGTGACTCCTTTCGAGTTTTGGATTTGCCGGTTTTTTTGCCGGCCGATGCTTTGGGACAGTCGGGGCGTTTCAGGCGGAAGGGCTGCGTTATCGCGGTGAACGGTTTGTTCGTCACCGAGTCGAACTCGGTGACCGTCGCCACGACCCAGGTCTTGAACCTGTCCGCCTTGGACTTGGACTCCTCACAGGGGTCCCTGCTGATCGCGAACTCACCGCTGATCGTGTTGCCGTAGTTGACAACGCCGCGACAGCCGAAACCCGAACTGGGGAAGGAGCCTTCGCAGCTCAGCTGCTCGGGAGTCGATTCCCCGGTCGCCGCGTCCAGCACCAGGACCTCGGTACTGAAGTAGTCGACCTCACGGTTGGACAGCAGGGCAAAGCCCAGGACCTGGGCGTTGCACCTGATTTTGTAGCTCAGGCCTCCGGGTGGGTCGATCCCCGGGATCTCGTCGTTCAGCTCGAGGCCGCCGCCGCAAACCGGTATTTCAGCCGCGGTTGCCCCCACGGGCAGGCTGAGGGCGCCGATGCACGCCGCGGCGGCTCCCAGGGCCGCAGTCGCCAGCCGCGTGCGCCGCAGCGAGTGCCTTCTTCTCGTCTTGATCACCTAACGGACTCCTTGCGTCTTGCGGTTTTCGTCCCGCCAAACGCGGGCCGCTCACAGAGTTAGCGGCAGTGTCCGTGTGCGCAGAAGCGCACATGTTGCGATCCGGTGTAGAGAAGGTAAAAACGTTGTAATAGTGTTGTTACAGCCTAAGAGGCTACAAGCGGCATTCCACCCTAGCGAGGCACTTGCCCCGGGCAAGCGCCTGAATCAGGGGTGGATCTTCTCGCCGCGCTCGAGCATGGCGACGAACTTGCGCAGCCGCCGCTCGCGCGTCTCCGGCTTCTTCGCGTCGCCGAGGCGGTAGACGATCGCGTAGCGGTTGGCGCTGTCGAGCTCGGCGAAGAACTCGGCCGCGGCGGGATTGGCGTCGAGCTCGCGCCGCAGGTCGCCCGGCACCTCCGCCGCGCGCTGGCCCTCGTAGGCGGCCTCCCAGCGACCATCGGCTTTGGCCGCTTCGACCTCGGCCAGCCCCGCCGGTCGCATCGCGCCGGCTGCGAGCAGTGCTTCCGCCTTCTCGCGGTTGATCTTCGACCAGCGGCCGCCGGGACGGCGCGGCGTGAACCGCTGCAGGAAGTGGCGCTCGTCGAGGCCGCGCTTCTGGCTGTCGATCCAGCCGAAGCAGAGCGCCAGCTCCAGTGCCTCGGCGTAGGTGACGCTCGGCGGCTCGGTCCTCTTCTTGGCGATCTTCAGCCAGAGCCCCCGGGACTCGGCGTGGCTCTCCTCCAGCCAGGCCTCGAGCTCGGCCGGCGTGGCGAAGAGCAGGATCGGCAGCTCGTCAGGCATCGGCGGCATTCTCGCTCAGGGGCATTCTGAAAGGGGTTCTAAGGCGGACTGGGCAAGCAGATCAAGGAACTCGCGCTAGCTGTAGTTCCCAACCAGGTTGTTCCCAAGTAGCTCGTTGAGGCGAGCAACCGGTGGGCGATGGCCGAGGGAGCCGTGCTTTCGGTGGTAGTTGTAGCGATCCAGCCAGCCGGGGAGCTGACC
>JANWHD010000057.1 GCA_025450585.1 Solirubrobacterales bacterium
ACGGCGTCACGGCGCGCAAGGCTAGCCGCTGGGCTCGCCGTTCGAGGACAATCGGGAGTCCCTCCGCAGGAACTCCCGCGAACGCGGCCTGCGGGGACCCCCGCCGTCCCCGCCGAGAGCTATTCCTTCAAGAAGCCCGGAACATCAATGTCGTCGTCGCTGACCCGCAGTTTGCGGATATCGGTGTCCTCCGCTGAAATCCGCGGTTTACTCTCGTAGCGCCGACGTACCCGCTGCGGCGAGCGGGCCAGCAGCTCGAAGCCCTCGAACCCCGTGGCGATCACGGTGACGCGGACCTCGTCTTTCATCGACTGGTCGACGACGGAGCCGAAGATGATGTTGGCGTTGTCGTCGGCCTCGGCCTGGACCAGCTGGGCCGCCTCGTTGACCTCGAAGAGGCCGAGGTCCTCGGGGCCGGTGATGTTGAGCAGCATCCCGGTGGCGCCCTTGATCGACTCCTCGATCAGCGGCGAGGTGATCGCCGCCTTGGCGGCGTCGAGCGCACGAGCCTCGCCGGCGGCGGAGCCGACGCCCATCAGGGCCGATCCGGCGTCGCGCATGATCGTGCGTACGTCGGCAAAGTCGAGGTTGATCAGGCCCGGGATCGTGATCAGGTCGGTGATGCCCTGCACGCCCTGGCGCAGGATGTCATCGGCCTGGCGGAACGCCTCCAGCACGCTGGTGCGCCGCTCGACCGCCTGCAGCAGTTTCTCGTTCGGAACGATGATCAGGGTGTCGACGTTGTTGCGCAGCTTCTCGATCCCCTCAAGCGCCTGCTGCATACGTCGTTTGCCCTCGAACTCGAACGGCTTGGTGACCGCGCCGACCGTGAGAGCGCCGATCTCCTCCTTGGCGATCTCGGCGATGACCGGCGCCGAGCCGGTGCCGGTGCCGCCACCCTCGCCCGCGGTGACGAAGACCATGTCGGCGCCCTTCAGCGCCTCCTTGATCTCGTCGCGGCTCTCCGCCGCGGCGCCCGCGCCGACCTCGGGGTTGCCGCCGGCACCGAGGCCGCGCGTCAGCTCCTGGCCGATCGAGAGCTTGATGTCGGCGTCGCAAGCCTGCAGGGCCTGGGCATCCGTGTTGACGGCGACGAACTCGACGCCGCGAATGCCGGCGTCGACCATGCGACTAACGGCGTTGGTACCGCCGCCGCCGGCGCCGACGACCTTGATCACCGCGAGGTATGTGGATTCCATCTCCCGATTTCTCCAGCCACCGACTCTGGGTCGGCGTTTGAGTTGAGCCTTAGATTGAGTTGAGCCTTGATCCATCCGAAGCTACAGCGACGCTTAAGGGTTCAAGGGTTCGCCGTAACCGCGGAAATTGCGCTCAACGTAGGGCATTTCACGGGGTCTGTCAAACGACCGGGCGACATCCTGCACTGGGAATATCTCAAGGCTTACTTGAGGGTTGGGCATATCTAACCCTGTGGTCGAGGGTTTAGGGAATCGGCGGAAGCGCATGCCCAGAGCCGCCTGTCGCCACGTGGCCGGGCGCGTGCAGGTCTACATAATCGAGCGATTCGATCGAGGGGTCGGCAAGAACCGCGGCAGCCGCTCGCCACTTGCGCGCGGCCTGGGTCGCTTCGCCGAAGCGCAGTTCGATTCCCGAGTCGAGTTCGACGTCCACCCCACTTTCGCCGTAGTAGCTCCTCGCGACGTACGGCCGCAGGGGCAGCGGGACGGCGGCGAGGACGCGGACCTGTTCGAGCATCGGCCCTTTCAAACGCGGGCCCTCCGGAGGTACGTCGAGCGGCAGGCTGGGCAGGGTGGATTCCTCGGGCACCGGAAACCAGGTGAGGATCGTGCCGTCAGCCGCGACAGCCACCGGGTCTTCGGATTCGGCGCCGATCAGGGCAACCGGCTGACTCGAAACCAGCCGCGGCGCTACCGGCCCCTCTCCGAACAGGCGCTGCCAGATGAAAGCGACGACGATCACCATGAGGATCACGCCAACCGTCCGGGACAGCCACCTCACAGCGCCCAGCCCTCAGGCCAGAGGGCCTCTCCGAGCACCTGCACCTCGGGCTCCAGCACCACGCCGAAGCGATCGTGGACGCGCCGGCGACCCTCCGCCATCAGCTCGAGCACCTCGGCAGTCGTCGCCTCGCCGGTGTTCTCGACGAAGTTGGCGTGCTTCTCGGAGAAGCGGGCGGCACCGTGGCGAAGACCCCGGCAGCCCGCCGCCTCGAGCAGCTGGCCGGCGCTGCGGCCCTCGGCCCGCTCGTCCTCGGGGTTCTTGAAGGTCGAGCCGAAGGTCTTGATCCCGGACGGTTGCGCCTCGCGGCGCTTCCCCCGCATCTCCTCCAATCGCGCCTTGATCGAGGCGGGATCGTCGGGGTGCAGGTGGAACGAGACCTGCGCCACGACCTCGCCGGGGCCGAGGTTGGAGCTCCGGTAGGCAAAGCCGAGCTGCTCGGGGCGGCGCCGGTCGCTGCCCGCCGCGGTGGCGACGTCGACCCACTCCAGCACCTCGGCGAGCTGGCCGCCGTAGGCGTTGGCGTTCATCTTCACCGCACCGCCCGCGGTGCCGGGGATATTGACCCCGAACTCGATCCCGGCAAGGCCCCAGCCCGCAGCCTTGGCCGAAGCCGAGGGCAGCCTGGCGCCGCCACCGCAAACCAGCCGCTCTCCCTCACGCTCGATCCCCGCCAGCTCCCCGTCGAGCTTGATCGCGAGCCCCCGGAACCCGTCGTCGGCGACAAGCAGGTTCGAGCCGGAGCCGATCGTCCCCAAGACAAGATCGGCCTCGTGCGCCCAGGCGAGCAGCTCCGACAGCTCCCCCTCGGTCGTGGGGCGGGCGAACCAGTCGGCGGTCCCGCCGGTGCGCACGGTCGTCAGCCGGCCCAGGGGGAAATCGGGCTGAACGCCCCGCGGGAGCTTCATCCGTCTCCCCTCTCGACCAGCGCCTCGCCGAGCCGGAAGACGTCACCGGCGCCGATCGTGACCAGCACCTGGTCCTCGATGCCGGCCGCCCTGTTGCGGTCCAGGAGCCCCGTCAGTGCGTCGTCCGACCCGGCGGGGTCGGGGAGCCAACTCACCCTACGTCCGCCCATCCGGTCCGCGGCGGCCCTGGCCACGTCGAGGCCGCTGACGCCGGCCAGCTCCCCCACCGGCTCCTCGCGGGCCGCGTAGACATCGAGGACGACGGCCTCGTCGGCGAGGGCCAGGGCCGCGCCGAACTGCTCGGCAAAGGCCTTGGTGCGCGAGTAGAGGTGGGGCTGGAAGACGGCGATCAGGCGCTCGGGGCCCAACTCGCGCAGGGCGGACAGGGCCGCCCGCACCTCGGTCGGGTGGTGGGCGTAGTCGTCGTACACGCGAGTGCCGTCGCGCGCCCCCTTCAGCTCGAGGCGCCGGCGGACGCCCGGGAAGCCGGCGAGCGCCACCGCCGCGGGAGCGAGATCGAAGCCGGCCAGCTCCAGTGCCGCCAGCGCAGCGCGGGCGTTGAGGGCGTTGTGCCGGCCCGGAACCGTGAGGCCCAGCTCGACCGGCCCCGGAGCGCCCGTTGCGAAGGACGTAACTCGCTTGCCCTCGGCCAGGTCGTCGAGACCCTCCTCGGCGGGGACGACGACCGCCTCGGCGGGGACGACGAATCGCCGGAACGCCTCGCGCAGCTCGGCGACCGAGCCCCAGCGGCTGTGGTGGTCCATCTCGACGTTGGTGACGACCGCTATCTCCGGGCGCAGCTCCAGGAAGCTGGCGTCGCTCTCGTCGGCCTCGGCCACCACCCACTCGCCGGCGCCCCAGCCCGCGTTCGTCGCGGCGGTGCTCTTGCCGAGCCCCGGAACCTCGCCGCCGACGAAGAAGGCCGGGTCGGCGCCGAGCGCCCACAGCGCCCAGACCAGCATCGCGGTCGTGGTCGTCTTGCCGTGCGTCCCGGCGACCGCGATCAGACGCTTCTCGGCGCAGAGCTGGGCGAGCAGGGCGCCGCGGTGGACGGGCTCGACGCCCCTCTCGCGGGCCAGCGCCAGCTCGGGGTTGTCGTCCCCGATCGCGGTCGAGACGACCACCTCGGCGCCGTCGGGCAGACTGGCGGCGTCGTGGCCCACGACCGGCTCCAGCCCGGACGCGCGCAGACGCTCCATATAAGAGGAGTCGGCCCGGTCACTGCCGGTCACCGTCGCCCCCAGCTCGGCGCAGACCAGCGCCAAGCCGCTCATCCCGGCGCCGCCGATGCCGACGAAGTGCAGCCGCCTGGAAGCCCAGTCCCTCATGTTCCGGTGCGCCTTTTACGGTCTATGCCCATATAAGGCGCACCGGAAGGGGTGGTGCCGGCGGCGAGGACCTCGTCGGCGATGCGGCGCGCTGCGTCGGGACGGGCGAGGGCGGCCGAGGCCTTCGACATCGTGACGAGGCGTGTCTCGTCCGCGAACAGGGCCGCCACGCGCACGGCCAGCGTCTGTGCGTTGAGCTCGTCGTCGGCGACGATCTCGGCCGCACCGCCGCCGGCCATCCACTCGGCGTTGCCTCGCTGGTGATCGGCGGTCGCGTGGGGATAGGGAACGAGGATCGCCGGCTTCCCGGCCGCCGTCACCTCGAAGATCGAACCTCCCGAGCGCGCCAGCACCAGGTCGCAGGCGGCGAGGGCGTCGGCGAGCCCGGGCTCGTAGGCGATCAGCCTGTAGCGCTCGGGGTGCGGGGCCGAAGCCAGCCGCCGGGCGATCTCATCGTGGTCGCGCTCGCCGCTGAGGTGGATCACGTGGAAGTCGCGCTCGCCCGCTCGCCCGCCCTCGGCGAACGCCCCGACCGCGGTCAGGTTGATCGAGCGGGCACCCTGGCTGCCGCCCATCACCAGCAGGCAGCGGTCGGCAGCAGCCACCCCGAACCGCGCCCGGGCAAGCGCCCGGTCCGCACTCAGCACGGCCGCCGGTATGGGGCGGCCGGTGAGCAGATAGCGCTCTCCCTCGCGCCCGTCGATCGGAAAGGCGAGGCAGACGCGCCGCGCCCGCCTGGCCAGCAACCGGTTGGCGAGCCCGAGGTGGCTGTCGGCCTCGGTCAGGACCAGCGGGGTTCGCGAGAGGACCGCGGCGATCCCCACCGTCCCCGCGACATAGCCGCCGCCACCGAGGACGACGTCGGCCCCGCGCTCTCGCAGCGCCCGCCGGGCGGCCCCCACCCCGCTGACCGCCTTGCCGACGGCAACCGCCGCCCGCAACGGGTTGCGGCGGTCGATCCCGCGCACGTCGAGGAGGTCGATCTCGTAACCGGCCCCCGGCACCAGCTCGGCCTCGATCTTCCCGCGCGCGCCGAGGAAGCTGACCTCGGCGCCGCTAGCCCGCAGCTCGGCGGCGACGGCCATCGCCGGCACGACGTGGCCTGCGGTTCCCCCCGCTGCCACTGCGACTCTGGGCGCTCTTTCCACGGCTCGCTCGACTCCTTTTGCGGGCAGGCGAATGCCCACCCTCGACGACGCGCAGTTTGCCAGCGCCAGCGGTCCCACTCCGGGCCACGCCGAGGATCAGCCCGACGGCGAAGAGCGTGGTCAGCAGGCTGCTGTTGCCGTAGGACACGAACGGCAGCGGCACGCCGGTCAGCGGCGCCAACCCCATCACGGCGAAGAGGTTGATCGTCGCCTGCACCATGACCATCGATGTGAGGCCGGCGACGAGCAGCTTCGAGTAGCGGTCCCTGGCCCGCTGGGCAACCCGCAGCCCGGCGTAGCCGAAGAGCGAGAAGAGGCCGACCACGCCGACGATGCCGAAGAGCCCCAGCTCCTCGCCGATCACGGCCGAGATCATGTCGGTGTGGGCCTCGGGCAGGAACCCCGCCTTTGCGACGCCGTCGCCGATGCCGACGCCGAAGATCCCGCCGGAGCCGAGCGCGATCTTCGCCTGCGCCGCCTGGAAGCCGGCCCCGGCGGCGTCGGAGCCGGGGTTGAGGAAGCCGGTCAGCCGCGCCATCCGGTAGGGCTCGATCACGGCCGCCAGCAGCGCGAGAGAGCCGACGCAGAGGGCGATCAGGCCGAGGTCGCGCGGGCGGACGCCGGCCGCAACCAGCATCGCGCCGGTGGAGAAGGCGACGACCATGGTCGTGCCCATGTCCGGCTCGGCCATGATCAGGAGACAGGCCGCGCCGACGACCAACAGGTAGGGCATCAGGTCGCCGACCGAGCGCGTCATCTTCGGTTTGCGGGCGAGCATGTCGGCGCCGTAGAGGACCAGCGCCAGCTTCGCCAGCTCGGAGGGCTGGAACTGCAGAGGGCCGGCGCCGAGCCAGCGACTGGCGCCGTTGGCGCTGGTGCCGGCGACGAGCACGACGAGGAGCAGGAATAGCGAGCAGACCAGGAACACCGGCGTGAGCTGGCGCACGGCAGCGAGGCCATGGCGGGCGACGAGGTGCATGACCAGCAGGCCGATCGCTCCGTACATCACCGTCCGTTTGAGGAAGAGGGCGCTGTTGGAGAGGTTGCCGTCGCTCAGCACCTGGGTGGTCGAGCTGGCCGAGAAGACCATCACCGCCCCGAGCGCGAGCAGGCAGAGGGTCGCGGTGAGCAGGATGTTGTACTCGGCCGGCGGGGCGGCGGCGGCCGAGCGGCGCTTCTTCTTGGCCGCGGGCTTCTTCTTCAAGGCGGACGCGCCTTTCGGCGGGCTCGAGGCCCGCGCCCTCTTTCCGCTGCCTTTCTTCACGAGATCTCCCCGACCAGCTCGCGGAAGCGCTCGCCGCGCCGTTCGAAGTTCTCGAAGGCGTCGAAGCTGGCGCAGGCGGGCGAGAGCAGGACCGTCTCGCCCGGGCGGGCCGCGGCGGCGGCGCGGCGCACCGCGTCGCCCAGATCGTCGCAGCGGTGGAGCTCAACGCCCGATCCGATCACCGGCGCCAGAGCCTCCGCCAAACGCTCGGCCGAGGCGCCGGTCAGGTAGCAGGCCGTGCACAGCTCGCGCACCGGCCCGAGCAGCGGCGCGTAGTCCTCGCCCTTCTCGCTGCCGCCGAGGATCGCGTGGACGCCGCCGGCGAAGGCGCGCAGGCCGACCGTTGCCGAGGCGACGTTGGTCGCCTTGGAGTCGTTGACGAAGCGAACACCGCCGATCTCGCCCACCTGCTCGAGCCGGTGGGCGACGCCGGCGAACGTGCGCAGGCCCTCGCGCACGGCATCGCGGGCGAGCCCCATCGAGAGCGCCGCGACGGCGACGGCCATCGCGTTGGAGACGTTGTGGTCCCCGGGCAGGCCGAGCTCGCCGGCCGCGAGCAGCGGCGCGTCGTCGTAGAAGATCGTGCCCTTGGCCAGGACAACCTCGCAATCGGGCCCGCCGCCGGTGCAGAAGACGATTCGCCGCGCGCAACCGCCGAGATCGACGCCGGCCAGAGCGGGATCGTCGGCGTTGTAGACGGCGAGGTCGTCGTTTCCCTGGTTGGCGAAGATCCGCAGCTTGGCGTCGAGGTAGGCCTCGAGGTCCCCGTGCCGGTCGAGGTGGTCGGGGGCGAGGTTGAGGAAGACCGCGCACTCGGGCGCGAAGGCGACGCTGTCCTCGAGCTGGAAGCTGGAGGCCTCACAGACGACGGTCGCGTCGGGCTCGATCTCGCCGGCCAGGGCCGAGAGCGGCGTGCCGACGTTGCCGGCCACGGCCACCGGCTCGCCAGCAGCCCGGTAGACGTGCCCGAGCCACTCGGCAACGGTCGTCTTGCCGTTGGTGCCCGTCACCGCGACGAACCGGTTTGGGACAGCCCGCCAGGCAATCTCCAGCTCCCCAAGGACATCGACCCCCCGCTCCAGAGCAGCCGCGATCACCGGCGCCTCCCGGGGCACCCCGGGACTCTTCACCACCGTCCGCGCCCCCTCCAGGAGCGCCAAGCCATCCGCATCCAGAACGACTTCGACACCAACCTCCCGAAGCCCTGCCGCCCCATCCGGATGCCCAGAATCGACCCCAGTCACCTCCTCCCCACGCCCGGCAAGCATCCGCGCCACAGCCTGCCCCGACCGCGCCATCCCGACAACCAGAAACGGGCCAACAGGCAGCTCCGGGCGTAGCTTCCTAGGCGGCGGCGCAATCACTCTGGCTATCTTCGTCTCTGAACCCGCCAAACCTGTGCCCGGGCACGGCTACACCACGTAACGAAATACGAGTGCAGCTTTCCGCGCGTCCGGCGCATAGGCTGGCAGCCCATGCCACGGTCCCGAAGAGCTGGAACCCAGCCGCTGGAACTCCTAGGCCCGTCGTCTCTGCTTGATAACGCAGGCCGCGCCCGTGTCCTGGAACAGATCAGCAACGCGGACGAGCTCACTCGCCAGCGATGGTCCCAGCGCGCAAGCGCCCTGGTCGCGGCGTTGAATGCCGGCTGGATCGAGAACAGCACCGAGGTTGCCCTCCACGGCGAGTTCCTGTCCGGCGTCTTCGGCGAGCTTCTCGGCTACACCGGGGCGCTGGCAGGCGCATCCACCTTCACGATGAGCGCCTCTGTCACCACAGAGGTGGACGCAACAGAGGCCGATGGAACCTTGGGGCACTTCACCGCGCCAGGAGTCGGCAAAACGAGGGCAGTCATCGAGCTGAAGGACGCACGAACGAATCTCGACAAGCGCCAGCTATCGCGGCCCGACCGACTGACTCCCGTAGACCAAGCCTTTCTCTACGCCAACAAGTTCACTGGCTGCCAGTGGGTAATTGTCTCCAACTTTCTTGAGCTGCGACTCTATTCCGTTAGACACGGCCAGACCATCTATGAGCGGCTCTGGCTGCGCGACCTGCCTCATGACGATCGCCTGTTGGAGTTTCTGGCCTTGCTGTCCCCACCCGCCCTGATTGGCGATCGACCGGATGCCGAGGGCTACCTGGCAGACCTACTAGTCGATCGTCCTGCGGTCCGCCAACGCCAAATAACTGAGGATTTCTACGCTGGATACGCCGACAAGCGCAATCGTCTTATTCACTACCTGATTGCTCATCACCGAGATGAGGATCCAGTCGGATTGATTTCGGCAGCGCAAACGCTCCTCGACCGAATTCTCTTTATCGCCTTTGCAGAAGACAGGCCCTTGCTCCCCGACAATCTTCTGCGAGATACCGGGAACAATGCTCAACTGACTCGCAGCCGATCCACTGCGAAGGTCTGGGACGAGCTGCGTGCCCTGTTTCGCGATATCGATGTAGGCTCGGATAATTCCTCAAACGCATTGCCAGCAATCCCCGCCTATAACGGGGGACTGTTCGCCGAGGATCTCCTGCTGGATCACCGCATATCGTTGCCCGACGAGCTTGTCCTCGACCTGATCGGCTTGGGCGACTACGACTATCGGCGAACTATCGACGTCGAGATACTTGGCCATGTTTTCGAGCAGTCGATTTCCGATCTGGAATCGCTGCGTGCAGCTCACTCTCTCGATCCGCTAGCGGTCGAGTCCAGTAAAGAGGAGACAGCGGAGGCTCGACGATCGCTAGGCGTCTACTACACCCCACAGTGGGTTACCGAATACGTCGTCAACGCCACTCTGGGAGAGACAGCAACTGCAGACGGAGTAGATCCGGGCCGCTTTGCGGAGATTCAGATTCTCGATCCCGCATGTGGCAGTGGAGCATTTTTGGCCCAGGCGTACAGGTACCTCCTCGAACTTGCAGCCGCCTCAACCCGCGACGTGCTGCCGGACGAGCAAACCGCACTGTCTGAACAGGCCGGTGTCGCCCAACCGTCGGCATATCTCTCAGGACTCCATGGGATCGACATCATGGATGAGGCAGTCGAGATCGTCCGTCTCTCACTATGGCTGGCAAGCGCAAGCCCGCTTGAGCGCCTTGAGCTGCTCGACGGGATCGCCGAGGGAAACACACTCGCCCAACTAGAAGGCGAGAGCCCCCTGAACCTGCTCTTTCCAGGCGAGATGGCCTCAGGCGGCTTCGACGTGGTCATTGGCAACCCACCTTGGGGCGCCAAGCTCGATTTCGAGCTGGACCCGTCCCTTGAGCTTGCAGAGGGGCAGTTTGACAGCTACGAGCTCTTCGTCGAACGCTCCATGAAGGACGCACTGTGCGATGGCGGAATACTCGGCTTCGTAATTCCCGATCGATTCCTCCGCCCAGAGGGCGAGCGCCTTCGTCGTTGGCTGATCGACAACTACCGGTTGACCGAGATCATCAAGCTCGGCGAGGGGGTCTTCCCGGACGTTGCCCGAGCTGCGGTCATATTGATCGTGCGCAAGGCCACACCATCTGACAGCGACGAAATACGGACACTCAGCGTATCGGCGGGAGACAGGAGCATCCTCGAAGAGACTGGTGCAACCTACCTGCACTCTCTCTTGGAGGAGAGAGCGGGGACAATAAGCAGAGCGCGTATTGCCGAAGATCCGGCTTACAACATTCCACTGGGAGCGGCCGAAGAGGATTTCTCGATCATGGCCTCGATGCTCGAGAATTCGCGGCCTTGGTTGGGCGAGGATGGGATATTCGATCCCTATGGCCGAGGGGTCGAGCTCGGCGCTGATGGGTTCGTCATCCGATGCAATGCCTGCTTCTCATGGCAGGTTGGTCCACGCAAGCGTGCACAGGCCAGAGGTGGTGGCTACCTTGACAAGGAGTGCCCACATTGCGAAGCGACAATCTCCGATGGGGACTGGGCCGAGGCTGCACACATCATCTCTGAGGGACAGCCGACACCTGGAAGACATGAGGACCAGGGCCTGCCGGGAGACGGATGGCACCCCCTCTTCGTCGGCCAAGACATTTCCCGCTACCACCTTAGAAAGCGTTTTTGGATACGCCTTGGAGTGTCGAATATCAACTACAAGACATCCGAGCTATATGCACCTCCCAAGCTGCTCATCCGTCAGGCGGGCGTTGGCATCAACGTTGCTGTCGACGAGAGCGACGCCTACTGCCTGCAGTCAGCTTACGTCTACCGCGTCCGTGATGGGCTCGACGCAAGTCCATACTTTTTTCTTGCCTGCCTGGCCAGCCGGGCAATGCTCTTCTATTTCCATCGATACACCAACCAAACCGAGTGGCAATCGTTTCCCAAGCTCGTCCACACAACTCTTCAGCAGCTTCCGCTCCCCGATCCCGAGCGTGTCGACCCCAAGCTTAGGAAGAGCATCGAAGACAAGGCGCGGCGGCGAATGGGACTCGACCTCGATGAGGCACATGACCTCGATCTGGAGATCGAGCATCTAGTCATGGAAGCCTACGGCTTGAGCTCTTCGCAGCGGCAGCGGATCATTCGCACCCTCCGCTCGGTGCAGCGCCTTCGTGTCATTCGCGAGATGTTCCCGAGCACCGACCAGGCCCAGGAGCTGCTCTAGGGATTGTCCTTACCGCCCAATCGACTGCTGATACAGCGTGAACCCGATCCCGGAACACACAGCGGCGACGATCCAGAAGCGGAGCATGATCTTGGTCTCCGACCACGCCATCATCTCGAAGTGGTGGTGCAGGGGCGCCATAAGCAGGACGCGGCGGCGAAAGGCCTTGAAGGAGAAGACCTGGACCGCGACCGAGAGCGCCTCGATCACGAAGATGCCGCCGATGATGATCAGCAGCACCTCGGTCTGCGTCATCACCGCCAGGGCGCCGATCGCGCCCCCGAGCCCGAGCGAGCCGGTGTCCCCCATGAATATCGAGGCCGGGAAAGCGTTGAACCAGAGGAAGCCGACGCAGGCGCCGACCAGACAGGCCGAGAGCAGCGCCAGGTTCTGCTGCTCGTTGGTGACGAAGGCGATCGCGGTGTAGGCGAGGAGGACGATCGCGCAGGAGCCGGCAGCGAGGCCGTCGAGGCCGTCGGTGAGGTTGACTCCGTTGGAGGTGCCGGCGATGACGAGGAAGACGAGGACGAAGTAGAGGACCGGGCCGAGGTCGATGCTGGCGTCGCCGATGCGGAAGTAGAGGACCGGCTCGAGCCCGACCTCGTGGCGCGCCACCCACCACAACCCCAGGGCCAGGAATACCTGGAAGAGGATCTTCCAGCGGGCCGAGAGGCCGAGCGAGCGCCGCTTGACGATCTTGATGAAGTCGTCGGCGAAGCCGAGCGCCGCGCAGCCCATCGCGACGCCGAAGACGGCGAGGCTCTGCGGGTCGCGGTCGGAGAGGACGAGGTAGGGCACGCAGATCGAGGCGAAGACGATCAGGCCGCCCATCGTCGGCGTGCCGGCCTTGGCGTGGTGCTCCTGAGGCCCGTCCTCGCGAATGTGCTGACCGAACTCCCTCACCCGCAGGAACTCGATGAACTTCGGGCCGAGGAAGATGCAGATCAGCATCGCCGCCATGCCGGCGATCAGGACTTCACCCATCGAACAGCTCCCCCAGGGTTTCGGCGACGGCCTCGAGGCCAGCCGAGCGGGAGCCCTTGACCAGGACCGTGTCGCCCGGCTCCAGCTGCGCGGCGAGCAGCTCGGCCGCCTCCTCAGGCGTGCCGACAAGCTCGTCGGGGCCATACTCGCGGGCGGGCTCGCCGACGCCGACCAGGAGGCCGACCTCGGCGGCGCGCGCTCGCTCGCCGATCTCCCGGTGGTAGGCGGGGCCGTCGGAGCCGAGCTCGGCCATCTCGCCGAGCACGGCGATGCGCCGCCCGTCCCCGATCGAGGCGAGGTGGTTGAGCGCGGCGCGCATCGAGACTGGGTTGGCGTTGTAGCAGTCGTTCACCAAGACGATCCCGTCGCCCATCTCGAGGCGCTCGCCCCGGAAGCGTGAGAAGCCTATGTTCGCAACGCGATCGGCCATCTCGGCCAACGGCGCCCCCAGAGCCACCCCGGCGGCGACCGCGGCGAGCGCGTTCTCCAGGTTGTGCGCCTCGGTGAAGGGGAAGTGAAAGTACTGGCGCCCGTTCGGGGTCTCGATCAGGGTGTCGGTGACGCCGTCCGCGACCCGGCTCTCGACCACCTGGACGTCCCCACCTGAGCCGAAGCGGAGCAGACTCGGCGCTTTCTCGAGGTGGGGCTCCAGGGGCCCGGTGTCGACCGGGACGATCGCGACCCCGGTGCGGGGCAGAGCCTGCAGCACCTCCGCCTTGGCGGCGGCGATCGCGTCGACCGACCCCAGCAGCTCGACGTGGACCGGCCCGACGTTGGTGATCACCGCGTATTCAGGCTCGGCGATCGAGGCCAGCTGGGCGATCTGGCCCGGACCGCGCATCGCCATCTCCAGCACCAGGGTCTTCGTCCCCTCGGGGGCCTCGAGGACGCTGAGCGGCAGACCAATCTCGGTGTTGAGGTTCTCGCGGTTGGCGTGGACCTCGCCGGGAAGCAGCGCCCGGGCGATGTCCTTGACCGAGGTCTTGCCGACCGAGCCGGTGATGCCGACGACGCGGGAGCCGAGGGTGCGACGCCAGCCGCGGGCCAGCGCCTGCAGCCCGGCCAACGGGTCCTCGGTGACGAAGGTCCAGGCGGCGGGCAGGCCCTCGGCGTGCTCGGGGCGCACCACGACCCCCCAGGCCCCGTTCTCGATCGCCGCCGCGGCGAACTCGCCGCCGTCGACGCGGTCCCCGCGCAACCCGAAGAAGAGGTCTCCCCGGGTGCTCTCGCCCGAATCGATCGTCGCCCGCTCCGGATAGCACGACTCGCCCCGGACAACCAGTTTCGACCGGGTGACCGCCGCAATCTGCTCAGGCAGCAGCTTCAAAGCTTCTGCAGCTCCTCGCACGCGACCTCGCGGTCGTCGAAGGGGACCTTGCGTCCGTCCTCGAACTCCTGGCCCTGCTCGTGACCCTTGCCGGCGATGACGACGGCGTCGCCCGGCCGTGCACGGCCGAGGGCGAGGGCGATCGCCGCACGCCGGTCGGGCTCGACCTCGATCGCCGCCACCGCCGCGCCGTTCTCGGTCCCGGCGAGGACCTCGGCGACGATCGACCCCGGGTCCTCCGAGCGCGGGTTGTCGGAGGTGACGATCGCCAGGTCCGCCAGCTCCGCGGCCGCCCGGCCCATCAGCGGCCGCTTCTCGCGGTCGCGGTCGCCGCCCGCGCCGAAGACGACGATCAGGTCTCCCTCGGTCAGCCGGCGGGCGGCCCGCAGCACGTTCTCCAACGAGTCCGGCGTGTGGGCGTAATCGACGAGCACCGCGAACTCCTGCCCCCCCTCGACCGGCTCGAATCGTCCCGGCACCCGCTCCGCCCGTGCCAGCCCCCCTGCCGCGACCTCCGGATCCACCCCAAGCGCCCGAGCCGCCGCAAACGCCCCCAGCGAATTGGCGACGTTGAAGTCCCCCGGCAACCCCGTCCACACAGCCACACCCCCGCCGACGGGCCTAAAACCGGACTCAGAGTCCGGTTTTAGGCCCGTCGGCGGGTATTTGACGGTGAACTGGGCACCGGCGGCGTCGTAAGAGACGTCGTGGGCCGCGAAGTCGGCCTCGGCTCCCGCGGGGGAGAAGGTGACGCATTCGAGCTCCTCGGCGAGACGGCGGCCGTAGGGGTCGTCGGCGTTGACGATCGAGGTCCCGGGGCCCATCTCGAAGAGCAACCGCTTCGATTCGAAGTACTCCTCCATCGTGCGGTGGAAATCGAGGTGATCCTGGGTGAGGTTGGTGAAGAGCGCCACCTCGAAGTGGATCGCGTCGGCCCGGTGCAGGGCGAGCGCGTGCGAAGAGACCTCCATCGCGCAGGCACGGTCCCCCGCCTCGAGCATTCGCCGGAAGGTCGCCTGCAAGTCGATCGCCTCGGGGGTGGTCCGCTCGGCCCCCTCCTCCATCCCACCGACCACCTGGCGCACCGTCCCCAGCAGCCCGCACTGAATCCCCGCCGCCTCCAGCACCTCCCGGATCAGGAACGCGGTGGTCGTCTTCCCGTTCGTTCCCGTCACCCCCACGACCCGCAGCTCCCCCGTCGGGTCGCCGAAGAACCGAGCCGCCAGCGGCGCCATAGCCGCCCGCGCATCCGAAACCACGACCTGCGTCACGTCCAAATCCAACTCCCGCTCCACAACCAGCCCCACCGCCCCGGCCTCCACAGCCGCACCCGCAAACTCATGCCCATCGACCTTCTCCCCCGGCACGCAGAAGAAAAGCGTCCCGGGCCGAACTTTTCGGCTGTCATAAGCAAGATCCCCAACCTCGACGGCGGGATCCCCAACGATCCGAGCCCCAGAAGCTCCCGCACCACCATCTGCACGGGTCCCACCGGTCTCGCCGCCGACGATCAGATCGTGCAGCTTCACGGCGTCAAGTCTAAGAAGGGCGTCGGGGGGCCCACCCCCAAAAAAAAAAACCCGGGCCCCCGCCGCCGGGGTGGGGTGGGGGCGCCCACCCCCCCCCCCCCAGAGAGGCCCCC
>JANWHD010000058.1 GCA_025450585.1 Solirubrobacterales bacterium
GAAAAGGGCGCGCTCTCTGCTGAGGAGTTTGAGCAGGCCAAGGCGACACTGCTGGCGTACGTGACGACCGGGTGCTGGCGCCCCTCCCCAAACCGCTCGGCGGGAGCCTCGCTTGAGTGTTTTGGGGAGGGGCGCCAGCACCCCTTCCGAAGCTCACCCAAGCTTCAGGCACCGCACGAACCACCCCAGCGCTTTGGAGCTTTCAAAGCTTGGCAACCCTGGCAGCTTGCTCGCAATTCGGGGGCTGGTAAGTGCTGGCGGCGTGAGGGCCTTCGGGGGGTCCCTCCCCAGGAACTCCCGCGAAGCGGCCTGGGGAGGGACCCCCCGAAGGCCCCTGCTGATGCGTCGGGACACCTCGCCAAAACCCTCTAAATTGCGGATTTCTGCACGAGATCTTGCAAGTTATTAGCAACTCCTAACAATCGCTCGGCGACTTCGCTACCGTGCGCCGCCGATGCGCGTTCCCCTTCGCGGCAACTCATGGCGGCTGCTGCTGCCCGCGGCGCTGCTCTTCGTCCTGCTCTGCGTGGCCGCCTCGGCACCCGCCGAGACGCTCGAAGAGAAGCTGCACGAGACCCAGGGCAAGCTGAGCGAGGTACGCGAGAGCCAGAGCGCCGTCGCCGCGACGATCGCCGAGCAGAACCGGGCGATTGACTCGATGATCGGCGAAGTCTCGGCCCTGCGCCAGCGCCAGGCCGCGGTCGAGGCAGAACTCTCGGCCAAACAGGAAGAGCTCGACCGGGCGACGGCGAAGCTCGAGGCCGACAAGCGTCACCTGGCCCGGGTCCGGGCCCGCCTCAAGCGCGCGCTCGACGTGCTGCGCGAGCGCCTCGTCGCGATCTACGAGTCGGGCAGCCCGGACATGATCAACGTGGTCCTCGACTCGGCGAGCTGGTCTGAAGTCACCACCCGCGCCGACTACCTCAACCAGATCCAGGAGTACGACGACTCGGTCGCCGCCCGCGTGAAGGCGCTGCGCGACCAGGCCCGGGCCGCGGTGAAGCGGATGACCGCCGTCCGCCTGCAGATCAAGGCCGCGCGCGACGAGATCGCGGTCAAGGAGCGCGAGGTCGCCTCGGCGCGCGAGCAGGCAGAGGCGCGCTTCGCCGAGCTCAGGTCGGCCCAGGCGGAGCGCCAGGCCGCACTCGAATCGCTCGAGTCGCGGGAAACGGCGCTGAGCGACAACCTCTCCGCGATCTCCGAACAGCTCGCCGCCAGCGGCAAGCCGGTGCCGACCGGCACGCCCGCGCCACTGACCCCGGGCGAGAGTGCCAACTACATCTCCGAAAGCCAGGCCAGCGTGCCCAGCGCGGCCCCCGCGGCGGTCGCGGCCGCGATCGAAGCCGCCAACTCGATCGCCACCACGCCGTACGTCTGGGGCGGCGGCCACGGCTCCTTTGAATCCTCGGGCTATGACTGCTCCGGCTCGGTCAGCTTCGCCCTCAACGGCGGGGGCTTCCTCTCAAGCCCGCTCGACTCGACCGGCCTCTCGACCTGGGGCGAACCCGGCCCCGGTCGCTGGATCACCGTCTACGCCAACGCCGGCCACGCCTGGATGATCGTCGCCGGCCTCGCCTTCGACACCTCCGGCGGCGCCGGCCCCCGCTGGCACCCCGAACCGGTCAGCTCGACCGAAGGCTTCATAGCGCGTCACCCGCCGGGGTACTGACCTCCGCACCCGCTGCGGTCGTAATTCCTTCCGCTATGCGGCGGAAACTGCGACCGCGAAGCCGAAGGGTCCCTCGATGGCCTTGAGGTCGTACTTACCCCCGCGTAGCGGAGGGAACTACGACCGCTTGGTTCAGGTAGTGGCATTGGCCTTGACCCACATCGCCGCGTTGCCGCGGCTGACGTGGACTACGCCCTCGAACCCTTCTCGTTGCAGGATCGAGGCAGCGAGGCCACTGCGCTTGCCGGCCTTGCAGATCGTCGCGATCGGGCGGTCGCGGGGGAGCTCGCCGAGGCGCTCGTGCAGCTGCGCGAAGGGGATGTGGATCGAGCCGGGGACGTGGCCCTCGGCGTACTCGGCGTCTCCGCGCACGTCGAGGACCTGTGGGCCCGAGTCCTCATCGAGGCGACGGGCCAGCTCCGCTAGGTCGATCGACTCGATCCGTGCCACCGGGCGGTCCTCGGCGCGCCAGGCGGTCATGCCGCCGCCGAGGAAGCCCCGCACCGGGAGGCCGACCGCGGCGAGCAGCTCGGCCGCTTCCAGCTCGTTGCCGTCGGTGGCGGCCACGACCATCAGCTCGGCGTCGACCGGCACCATCTCGGCGACCTTGGTGGCGAAGCCGGTGTCGTAGGCGGAGGCGCTGATCGAGCCGGGGATGTGCGCCTCGTCGAATTGCTCGTTGGTGCGCGAGTCGATCGCCAGCGCCCCGGCGGCGATCGCGGCCTCGAAGCCGTGCGGGGTGAGGCGGGTAGGGGCGCTGATCGATTCGACCAGCTGGCCCCGGTTGAGCGAGACGATGTGCTCGACGTTTGGAGGCTTGGTGCCGATCGTGGCGACCGCGTCCTCGACGAACTCGGCCTCGCTGCCGAAGCCAAGCGCCCGGTTGTGGCGGCGCTCGAAGCCGATCGTCGAGGACGTCTTCAGGTCGATCCCGGAGCTGCCGCAGAGCGAGCCGCCCAGGTGCCCGGGCCAGACCTCGGTCTCCTCTGGCAGCGCCAGCAGCTTCTCGTGCAGGGAGCGGAAGATGTCGGCCGCGCCCTCCCGCGGCTCGATCGCAAGGTCGGGCCGGGCGACGTCGCCGACGAAGAGCGAGTCGCCGCTCAGCACGGCCCAGGGATCGTTTCCGCGCGCCGCGTCGCGGAGCAGGAACGAGGTGTGCTCGGGGCGGTGGCCGGGCGTGTGGATCGCCTCGACGCTCGCTCCCTCGCCCAGCTTCAGCGTCCAGCCACCGGCGAAAGCCTCGTGCGGGTACTCCGCCCCGGCCAGCTCGTGGACGTGGATCGTCGCACCGGTCGCGCGGGCCAGCCTTCCGTGTCCGGAGACGTGGTCGGCGTGGTTGTGGGTCTCGAGCACGTGCTCGATCCGCACACCGTGCAGCCGGCCGAGGTGCAGGTAGGGGTCGATGTCCCACTGGGGGTCGACCACCGCGGCGACGCCCGAGGCGGTGTCGCCGACGAGATAGGAGGCGCAGCCGAGGTCCTCGTGGATGATCTGGCGGAAGAGCATTTGGTCAGGCGATTTCGGAACGGGTACGGTTTCGGCACTCAGGGTAGCGGCGAGGGAAGGAGCGGCATGGCAGGCGAGGTGAGCACCGATCTGGAGCGCGAGTTGGGAGAGATGCTCGAGCAGGAGCGTTTCGAGCCGCCGGCCGAGTTCCGTGAGCGGGCGCTGTGGAGCGATCCCGCCGTCTACGACGAGGCGGCGGCCGACCCCGAGGCCTGGTGGCTGCGCCAGGCGAACGAGCTGCTCGACTGGGAGGAGGCGCCGAGCGAAGGGCTCGACGACTCCAACCCACCCTTCTACAGGTGGTTCGCCGACGGCAAGATCAACGCCTCGGCCAACTGCCTCGATCGCCATGTCGCGGCTGGGATCGGCGATCGCGTCGCCTACCACTGGCGCGGCGAGGAGGGCGAGGAGCGCGATGTCACCTACGCCGAGCTGCTCGCCGACACGCAGCGCTTCGCCAACGCGCTGAAGGGCCTCGGCGTCGGCAAGGGCGACGTGGTCGGCATCTACCTGCCGATGATCCCCGAGGTCGTCGTCGCGATGCTGGCCTGCGCGCGGATCGGGGCCATGCACAACGTCGTCTTCGGCGGCTTCTCGGCCGAGGCGGTGCGCGAGCGCATGGAGTTCTCCGAGGCCAAGGCGCTGGTCACGGTCGACGGCGCCCGCCGAAAAGGCAAGACCGCCCCGATCAAGCAGCAGGTCGACGAGCACCTGGGGGTCTTGGGGACCCTCAAGACGATCGTCGTCGTCCGGCACGCCGGCACCGACTGCCCGATGCAGGAGGGGCGCGACCGCTTCTACGACGAGCTGCTCGAGGCGGCCGACCCGGAGTGCCTGCCGGAGCCGATGGGTGCCGAGGATCCGCTCTTCATCCTCTACACCTCAGGCTCGACGGCGAAGCCGAAGGGGATCCTCCACACCACCGGCGGTTACCTGACCGGGGTCGCCGCCACCCATCGCTACGTCTTTGACCTCAAGCCGGAGAGCGACGTCTACTGGTGTGCCGCCGATGTCGGCTGGGTCACCGGCCACTCCTACATCGTCTACGGGCCGCTGCTCAACGGCGCCACGAGCGTGATGTGGGAGGGGGCACCGGACTACCCGAGCCATGGGATCTGGTGGGAGCTGGTCGATCGCTACGGGGTGACGATCCTCTACACGGCGCCGACGGCGATCCGCACCTTCATCAAGTGGGGGGCCGACATCCCCGCCGAATCCGACCTCTCCTCGTTGCGCCTGCTCGGCTCGGTCGGCGAGCCGATCAATCCCAAGGCCTGGCTCTGGTACCACAAGGTGATCGGCGCGGAAAGGTGCCCGATCGTCGACACCTGGTGGCAGACCGAGACCGGCGCGATCATGATCACGCCGCTGCCGGGGATCACGGCGACGAAGCCCGGCTCGGCGACGACTCCCTTTCCCGGCGTGGCGGCCGAGGTGGTGGGGGAGGGCGATGGCGAGCCGGTCGAACAGGGTCAGGGGTTGCTGATCCTGACCAGGCCATGGCCCTCGATGCTGCGCACCCTCTACAAGGAGGAAGAGCGCTTCGTCGAGACCTACTTCTCCCGCTTCGGCAAGGAGACCTACCTGGTCGGCGACGCCGCGCGGCGCGACGAGGACGGCTACCTCTGGGTGATCGGCCGAATCGACGACGTCGTCAACGTCTCCGGCCATCGCCTCTCGACGGCAGAGGTCGAGTCGGCGATCGTCGCCCACGAGAAGGTCGCCGAGGCGGCGGTGATCGGCCAGTCCGACGAGCAGACCGGCCAGGCGATCTGCGCCTTCGTGACGCTGCGCGGCGACACCGAGCACAGCGAGGAGCTGGTCGAGGGCATCCGCGCCGTCGTCGCCGAGCGGATCGGCAAGTTCGCGCGGCCGAAACGGACCGTCTGGGCCGACGAACTGCCCAAGACCCGCTCCGGCAAGATCATGCGCCGGCTGCTGCGCGACATCGCCGAAGGCCGCGCCCTCGGCGACGTGACGACGCTGCGCGACCCCAGCGTGATGGAAGAGCTAGAGGCGAAGATCGGCGCCTACGAAGACGAGGACTGAGCCGCGCGTTCCCGGCCGCCGCGTTCGTCGACCATGCGCTGGACGGCGAGCTCGAGCGCCTGCAGCTGTTCCTGGACGCCGCGCAGCTCACGCATGGCGATCGCCTCGGCGCTGGCCTCGGCCTCCAGCTCCTGCTCGACTTCGGCGAGTTCGGGGCTGAGGAAGCGCTGCGCGAAGGCGCCGGTGAGCAGGGCGACGAAGCCGATGCCGACGATGAGAATGAAGACCGAGACGATCTCCCCTCCGGTCGTCGTCGGGTATATGTCGGAGCCGAGCGTGGTCATCGTCGTCACCGCCCAGTAGATCCCGTCCCAGGGATCGAGATGCTGGTTCTGTCGCTCAAGCCCGACGAAGAGCGTGCCTCCCCCGACGGCGGTCAGCACCGCCAGCAGCATCGCGTAGTGCAGACCCTCCAGGGAGAAGACCTCGCGTGAGAGCTGCGCCAGCCGTAGCAGGCGCAGGAGCCGCAGCAGGCGCAGGACCCGCAGGCCTTGCAGGCCGGCCGGCAGGATCGGCGGCGTGAAGAAGACGATGATCGCGTCGAGTGGGTGATGGCGAAGCCAGAGGCGGCGGTTCGGGACCACGGCCAGCATCACGACGAGCTCGATCGCGAAGGCGACCCAGGTGACCCAGTTGAGCGCGATCGCCACGTCCTCCAGCAGCCCGCCCGGCTCGGACTCGGTAATCGCGACCATCGGCAGCGTCAGCGCCGCCGCGATCAGCATCGGCGTATTCAGCCGTTCCGCGACCCGCGTACTCCGCGCGTCCATCCCCGGCGCGTAGCGCACCGGCTGTTCCTGCGCCTCAGGCTCCATCCGCGTCTGATTCGACGCGCTTGGGCCGGTGCCTACCTATGCCCACCCGTCGCTTCGGCGCTAGACGTTCATTCGAGAGCGGTCCCGGTCGGCCATCCCCTGTGGAACGCTGACGGCATGTCCTCCCCGACGCTCAGGTTCGCGGTGGCGTTCGGGTTGACCGCTGCCTACGTGGCATTCGCCGTATGGGCGTCATCTCCATGGCGGGCCGAGCTGCGCGATGCGATCGGTCCGGTGATGTCCTGGGTGATTCCGATCTTCCTCGCCTACGTCCCGGCCGTGCTCATCGGCTTCATGGTCTTCACGCTGATCACGCTGCGCTACCGCGTTCCATCGCCGGATCCACCCAGTGGCCCCTGGCCGGAGGGTGCGTGGCCCCCGGTGACCGTCGTGATCGCCGCCCGGGACGAGGATTCGGGCATCGGGCCAACCCTGGAGCGGATCGCGGACCTCTCCTACGGCGGGCCGCTCACGGCGATCCTCGCCGACAACAACTCGACCGATCGCACCGCCGAGGTCGCCGAGGAGACGGCGCGGCGCCGTGGCCTGGAACTGCGGCGAACCTTCGAGCCGCAAGCGGGAAAGTGGCGGGCACTCAACAGAGCGCTGGAGAGCGTCGAGACCCCGATCGTGGTCACCGTCGACGCCGACACCCTTCTGCACCCAGAGGCCCTGAAGTACCTGATCGGCAGGTTGATGCGCGAACCCGGAGGGCAGCATGTCTGCGCCTGCGCGGGCGCCCTGGTGGTTCAGGGCCCCACGCGCAACCTGCTGACCAGGATGCAGAGCTGGGACTACCGGCTCGGAATCAACGGGGTCAAGCGAATGCAATCGGCCTACGACAGCACCCTGGTCGCCCAGGGCGCCTTTTCCGCGTACTGGACGGAGGACGTTCGCGCGGTGGGGGGCTGGCCGGACGCGATCGGCGAGGACATCGTCCTCACCTGGTCGATGATGAGATCCCGCGGGCTGGTCGAGTACGAGCCATGCGCGCTCGCCGCCACCGCGGCGCCAGAGTGGGTCTCCCAGCTCATGCGCCAGCGATCGCGCTGGGCGCAGGGGATGCTGGAGGGCCTTCGGCGCAACCCACCCGCCGAGCAGCCGAGAGTCTTGGCCAGATTCGTCACCGGGCTCGACTACCTCGTACCGCTCCTCGACCTCGGATACGTCTTCTTCTGGATCCCGGGCGTCGTCCTCTTCATCGCGGGCTATCCACTGTTGTTCTCGTGGTGGTCGATGCTGGTGCTGCCGATCACCCTCGTCATCTATGGGCTGCTGCGCAGGTGGCAGGAGCGGCACGTCTTTCGCCGCCTCGGATTCCATCCCCGGCACGACGTCCTAGGTTTCCTCGGCTACCTTTTCGGCTACCGGGCCCTGGTCTCGCCAGCCGCCCTGCGCGGCTACACGGAATACCTGGCCGGGGCGCCACGACGCTGGAAATAGCGGCGGCGCCAACGGGCAAGGCGGAGTCAAAGCAGCTCGACCGGGCTGCCGTGGTAGCCGACCCGGGCGATGCGGTGGGTCTCGCCGCCGGGCCAGAGCGTCAGCTCCAGGTCCGCGCGGTCGTCGACTGGCTCCATCTTCAGCCAGGCCAGTGGGGCGTCGGCGCTCGCTCTCTCGCCGGCTGTCGTGACGTGCCCGAAGAAGGTCTCGCGCTCATCGTCGCTCAGGTACTGGCTGACGATCGAGTGATAGAGGACTGTGGCCTGGCCGGAGGCCGCCTCTGCAAGCATGCGCTCGGTCCAGGCGGCTGCGGTCTCGCGCTCGATCGTGACCGGAACCCTCTCAGCCACCGTCAGGGCCGCTCGCATGCGGGCGATCCGCTCGGGCTGGTCGGGCCACACGTATGAGAGCAGGGTCAGCCGGCCCTCCGGGGTCGAGGCATCGACCGGGTTCGCGTCGCAGCCGCGGCGCTCGGCGACCTCGACCGCCGCGGGCAGCGCCGGCGGCGTCCCTTCGAGCTCGAACTCCAGTTGCAGGGGCGAGTCGGCGGGGCCCCAGGTGAACCCGTTCGCCCTGTAGCCGAAGCGGTCCCAGCGCAGGTTGAGACCGGCGCTCGCGCCGACCTCCAGCAGGCGCAGGGGCATGTCGGTCTCGGCGGCGACGGTGAGGAACCCGAAGAGCAGCGCGTTGCAGCGGCCGACCTCGTTCGTCTGCACGGGAAGGTCGACGAGCGGGCGCAGCTCCGCGGTGTTGCGCTCGATCGCGTCGCGGAGCGCCTTCCAGGCTCGCGATGCGTCGCGGGCCTCGTAGGCCGCCGCGAGCTCCGGCTCCCGTCCCGTGATCGCCATGCGGTTCACCGTCCCGAACAGGCGCAACCCGAGCACCGAGAACCGCGGGTCGCTCTCGTGGCCGCGCAGTACCTCCCAGACCGGGCCGCGCGCCTCGACGTCCGCCGCCGCTCGCTCCAGCAGTGCCGCGTATAGGGGCGACCCGATCATCCGGCAGGCCTCGGCCTGCCAGCGCAGCTGCTCCGCGATCGCCTCTTCCGCCGCCTCGGTCATCGCGCAGATCCTAGGCCGTTCCGTTTAACCCTCGCTGACTTCGTCTTTTTCGGCGCTATACGCCCCATAAAAGACGAAGACGAAGTCAGCGTGAGAATAGTTTGCTAAACTAATTACCAAGGCTAATTAATGACCGCCGAGACCACGGACACCCTGCTCACCGACTCTGCCGCCCGGTTGCGGATGGCGATCGTGCGGACGGCTCGGCGGTTGCGTCAGGAGGCGGCGGGGGAGGGGGCCGAGCTGACGCCGACCGCGGGGTCGGCGTTGGCGACGGTGGAGCGGCACGGGCCGCTCACCCCGAGCGAGCTGGCGGCGATCGAGCGGATCAAGAGGCCGACCGCGACGCGCACCCTGCGGGTGCTGCTCGAGGCGGGGCTGATCGAGCGCGCTCCCGACCCCGTCGACGGCCGCAGCTCGCTGGTGAGCGTCAACGCCGCCGGCCGCGAGCGACTGCGGCGGCTGCGCGGCCGCAAGAACGCCTACCTGGCCCGGCGCATGCGCGACCTTCCGCCCGCCGACGTCGAGACCCTCGACCGCGCCGCGACGATCCTCGAGGGGATCCTGGAGCGTGAAGCTCGGTGAGCGCCGGCCTGCGCCGCAGCTTTGACTCCCTCGCCGTCCCCAACTACCGCCGCTACTTCGCCGGGCAGATCGTCTCCCTGTCGGGGAACTGGATGCAGATGGTGGCTGAGGTCTGGCTGATCCTTTCGCTGACCGGAAGCGGCCTCGCGGTGGGAACGACGACCGCCCTGCAGTTCCTCCCGATCCTGCTCTTCGGCGCCTGGGGCGGTGTGCTGGCCGACCGCTTTCCCAAGCGCAGCCTGCTGATGGTGACCCAGGCTTTGATGGCCGTGCCGGCGCTGGTTCTCCTCGCGATCGTCACCGCCGGCTCCGTCGCCCCCTGGATGGTCTTCGTCCTCGTCTTCCTCCGCGGCACGGTCAACGCCGTCGACAACCCGACCAGGCAGAGCTTCGCGATCGAGATGGTCGGCCCCGACCGCGTCGTCAACGCGGTCAGCCTCAACAGCGTCCTGATCCAGTCGGCCCGGCTCATCGGCCCGACCCTGGCCGGCCTTCTGATCGTCGGCGTCGGCGTCGAGCCCTGCTTCGCCCTCAACGCCCTCACCTTCTCGGCAATGATCTTCGCGCTCTGGCGGATGGACCCCGCCGAGCTGCGCGCGGCGCCCACGGTGGCTCGCGAGCGCGGCGCCGTCCGCGCCGGCCTGCGTTACGTGCGCCGAACGCCGGAGCTGGCGGTCCCCCTGGGCCTGATGGCCATCGTCGGTACGTTCGGACTCAACTTCCAGGTCATCCTGCCGCTGCTCGCCCGCTTCAGCTTCGACGGTGGGCCGAACGCCTACGCGGCACTGGTCTCGGCGATGGGCGCCGGCTCGGTGATCGGTGCTCTGATCACCGGCGCCCGGGGTCGGGCCGACCGGCGTCTGATCGTCGGCGCCGCCCTCACCTTCGGCCTGACCGCGCTGCTGGCGGCGCTGATGCCGAGCCTGGCCTTGGAGATCCCGGTGCTGGCGCTGCTCGGCGCCGCCGCCGTCACCTTCGCCGCCGCGATCAACTCCTCGCTGCAGCTCTTCGTCGAGCCGCGGATGCGCGGCCGCGTGATGGCGCTCTACTCGGTCGTCTTCCTCGGCTCGACTCCTATCGGCGCGCCGCTCGTCGGCTGGCTGTCGGAGGCCTACGACCCGCGGGTGGCGCTTCTGCTCGTCGCCTCGGCCGGTCTCTCCGCGGCGTGGGTGGGGCACGTCGCTTTCGGCGTCAACCGATCCCGAGCCGCGTAGAGCGCTCCACTGCTCGGGCGACGATCTCCTCGCTACCCGGAACGTCGCCGCCTCGCATCAGCACCTTCCCAGCGACTACCGTCGTGTCGACGACTGACCCGCTCGCCGCGTAGACCAAGTCCGAACGCAGGTCTCCGAGGCTGAGCTCCGGCGAACCGGCCCGAAGCAGCAGGAAGTCCGCCGGACCGTCAACCCGAAGCGCCGCGCCGCCGAGGAGGGAAGCGGAAGCGCCGGTGGCAATGTCCCAGGCCTCATCTGCAGGTAGGACGGTCGGGTCGCCGGCGGCGTGGCGCTGCGCAAGAGCGAAGAGCTTGAGGTCGGCAAGGAGGTCGAGCGAGTCGTTGGATCCGGGACCGTCGGTGCCGAGACCGACCGCGACCCCGGCCTCCCGTGCCGCCGGGTAGGGGAACACCCCGCCGACCGCAAGCTTCATGTTGGCCACCGGGTTGGTGACGACGGTGCAGCCGCGCGCAGCGATCAGCTCCAGCTCCTCGCGGTCGAGCCAGACGCCGTGGGCAAGGACCGTGCACTCGCTCAGCATCCCCAGGCGGTCGAGGTAGACGGCTGGTCGCACCCCGTGTCGCTCGACGCACTCCTTCACCTCCTGCTCCGTCTCGGAGAGGTGGATGTGGGCCGCGACCTCGCGTTCGGCGGCCGTCTCCGCGGTCCAGCGCAGCAGCTCCTCGCTGACCGTGTAGATCGCGTGCGGGGCGAGGGCGCCCGCGACGTGTGGCCCGAAACCGTCCAGTTCATCGAGGTTGTCCACGGCGGTCTCCCGCATGGCTGCGGTATTGCCGTCGGTGTCGAAGAGCGGCCCACCGATCGTCGCCCGCAGTCCGGAGTCCTCGACCGCGCGAGCGGTGGCGCCAGGGTGCCAGTACATGTCCCAGAAGCGGGCGGTCCCGCTGCGGATCATCTCCAGGCAGGCGAGGCGGGCACCCCAGTAGACGTCCTCGGGCTCCAGCTTCGCCTCCACCGGCCAGACGACCTCGCGCAGCCAGCGCATCAGCGGCAGGTCGCCGCCGTAGCCGCGGAAGAGCGTCATCGCGGCGTGAGTGTGCCCGTTCACGAGCGGCACGACCAGTGGGGCGCCTGCCGCGTCGATGGTCTCGTCGCCGGGTTCCGGCTCGACCCCGGCACCGAGCGCGACGATCGTCCCCGCCTCGCAGCGCAATCCCACCGTCTCGCCGTCGAGGACGGCGCCGGTCACGGCGAGCGGCGGCGTCTCAGTCATCGACCAGCCGGGGCAGCACCGCGTCGATCGCGTCGCGAAGCCGGGCGACGTTGGCACTGCGGTGGCGTTCCATCTCCTCGACGCTGAGCTCCCCAGGCTCGATGCCATTGGCGAGGTTGTCGACTATGCAGACGGCGGCGTAGGCAAGCCCGAGCTCGTCGGCGACGACGCACTCCGAGGCGACCGTCATCCCGACCAGGTCGGCGTACGCCGCCATCAGCCGGATCTCCGCCGGCGTCTCGAAGCGCGGGCCTATCGCCTGCCAGTAGACGCCGCCGTCGCGCAGCTCGGGCGCGTCGGCCTCGCGCCAGGCCGAGAGCACTCGCTGACGCCACTCGCGGTCGAAGCCGGGCGGCCGGTGCGCGCGAAAGTCGGAGAGCGCGCTGAGCCCCAGCTGGAGCGCGATGAAGTCGTCCGGACAGACGAAGCTCCCGACCGCAAGCTCCGCGTGCAGCGAGCCGACCGAGCCGATCGCCAGCACCCGGTCGCAATCCTGCTCGACGAGGGCGCGCATATTTGCGGCGTGGTCGATGCGGTGGGGGAGGGTGTAAGTGCCGCCGCCGTCGTGGCGCTGGAGCACCTGCGCACCGTGTCCGGCCGCCGCGGCGGCGACGTCCTCGCCCCCCGGCCCGAGGCCGTTACTGCCCAGCACCACCGCCAGCCGTCCCATGTGCCCGATCCTACGCGCGCATGACAAGCATGGTCGCGGCGATCACCCGTCCCCCCTTTATTGTGCAGGGGTGGCTGACCGCCAGTCGGAGAGGGAAGAGAGCGAGAGCGAACGGCTCGACCGCAACCTCAGCGAGCTCCTCCAGGAGCTACGTGTGGCGCTGCCCGGCGTCCAGGTGCTGTTCGCCTTCCTCCTCGCGGTGCCCTTTCAGCAGAACTTCACGAAAATCACACCCTTTCAGGAGAGGGTCTATTTCGCCACCCTGCTCCTCACCGCCATCTCGGCCGTCCTCCTCATCTCTCCCTCCGCTTACCACAGGATGACCTTCCGGATGCAGCAGAAGGACGACCTGATCTTTCTCGCCAACAAGCTGGCGATCGCCGGTCTCGCTTGCCTGGCGCTGGCGATGACCGGGGCGATCATGCTGATCACCGACGTGCTGTTCGGCGCTGCCGCGACCATCGTCACCAGTGCCGCGACGCTGCTGACGTTCGCGACCTTCTGGTACGCGCTGCCGCTGCGCCGCCGGGTCAGTCTGTCGAAGAGCGAACAGCCCTGAAGCGATCGCCCCAGAGGCCGACCATCTCGTCGGCGAGCTGATCCGTGAACTCCATGTCGGGCGCCTCGTCGAAGAGCATTTCGAGGTCGGCCTCCCAGACGTAGATCTTCAGGTCGAGCGAGACCGCGAGTTCTTCGCTGACGCTCTCGTCGATCAGCGCGTATGCCTCGCGCAGCATCATCACGTTGGTCAGTTTGTCGGCGGCGAAGATCGCCAGCGCCTCCGGGCCGGTCTTGGCCACGCGCCAGCGATGCTCATCCTTTCGCTCCTCGTAGGCGGGGATGGTCTCGTCTTCGGTCAGCGCCTCGACCAGGTCTCCCACCGTGTCGCCGAAGCGCTCCCGCACCTCCACGGCGCCGGTCTCGCTCTTCTCGACCACGTCGTGCAGCAGCGCGGCGGCCACCACCTCGTCGCGGTAGCGGTGCTCGAGCAGGAGCTCGGCGACGGCGACCGGATGCTCGATGTAGGGGCGGCCGTCGCTGCCACGGCGAAGCTGGCCCGCGTGGGCCTGCCGCGCGAGCTCCATCGCGTCCCTGACCAGGTCGGATCTCTCGACCGCCGCGTCGATTCCCGGAGTCGACGACATCGCGTCGCAGGGTAGCGCGGTACCGCAGACCAGCTGTTTTCTGACACTCAGGTTGCAGAGGCGGCGCTGGCGGCCCTTGCGGGCAGCTCGTACTCCGCGCCCTCCGCGGCAAGTTCCATGCCCCCCTCGGCTCCGCCGGCCTGCATCCAGCGCTCCCGAGCGGCGAGGCCCAGGGCGTCAAGCTGTGCGTCGGTGTGCATCGGGTCGTGGTGAAAGAGGAGAGTGCGGTCGGCGCTTGCGCGGCGGGCGAAGGAAACCGCGTGGGAGAGCGAGGAATGGCCCCAGCCGATGTGGTCCGGGTACTCCTCGTCCGTGTACTGCCCGTCGTGGATCAGCAGCGAGGCGTTGCGAGCCAGGCCCAGGCCGGAGATCCAGTCCTCCTCGAGCGCGTCGATGTCGGCGCCGAGCGCCGGCTCGTGGTCCGGGATGTAGGCGAGCGAGGAATCGCCGTCGTCGATCCTGTAGCCGAGCGTCGGCCCGCGATGGGCGACGGAGGCGGCGCGAATCCGCGCCGGGCCGATCTCCCACTCGGCCTCCGGGCAGTGCCGAAAGGAGACGTCGCAGGGCAGCTCGCGCACCTCGACCGGCGAGAGCGGGGCCGAGATGTAGCGGGCGATGCGGTCGCGCAGCGAGGCCTCGGGTGAGGCGGGCCCCCAGATGACGATCTCGGTCTGAGCGCGGAAGGCCGGGGCGAAGAAGACCAGTCCCTGGATGTGGTCGAGGTGGAGGTGCGTGAGCAGGATGTGCAGCCGGGCCGGCTCGGCTGCGAGGGCAAGGCCGAGGTTGCGGATGCCCGTGCCGGCGTCGAGCGCCAGCATCGAGCCGTCGGAGAGGGTGACGCCCACGCAGGAGGTGTTGCCTCCGTAGCGGATCGTCTCCGGCCCCGGGGAGGGGATCGACCCGCGCGTGCCCCAGAGCTTGACCTTCATCTCAGCGCCCCGCTCCGTTGCTCGACCCGGCGGGCCAGAACACCGCTATCGCGCCCCGCGAGCCGTGCGCGGTGAGGATCGGAAAGGCCGAGGCCTCGACCCGGTGGCGGGCGCCGTCGACGGAGCTGATCTCGAAGTCGGCGTGTGCGGGCCTGCCGTTGCGGACCGCGACCACCAGGGGCAGCTCGTCGTAAGGAATCGGCTCGCCACTCTCGTCGAAGGGCCCGAAGAGCGATCCCCACTCGTCCGGCCCGACCGTCCCCAGCTCCTCGAAGCGCTTGCCGAGCAACATCCCGGCGGCCTCGTTGTAGAAGACGAGAACGCCGCCCTCGTCGACCAGGAAGGCCGGCGTCGAGAGCGCAGACATCAGGTTGCGAGCGAGAATCAGCTCGAGTGGCTTCTGCGTCACAGTTGACACTTTAGATAGTTGGGATTGGCACAGCCGAAAGGTGGTGCGCGCGGATGTGCGCAGAAACGGGACATTTACCTTCGACTGCCGGGCACCCGGACTACGTGACATCCATCACTTTGATGTGGCTTTGTGGCTGAGGGATGGGATCGAGTACGGTCCGCTTCCGGTGGAGGCCACGGCGCGAACAGACGATGGCGCCCGGGTCGGCTTGCCCTCGGGGGAGCCGAGCCCGATGTACAGGACGGCGATGGCGGTATGCCGGCCGGCGTCGCTGTGGGGTCGGCTTCGGGTCGAGGGACTCGACGCCCTGCCCGAGAGCGGGCCGGTGCTGGTCGTCGGCAATCACGACAGTCACTGGGACCCGGTGACGGTCGGCGTCGCCGCCATCCGCCGGCGTCAGATCAAGGCACTGGCGAAATCGGATCTCTGGAAGGTGCGTGGTCTGGCCCCCGTGCTCGACGGCATGGGCCAGATACCGATCGAGCGGGGCGCGGGGGACGCGGACGCCCTGGCACATGCGATCGAGGAACTTCGCTGTGGCGCCTGCATCGGCGTCTTTCCGGAGGGGACACGCTCACACGGGAAGGTGCTGCGAGCGCGCAGCGGAGTTGGCCGCCTCGCGCTCGAGGTCCCCGAGGCAAAGCTCGTCTGCGTAGCGATCGAGGGCACGACCGGCTACACGCGCTTCCCTCGCCGTCCGCGGGTGAGCACTCGCTTCTTCGAGCCTGCCGGCGGCCAGGCCCAGCCTGATGAGCAGCCCACCGAGCTGGCGGCCCGGCTGCTCGCCGAGATTCGCCAGCTCGTTCCGCCGGCCGGACCCGGCCGTGGACGCTCTCGGTCTCAGCCGTCCTCTTAGAGTTTTCCGATCTTGAAGATCTTGGTGCCGCAGTCGGGGCAAGTACCTTGGATTGCCGGGCGACCGTTCTTCATCGTCACCTGCTTGGCGTCTTTGATCTCGACCTTCTTGCGCTCCTTGACGCAGTAACCCTCGGGCATCGGAGGCTCCTTTCACTGCCTAGACGGCAGAGCTCGCGATGTTCGCGAGATCGAATTGCGGCGAATGTAACGCAGTGAGGGGACGCGAACCGGCAATCTCGTGCGGATCCGCACGAGCGACCTACTTACCGGCGCCCTCTTGCGGAGGCTCGGCTGGTTGGTTCGACCCGCCCTCCTGTTGCAGCTGCGGCGCCACGCCGCCGCTCCCGTCGCCCTGGCCGGCTGTCGAGTCGCCGGCGGATCCCTGGGGAGCGGCGGTGCCCTCCCCGCTGGCGTCCGGTTCGCTCCGCAGGGCTTCGACTTCGGCCTGAAGGGCCTTGACTTCGGTTTCGAGCTGGGTGACGTCGCCCCCGGCGGTTTCGGCCGCGCCCGCCGCAAGTTCGTCGCGTACCGCCTGGAGGTCGGCCTCGCTCACCGCGCTGTCATGAGCGTCGATCGCGAGGTAGATGCCGGTTCCGGCACCGCCGATGGCGATCGCGACGAGGACCAGGAAGACGCGCGTGCGCAGGGTGAGCTTGCGCTCCACCACCCCGATCCATGCCCGCAGCCCGTCCAGTGACATCGCCACTAAATTAATCGACTACGCTGCGGCCCGCACTTTCAGACCCCAGCTTCCAAGGAGAACTCCGCATGCCCGAGGCAGTCATCGTCGACACCATCCGCACTCCGATCGGCCGTGCCTTCAAGGGCTCGCTCGCACAGCTGCGCCCCGACGAGACGGCCGCCTACGTCGTCGACCAGCTACTCGAGCGCAACCCCGAGGTCGACCCCGCCTCGGTCGAAGACCTCTTCTGCGGCTGCGGCATGCCGCAGGGCCTGCAGGCCTTCAACATCGGCCGTATCGTCTCGCTGCTCTCCGAGAAGCTGCCGCAGGAGGTAAACGGCGTGACGATCTCCCGCTACTGCTCCTCCAGCCTCGACGCGATCCGCCACGCCGGCAACGCGATCAAGGCCGGCGAGGGCGACGTCTACATCGCCGCCGGGGTCGAGTGGGTCAGCCGCTACAACGAGCGCACCGA
>JANWHD010000059.1 GCA_025450585.1 Solirubrobacterales bacterium
AGTTGAGGTGGTGGATGCGCATGGCGCGGGGAGAGTCTAGTCAGCCTTGAGGGACGATCAGGATCGTCCTCGTATTCCGTCTATCGTTTGAGCTGCGCCGGAGTGATGGAACGGTAGACATGATTGATTCAAAATCAATTGCTCGCAAGGGCGTGCGGGTTCGACTCCCGCCTCCGGCATCAGGCGAAGACGATCAGGCCGGCAGCGGAGCGCCGTCGTCCGGTGAGGCGCCGGCGCCGTAGTCCTCGCCGGATCCGATCGGGCGCTCCTCCTCCACATGCCAGTTCTGGTTGAAGGCGTAGAGGGAGATCGCGATCGTGATCAGCTGCAGGATGACGAGGAGGATGACGAGCAGGCCGATCAGCGGTACCGGGATCAGCGCCTCCTCGAAGCCGGCCTTGTCGCGGGCGAACCAGCTGTCGGCGCCGACCGCGCAGAAGATCGCGAGGATCATCGAGAGGGCGGCGGCCACCGGGAGGATGCCGCGGCTCCAGCGCGCCACCAGGAATGCGAAGAACGCGTAGAGAACCGCGAAGATCAGGCAGATGGTTCCCATGCCGCTGCCGCCGGTCATCAGCGAGAAGCCGGTGATCGTCACCAGGGCCGAGATCGCCGCCGTCGCCGCGAGCAGGAAGACGAGCACGAACTTGGTCGTGATCGACTCGGCCTTCTCGCGATTCGGCCGCCACAGTTCATAACCGGGCCTGACCTCTCCTACCGCCACGCGACGATCATAGAATCTAGGAGTGACGATGCGGCATTGGTCGCGCGTTAAGCCCGAATAGGGCAGCCACGCGGGCGTGGCGGAATTGGCATACGCGCCAGGTTTAGGTCCTGGTGGGCTTCGGCCCGTGGGGGTTCAAGTCCCTCCGCCCGCATCGCGGTATCCAGCCGGATCGCCAGGCTGCGAAACGCCTCTCGGCCCGGCTAGCATGGATTTCCTCGGGGCAGTGGCCCAACTGGCTAAGGCACCGGTCTCCAAAACCGGCGATTCCAGGTTCGAGTCCTGGCTGCCCCGCTCGATTCGCTTGGCTCTGTAGGCCGCATTCCCGCTCCAGGTGCGGGATTGCGGCGGCGCTGCCTCGGATTGGCCGAGAGGTCAACGGAGGTCAGCGAAAGTCAGAAAAAGGCTGTTTTCGACCCCTTTCATTCCCCTGGACATTCCCCTGAGAGGCCGTTCCCGGCGTCGTTGTGGGCCAGCAACCCCTACCGTCTCGGCTATGCACCGGCTGGCCTTTCTTCGGATGGCGTTCAAGCATGGCTGGTCGCGAGTCCGCCACCCCGCCGAGAACCTGAGCCTGGTCCTGACGCTGCTCGCGGCGTTTGGCCTGCCGACGACGATTGGATTGCTGCGAGACGCGGGGGTTGTCGGCCTGGCGATAGGGCTCGCGGCCGGCGTCGTCGGGCTGGTCTTCGAGGGCTCCTTCCAGCTCTGGAGTGCCGCGAACGTCGATGATCGTCAGGCCGCCGAGCTGCGAGCCGCCTGCGAACATTGGCGTGCGGAGGTCGAGCACTTCACAGAGATCCGCAACGCCGCGCGCCCTCCGGTGCCCGAGCGACCCAACAACGCCCGCCGCAATCTCAGTCGGCGAGTTGCTGGGCTTGACCCGCTACCCGAGCCGGACGTTCAGGACGACCGCGCTGCCCGGGAGGCTGCCGACGCCCACGACCGCGAGACCGTCAGCCGGTACATCGCCGAGTTCGCCAGGCCGGGCGAGGCGCTGTTCAATGCGCTCGTCCAGCGAGGATCGCTGGCGGGTCAGGATCGTGATCGCGACCTCGTGCGCTCGCCGCGAACCTGCGATCAGATCGGCGAGGCGCTGCGAATCATCCAAATGGGCGAGTGGGGCGACCTTCGCTGGAATCCGGCGTAGGTAACGAACGGCGGGGGCAGGTCGCCCCAATGGCAAGGCGTTCCAGCCGCCTGCTTCTCAGCGGTGTCTCCGCCAGCCGGTTCGACTCCGGCCGGGACGCTACGACTGCCGCTCCGGGTCGGGTGGCATGAATAGCGCTCGCCCGGCCCAATCGGGCACAGCTCGATCCAAGGCCGCCCAAGTGTCGTCAGGGCCAACGTAGGGGATCGTGACCTGCCCGTGGTCGTCAGCTTTGAGCTCAATGGGCGGATGTAGCTTCAACTCGGCGGCGAGCTTCTCCAAGGCGTCGGCGACCTCGGCACGGCCCTCGGCAGTCTCAATTGCTTTGGGGTAGCAGTAAAGAAACGACACGGCCTCCATTGAGAAACCGTAGCGCCTGGCGGCTAGCTCGGGAAGTAGCAGGAACCGGGTCCGCGCGTCAGGACTGGTTTTCGATGTGTTCGCGTACCTGTTCCTCGGGACTCGGCAAAGACCAAATCCCGATTGCGCTTAGTCCCTCCCGCAATGGAGAGTTTCGGACGCACCTTCCGGGTGGGTCAGCATTTGCGAAAAATAGAGGGGGCCAGAGAACGTAGGTCCAGCTCGATTCGACCTGTACCGAGTTAGTCGATCGGGATGCCTCGATATCGGCGCAATACTCCCGAACAACCCCAAAGCTAGTGCCGGCCCAAAAAATTACTTGGGCGAGAAGAAACAAAAAAACAAAAAAGGTGGTGACTGCGGCGACGATCGGTTGATCGCTGCTCATTCGACGCCTTCGCATTCATGCAACATCGTTTCGGCTATCGACCGCGCGGCTCCATTTTCGTTGTTTGCCAATTCGTAGAGCCTCGACTTGGAAAGTTCATCGACCCGATCATCAATGCAACCGATTTCAGCATCCGTTGCCCCCTTGCTTTCCAAGGCCGTAAGGAATCCTGCTTTGAGCTTCTGGCGGGCTTCGTCAGCCTGCGCATCCGTGGGATTCGCCTGATACCCGCCCCCCGACGGTACGCATTCGGCTTCGAGCTTGGCGTTGATTGCGATTACGTCTTTTCGTTCGGCCTCCGTAAGCGAGGCTGCCGAGTTCTCGCGTAGCTTTGCCGGTGGAAGGCGTTCAAGCCCGTGCTGGTAGCACCGCGCAACGGAAGGCTTGGTTCCAGCGGCGATGAGTTCTCGGTAATAAGCCTCAAACGCCTTTGCTCCGTTGGGAGTCGGGAGCGACACGCCTGAACTCGTAGTTGCATCCGAAGAAGTATCGACACCGCAGCCAGCTGACACAACCATGATTACTGCTGCTGTTGGAATCAGAATCCGGGCCAGGCGCATCCCCCGCTCCCTTCGGTGTTCCCGAAAATGACCGGGGGGAGTATTACACCCCTTCCAGCCAATCAAGCCGGAACGGCAGCAAGCGGCCCGGCCGCCGCTTTCCCTCTGCCTCTCCCGTTCGGCGGTGCCCTTCCGGCCTCGGTCCTGCGAGCAAGGTCACATAGGCACCTGGCTCGTTGATGGGAGTCGTCTGAGCCTGGCAGCGGCCGGCGGCACGTCAAGGCCCGCTCCGCGGACCTCGCTGGCGCGCCCTTCGGGTGACTTGCCACCTCATCCGCTGCCGGACGGCTCCACGACTCCCATCAACGAGCCAAGGAGGTGCGCAATGAGCGCCACGGCCATCCAGTCCTGTCCCACGCAGCTCAACGTGCTCGGCCACTACAGCGTGTCCGACGAGGCGCGTGTCCTGATCGGCCGCCGCATCGAGGGTGAGGTCTACGTCTACGACTACCCGGTCGACGGCAGGGGCCGCCGCTACTTCGTCGAGCGCGGCTTCGAGTCGAAGGCCGGGCTGGCCGTCCTGATTGCGGACTACCGCCGTGAGGCTCAGCGCCTCGGCGCCTGCCCAATGAGCAGGGAGGCGATCGAGCGGGGTTTCGAGCTTGCCGCCCTCGCTTAGCCGGCGCCCCGCATGGTCGCACGCTTCGCGTGCGGGGGCGGGGGCACCGGCTCCCGCATCGGGCGGGGGCAAGGACAAAGGAGCACCCCATGACTGACCTAGCGACCCCACTTCTGGAGGTCGACAAGATCGAGGTGGTCGAGGGCTTCAACCCCCGCACCCACATGGACCCCGACGCGCTCGCGCGGCTCGCCGGCAACCTCGGCAAGACGGACGTGGTTCAGCCGCTCACCGTTCGCCCGATCGAGGGCGGCAAGTTCGCCGTGATCGCCGGGCACCGGCGCCTGGAGGCGGCGAAGCTGGCCGGCATCAAGAAAGTGCCGGTTCACGTCCGCAAGAACGGCAACGCCCGCGCGGCGGCACTCTCGGAGAACCTCCACCGCGAAGACCTCGACCCGATCGACACGGCTCGTGGGCTCACGGAGCTGGCCGCCGAGCTCAATCTGACGACCAACAAAAAGATCGCCGAGGAGTTGGACGTCTCAGATAGCTGGGTGAGCCAGCATCTTCGTCTGCTGAAACTCCCCGAGGCGGTCCAGACCTACATCGCCGAGGGTCACGTTCCGGTCGACGCCGAGCGCGACCTGCGCGGGATCGCAGAGGTCTCACCCAGGATCGCGGAGTGCATCTGCGAGCTGGCAAAGCGCCGCAAGGTCAAGAGCCGCGAGTTCGTCGCTAACTTCGGCGACCTGTTCGAGGCCGTCGCCCAGGCGCGCTTCGAGGACCGCCCGACGATGATCGACCCCGGCGCGGTTCGCCTCAGCGACGTGATCGCCGACGAGAAGAAGCGCCGCGACCTCGGCGATCGTCACCTGGCGGCAAAGCCCTACACCCACACCGACAACCCGACGCTGCGCTTCGGCGAAGCCGAGATCGACGCAGCGCGCGCCGCCGGCTGCCTGGTCGAGCATCAGGTCGACCACGGCGAATGGACCTCGACGGTCGCCTTCATCACCGACGTCGAGGTTGCCGCCGACCTGGCCGAGCGCCTGGTCGAGCGGATCGTGAAGGAGGAGGCCGAGCGAAAGAAGCGCGAGGAGAAGTGGCGCGCTCAGTCCCAGGGCCGCGAGCCGCTCACTCCCGAGCAGAAGAAAGATGAGCGGAAGGCCGCTTACAAGGAGCGGCAGGAGAAAGCCGTGGCCGCGCGGAGCTGGAACGGCAGCGTCGGCGGCAACCTGCTCAAGCGTCGCGGCAGCGCCAGCCGCAAACAGTTCGCTCTCGCCAGGGTCAAGGCGATGGCGATCGCGCTCATCACCGACAACCCGACCCTCGCGGCTCGGGGTCTGCGGCTCGTCACCTCGCAGCTACAGGAGGTCGAGGTCAAACAGCTCAAGACGACCGGCAAGACCAAAGAGAAGGTCAGCTACGCCGACGCCGAGCAGTCCACGACCTACCTCGTCAAGCGGGTCATGGACGCCAGCTCGGTCAACGAGGTCACGGAGCTGGTCGGCGACGCGATGATCGCTTCGCTGCTGGCCGACGAGAACGAGCTGCCCCAGTCAAAGCGGGTGCGTGGTGGCCTCCGCGCTTCCGCCGAGGTGGAAAAGCTGCTCTCCGCCGACATCAAATCGGTGCGTCCGCGGCGCCAGCGCCGCAAGGGGAGCAACTAGCCGCATCCGGGGAAGGGTCCGCGGGTTGGGCCCTTCCCCAGGTCGGTTCCGGGTTGGGCTGTGGGTTGGTCCCGGCCCGGACGCCTAGCAGACCTCCTCCGGCCCGGGCTTCGCCCGAACCTCCCCCGGCCCGCTCTGGCTGGGCCATGACCAATCCACAGCCACATCCGAGCAGCCCGCCCACTCGCAAACAGATCAACTACCTGCGCGATCTCGCGCTCGCCAGGGGTCAGACCTTCGCCTACCCCGAGACCTCGCGGGAGGCAAGCAGGGAAATAGGTCGCCTGCTCGGCGAGGGAAAGACGCCACAGGCGGATCGTCGCCGAGCGGCTCGCGCGATGAGCGCCGAAATGGCTGAGCGGCACGGTGACGCTGCTCGCGTCCGCGATCACGAGCTGGGCGGGTACGGCGCAAGCGCTCACTGGCGCTAGCCCCTCGCGTCCGTGCGACCCCTCCCGATGCTGGCACGGCTTCGCCGCGCGTCGGGTCGGGGATCGCCCGCCCGCGAGAGGGCGGGCACCGCGAAACGGAGGAAGAGATGTCTCACTCGCGCGCTTGCCCTACGTGCCTTCGCCGGTCGTGGCTGCTGAGCCTCGCCGCCCCGTACATCGAGAGGACGGTCGCCCACGCAAGTGCCTCATCCGGGTTCGAGCTGCTGCGCCTTCGCAACGAGGCGCTTGTGGAGGCCGTCGCCCCCAGGGTCGCATCGACGCTGCTGGCTCGGATCGAGGCGATCCCCGAGCAACGCTTCACCGAGGAGCTGGAGGCCGCCGGCTGCTGGGCCACCTGTCCCCACGACCGCTTCTACCCGGAGTCGCTGCGAGAGGTTCCCGGCACGCCCTCGGCGTTGATCGCACGCGGAGACGCGGCGGTTCTCGTCGACTTCGACTGGAGCGAGGCAGCCACGATCGTCGGCGCTCGCCGTGGGTCGGCCTACGGACGCGAGGTGGCCCGCGCTCTCGGACGCGACCTCGCCGCCGCCGGGCTCACCGTCATCAGCGGCCTCGCCTTCGGCATCGACTCCTGCGTCCACCGCGGCGCGCTGGAAGGTGGCCGGACGATCGCCGTGCTCGGCTGCGGCGCCGACATCGCCTACCCCGCCGCTCATCGGGGGCTCTGGCGACAGATCGCCGAGCGCGGCCTCGTCCTTTCCGAGCTCGCGCCGGGCACCGCGCCCTGGCGCTGGACGTTCCCGGCCCGCAGCCGGATCATGGCGGGCCTCGCCGGCATCACGATCGTCGTCGAGGCGGCCGAGCGATCCGGGGCGCTGGACACGGCGGACTTCGCGCATCGTTTCGGCAACGAGCGCGGCGCCGTCCCCGGCCCGACCACCTCGCGGCTCTCGGTCGGTCCCAACAACTTGCTCGCCGATCACGCCCACGTCGTCCGCAGCGCAGAGGACGTGCTCGACGTGTTGCGGGGCAGCGGTCACGCGGCCGACGACCAGGCCGCCGATCCACCGACCGAGCGCCCTTAGCGGGCACGGCACCCGCTGGCAAGCGACCCCTCCCGATGCTGGCACGGCTTCGCCGCGCGTCGGGTCGGGGATCGCCCGCCAGCGGGGCGGGCCGAGCAAGGAGGCAGACATGGCAACGAGGAACCGCTACGCGCTCAGCGACGAGGAGCGAGCCGAGAAGCGCGCCAGCGAGCGCGAGCTGATGGCCGAGGCGATCGAGCAGCTGCGCTCCAGCAAGGGATGGCAGCGCTGGCTCCGCGTCCGCCGCCACTTCCACTCCTACAGCTTTCACAACCAGCTCCTGATCGCGTTCCAACGACCGGGCGCGACGCGGGTAGCCGGCTTTCGCCGCTGGCTCAGCCTCGGCTACGCCGTCCGCAAGGGCGAGCGCGGCCTCAGCATTTGGGCGCCCTGTCCGCCGTCGAAGAAGAAGCTGCGGGAATGGCGGGAGGCTGGCGCGGACCCGGAAAACAGGCCGCGGACCTACTTCCGCATGGTCAAGGTCTTCGACCGCGCCCAGGTCGACCCACTGCCGGAGTTCCCCGGCGGCCCGGTCGTCCTCGATCCGCCGCTTGTCCCGGTCGAGGGCGACGGCCTGGCGGGTCTGTTCGAGCCGCTGACGAGCTTCGCCACGACGATCGGCTACACCGTTGTGGTCGAGGAGATCCCCGGCTCCGCCCTCGGCTACTGCTCCCCTGACCGCCAGCACATCGGCGTCGAAACGATCTCAGCGGAGTTCTCGGCCAACGCCCAGGTCGGGGTCGAGATTCACGAGCTGGCCCACGCCCTCGTCCGCTGCGACCGGCACGAGGAGGACCCCGACCTCACCTACGGCGACGAGGAGATCGTCGTGGAGTGCGTCGCGTACACCGTCTGTTCGACGGTCGGCCTCGACACCTCGGGTTGGTCGGTCCCCTACATGGCAACGTGGGGAGAGGGTGACGCGATCGCCCGCTACGCGGAGCTGATCGACCGCTTGGCAACCCGGCTCGAGGATGCGGTCCTCGCCTCGGGCGCCCCAGCCGGTGGCAGGGAGGCAGTTGCGGCCTGAGCCGTTCCTGCGGCGGCCGTTCACCGCGACGGATCGAGTTCAGCGACCCGCCCACGGGGGCTGCACTTCGCCTCGGCTCAGCCGGTGAACAACGACGTCGGGTGCATATGCGCCTCCGAGAGAGGCAGTCCAATTTCCTCACGCCAGGGTGGCACGCGCCGCCCGCGCTTCAACCCCCGCAAGGGGGGTTCCCCTCGCCTCCGGCTCGGTTCCGCGCGTTCGGTCGCGCGCCCTACCTGGGCTCGTCAATCGAACCACCTCTCAAGGAGGCCCGAAATGCAGAACGTCAACGTCGTAGTCATCACCGGCAACCTGACCCGCGATCCGAAGCTGCGAACCACCGAGGGCGGAACGAAGGTCTGCAACCTCCGCGTCGCGGTGAACGGCCGCCGCAAAAACGGCAGCGACGAGTACGTCGACAAGCCCAACTACTTCAACGTCACCGTCTGGGGCGCCCAGGGTGAGGCTTGCGCCGAGCACCTCAAGAAGGGTCGCCCGGTCGCGGTCGAAGGTCGCCTCGACTGGAAGGAGCAGGGCGAGGGCGACGACCACCGCGAGTACGTCCAGATCATCGCCAACATGGTCCAGTTCCTCGGCGGCAAGCCGCAGGACAAAGACGGCGAAGGCGGCGAGGCCGAGCCGGCGTCCGAGGACACCGGCGGCAGCGGAGACGACATTCCGCTCTAGTCGCTACCGAGCCGGGGCGCCCGCTGCGAGGCGGGCGTCCCTTTTTTGGGCCGTCGCACGGCTAACTCCCTTGGATCGAAGAAAACCGAAGCTCAGGGGGCCCACTTTCTCTCGCCCCGGACTTCACGTACTCGACAAGTCCATACGCCCCGACGACGGCCGTAACCGCCGCCGGGGCTTTGCGCACAGGAGGTAACAGCTCCCATGCACGACAGCGACGATAAAGAGCCGCGCGTCCTCACGCCAGCCGAGGAAAACGACCGCGACGAGGAAGCCATCCTCGGCCACGTCCTCGCCGAATACCCCGACCAGCTCACGGTGACCGAGCTGGCCCGCGAGATGAAACGGCCCGACGAGGAGGAGGCACCCCCTCCCGACTGGCTTCATCGTGGCGTCCGCGATTTGGTCGCGCTCGGCCTGCTGCATCACGGCGCCGAAACGATCCGGCCGACTCGCGCGGCGCTGCGGTTCAACTACCTGTTCTTCGACCGCGACTGATGTTCCCGCAGCGCTTTCTCGGGGGTCGGGCCCTGCGCCGTTCAGGTCACCCAGGGCACGGTGCCCAGGAGCGGCGCGCAGGCCACAGGGAGGACCCGGCCCCCGAGAAAGCGCTGCGGAAGGGACGGACAAGTCATCTCCCGGCATCGCCGCCGGGACAGCTCTAGGAGGCATCATGCACCGCCGCCGTCACCCTCCCCTGCGAAGGGACCTGCCACCCGAGTTCTTCAACACCGACCACCGGATGCGGGTCATGGTCGGCACCCTCGTCCTCAACAACCACCCGACCGGGATCAGTGTCGAGGATCTCCGCTATGAACTGCGCGCCGACGAGGACGACGACTCGGTGGACCGAGCGATCGGCGCCATGACCAACGACGGGCTGCTCCGCCGGAAGGGCCAGATGGTCCTCGTCTCGTTCGTCCCCGCAGACACGCGGGTCCGCCCGCAACGCCAGCGCCAACGTCGCCGCCGTTGCCGACTCCCGAGGCTGCGGGGCGATCATCACGACCCCGTCTGAACGGTTTGGCTGATGCTCGGCAACCGTCTTGGCCTGAATCTCGCCTACTGCCGCAGGCGAGCCAAAGTCTCCCAAGAAGAGCTTGCGGTCATGGCCTCGCTGCATCGCACGGCGGTCGGTCAGATCGAGCGCGGCGAACGAGTTTGCCGCGTCGACACCCTGGTCAAGCTCGCCGGCTCCCTGGAGATCCCTCCCGAAGAACTGCTCGACGGGCTGCATTGGGAGCCGGGCGGGACGCGCCTTGGTCAGTTCACAAGCGGCGCTGACTAACGGCGCCAGCGCAACATCCTCATCAACTGAGTCAGAGGCAAAGGCAGGAAGCCATGCAGCCATCAGGCAGCAAAAGGCCACTGCCAACCCCGAGGCCAAGAGCCCAAGGCTGAGGGAGTTCCGAGCCAAACAGCGCCCCTTCCCAGCGCCCTAGTAGCCCCAACCCCGCAGCCCGACACACTACGAACCCTTCGGTTCACCCGATGCAACCGGGCCGCGCGGTGGACAACAGGGGCGATGGTGGGAGTGACGAAGATCGGCCACGCCAACGCCAACTACTGGATCGAAGCCGTGGCCGAAGGCGGCGAGGACTACTACACGAAGCCGGGCGAGGCGCCCGGCGAGTGGATGGGCGAGCTGGCGGCAGAACTTGGCCTCGCCGGCGAGGTCGACCGCGAGGCTTACGCCGCCGTCCTCGCCGGGAGGCACCCTGTCACCGGCGCCGTCCTGGTCTCACGTCCCGAGCCCCGTAAGTTCGTAGACGCAGAGGGACGCGAGCGCCACCTCGATCCGATCCTCGGCTACGACATTCGCTTCGCCGCGCCGAAGTCGGTCTCGCTGCTCTACGCGGTCGGCTCACCCGACGTTCGCGCCGCGATCCTGCGCGCCCACGATCACGCCGTCGCCGAGGCGGTCGGCTATCTGGAGAGGACGGCCTGCTTCGTGCAGCGAGGCAAGGGAGGCGTGGAGATCGAGCCGGGGTCCGGCTTCCTCTCGATGAGCTTCCGCCACCGCTCCTCGCGGGCCGGCGATCCCGCCCTGCACACCCACCTCGTCACCGCCAACATGACCCGCGCCGCCTCAGACGGGCGTTGGCTCAGTCTCGCCAACCCGCGGCGCCAGTCGCCGCTTTTGCGCGAGGCGAAAGCGGCGGGCCACGTCTACCAGGCCGCCCTTCGCGCCGAGCTGACCCGCGAGATAGGTGTCGGGTGGCAAGCGGTCGTCAACGGCTATGCCGACCTCGCGGGCATCGGGCGCCCGGTGATCGACCACTTCTCTCAGCGGCGGGCGGAGATCGTCGCGGCGATGGCCGAGCGAGGCGTCGACTCCCCGGCCGCCGCCGAAGTCGCCGCCTACCGCACCCGCGATGCCAAGGACTACAAGGTCGACCCGGACACTCAGCGCGAGGAGTGGATCTCCCGCGCCGCGGAGTTCGACCTCACTCCCGAGTCGATCGACCGGATGCTGGCGCGCGGTCGCCGCCGCGAGCCTCGACCGATCGGTACCGAGCAGCTCGACCGCGCCCTCGCCGACCTAGAGGCCCATCACTCCCACTTCGACCGCCGCGATCTTTTGTATGCGGTGGCCAACCAGCTCCGCGAGGGAGCCGACGCGGGAGCGCTGGAGGCTGCGGTCGGTTCCCTGCTCGACGGCAGGCGGCTGATCGAGGTCCACCGCGGCGCCGGCCCGCTCGACTCGACCTACTACACGACGCCCGAGCTCTGGCAGATGGAGCAGCGCTTCATGGCGACGGCGAGGAAGGGGGAGAAGGCTGGAGCGGCGGTGGTCGACAGCGCCACCCTCGCCGCCGTCCTCGACCGCCATCGCTACCTGAGCGGGGAGCAGGTCTCGATGGTGCAACGCCTCACTACCGGCGGCGAGCGAGTCGTCGCCGTTGCGGCGCTGCCCGGCGCCGGCAAGACGACGGCCCTCGTCGCAGCGCAGGAGGCGTGGGCGGCGGTCGGGATTCGGGGCCTCGGAGTGGCTACGGCTCGCAGCGCCTCGGGCGAGCTTTCCGAGCACGGCATCCCGGCAACCTCGGTCACGGACTTCCTCATCCGAACCGGAGAGCTGATCGAGCGTGGCGTCGCCCCGTTGCCTCGGGGAACGGTGATCCTCTTGGACGAGTCCTCGACCACGCCGACCCCACAGATGACGGCCCTCGTTGATCTCGCGGAGGGTTGTGACGGCAAGCTCGTCTTGATCGGCGACCCTCGCCAGATCGGCGCGGTCGGCCCCGGCGGCCTCTACGGGAACATGACCAACGAGATCGAGCCGATCGTGCTGATGGAGATTCGCCGCCAGCGCGAGCCGGTGGACCGCGAAATCGTCGAACTAGCCCACGAAGGCCGCGGCTCGGACGCGCTCGACGTGCTGCGGGCACACGACCGCCTCGTGATCGCCGACACCCTGCCGGAGGTGCTCGACGCCCAGGTGCTCGACTGGCACAAGCGGTTCGCCTGCGGCGAGGACGCTGTGATGATCGCCCGCCGAACCCGCGACGTCGCCGAGCTGAACGAACTCGCTCGTGAGCTGCTCGTGGCGGAGGGAAGGCTGGGCGCCGACTCGCTGCTCGTCGCCGGCCAGCCGTTCAGCGTCGGTGATCGCGTCGTCACCCGGATCAACACGCGCGAGGTGTCTAACCGCGAGCGATGGGAGGTCGTCGGCGTCGATCAGGCCGAGCACCATCTCTACCTTCAGCGGCTCGGCGTCGAGGGGGAGGGCGTGAGGCTCGATCGCCGCTACCTGGAGAAAGTCACCCCCTCGCGCGAGCCGGCGATTCAGCACGCCTACGCGCTCACCACCTACAGCACCGAGTCAAAGACCTTCGACTCCGCCTTCGCGCTGCTTGACTCCGGCATCAGCCGCGAGGACTTCACCGTTGCGATCTCCCGCGCCTCGGGCCCCACCACGGCCTACGGCGTCGCCGCCTCGGAGCTGACCGACGCCGACCTCGGGCCGGGCAAGCGGGACGTTGAGGATGCCGCTCACGATCTGCGAATCGGGGCGGAGCGAGCGGCCGGAGAGTACGCGGCGGTGGAGATCGGAGCGAGGAAGCGCATCGAGGCGATGGCGCCCCTCGACCTGGCACGGCGTCGTGCGGAGCTTGAGCGCAAGCTGGCGGCGGCCTCGGAGCGCTCGCCCGCCGAGGAACGCCTGGCCGACCTCGAGGGACGCATCGGCGCCGCTGAGTCACGGCTCGCACGGATGGAGAGCGAGCGCGCGGCCATTCTTGCCGGGCGTCGCCCCGACGGCGAGCGTCTCTCGCGGATCGACGCGACGCAGCGGCTCGCCACCGAGCAGCTGCACCGGCTCGAAGGCGAGCGCGACGACCTCACCATCGAGGTCGCGGCGCAGCCACCGCAGCGAGCCGAGCTGAGTCGCGCCGAGCGGGCCGAGCTGACCTTGATCGAGGACCGCTTGGTCCAGCTACGGCGCAGCGAAGTCGCGTCCGAGCGGGCGCAGCCCAGCAAGTTGATCGCCGAGACCCTCGGAGCGCGGCCAAACGAGCCCCTCAAGGCGGCGCTTTGGAACGAAGGGGTCGACGCGATCTACGCCTACCGCCAGCGCCACGGCATCACATCGAGGGGCAAGGACCCGCTCGGCCCAAAGCCGCGCAACGCCGCCCAGCGCCGCGATCGCCGACAGGCAGAAGTGCGGCTCGCGCGGGTCCGCGAGGCACTCGGCAAGCAGCGTGTTCGCAGCGCCCAGCGGCCCATGCGCATCCTTCGCTGAGCGCGCCAGGTAGCTTGCCGGCGGCTGGGGAGGCCCGCCGCCCGATGATCGCACGCTGCGCGTGCGGGGCGGCTGCATGGCCTCCCCGCCGCAGAGCCGCACGGTCGAAAGAGAGCGACGCGCTTGGGTGCTCGACCGTTTGCTCCGGGCGGAGCGAGCCCGGCTCATGCGCCAGGCGCGCTTTCACTCGCGTCGCCACGAGGACGCCGAGGACGCTCTGAACGACGCCTGCGTCCAGTTTCTCCGCTTCTACGACGGCCCGGCTGGCGAGGAGGCCCTGCACTGGATGCTCCTCGTCATCAAGCGCGCGGCCTGGGCGATCACCAGGCAGGCGACCGAGCGCGATGAGCGCTACCGCCTGACTGCGGCCGAGGGCTTGGAGATCGTGGCGCCCCACGAAGGCGCCGGCCCGGCTGAGCTGGTCGAGCGCACAGAGGAAAGCGCCCAGGTGATCGAGCTGATCGAGCGGCTGAAGCCGGACGAGCGGGACGCCTTGGTCCTGCTCGGCCTCGGCTACAGCTACGCGGAGATCGGCGAGCTGCGGGGTTGGGGCCGGGCGAAGGTCCATCGCTGCTTGAAGGAGGGACGCGCCCGCGTCAGGCAATCGCTTCGGAGGGGGCCCACTTAGCGATGCCCGCGCCTCTATTCCATATGGACGAGCTCCGCTCGATCGAGTTCACCGAGGCCCTGCACCGCCTACACGGCTGGATCGGATCGCAGGTCAAAGCGACGGTCAACTACTACGGCCAATTCTTCGGCTGTGGGATGCAGGGCGAGTTGCTCCGCGTTGAGTTCCTCCCCCCTGAACACACGGCGATCAGCCTGGTCTTGGCTGGCGGGAGCGGCGTCTTTCTCGATCCTGCCGACACGCAGACCTTCATCGGTCCCGGCGACGGGGACGCTGAGCCGCTGGAGTTCCGAATGGCCTACGGCATCTCGGTCCTCGTCGAGCCCGTCGCCACCGAAGGCGACCAGTGAGGTCATGCTGCGCCGAGTGCGGTCAGGAGATCCTCTACCTCGGAGAGGGTCCGCCGCCGGAGAGATGTGAGGACTGCGTTCCCGAAACCGGGTCCGGCAGCCCGCTCGCGGAGCAGCTCGCCCGCAACCTTCACCGGCTTCGAGGCGACGCCGACCTCACCGGGGAGGAGCTGGCACAGCGAGCCGGGTTCAACGACCGTCAAGACGTTTTCGGGTACGAGGGCAATGCCGCTCCCGAACCGGGGGTAATCAGGGCTCTGAGATTCGCTCACTCGCTGGGGGCGTCGATCGACCAGCTCACCGACCGCATCTATTGGAATCCGGGCGAGACTGCCCGGCAGCCTCGGGAACGTCGGCCGCCATCCGAGCGACTCTCGGGGTTCTTCCTTGTGCTGGCGGCCAGTGAGCCCGTCTTTGACCCGGTGCCGCCGTGTGCGTCCGTCACCGACCGCCACGAAGCGGCCGCGATCTTCGGGCAGAACCTCCGCGGCGCCCGCGAGAGACGCCATCTGACTCAGGAGGCACTCGCCCGCGCCGCGGGTCTGAGCAAGGCTGGCCTGTCCCTGATCGAGCGGGGCATCCGTGAGACGACCATCGAAACCCTGCTCGCCCTGGCGCGCTCCCTGGAAGTCACGCCGGAGTCCCTGCTCGCCGGGATCAACTGGATACCGCGACGCCCGCCATGCGCCGTCCCCAGGCGGGGCGGTGCCCAGCGGCGCTCGGCGCACGGCTTCGACGCCGCGATCAAGCGCCAATGGGGGGAAGGCAGGACTGCCAGCGCGATCGCCGCGACCCTCGACACCTCGCCGGGAGATGTCTCGGCCGTCGTGCATCGCCTACGCGAGCGCGGCGAGGAGCTGCCCTACCGCAATCCGCCCAGGAGGGCCGTGCATGAACGGGCGCGGAGCCGGCGGGCGGTGTGCTTGCAGGCGCCGCCCGGCCAGCGAGACGGACAGGCAGGGGATGAAGGCCCTGGCCTTGCCGCGGGTCTCGATGGAGCTTCGGAGTTGGAGGTCGCGGCTCGGATCGGAGCCAACATGGCGCATTGCCGAAAGAAGGTCGGCCTGACTTTGAGGGAGCTGGGCGAAGCGACCGAGCTGGACCGCTCCTACCTGCACGATGTCGAGAAGGGCAAGAACGCTTCTCCCAGGGTCTCCCTCATCGTCAAGCTGGCGGCCAGCTTCAACGTCCCCCCTCGCCGGATCACCTCGGGGGTCACTTGGGAGCCCGACTCGGCGGCATTCCGCATCGAGGCGATGGCCGAGGAGGCAGACACCGCCCTGGAGCGGTTGGGCGGGAACATCCTGCGGGCTCGGCGACGGGCTGGCGTCTCGCAGCACGCCCTCGGTGTTCGCGCGTCCGTCGACCGCCGGGATGTTGTCGATTTCGAGCGCGCCAACCGGAACTTCCGAATCTTCACCGCCGTCAGACTTGCCAGCGCGCTTGAGGCCGATTTCGCCGAGCTGTTCTCAGGCGTGACGGACTGGTACGTCCGACCCCTGCCGCCACCTGAATACGCGCCAGGAGACCAGCCGCCATCGAAGTCAGAGCGGGATGCCCTGCTCGTTCGCCTTTGGAGGGATGGGAAGCCGGAACGCGAGATTGCCGAAGCGCTGGATTTGACCGTGGGCGCCGTGGGTCCCTACGTCCGCGAACTGCGAGACGCGGGAGAGCACGTTCCCTATCGCCGCGAGGCCCGAAGGGGAATCGAGAGAGCAGCCCGAATCCGAAGGCGCGGCCACTGTGCGCCCCGGCGAGGCGCACCTAGATCGGGCAAGCGAGAGCCGATCGCCCCAAGAGCCTGACCGTTCCATCGGGGCGCCCTGTCGGCGATTTTCAGCCCCGTCCAGCCCCTCGCTCGCCCGAAGCAAACGGCCTCCGAGTTGGACATCAGGGGTGAATGGACGCTCTGCCCGAAAAACGAGGCGCTCAGAGCCGTTCTGAGCCCCTACGGCGAGCCCCCGCGTGTGATCGCTCAGGCGTTCACGCGAGTCAGGCCGCCCCTGCGGGAGCCGCTTACGTGCCCTCGATTTTGCACGCCTGCGGCGTGCTGGAGAGGGGCACCGGCTCCCGCAGCGGGCGGAGCCAGATCAAAGGAGGCTGAGATGACTCAGACGTTGGACAGCTTGATCGGAGAGGTCGAGGCCGGCGAGCAGCACCTCACCTACGAGGGGCTGAAAGGCCGCGACACCCACGAGACCGAACGTCTCGTGGACAGCTTCGCCTCGGTGCTGCGGCGTATGACCCCGGCCGAGCGGATCAGCGCCTCGCGCCACGGCGGCTTCACCCGCTGGGAGCGCTGGGTGTGGGCGGCTCGCTACCCCGAGGAGGTGCCGCTCGTCAACGGCGAGGTCGAGTGGATCGCCTGCAACATGGCCGACCTGGACCCGGACTGAAGGTGGGGCACTAGTAATTCGTCGCCGCGGGGATCGCTTACGGCACTCGGGTGCCGAGGGAAGGCCGCAGACTAAACGGTTGCGTGGGCGACTCCCGCCCGCAAGCATGACGCCAGCATCAAGAGCTATTCGATCAACGCGTTGAATCTGGCGATCGCGGTGTTGTATCCATCCAGGCTTTCTTCGCTGGGGAAATTCGCCAACTGCTCCATCGCTTGCATGAGGCCGATAAGGGCATTCGACACTCTGACGTCAGACGGGGACGCTTCAGTGCCGGAAAAGCCCCTCCATTCCTTAAGTTCCTTTTCGATGGCTTCGGCGCGAGAGGCGTATTCCGGCTGTGGTTCACCCGCTCGCAGTTCCGCACGCCGAAAGTCGTCGTTAAGACGATGTGCGCTTGAAACGATCGGCTTCAGTTCGATCTGCGCGAGATTCTTTTCGATCGACCCGACCGCCGATTCCGAAGAGGACGAGTCCGTAGTTTCAGGCACCGCGGCTTGAGCCCCAACATCGGCGTGACGCTGCCGTTCACTGCTGCTCGACCCGATGGCGACGACAGCACCGATCGGCCACAACGACACCACCATCGCGACGACCAGGAGAAACCGCGTCATATCTGCGCGCCTTCTTTCTGAAGCCAATCGAACGCTGCTCGGAGCTTTGGATTGCCCAAAACCTCGTACGCCTGATTGATTTCGAGCATCCTCGCTGCCGCGTTGGCATCGCCGGGGTTCGTATCGGGGTGGCTGGCCTTGGCTTGCTCGCGGAAGGCGGTCCTGACTTCAGCTTGGGTCGCGTGGATAGCTATCCCCAACGCCTCGTATGGTCGTTCAACGTGAAGCACAACGTGTCGCTCGGTGAAGGTGAGATCAGCCAGTGGCGAACCCTCAAACGCCGCGTCGTCCTCAAGGTCAGGGCCACCGGACGCCCCTGAAGCTGAGGCTTCCAGAAGCTCTCTGATGCCCATCGCGCCCCATGCCAGAGGGTCGCTAGGTGGAGCCCAAATCGACCTCCAGTTGTAGTAGGTGGCCTTTGGGCCATGCCAAATACTCGGAAGCGACCACCAGCCGAGGAGGGCAGTCATAAACAAGCTGATGGTCGTCTGTTTTCGACCGCAATCGACGCATAGATACCCGCTTGCCCGACCTTCTCTTGCCCAGTAGATGAAGGCGTAGAGCCGCACCCATCCTCGGAAGACGATTGGCTTGTCTTCGGCTCCGCATTGGGGGCAAGGGATCGACCCGAGCGGCATTTCAACGATGCCACCGTTCTTTGACCTGCCAACGGAGCCTCCGCACTCCGGGCAGAGAGTGGCCTCGGGTCCCACGTAGCCGCACGAGCCACACCAGGACAATGAAGCGCCGAGCGGGATCGGTTCAGTCACCGTCAATTTTGCAGAGCCCCCATCTGCGCCAAATGGCTTTCCGCGTGGCAGCCTATCCAGGTTTCTTGCCAGCCCAGGAAGCGCGGCCTAGATGAGTCTGGTCCCGGTATCCTCGCGGTTCTCATGGGTTGGGGAATCCTATGAAGTTGTGGCTGACGATCGCCGCAATCATCGCTGCCGTCAGCGTTGGGGGTTGCGGATCAACCACCGGCGAAGGAGGCAGCATCAACTCGACGCCGATCAAGAAGAACGGCGAACGGTCTTACGAGTTTGAGCCTGAAGACATCGAACGTGCTGAAGAAGCGCCTCAAGCAGTACGGGAATACTGCGAAGGAGCCGTTTCCGAAGCCCAGGAAGTCGGCTGCCTCAGCCACGTTGAAGAAAGCGAAGTGCCATGAAGGCGTCGCTGGCAATCGCGCTCACCGCCAGCCTCCTTTCCTTGACGGGCTGCACCGCTGGCGATGTCGCCAAGAAGGCGACCGGCATCCATACGACCACGATCAAGTCCATCTACGCACCAAAGATTTACTGCGACCAAGTCAAAGACGCTGTGCCCGACCCCGGCTTTGAAGATGAAGTCGCCTATCGGGTGGTCTGCCTTAAGAACCATCAGTTCGGAAGGAATCTGCTCAAAGCTTGTCATCAAGAGCCAGCATCTGTACGGACGCAATACTGGGCCTACAACCCCGCTGCGGACAAGGCCGGCTACATCACCTGCGGCGACCTCAAGCGACTTGGCTACTAGACCGGCGAACCAGGCCGTGCGTCCAGGTGTCACGGACAGTCGAGACGGCTCGGGTTTTGCCTAGCGTCATCGGAACGTCGGCCAGTAACCAGGCGGAGGCGCTCCGCGCGTTCCTCCGCCTCGACGCGCTCGGCGGCGACCCGCAGCGGCACCGTCTCCCCGGAGGTCCAAGCGCTTCGAGGCTTCTCGCTCGACCCGGCCGCTCCCCGCACCGGTACCGCATCAGCCGCTTGCGTCTCTGGCGTTGCCGCCCCTTTCATCGCTCGACTTCCTCCGCGTCGCGGCCTTCGCGCAGCCTTCGCAGCTCCTCGTCTTCGTACCAGGGCCGCAGCTTGATCTTCGCCGGTGGCAGGTGCCCGTAGACGAGGAGGCCGGTGCCGGGGCTGCGCTCACGGACCACGTTGGCCGGAGCCAGCTCGCGGTAGGTGTCGCCCTCGGTCTCCGAGCGCCGCCCTTTCTCGCCGGTGCTCCGCGAGCGCTGCTCGAACTTCTTGGCGCCGAGCAGGCGGGAGACGTAGTTGAGGGTCTCGGGGTCGGAGATCCCGCTGCCGAACACCTTGGCGCGGTGGTTGTTGAGGATGGTCGATGCCCTGCGCCCGTAGCGAGAGCTGACCTGGGCCATGTCGTGAAAGACGCTGAGCAGCTGCACCCCCTGTCCGGCGCCGGTCGAGGCGATCTCCGCCAGGTTGGGGATCGGCGCGATGTTGGCGCACTCGTCCAGCAGCAGCAGGAGGGGCGGGTCGAGCGGTTCGCCCGTCGCGGCGACGGTCTCATAGACGACGGCGAGCAGCTCCTGAACGAGCATCGAGAAGACCGTTCGCAGGCGCTCCTGCTCGTGCAGCGGCGCGCAGAGGTAGAGCGTGTTGGCGCGGCCGTCGAGCAGGGCGGTCGGGCTGTAGTCGGCGCCCTTCGTCTCCTCCGCGACGCGCGGATCGGCGAAGGCGCCGACGATCATCTCGGCGGTCGTGTAGACCGAGCTGCGCTGGCGCTCCTCGCGGTTCTGCGTCGCCTGCCAGGCGCGCAGCGCCGCCGGCTCGCCCGTCTCGTTCAGCAGCTCCTCGATGTGGGCGTCGTTGGCATCGGGCCCTTCGTCCAGCCAGCGCACGACCGACTCCATCGTGTGACCGCTGGAGGCGGCGGCAAAGAGAAGCGGCGCCAGCAGCTTTTCCGCCGTCGCGTACCAGAAGTCGGCGTCCTGCAAGCCGCCCGAGTCGGTGCGGGCTGCGGCCGAGAGCCAGTGGGCGACGCGCCGCGCTCCGCGCCAGGTTCCGGCGCCCCACAACGGCGTCGCCCGCGAGGGCTCAAATCCAGTGACCAACGCCGGGTCGAAGACCATCACCCTGCCGAGCCCGCGCCGACGGGCAACGGTGTCGATCAGCAGGTCGCTCTTGATGCTGGTCGCCAGGACCGGCCCTTGCCACTCCAGCAGGGCGGGGATCGCCAGCCCCGTTGACTTGTGGCTGTCGGTCGGCGCGAAGGCGATCACCGACTGCCGCTCCTGGGCGGCGAGCAGCGCTCGCCCGCTCCAGCCGAGCGTCAGCCGCTTCCGCTGCGGCGCGGGCACCCTCAGCGGCGCCAGGTCGCGGCGGCTCGCCCAGCGAGCGCTCGGCGCTCGTGGCCGACCCCAACCGAGGGCGGGCAGCTCGTCGAGATCGAAGAAGCGGCGCCCGGCGATGAGGGCCCCGCCGAGGGCGGCCAAGACCAAGACCGCGCTCCCGTAGAAGCCCGGCGCCCCCGGCAGCGAGGCGCGCGCCCCGCGCGGCCACGCCGCCCGCGGGTCGCCCAGGTGCGAGGGCAGGCTCAGCGCCGTCGTCACCAGTTCGCTCACGCCGATCGAGGTCCAGCCCCCACCGAAGGCCAGCCCGGCGAGGGCGCCGATCAGCCAGATCGTCGCCAGCAGCACCGCAGCGATGGCGGCGAGGCCGAAGTAGAGCTGGCGCTCCTCGCCGCTCACGCTGCCTCGCGGCGCTCGACCATGCGCCAGTCGGTGTAGACGACCTCGCGCTCTACCTGGGAGACCCGGTGCTGCACGAGGAAGGAACGCCGCCCGACCATCCACAGCGCCTCGCCGAGGCGCAGCGTCGTCGTCAGCTCCGCCTCGGTTCGGCTCAGCCCGAGCCGGGAGCGCAGTAGCTCTTGCTGGTCGTGAGGCTGGCGGTAGATGACCTTCGTGTCGGCGTCGCCGATCAGCCCCTCGGCGATCCGCGCCTCGCGCGAGCCGGCATCGCCGGCGGCGCCGAGGTCGGTGAGCCGGTGGACGACGACGATGTTCTGCACGCCGAGGGCGCGGCAGAGCTTGAAGCTGGCCTGGAGCCACTCGGCGACGCCGATGTGGCTGGTCACGCGCCAGCCCTCCTCGACTACCGAGATCAGCTTCGGGCTCTCGCGGCCCTCCTGCTCGGCGGCCTGCTTTCGCTCCAAGAGGATCGACTGCTGCCAGGCCGAGCAGCAGGTCATCAGGATTCCCAGCGCCGCCGAGTCCCGCACGGCGCTCAGGTCGAGCACGACCAGGGGCGCGTCGAGGTCGAGGCCCTCGCTGGTCGGCCCGTCGAACATGCCGCGCAGGTCGCCCGCGCAGAGGCGCTGGAGGGCCAGCGCCGAGGAGCGATTCGCCTCGGCGAAGTCCTCGCGGCTCGTCGCCGAGACGCCCTGCACCATCGCCTCGCGGGGATGGAGCAGGGCGTCGACCATCATCGGCAGGGTCGGCTCGGCGGCGCCCGATTCCTCGTCCACGATCTCCAGCGCCACCCGCAGCCCGGCGTCCTCCTCCGGGCTCAGCTCGCGTCGGAGCGCCGCCTGCGCCACCGAGCGCAAGAGGCTCAGCGGTCCCTCGCGGCCGCCCCGCGGGCTGAGCGGGTTGAGCCGCACCCCGCCGCCCGGCGCGAGGGTGATCGGCTGCACGCCGAGCGCCCTCGCCAGCGGCCAATACTCGCCCTTCACGTCGAGCACCCACGCCTGTCGGCCGAAGACGGCCTGGCGGTAGATGTAGGTCTTGACGAGGCTCGACTTGCGCGAGGAGAGGCCGCCGAGCATCAGCATGTTCGGACCCGGCAGGTGGGCCGGGTAGAGCACCCACGGGTCGTACATCCAGGCGCCGCCGTAGGCGTCGCGGCCGATGTAGGTGCCGGGCGCCCCGAGGCCGCCCTGACCGAGGAAGGGGTAGACGGACTGGAAGTGGGCGGTCGTGCCGCCGTGCCCCGGCCGCTCTGCGGCCCGCCTCCTCATCGCAGCCCCCGGCAGAGCGGCAGGGTGAAGGGAAAGCCCGAGTCCTGCTCGCCGTAGAGGCGTTGCAGGCCGAGTCGGGCGAGCTGCGCCGCGTGCTCGACCTCTGACTCTGCCCGCTCCAGCTCCTCCGCCGAGCGCGCCGAGGTCCGCACGTAGCCCGCCCAGCGCATCTCCGCGTGCCCGTCGGCGAGCTCCTCCTCGCGGCGCGAGGCCGCCTGCTGGCGGCGGCGGATTCGCGCCGTGGACATGAAGCCCTGGCGGTTGCGGTTGATTTCCTCCGCGACCTCGGCGGTCTGCGCTGCCTCGGCGCGGCGCATCGCCAGCGAGTAGGGGACCGGCTCGATCGTCACCGCGACCGTCCGCAGGGCGCTCGTCTGCATCAACAGCGGCGCCATGAACATCGGCCCGACGTCCGAGCGCGGCCACGACGCGATCCAGTAGGTCGCGTGGAAGGCGGAGTCGGTGCGGTAGGTGGACCAGCTCGCCTCATCGGCGAGCGGTCCCATCAGCGCCGGCTCGACACCCTCGCGCCCGTCCTGCCCCAGGGTCGCGCGGGTGCGCGCCTGGCGGCCGAACGGGTCGAAGGCGTCGCGGATCAGCGCCGCGTACTGGCGCGGGCGCAAGAGGCCCGAGACCGAGACCTCGGCGATCGTCAGCCGCTCGGCGAGGCTCTCCGCCTCTCGCAGCAGCAGCTCGCAGGCCGCCTCGACGCCGCCGCCGAGACGGCGCAGCTCGCGGGCGCCGCGCCGTTGGTCGATCTGCAAGGCGATCAGGACCTCGTGCTCGGTCGTCTGCGGCGCCGCCGACTCGACCAGCTCGATGTAGGAGCGGACCACCTCGGAGTCGAGCGGCACGGCGCGGTCGCGCTGGGCCTGGAAGTGGGCCGCCAGCTCATCGCCCTGGCCGGGGACCGTCTGCTCAAGCCACTGGAGGCGGCGGATCGGGCTGCCGTCGCGGGCGCAGCTCGCCAGTACCGCGCCCCAGGCATCGAGCGCTCGCTCCTGCTCCGCGCCGTCGCGCATCGCAAATGCTCCCGCTCGAACCGCCAGCGCCGCGGTGAAGGTGCCGTCGCGGCGGTCGGAGATGACGCCGACCTGCTCGGAGCCGTAGGGCACCGCGAGCAGCTCGACCCCGGCCAGCTCGGGCGGCAGCGAGGTCTCGTGCTCCGCCTCGCCCTCGTCGCCGAGGCGGGTGCCCCCGCTCGGCGCGGTCGAGCGGTGGCCGCGTTCTGCGTGACGGCGCCGCCGCGCCCAGCGCCCGAGGACCGGCGCCCACTCCTCCGCCGTGCGGCCCTCGAAGGGCACGCAGATCGCCGCGACCGCGATGCACAGCGCCAGCACCCCGACGATCAGGCCGACGGCGCTTCGCATCGCATACAGCGCCCCTAGCCCGATCAGGGCACCGGCGGCGACGATCGCCACCTGGCCCGCCCGCAGCGGGCCGACCACGGCGCGCTGCTCGAGGGGACCGAAGCGATAGCGCCGCGCGCTCACGACTTCGTTCCCTTCTCGGGCTTCGCGCCGGGCGGCTCGGGCGCCGGTCGCGGCGGTTTCTCGCCGCCGCCCGGCGCACCGCCGCCCTCAGCCTCGCGGCGCGGCGCACCGCCGCCCGTCTCGGCCGGCTCCTCGACCGGCGCGGCACCCGCGCCCGTCGAGCTGCCCGTCTGCTGGGCGACCCCCGTTCCCTGGAGTCGCTGGGCGGCGGCTTTGGTACCTGCGATCGCTGCGGCGGGCACCGCAGCGGCCGCGCCAGCACCCGCGGCGGCTCCGCCCGCCGCCGCCTCGCCGCCAGCCGCGCCCCCGGCCTCGCCGCCACCGCCGCCCGCTCCCGCGCCGGGGCCACCGCCCCCGCCGCCGCGCGGCCCGCCCGGCTCAGGTCCGGGGCTGCCGCCGCCCTGCTCGCCGGAGTTCCAGAGCGTCGCGCCCGACTCGCCCCAGTTGGAGCGGGCCATGTTGCGGAGGATCTGCACGTCGCTGGCGATCTGCACCCCGCTCACCGCTCCGCCTGCGGCCGAGCGCCGACCGTAGGCGGCGCCCATCGCGCCCTCGGCGAAGGGGACGAGCTTGAGCAGGACGAACGGGGCGAAACAGGCGAGCAACATCAGCGCCGAGGCGGCGAGGATGTGCTCGACGTTGCTTCCGCTTTCGGCGACCAGCCCGGCGGCAAGCGAGATGATCGAGACGATCACGAACTTCGAGCCGATGACGACGACGAGCAGCTCCCCGCTACGGCGCAGGGCGCCCATCCAACGCGGCCAGATCGACCCCGCCAGGACCATCGGCATGAACAGGGCGACGACGTAGATCGCCGCGTCGCGCATCAGCAGCTCCAGCCACACGAGGAAGGCGGCGAAGGCGCCGATGATCGCCGCGAGGAAGGTGACGAACAGCGGCACCTCCACCGTTCCGGCTGCCTGACCGACCGCCGCGCCAGCTGGTTCACCAGTGGCGCCACCATTGACTTCCTTGCCGACTTCACCCCCGGCTTCGCCGAGGCCGGTGATCGCCGCCTTGAAGAAGTGTTGGGAGTTGTCGTGGCTCGCAGTGGCGATCGCGTGGCACATCCCGTCGGTGGCGACGAGGAGCAGCTGCACGACCGCGTAGGCGACGCTCGTGGCGATGAAGGCGAGCGGCAGGTTGATGAGGACGACGCGGGCGAGCAGCCCGGCGTTGCCCTGGGCCAGTCCCTCCAGCACCGCCAGCAGCAGCATCGCCAACCCCATCAGCGCCGCGATCTGCGCCATGCGCCCGTACTGCGCGAGGAAGCCCTTGGTCGTCAACTGCGGCGTCGTCGTTTCCTCGATGCCCTTGACGACCTGCTGAATCAGCCAGCTCGCGCCGTCGGCGACCCAGGTGGTGATCTGCTGGAAGATCCCGTTGCCGACCCCCTTGAGCGCATCGGTGATCGGCGCGGTGACGGCGCCCGTCACCTCGCCGCTGACCGCATTGCAGGCGTCACCGACCGGGTTGCCGCCGCCGATGATGCCGCCGGTGATCGCGCCGACGCCTTCGGTGACGACCCCCGCCGGGCCGCTGCCAACGTCGCAGAGCGGGTTGGCGCGAGCGGGCGGTGGCGAGGGCTGCGCGACGACGATCAGCGCCGCCAGCAGGCCAGCGAGGAGGGCGGCCGCCAGGCATCTAGGGAGCCAGCTCATAGCTTTCAAGCCCCCGCGCCAGGTCGATCACGCCGTAGGCGCCGAGCGGACCCGGCTTCGTCGCCAGCCTCGGCGTCGGCCCGAAGCCGCCCCGCGTTTCCGCGATCTGCCAGCGGCCTTCCGTCCAGACGAGCTCGGTGTGGGTCAGGCCGAAGTAGGCAGCCGGTTCCACCGAGGAGGCGTTGCCGAGCAGGGTGAAGCCCCAGGTGAGGACGCGGGCGCGGTCGGGCGCGAAGGACTCGACCCGGTAGCCGATCGGGATCGCCGAGTAGAGCGTCTGCACGCCGCGACGGACTCCAGCCCCGATCGGTCCCGCCGCCAAGCGTTCGGCGCCGGGCGAGTTCGCCGCCAGCATCGTCGCCGCGTAGTCGGGCGTCGCCACCGCTTCGATCCGTGACTGCAAGACCCCTTCGCGCAGGATCGCCGGAGAGGCGAAGGCCCGCTGGTAGGCGGCGACAGCCTGAGCGGCACCGGCAGGAGAGTCGGAGAATGAGACCGGGACGCCGGCGAGCGACCGCGCCGCACCGGCTTTGGCTGGTGTTGCGGCGCGGTCGCCGCCAGAGCTGGGGGAGAGGGCGTGGCCTGCCAGGAAGCCGACGAGCAGCGTGGCAGCGCAGGTGAGGAGCAAAGCCCGGCGCCTCGGGGCCGAGCCTTCGGTGGGCGAGCGCATCACTTGACCGCCTGCCCGGAGGTGTAGAAGAAGTTGATGAGGGCTGCCCCGGCGCCGACGACGAAGGCGGCGATCAGCGAGTAGAGGACCTTCTGCTTGCCGTCAGAGGCGTGGCTGAAGTTGTTGGATTTGCTGCCGAGTGCCCACTGTGCGGCGCCGATCAGCAGCCCGGCGGCGCAGCCGAGCAGGACCACTGCGGCGAGCCAGTTGACGAGTTTTTCCAGTGCCGGCGTCCCCGGCCCTCCGCTCGGGTTCGGTTTGATGCTGACGGCGGCGAGCTGGAGCTTGACGAAAAGTGCGAGGGCCACGGTGGACTCCTTTGGCTAGAAGTGCCTCTGCACTTCCGCTGTCCAACGCGGCCCTCACTTGCATCGGCCTCGGCCGAAATTGGCCGGGACCGGGGATCGGCAGGGGCTCGCCCGCGCCCCCGAACGGGACGCCTACGACACCCCGAGGTCTAGGTCGTTACCGGGTTTCGCAGGTGGCGACGACGACGAAATCGGCGCGTGCGGCGCCGCCCATGTCAGAGCTGGCGGTCACTGACCATTCCCGCTTGATCGGGCCGGAAGCGACCAACTGAAAGTGGCCGACGATTGCCGTGATGCTGCCGTGGTTCCAGCGCAGGCCACCGGAGATCAGCCGCTCGTTGTGCTTGCAACGGGCCTTGCCGTTGGCATAGTTGAACTGACCGTCGTTGGGGGTGGTGTCGGTGTCGACGATCTTGCCGAAGCGGTACTTGATCTTGCCGTGGTGGGCTGAGCTGGTTGCGGTCGGACCCGACCGCGCGAGCGCACTTCCACCCAGCGCGAGCATCACGATTGCGGCCACGACCACGACGGCCGAGCGGCGGCTGAGCTTGATCTTCATGGCGTGTCCTCCTTGGTTGATCCGAGCATGTGTGGATTACCGCCTCACTCGGATGTAGCGAGGTACGGAGTGACCCCGCACGTAGGGATACCCGTTCTGTTCGGGCACGACGGCGTTGAAAACGAATCTCGTAGTCCTCGGCACCGGAGAGAAAGCGTAGGCGGCGCGGTAGTGGCAGAGCGCGTCCGTCTTCGCGCGTCGGACTAGGAACCGCCGCTTTGAGCCCGGCACGGTGCCGCGCATGACGACGACGCGCAGCGCGCAGCTCGGCCCGGCGATCTCCCCGGAGAAGTAGATCCTTTTGTGGACGCGGGTGCGGTGGCGGCTCAGGTGGAGCGTCACTCGCGTCCGCATGTGGAGGGTTAGGTCGGTGGAGGTCTGGAACGCCCCGAAGCGGTAGGCGACCCGCAAGGACCGCGATGGGCCCCGGCGCAGCTTGAACGTCCAGCCGCCAGCTTCGTTCGTCGTCGCGGTGCCGATCAGGTGAAAGGGGCGGCCGGGCAGATCGGTATGGCCCTGGAGGCAGACCTGGGCGTTGGCGACCGGGTTGCCCGCCGGGTCACGGAGGCGCCCGCGGATCAGGGCGCGGTGGCGGAAGGCCAGGGTCCGCTCACCCTTGTGGTTGCCCGCGAAGCCGGCGGTGATCGTGTTGCCGCCGCCGACCGGAGAGCCGGGGCAGAGGTTGTTGACGAGGACTTCCTTCGATTCGCAGGCGGCGTTGGGCGTTCCCGTCTGCGTGTAGTCGTAGGCGCAGACCGAGATCGAGTTGGCGCCCTCTCGAAACGGTGCCTTCGCCGTGTCGAGCGTGTAGGTCTTGCCGAAGCTCGGCGGGCAGGGCGAGAGCCGCGAGGTCATGTTCCCCGGCAGCGGATTGCAGGACCCTGAGAGATCGTCGCCGGTCGCGCCCTGCCCGTTGACGACTACCTGGACCGACTGCAACCCGGCACCCTGGTCGGCGGCCGAGACCGAGATCGTCTGCGGCCCGCGCAGTTCGGCGCCCGAGAACATCGAGCCGCCGATCGAGATGGTCGGGGAAACGACGTCGGTGAGCTGGATGCGGACCTGCTTGACATAGGTGTGCGCGCCTTTGGCGGCGCCGACGCAGCGGTTCCCTTCGTTGGGCTGCGTGCATTCCAGGCGGGCGACCAGGAAGCGCCAGTTGCCGGCCGGGATGCCCGACTCGTGCCCCTGGTCGTCGTTCTGGTTCTCGTAGGAGAGTCCCCCGCCGCTGTCGGGGGAGACCGCGAGGTAGCCGTGCTGGCCGGATTCGGTCGCCAGGCGGCTGAACGTCGATCCGCCGGTGATGTAGGTGCCCGCCGGAGCCGTCCACACCCAGGCGCCGAAGCCGCCCTGCACGGTGCCGGTTTCACCGCCGGCAAGGGTGTGGGTGATCTGGAGCCCCGGCGCCGATGGCGAGCAGTCCGCGCGCGGGGTGTAGTGGGTGGTCGAGGCGGTGAAGCCCGCGTCGTCGGCGCCGGTGTAGACGCCGGGCGAACACTGGGCGACGATGTAGCTGCCGGCCTGGGCGCTCGACGGGAGGAGAAAGAGCCCCGCCATCAGCGCGACGGGCAGCCACCGGGGCACATTGGTCAGTTGTCGGATCGCGTCTCTCATCACTCGCCTCTCAGGGTCCGAACTGCTGGTTTGCGACTTGAGTGGGGGTCGAGCTGGAGCTGCTAGCGCTCGATTCAGGAGGAGGGCTCGATTCGGCGACCGGCGCCGATTCGACCGGCGCGCTGCTCGCTTCCGAGCCGCCCGCCGCCGACTCCAGCGACTGCGACGCGACGGCTTCGGTCGCGTGCCGCTTGTGTTCCGCGCTCGCGGTGGCGCTGCCACCGCTGCGCTGCTTGTTGCCGCTGGCCGGGGTTGGCTTCGCTTCGGGAGAGGATGAAGACGTGGGGTTGGTCCTCGGGGTCAGGGGGGCGACACGCGGCGTGTCGGCGACCTTGCGCTGCTTCGCCGCGGGCGCGCTCGCACTGTCCCCGCCGCCGATCAGGTTCACCCCGCCGACGCCGGGGCCGACTACTCCGCTCGCCAGGCAGGCGATCGCGGCCGTGGCGCAGACCCCGGCCGCGCGCCCGGCGCTGCTGCCGATCGCGGCGGTCGCCGACGGCTCGGCGCCACCGCCGAACGGAAGGCGGCGAGCGAGATCCTGTGCCCGCGCCCAGCCGTGGCCGACGCCCCGGCCGATCGTGTCGGCGACCGCCTCGACGCCGGCCGGGAGGTGCGGCGCGCTGGCCTTTTCTGCCAGTGAGATGTAGGCGGCGAGGCCGATGATGATCTCCAGCTCGTCGAGGCTGTCGACGCCGAGCAGCTGGTAAAGGTGCTCGCGTGCCGCCTCGTGGCAGCGCTGCGCCTTCGATGGGTGCCAGTGAAGCTCGCGGGCGGCTTCGCGGACGGCCATGCCCTCGAAGTAGGCGAGCTCAAGGAGCCGTTGCTCCTCGACCGAGAGCTGGTCGACCGCCTCCTGCACCTTTCGCAGCCGGTCCTCGTCGAGGGTCACGTCCTCCGGGGTCCGGCCCAGCTCGTCTTCGATCGCCTCGGCCTTGTCGGTCGAGACGATCTGCGGCGAGCGGCCCTCGGCTTCAAGCAGGCTCTTGGTCCGCCGCCAGGCGCAGGTGATGAGCCAGCCCGCTGGGCTGTCTATCTCCTCGCCCTCGGCGACCTTGCGGCTGTATTCGAGCGCCGCCGTCGCAAACAGGTCGTCGCCGTGGCTGGCGATGAACTGAGGTGAAAAACGCTTGCGTCGAAGGAACTGGATGAAGCCCCGCTGGGCCTCCTCCAGTTCGGACTGCTTCAACTCACTGTTGGCTTTGCGTCCGTACATCAGGGCACTTTCGGAACTTAGATGTTTACGACGAGGTAGCCAAAGCGCTCATCTCCATTTTAGGTAAGGGGCGCTCTGCCTCTACCCCGACTGTCCACCGCAGAAGCCTTTTGCATCGGCCCGGCTCGAAAACGATGCAAACCCGCCCGCCGCTGGACAGCAGGGGCGGATGCACCCCGCCCGTCACATCTCGCCGTGCCGTCGCCGCGCCGGGGCGTCGCTCGGGCTGACGCTCCTCGCGCTCGCCCTCGTCGGCTGCTCCTCGGGTGACACCAACACCCACGCCCGCTCCTCACTTCTGAGCGGCACGCGCGGCGGGTCGGTCGCTGCCGGACAGCTCGCACCCGCCGCCCGCCTCGCCCGCCGCTTCGCCACCGCCTACGCCCACACCATCTACCGGCGCCGCCCGCCCCAACTGCCGGGCGCGACCGCCGCCCTCCGCCGCGACCTCTCGGCGGCGGCGTCAAGGGTGCCGCCCGCTCGGCGCGGCCTTCACCCCCGCGCCCTCGCCGTGACCCTGCGGCCGCACGGTGCCGCGCTGGCAGGCGTGGTCAAGATCGGCGACGGTCGCTCACCGCCCTTCTCGGTCGGCTTCTTCGTGCGGAAACAAGGCTCGCGCTGGCGAGTCGTCACCATCTCGCCGCCGAGCTGAGGGTGCCGTGGAGGCCGGCTCACTCCCTGCTCCTCGCGCGCCGAAGCTGCTGCTTGGCCTGCCGCTTGGGTTGCTCGCTGCCCTGATCGGCCTCCTGCTCGCGGTCACGGTGATGTTCGGAGCCGCGCCGAGCTGCGACGGTGGCGGCGAAGCCGTCGGCGCGCTCAGCTCAAAGGTGCCGAAGCGCCTGGTCCCGATCTACGAGCAGGCGGCGGCGAAGTACGGGCTGGGTGACGAAGGGCCGTCGATCCTCGCCGGGATCAACTGGGTCGAGACCGGCTTCGGCACGAACCTCGGCGTCTCCTCGGCGGAAGCCGAAGGCTGGATGCAGTTCCTACCTTCGAGCTGGGAAGCCTTCGGCGTCGACGGCAACGGCGACGGCATCAAGGACCCCTACAACCCCTGGGACGCGATCTTCGCCGCCGCCCGTCTACTCCGCGCCTCCGGCGCTCCGCAGGACTGGCACGGCGCGATCTTCAGCTACAACCATGCCGAGTGGTACGTCGCCGAGGTCCTGGCCGACGCGCACCGCTTCGCCGGCGACGGCACGGTTGAGGCCAGCGGCGGCGGCTGCGCCGCGGCGGCGAGCGCGCCCAACGAGACCGTCGCGCGGATGGTCGCCGAGGCTGCCCGCCTCAGCGCCCTCCGCCCGACCTCGGAGTACGTGTGGGGCGGCTCGCACGGCGCCTCGCCGACTCCCCCCAATGGGCCCTTCGATTGCAGCTCGGCCGTCAGCCACCTGCTCCAGGTCGGCGGCTTCGACAACCCGACGATGGACACGACCCAGCTGGTCCGCTGGGGCGAATCGGGACCGGGGCAGTGGGTGACGATCTTCGTCAAGCCCTACGGTGCCGACGCCCACACCTTCATCCGCTTCTCGGCCGGAGTGACGCCGCCGGGCGAGCGCTATTGGGGCACCTCGGGAATCGTCGCCCCTGGCAAGGGTCCGGGTTGGATCGGCGAAGACAAGTTCTCCGCCTCCTACCTGGCCGGATTCCAGATGCGGCACCCGCCGGGGCTGTGAGCGATGGCGGGCTTCACGGAAACCTCGCTGGCGCTCGGCGGCAGGCCCGGTTCCTCCCCGCCCATTTTCCGCGCCTGGCGCTGGGGGCCCAATCGTGGGCTGCGCGCACTTTTCTCACTGTCAACTCCTCACTTGTCCGTGTCCATCCCGGCGCGGAGGAGTGGCGGAGAGAAACCGGGCCAGCGTCCTCGAGGAGAGGAGACGAGACGTGAGCAGAGTCGAGATCAGCCAACCACGAGCAGGAGGACGTCATGCAACGGCGCTTCCTGCTGACTCGCCGCGAGGCGGCCGAGGCGCTCGGCATGAGCCTCAGCCACTTCCAGCGCCACGTCCAGCCCTACATGCGCTGCGTCTACTCCGGCCAGCTCCGCCTCTACCGCCCCCGCGATCTCCAGCGCTGGTCGGACAACGAGGCGTGCGAGCCCAGCCGGCGGTGAGTTGCTGATGGCCGGTGTAGATACCAAGACGCGCTACCAGGGCATCTTCGCCCGCCACCAGGAGGGTTGCCGGATTGAGCAGGACCGGCCGTGCAACTGCACCCCGAGCTACTTCGGGACCGCCTGGGATCGGGTCGCTCACCGGACTCGAAAGACGCGCCACTTTCGGCTCGTCAGCGAGGCGAGGTCCGCCAGGGCAGACCTCCAAGAATCCCTGCGGAAGGGCGAGGTCCCGGTGGTGTCCACGATCACCTTCGGCGAAGCGCGGACTCGGTTTGTCGATGACGCGAAGAACGGCATCGCCCTCAACAAGCACCGCCGTCCGTATCGGCCTAACGCCTACGAAGACCTTGAGTCTGCGCTCGCGCAGGTCCCTGACGAGATCGCCCGCCGTCGCCTCGTTCGGGTCACTCGCGGCGAGATTCAGGCAATGGTCGATGCCCGCAGCACCGGCCCGAAGCGGCTCTCCAGTTCTCGAATCTCCTCGATCGTCAACGCCATCCGCTCGCTGTACCGCTGGGCGAAAGACCGCGAACTTGCCGATTTCGACCCGGCCCAGGAGATCAGGCTGCCGGCCAGTGATGCGAAACCACGCGACCGAGTTGCGACGCCAGCGGAGTTCGCACGGCTGCTCGCCGCCATCTTCGAGACGACCCCAGCAGAACGGAAGAAGGGGAAGACCCGCGACCCCGATGAGGCACGCAAAGACGCGCTGCCGTTCGCTCTCGCCGGCTACGGCAGCGCCCGCCACCAGGAGATCCAGGTGCTCGATTGGGAGCACGTCAATCTCGACATCGGCGGGGGAGAGCTCGCCGGAGACGAGGCAGGCCGAAAGCCGGGCGGCTCTTGGCGACTGATCTTCTACGTGAAGCCGCTGTGGGAAATGCTGCGCGAGGAGTGGGAGTCGCAGGGCCAACCGACGTGCGGCAAGGTCTGCCCGCCGAAGGCGATCCGCCAATCCGGCCTGCTCGCCCTCAACACCCTCCAGGCCAGGGTTCACAAGCGCTGGAAAGAACAAGGTCTTACGCCAATCGGCCTGCACGAGTCACGCCACACGACGGCGACCTGGCTCGACCATGCAGGCGTCTCACCAAAGGTCATCTCGGAGTTCGTCGGCCACAAGACGCCCGAATACCAGCTCGGCGCCGCCCGAATCACCTTGCAGGTCTACACCCACATGCTGCCGGGCGAGCTGGAGCGCGCCCGCGTCCTGTTCGACAAGTTCCTGGTCGAGCGGGCCGAGGACGATCCCACCCCAGCGTTGACGCTCGCCGGGCGGTGAGTCTGTCCCGTCCGACCCAAACGCCAAAGTTCCTGTCGTGGCGCCAAAGTGGCGCTAAACTGCCCCAGGAGGTTCAAGCCATGCCAAGCGTCCAGATCAAGAATGTTCCGCCCGATGTTCACCGCGTCCTGCGCGAGCGGGCCGCTGCCGCAGGGCAGTCGATGCAGGAGTACCTGCTTGCCCAGCTGACCCGGCAGGCCGAGGCGGAGACGCTGGAGGAGGTCCTAGACCGAGCAGGCGGTCGCGCTGGCGGCTCGCTCGGCCTTGACTTCGCTGTCGAGAGCCTCCGCGACGACCGCCAGCGCGCGGCGTGATCGTCGTTGACGCATCCGTACTCGCGCCAGCGCTCGCCGACGACGACAGCGACGGCGATCGTGCCCGCGAGCGTCTGCACGGCGAGCAGCTCGTCGCGCCGGAGTTGATCGACCTTGAGGTCGTCTCGACTCTGCGCCGCGCGGCGAGGGCAAAGAGGCTCGACGGGCGCCGATCCGCACAGGCACTCACCGACCTCGCCGCGCTTCCCCTTCGGCGCGTTCCGCACCTGCCGCTGCTCGCCCGAGTATGGGAGTTGCGCGACAACCTCAGCGCCTACGATGCCTCCTACGTGGCACTCGCCGAGGCGCTCGATACGGTGCTGGTGACGGCCGACGGAAGGATGAAGCGGGCGGCCGGTATCAACTGCGAGATCGCCGTCCTCGGCTGAGCAACCGCCGAGCCCTTCATTCCCCCAGGCATTCCCCTGGGGGAGGTCTCGACTAGGATTTGGCTCTGTAGCAAGCCTGGGGGAGTGAGTTAACGGCTATGCGCGCGGTCTCCAAAACCGGCGATTCCAGGTTCGAGTCCTGGCTGCCCCGCTCTCACCCCCCTTTCTGAAGCCAGAAGTTGGGCGGGACCGCCCGGGCGGTGCGGATCCGCCGACGGCTAACGTAGGGTCAGCGCAGGATGATGTTCACAAGGAGATCCGGATGAAAAATACGCGCTACGTGAAAAATACGCGCTACGTGAAGAAGGCAACCAGCGGAAGAGGCTGGGATGTGGTCAGAGAGGGCCATCGGCGTGCGACCGCGCACGGCGCCACGAAGGCTGACGCCGTCAAAACCGCGCGAGATCTGATCCGCCAGGAAGGCGGAGGCGAGATACGGATCTTGAATCGCACCGGCAAGGTCGTCGACGCGAGCAAGGTTTCGCGGCCAAGGAAGCGGGCCGCGGCGTAGCCCTAAGGATTCCCCGCAACCGCCAGGGCGGGATTGCCTAGCGGGTGCGAAGTCGCATCGAAGAAGAGCAGAGAATTCGCCTCAAGGCGCCCCGAGATGTCGACTTGCTTCGCTAGGAGCTCTTTCTTGGACGCGGGAAGCATCGAGATCGCAACGGGTCGGTCGGGACTCTCGCTCAAAGCCTCGGCTAGATGAGAGTCGTGCTCGCTCAGGCTGCTGCCGAACACGACAAGGGGGAGGGCCCGTCTTCTCAGTCGCTCGAGAGCATGTGAGAGATAGACGTTGTCCTCGATGGCGGCGAGCTTGTCGGCGGCAGAGCCCTCGGTGACGAGTAGTGGCCGCGCCTCAGGATCGCCCGTGATCGGCTTTCCAAATTGATCGAGGATGGTGTCGAGATCGGTTTGTCTCAACTTCCAGGTGGCGCCTGAGCTGCCCACGACGAGATGAAGTGCCCCGTGGAGGAAGTAGACCGGAATCCGGTTGGAAGGGACCGTGGCCCTGGTGGGGTCGAACTCACACCGGCCCCGATAGCGAAAGTGGTCCATGAACGGCTCGAAGCCCGCCGCCGCCATCGCCCAGTAGGCGAGCAGGTCGTAGCTCGTCGTGAAGACCCACTCGAACTGCTTCATCGTGTCGCTGATGGTTTCGCGGGTTGTGTGGGGAACGCGATTGAGCTTGAGATGGACCTCTCGCACCGCGTGGACAAGTGCCAGCTGGATGTTGCGATACCGCTCGAGCAAGGGCCTCGTGTCGAGGCCAACCGCATCGCTGACCCTGATCGCAGTTAGAAGGTCGGCGAGCACCCGCTCGAAGTTCTGGGTCGAAGAAAACAGCTTTCGATCCCGTGCCGAGAGATCGCCGAACTTCGCACGGTCGTACAGCTTTCGATATCCAAACGGCTCCCATATGTTGATGCTCATCCCGTTGCCGAGCAGCAGGGTGTCCCACTTGTGCAAAGTGGCGATGTCTCTCCAGTCGAAGAGCGTCCCGTCGGGCTCCCCTGCCATGGGGATTGTCTAACAGCTGGCCCGGCGTAACGAGGCACAAGGCTGATGTTTTGCCCGGTTGCGCCGCGGGCAGTCGGGAGAGGCGATGGGCTCCGAGAAGAGCAACTGGCCGACGACGCTGAAGCAGACCGTCGCCAAGTTCCGCGACGACAACCTCGGCGACTGGGCGGCTGCGCTGACGTATTACGGGTTGCTCTCGCTCTTCCCGGCGCTGATCGCGCTGGTGTCGCTCATCGGCCTGGTCGGCGATCCGCAGGAGACGACGGAGACGCTGACGGACATAGTCGCCTCGATTGGGCCCGAATCGGCGGCTGAGACATTCTCGGGCCCGATCGAATCGATCGCCTCGAACCGCAGTACGGCGGGGTTCGCGTTCGTGCTCGGCCTCGCCGTCGCCCTCTGGTCCGCCTCCGCCTACGTGGGCGCCTTCATGCGCGCCTCGAACGTGGTCTACGAGGTCCAGGAGGGGCGGCCGTTTTGGAAGTTGCGCCCGCTGCAGCTCCTCGTCACCCTGGTCATGGTCCTGCTGACGGCGCTCGTCGCCCTGGGCCTCGTCCTCACTGGTCCGATCGTCGCCGCTGTCGCCGAGCCGCTCGGGCTGTCGGACACCGCGGTCGACGTCTGGAACTTCGCCAAGTGGCCGGTGCTCGTGGCGCTCACGATCGCGATGATCGCGATTCTCTACTACGCCTCGCCAAATGCGAGGGTGCGCGGCTTCCGGTGGGTCACGCCGGGGAGCCTCGTCGCGGTCGCGATCTGGGCCGTCGCCTCGGCGGCCTTCGCCCTCTACGTCGCCAACTTCGGCTCCTACGACAAGGTCTACGGAACGCTGGGCGGGCTCGTCGCGCTGCTGGCCTGGTTCTGGATTACCAACCTAGCGATCCTCTTCGGCCACCAGCTGAACGCGGTGCACGAACGCAGCGTCGTGGGCCGCCCTCAGCCTCGGGCCGGCGCCAGCCCGATCAGCTCGTAGTAGCCGATCAGGTAGAGGCGGCGGCCGTCGGAGACCATCGGCGTGTAGCCGGCCTGGCGCTGCTGGAACGTCTTGCGATGGGTGTGGATGTCGATGCCGATCGTCTCGCGGGTCTTGAAGCTCGAGGTGTAGACGGTGCGGCCGATCACCGTCGCGGTGCCGGGCACCGGGCCGCCGACGTCGTAGCGCCAGCGCCGCTTGCCGCTGAGCGCGTGCAGGGCGTAGAAGTGCTCGTCATAGGAGCCGATGTAGACGGTCGGCGGGGTGCCCGGCACGCGAGCGACGGCGGGCGAGCCGTAGACGAAGTCGCCGGTCGGGAAGGACCAGCTGACCTTGCCCGTCCTTTCGTCGAAGGCGAAGACGGTGCCATCGTCGCGGCCGGCGTAGACCCGGCCGAAGGCGATCGCCGGCGAGGAGTAGAAGCCGCCGTCGCCGAAGGGCGCGACGCGAGTCGTGTTGGTGCGCCAGACCAGCTTGCCGCTGGCAGCGTCGAGGCAGAACATCGCTCCCTGGTAGTCGGCGACAAAGACGCGGCCGCGATGGAAGCTGGGGCTGGCTTTGATCGCCCCGGGCGAGTTGAACTGCCAGAGCACCTTGCCGTCGGCGGCGCGCACCGCCACCACGTTGGTCTTGTCGGTGCCGAGGTAGAGCGTGCCGCCGACCGCCATCGGCGAGGACTCGAGGTGGCCGGTGAGCTTGCGCGTCCAGGCCGGCTTGCCGGTCCCGGCGTCGACCGCGACCAGGTTGCCGTCGACGTAGGCGAAGAAGACCTTTCCCCGGTGGTAGACCGGCGCGGTGACGTCGGTGGGCGTGCCGGAGTTCTTCGGGTCGGTTACCCGTTCCCAGAGGATCTTGCGGTCGCGCAGCCGCACCGCTTTCGCGTTGCCGTACTTGTTGACGACGTAGGCGACCCCGCCGGCGACCGCCGGCGGGAACTCGATCAGCGCGTGGGTGCTGATCGACCACGTTTCACGCAGCGGCGGGTTGAGCGTGCGCGGCTGGGCGGGCAGGTAGTGGGTGCGCTCCGGCACCCGACCGAAGAAGGGCCAGGGGGCGAGAGAGGCTTCGGCTGCCGAGGCCTGGGCGCCCGCGTTGCTGCCCGAGCTCCCGCAGCCGGCGAGCGCCAGTGCGCCCACGACAGCAGCGAGCGCGACCGCCGCGATTCCCCCGGCCTTTTTGCGAGTGCCCATCGACCCCTTTGAATCGGCTGCCGAGGCCGGAAAACTTGAGCGCTGCTCGGGTTGAAGAGGAGAGCGGCGGACGAGAATCGAACTCGCGTCATCAGCTTGGAAGGCTGAGGCTCTACCGTTGAGCTACCGCCGCATGCAATTCGTAAGAATGTAAGGCAGCCACGGGGAGTGGCGCAGTCTGGTAGCGCACTCGGCTGGGGGCCGAGCGGTCGCAGGTTCAAATCCTGTCTCCCCGATGTTGTGGGCAAGAAGCTTCGTCGCAGCCGCGACTGAGCAACCGTCTAGATGGCAGATCCAGACAGAGCGGCTGCCATTGGCGTCGCCTAAACGCTCGGCTTTGCAGTTCGGTCGGTGGCGCGATTGGCACCGTTGGAGTCGAACGCAACGGGGCAGCAATTCCACTTGCGCTCGAAGTAACTGTGAAATCCCGCGAGCATTCCGCCTGAAGCCGCCGACCAGCGGATGTGGGCCGCATTGAACGAGGCTTCCGAGAGGAAGTAGCCGGTAACGCCACTGATGGGGCGACCGTCGCGCAGGCGAAGGTACATGGGCACGCAGGGGAGATCAGAGAAGCGGCGGATCTCTAGCTTTCCCTGGGGCGAGCTGAGCTGCTTGGCTGCGTTGACGACCACGTCGAAGAAGTTCGCCGCCCCTTCTGAGAAATGCGAGGGGTCGTAGCCAGCTTCGGCGATCTCTTCGGCCCTCATTCTCGTCGTGTCGGCGGTGGGGTCGATCATCAGCATCCGCACCATCGCCCCTCGCTCGAGGGCGGATTGGAGTTTGGGTGCGAACAGCATCAGGTCTGGGCTATACGTGTCCAGCCACAGCAATTCGTCGCCGGCCTCAAGCGCGTCAAAGCTGTTTCTCGGTGCTTCGGTGGCGAATCCGTTGAATCCGTATTGCGCGGCCCCTGGAAAATGCCGTCGACTCTTCGCCCGAGTACGTCGTCGAGCTTGGCGAGGTGCGGTTCTCGGTCTCCTCGTGAAGGAAGTACTCGTACGCGTAGCTGACGACCACGGTTCCGATGAGAAAGCCCCCCGATGCTTTGCAGGACCACCTTCGGGGCGCCCGACCCGACGACCGCTGCGAACAGGTAAGCACCCAATCCGAGCAAGACGAAGATGATCGTCGTGCTGATCCGCAAGAGATGAGCGGTGCGATCGGATGAAGGCAACATCGCTGGAACCTTATGCGTGAAGCTCGAGTGATCGATAAACTCTCCTTTACCACATCATGCCTCCTCGGCCCGGGGCTGAGGTGGCGGGGTCAGGTTCAAATACCGTCCAGTTAAGGCGATTGCAGACAAAAGCATCCGATCCGTTTGGCATCCTGGTCAAATTGACGGAACGGGAGTCTCGCGGGATTCCCAGGCAGGTCGCTCATACAAGCTCGAGGGCGATCGGAGCGCCTGCATCTGCAGGCCGGCGTCCACCTTGCCCTCTTGCCGACCGCCTGAGACACTGAAAGGAGATGAAGATGCTTGTTGTTGACATCACCGCAGCGGACGCCGCTGGGGAGCGGCTTGGCCGCTACAAGGTCTCCGAGCGACGCCGGGACGGCTCTCTGGTGCTCGTCCCCGAGACCGTCGAGGAGGTCATCGCCGAGACGGCGGATCGGCCGCTCAGCAGCGATGAGTTCCTCGACGCCCTCGATCGTCTCGGCGCGGCATCTTTTCAGCAGACCGGTTGATGAGCCCCACCTACGGGATGTCCCTGGGCTTCGCCCGGGAGTTCGCGCGGATGCCGCGTGAGCAGCGCCGCACGTTTCGGGCAGCAGTAGAGAAATTGATTGAGGCCCTGCGGGAAGGCGCCGACCTGCCTCGCTCGCTGCGCATCAAGCGTGTCCAGGGCACCAAGGACGTGTGGGAGATGTCCTACTCAGGCGATGGCCGCGCTACCTTCCGCTACGGCTCCCAAGTCAAGCCGGGCGAGACGCACGTCGAATGGCTGCGCGTTGGCGGGCACGAGATTCTCTCGCGGCCCCAGTAAGTACTTTCAGCCAGAGGCTTTGAGGTCGCAATTTGCGACCTCAAACGCTGCCATATGGTTCCTCCGATGGACGACTCGGTCGAGCGCTACCTGTCCGCCTCGGAGGCCGGGGACATCGAGGGGATCATGGGCTCGCTCACCGCGGACGTCGAGGTCGTTTCTCCGATTTCGGGTCGGATGGTCTTTCGGGGTCGTGATGACGTCGAGGTTCTGCTCAGGGCCGTGTACGGGAGCCTGAAGGGGCTGAGCTGGGCGCGAACGATCGGCGAGGGCGAGCACCGCGTAGCCGTGGGCAGTGCGCGGCTCGGGCCTGTGCGCCTGACCGACGCGATGGTTTTCGAGCTGGCTCCCGACGGTCGCATTCGCAGGATCGGCCCCCACCTGCGCCCCTGGCTGGCCTTGACGCTCTTCGCGCTGATCCTGGGACCGAAGGTCGGCCGGCGGCCAGGGGTTGTCTGGCGCGCGCTTCGCGGCTGAAGGCCTCATCGCTCGGCATCGTTCGTCGACCAATCGCGGCTGGGACGGTACTTTTCGTAGCCGTGCCCGCCCCTGTCCTTTTCGCCATCGACGAAGACGAGCGTGCGCTCCACGACGTCGAACGCGAGCTGGTCGACCGGTACTCGCGGAGCTACCGCGTCGTCTGTGTGTCCTCGGTGGAGGAGGCGATGGTCGAGCTCGTGGCGCTGAAGGCGGCGGGGGAAGACGTAGCGCTGGTCCTTGCCGCGCAATCGCTCGGGGGCAAGCCTGGGAGTGAGCTGCTGGGCAAGGTGCGAGACCTCCACGCGCACGCTCAGCGTGGGTTGCTGATCGAGTGGGGGAGCTGGGGCGACGGCCAGACCGCGGAGGAGATCTTCCAGGCGATGGCGCGGCGGCAGATCGAGTACTACGTGATCAGGCCGTCGCAATCGCCCGACGAGCTCTTCCACCAGTCGGTCTCGACCTTTCTGCTCGAGTGGGCTCATGCGCGACGGGTCTCGCCGCACACCGTTCGCATCATCAGCGAGTCGTGGACCGGCAGGGCCCACGAGCTGAAAGAGGTCCTCGGCCGCTGCGCGGTGCCGCACGCGTTCCTGCTTGCCGATTCTCCCGCCGGCAGCGCGCTGGTGGCGGAATCGGGCAACGGAGAGCCACTGCCCCTCGTCGTCTTCCCGAACGGCACCGTCCTCGCGAACCCGACCAACCTGGAGCTGGCGAGTGCCGCCGGGGCAACCATCGACCCCGACCGGCGCGAGTACGACGTCGTCATCGTCGGCGGTGGGCCGGCCGGCCTCTCGGCGGCGGTCTATGCCGCCTCGGAGGGCTTCCGGACGCTGGTGGTCGACGATGGCGGCGTCGGCGGCCAGGCGACCTCGAGCTCGCTGATCCGCAACTACCTCGGCTTTCCGCGCGGAGTCAGCGGTCGTCGCCTGGCGGAGAGCGCCTACGAGCAAGCGTGGGTCTTCGGCGCCAAGTTCGCCTTCATGCACGACGCGACCGCGATCCGGCGCGAGGGCGACCGCCTTCATCTCGCGCTCTCCGACGGCGGCGAGGTCAGCGCCCGCGCGGTCATCCTCGCCACGGGCGCCACCTACAGCCGGCTCGGTGTCCCCGAGCTCGAGGCTCTCGTCGGGGCAGGGGTCTTCTACAGCGGCCCTGCCTCTGAGGCGCCGACGACGGTCGATGAGGAGGTGTACGTCGTCGGCGGCGCGAACTCCGCCGGCCAGGCTGCGCTGCACCTGGCTGAATACGCCCGCAGGGTGACGCTCGTGGTGCGGGCCGAGTCGCTCGACCAAGGGATGTCGCACTACCTGGTGCGGCAGGTCGAAGCCACGCCCAACATCGATGTGCGCCCCGGGACCGAGGTCGTCGGCGGGGGCGGAGGCGCGGACGGCTGGCTGGAGCGCCTGGTCCTCCGTTCCCGTGCCGATGGAGCGACCGAGACGGTAGAGGCCGAGGAGCTCTTCCTGATGATCGGCGCCCGCCCGAACACGGACTGGCTGCCGGGGGAGCTTGCGCGGGGGGAGGGCGGGTTCATTCGCACCGGGACGGATGTCGAGAGCGACGGGAGCTGGCCGCTCGAGCGCAGCCCGCTCTCGCTCGAGACCAGCATGCCCGGCGTCTTCGCCGCGGGAGACGTCCGCCAGGGGTCGATGAACCGCGTCGCCTCCGCGGTCGGCGAGGGCTCGATCGCGATCAAGCTGGTCCACGAGCTCTTCGCGGCCGAGCAACTCCATCCGCTCGACCGGGTCCGACAGGCGTGAAGCTCAAGCACGTCGACCCCAACCGCCGTCCCGGCTTGTTCAGCCGTGTCTATGCCGCGCTTGCCAACACGCGGCTGGGGCGGTTCATGTCGGTCCACGTGGTCTGGAAGGTCGATCCGTACCTGATGCGGCTTACCCGGGGACGGCTCGGGATGGGGCTCGTGATGCCGACCGCGCTGCTCGAAACTCGGGGCGCCAAGAGCGGCGAGGTGCGGCGCAACGCGGTCATCTACTTCCACGACGGCGACCGGGCCACGATCGTCGCCTCGAAACTCGGCCTCCCGAGTCACCCGGCGTGGTTTCACAACCTGCAGGCCCACCCCGACGTCACCTTCGGCGGCATCCCAATGCGGGCGACGGTGGTTACCGGCGAGGCGGAGCGCGATCGGCTCTGGACTCTCGCCGATCGCATCTTCGCGCCTTATGCGGCCTACCGCCGGGAAGCGGCGAAGGCGAACCGGACGATCCCGATCGTCCAGCTCGCTCCGCGCGCGCCAGGGCCCGACGCCCAGTAGGGGCCCTTCCTAATAGGGCGCGTCGACCGCCTTGGCCCAGTCCTCGTCGACATGGAGCTGGCCATCCGCGTCCGTGTCGACGATCACCACCGTTGCGGGCTGGCGGTTCCCGCTGCGGGGGTCGATCGTGACCGAGCCGGTCCATCCCTTCCAGCCTCTGATGCCGTCGAGGGTGGCGGTGAGTTTCTTGGCAGCGGTGCCGCCTGTCTTCTCGATGCCGTCGGCGAGGAAGTTCAGCGAGTCGTAGGTGTAAGGGCTCCAGGTACCGGGGGCCTCGCCGAACTCGTCGCGGTACTCGGTCACCTTCGCGGCCGCGCCGGAGAAGTCCTCGGGCGCCGGCACGCCGACCACGGGACAGGCTCGGGCAGCTGTGACGCCGGCCGTTTCGACGAAACCGGTGTCATACGACGCATAGTCCGCGATGCACTGCGATTCGACTTCTCCTTCCCGCATCTCCTTGGCGATCAGGCCGCCCTCCGGGAAGTAGACGGCCGCGTAGATGACGTCCGGATTCGTAGCGGCGAGCTTTTCGACTACGCCGGCGTAGCTCTTCTCGCCGGGCTTCACCTTCTCGAAGGCGGTCACGGTGACGCCGACTGCTTCGAGCGACTCCCTCAGCTTTTTGGACACCGAGACGGTGTAGTTCTGGGTTGGGTCGTAGGCGATGGCGACGGTCTTGGCGCCCAGCCAGCCGGTCAGCGCCTGTGAAGCGACGGGGGCGATCTGGTAGGTCATCGGCTGCAGCGTGAAGCCGAGGCTGTTGGTCGAGGTGTCGGAGGTCAGCCTGATCGGCACCAAGCCGGCCTTCAGATAGAGGGGCAGCGTTTCGATCCCTACGCCCGAGTTGTAGGGGCCGACGATGCCGTCGAGGCCGCTGGCGATGGCGGACTTCGCCGCCTTCACTCCCGTCGCCGGGTCGGCGGCGTCGTCGATCGGGACGATCTCGACCTGCCTGCCCAGGATCCCGTCCTTGGCGTTGAGTTGCGCCGCCGCCAGTTCGGCGCCTTTCAGCATGCCCTTGCCGAGCGCTGCCTGTTCGCCCGAGAGCGGTGCCTCGAGTCCGACCCGGAAGTTGTCCGAGCTGCTGTCGTCGGAGCCTGAATCGCCGCAGCCCGCGGCGGATAGGGCGAGGGTGGCAAAGACGAATGCCGTGGTGAGCCGAATCTTGTTCTGCACGACTGGCAGCTCCTTTCGAGAGCGGTGGCGCTGCTGGTGTCTGGTCGGTCTCCGCCGACTCTTTCACGCCCGCCGGTCGGCCGGGGCCGGATCGAGCGTCTCCGCCACGAGCCGGATCCCCTGCTCGATCGCGGGCTCAGGAAGGCCGCCGAAGCCGAGGACGAGGCCGGGCGGGCCGCCCGCCTTGAAGCGATGCAGGGCCAGGCCCTCGAGGGCTACCCCACGGTCGGCGGCGGCGCCGATCAGGCCGGGCTCGTCGACATCGGCGGGAAGCTCGGCCAGCTCGTAGAGGCCGGCGGCGCCCTCTTCGATACGGGCGTCCGGGATGTAGCGTGCCAGCGCGTCCATCAGCGCCTCGCGACGGTGCTGATAGCGCAACCGCATGCGGCGGAGGTGGCGGTCGAGCTCGCCGCGGGCGATGAAGTCCTGGAGGGCGAGCTGGCCGATCGTCTCCGAGCCGCGGTCCTCGATCGTCTTGACCGAGATCAGCGGCCAGCCCAGCCAGGAAGGGGTCAGCATCCAGCCCAGCCGCATGCCCGGCACCAGCCGCTTGCTGGCCGAGCCGATGTAGGCGACGCGCTCCGGCGCGAGGCCTTGGAGCGCGCCGACGCCGGCCCGGTTGTAGCGCAGCTCGGCGTCGAAGTCATCCTCGACGATCAGCCGCTCGCCGCGCTCGGCCCACTCGATCAGCGCCGCCCGTCGCTCGCTGCTCAGCACTCGCCCGGTCGGGAACTGGTGGGCGGGAGTGACGACCACCGCCGCGGCGTCGGTCGCCTCGAGGTCCTCAACCCGCAACCCCTCGTCGTCAACGGCGATCGGCACCACCTCGATCCCGGCTTGTTCGAGGATCAGCCGGTGCGTGTGCCAGCCGGGATCCTCCAGGGCTACCCGCTCGACGCCGCGATCGCGCAGCCAGCGGGCGATCAGTGAGAGGCCTTGGGAGAAGCCGGTGCAGACGATCAGGTTCTCCGGGTCGGCGGCGGCGCCGCGGACCCGCCCCAGGTACTCGGCAAGTGCCTCGCGCAGGGACGGGACGCCGCGTGGGTCCGGGTAGTCGACGGCGTCGATCGGCGCCTGCCGCCAAGCGGAGCGCAACGAGCGCAGCCAGCGATCGCGCGGGAAGCCGGCCAGGTCGGGGAGGCCGGGGTCGAGGCGATAGGCGAAGCTGGGCTGCAGTGACCGTGCCGGCGGCCGCGTTGCCTGCGCGCGAACGGTGAGGGCGACGCGCGTCGGCGCGCCCTGGCCGGCGAGCAGGTACCCCTCGGCTGCGAGTTGGCCGTAGGCCTCGCTGACGACCCCCCGCGAGACCCCCAGCTCGGCCGCGAGGCTGCGGGTCGAGGGCAGCCGCGTCCCGGCCACCAGCCGACCCGCCCGGATGTCAGCGCGCACCGAGCGCTCGATCTGTTCGTGCAGCGGCGTCTCCGCTTCGCGATCGAGCCGCAGCAGTAGCCCAGCTACCGCAACTGGACCTGTTGAGCGAGTCATTACTGGCACTGTATAGCGGTCCAGTACTTCCGTAATCTCGTGGGCGAACTGCTGACTTCGTGGTTTTGGATCCATATATGCATCCCAAACCACGAAGTCAGCGATCGAACGGAAGCGAGGAGATACGATGAGCGGGATCACGATCGTCGGCGGAGGGCTCGCCGGGCTGACGGCAGCGATCGAGTGTGCTGAGGGTGGGGCGGAGGTGCGCCTGCTCGAGGCGCACGAGGCCCTCGGTGGCCGCGCCCGAAGCATGGCCGGCCCTTACAAGGCCAACCTCGGCCCCCACGTCATCTACAAGGACGGCCCGCTCTGGCAGTGGCTGGTGGAGCGCGAGCTGCTGCCCCCGCACAAGAACGCCCCGCTGGCCGGGATCCGTTTCCGCTGGCAGGGCGACGTGCGCCGCACGCCGCCGCTGGGCACGATCCCCTCGGTACTGCGCCTGCGCGGCCGCGAGGCTCCGGTCGACCAGGACTTCCGCGGCTGGGTCACGAGCCACGCCGACGAGCGCACCGCGGCGATGCTCTCCGCCGCGGCCGGCGTCTACACCTTCCACCACGACCCGGGCGAACTCTCGGCGGCATTCGTCTGGGGCCACTCGGTACGGGTCCTGCTCAGCCCGCCGCCCACAGCGCGCTACCTGGTCGGAGGCTGGGGGTCGATGATCGCGGCGCTCGAGGTGCGGGCGCGACGCCTCGGGGTCGAGATCGAGACCGGCCACCCGGTGGACGCCTTGCCCGAGCTGCCGGTGATCGTCGCCACCGAGCTGGGCCAGGCGCGGGAGCTGCTCGGCGACGACTCGCTGGACTGGCCGGCCGGGCGCACCGTCTGCGTCGACCTCGGGCTCAAGCACCGCCGCGGCGACCCCTTCGTCGTCTCCGACCTCGACGAAGCCGGCTGGGTCGAGCGCTTCAGCGCTGCCGACCCCTCGCTTGCCCCCGAGGGCGAGGAGCTGGTCCAGGCGCAGCTGCCGATCCGGCCCGGCGAGAGCGCCGACCAGGCGGGCCTGCGCCTCGAGCGCCTGCTCGATGCCTCGCTCCCCGGTTGGCGCGAGCGCGAGACATGGCGCCGGCGGCAGGCGATGGAGGGTCGCACCGGCCCGCTGGACCACCCCGGCCTCAGCTGGCGGGATCGCCCCGCGATCGACCGCGGCGCCGGTGTCTTCCTCGCCGGCGACATGGTCGCCGCGCCCGGTCTGCTGTCGGAGGTCTCCTGGGCGAGTGGTGTCGAGGCAAGCCGGCTCGCGCTCGAGGCGATCGGCGCCAGCCGGGCGGAGCTGAAGCGGGTCGCATAGTCGATTACCGTCCCTGCGGTGGCCGTGACCAGCGCTGGGATCCTGCTCCACCGCACCGTCGGCGACGAGCTCGAAGTGCTGCTCGTCCATCCCGGCGGGCCGTTCTGGGCGAAGAAGGACCTTGGCGCCTGGTCGGTGCCCAAGGGGGAAGTCGACGAGGGGGAAGACCCCCGCGCCTGCGCGCTGCGCGAGCTCGAGGAGGAGCTGGGTTCCGGCCTCGGCCTCGCCGCCGATGACCTGACCGAGCTGGGCTCGGTGCGCCAGAAGGGCGGCAAGACGGTTCTCTGCTGGGTGGCCGAGGGGGACTTCGACCCCGCCGGGCTGCGCAGCAACACCTTCGCGCTGGAGTGGCCGCCTCGTTCGGGCAAGGAGCGCGAGTTCCCCGAGGTCGACCGGGCGGAGTGGTTCGGCCTCGATGCGGCGCGGGAGAAGATCAACCCCGCCCAAGCCGACTTCCTCGATCGGCTGGCCCAGCGCGACCTATACTCGCCGGGCGATGACTGACGGCCCAGATCCGCACTCGGACCCGTCCGGCGACGGCCCCTCAGGTCGGCCGTTGCCACTCTCGGTGCGCCTGCTCGGCGCCGGGGTGCGCAGCGCCCGCAGCGTGACCAAGGCGGCAGGCATCGATCGCGCGGTCGAGAGCGCCGCCGAGGAGGCGATGGTCGCCGCGATCGAGAGCGAGGCGGTCGAACGGGCTTTGGCCCGGGTGATCAAGGGTCCGGTCGTAGAGGAGGCGATGAACAGCGCCCTGGAGAGCGATGCCGTCAAGCGCGCGCTGATCGACGCGCTCGACAGCGAGCTCGTCGACGAGGTTTGGCTGCGCCTGCTGGCCAGCGACGAGACCCAGCGCCTGGTCGAGCGGATCGCCGAGGCGCCGGAGATACGCGCCGCGATCAGCGCCCAGAGCGTTGGTTTGATCGCCGACGTCGGCCACACGATCGGCAACGGCACCAAGCGCGCCGACGGCGGCGTCGAGAGGCTGGCGCGCCGGATCCTCTTCCGCAAGCGCCGCACCGAGCCGACCGACCGCGCCGGTCTGGTCACCCGCGCCGCCGCCTTCGGCCTCGACGGCCTGATCGTCAATCTCTGCTTCTCCGGCCTGGCCGCGGTGGCGGCGCTGATCGCCTCGGCCTTCACCGGTAACGGCAACGGCGTCTCCGACGCGGCGCTCGCGGTCGGCACCACGCTCTGGTTCGTCCTCGGCAGCGTCTACCTGGTCGGCTTCTGGTCGCTCGCAGCGCAGACACCGGGCATGCGCTTCCTCGGGATCAGGCTCGACGTCGAGGAACGCGGCCTGCCGCTGCGCCGATCCCTCAAGCGCCTGCTCGGCATGTTCCTCGCCATCATCACCTTCGGGATCGGCTTCCTCGGCATCCTCTTCGACGAGCGCCGGCGAGGCTGGGACGATCGCCTCAGCCGCGCCGACGTCGTCTACGACGACGAGCGCGCCCTCGCCCCCTGGGCACGCCTCGAGGTTCCGGCATCGGCCGCGCAAGCCTCCGCAACGACGAAGGCCCCGGAATCCCGGGGCCTTCAGCCGCAGCGCGTGGCAGGGTCCTCGCCTAGCTGACGGAGCCTTCGGGCCCCTCGGACAGCTTGTAGATGATGATGATCGCGAGGGCGAAGATCGCCAGCGACCAGAAGGGGTAGGCCGGGATCGAGAGCAGCGCGCCCATCGCGTTGAGGGCGGCTATGAAGATGCCGAACCAGCGCCCGAATTCACCCCCGGAGAAGAGTGAGAAGGCGGCGACGAGCTCGAGCACGCCGATGATCAGGATGATCCAACCCCAGGTGTTGAGGCCGCTGAGGATGAAGGTGGCGTTTTCGGTGAAGAACTTCGAGTCGCCGATCGCGGCGATGCCGTAGATGATGTTCAGGACACCGGCGACCAGGAGAAGGACGCCGGCGAAGACCCACCATCCACTGAGAGTGCTCTCCTCATTCATGGGCAAACCTTTCGTGACTGCTTTTGGACAGGGACAAAAACCAGAACAGGTGAAATGGTGAAATCGGAAGTGTGGAAACGCTAGGAGCGCGTTCGAGGCCGGGCAAAGGGTTCCTGCGCCTGGCATGTCTCCTGCTTGCGCTTGCAATCCGCCCTTCGACTAGTCTGCCCGGCCATGGACGTCGTTCGCACCCCCGAGGAGGCGCTACAGGGGCTTCCAGACTTCCCCTTCAAGTCGAGTTACCGTGAGGTCGACGGATTGCGGCTCGCCTTCCTCGACGAGGGCGAGGGCAAGCCCGTCGTCTTCTTCCACGGCGAGCCGACCTGGTCGTTCCTCTGGCGCAAGGTGATCCCGCCGGTGCGCGACGCCGGATATCGCTGCATCGCCCCCGACTACGCCGGCTTCGGCCGCTCCGACAAGCCCACCGACCTCGAGTGGTACACCTACGACCGCCACGTCGAGCTGATCTCGAAGCTGCTGGAGGAGCTCGACGTGCGCGACGCGACCGCCGTCGTCCACGACTGGGGCGGGCCGATCGGGCTGCGCCTGGCGGTCGAGCACCCCGACCGCTTCTCGCGCCTCGTGATCATGGAGACCGGGCCGTTCACCGGGCAGCAGCGGATGAGCGAGGCCTGGCTGATGTTCCGCGACTTCGTCCGCAACAACGCCGACATACCGGTGGGGACGCTCGTCCGCGGCGGTTGCAAGAACGACCCGGGCGACGACGTGATCGCCGCCTACGAAGCCCCGTACCCGAGCCCGGAGTCAAAGGCCGGCGCCCGCGCCTTCCCGCTGATCCTGCCGACCGAGCCCGACGCGCCCGGGGCCGCGGAGGGCAAACGGGTTGCCGACGCGCTGCGCGAGGACGAGCGCCCGACGCTGGTCCTCTGGGCCGACTCGGACCCGATCCTCCCCTTCTCCGTCGGCGAGCGGGTCTCGACCCAGCTCAACTTCCCGGCACCGCGGCCGATCGAGGACGCGGGTCACTTCCTCCAGGAGGACGCCGGCCCTCAGATCGGCGCGATCATCGCCGACTGGCTCGGCTGACCGCTTCCCGCAGCTCCTCGCGCGGGCGGTTGACGAGCAGGCGCACGCGTCGCGGCGGCCCCTCGTCGCCGACCCAGGTGACGGTCCCGGGCCAGTAGGGGCCCGGCGGTGCGCCGGGGTGGTGGAAGGCGTCGGCGAAGACCCAGCTGCCGGTGTTGTGCAGCTGGCCGCCGCCAGGCAGCTGCCAGTGCGTGGAGCCCTCTTCCGGGCCGGCATGGTGGGTGTGGCCGGTGATCGTGTGAGCCGCCTCGACCCGCAGCCGCCGCGCCAGCTCGGTGGCGGCGTCGATGCCGCTGCGGGCGATCGAGGCGGGGGAGAGGTCGGCGTCGAACTCGGCGCGGAAGAGGCGGTTGAGCAGCCAGACGCTCGCCGGCACGCCGGCGCCGAAGGCGGCCTTGACCGTGGCCCGGCGGACGCGCCCGCCGTCGCGGCGGCCGGAGAAGGCGTTCCAGGCGCGTTCGGAGGGGCGGCTGGCGCCGGGCCTCATCCCGGCCGCGGCGAGGCCGAAGGAGAAGCCGTAGAGGGGGCGCAGGATGCGCTCGTAGTCGGGCGGGGCCGCCGGATCCGGGGGGTGCCCGGCGGTGCGCATCATCGCCGCCGCCGCGACGCACTCCAAACGCGGCAGCGACATGTGGCAGTCCATGTAGTGGCCGTGGGTGGCGTAGACGTCGTCGCGAATCCAGATGCCGGGGTAGGCGATGCTGAGCTCGGTCTCGCCGAGCCAGGCGGCGATCCGGCTGGCCGGCTCGCCGGCCGCGAGCGAGCGGTGCTCAAGTCCGAGCGTGCCGCTGGCGAGTGCCAGCTCTTCGAGCAGGGGCTCGGCCAGGCGGTGGTCGTGGTTGCCGGGCACCAGAACGACCCGGCGCCCCGCCATCGCCCTGCCCAGATCCTCGAAGAAGGGCTGGGCGATCTCGAGCACCCGCGGCAGCTGCAGCTCGCGCAGCTCGAGCGCGTCGCCGAGCAGGACGAGGCGGTCGGCGCCGCCGATCTCCTCGAGCAGGGTCTTGCGGATGGCCAAGTCGCGCAGGAGGTCCTCGCCGCCGGCGGAGCCGAGGTGCAGGTCGGAGACGATCGCGGTTCGCATCCAGGGCAACCTAGCTGTTCGCGTCGACTTGGCTGCGCAGCCAGTCTGCGGCTAGACTTCCGCGGATGCCCGGGCTCAGCGAGGAGCGCCTGGCGCCGGTCAACGGCGTCGAGATCGCCTACCAGGAGGTGGGCGACCCCGACGGCGAGCCGCTTCTGCTCGTGATGGGGCTGGGGACGCAGATGCTCGCCTGGGACGAAGAGTTCTGCGAGCTTCTGGCGGGCCGCGGCTTCCGCGTCGTCCGCTTCGACAACCGCGACATCGGCCACTCGACCATGATCGAAGCAGCCGGGGTGCCCAAGCGGGTCGACCTCTTCCTCGGCCGCCGGGCCAGCGCGCCCTATCTGCTGTCCGACATGGCCGCCGACACGATCGGACTTATGGATCACCTGGGAATCGACTCGGCGCACGTCGTCGGCGCCTCGATGGGCGGGATGATCGGCCAAACGCTTGCGATCGAGCACCCCGGCCGGGTTCGCTCGCTGGTCTCGATCATGTCGACGACCGGCAGCCGCCGGGTCGGGGCGCCGACGCTGAAGGCCTTCGGCGTGATGCTGGCCAAGGCGCCTCACGATCGCGACGGCTTTGTCGAGCGCGTCCTCAAGACCTTCCGGATCGTCGGCTCCCCCGCCTACCCGACCGACGAGGCGAGGCTGCGCGAGATGGCCGGAAAGATGTACGACCGCTCCCACAATCCGCGCGGGGTCCTGCGCCAGATGCACGCTATCTCCGCCTCGGGCGACCGCACGGCGGCGCTGCGCAAGCTGCGCCTTCCGGCTGCGGTGATCCACGGCACCAGTGACCCGCTCGTCCGGCCCAGCGGCGGCCGCGCCACGGCCCGGGCCATCCCCGGGGCCCGCCTGCGCATCGTCGAGGGTATGGGGCACGACCTGCCCCGCGAGCTCTGGCCGGTCTTCACCGGCGAGATCGCCGACACCGCTTCGCTGGCCGGCTTCCAGGCACCCGCCAAGCAGCCGGCCTGACCGTCCCAAACCGCGGCGGCTCGCGCCACCGCGCGACGATGGCCGTAAGATCACGGCCATCGGGGCGTGGCGCAGCCTGGTAGCGCGCGGCCTTTGGGTGGCCGAGGTCCCCGGTTCGAATCCGGGCGCCCCGATGTTCGCTCGCTGTGCGACGGCCCCGCGCAGGCTCGTTGAGTCGCTCAATTCCAGCCACTCTGTTCCTATCTTCCTCGTGGATGGAGCTGGCTGCGTCCGCCCTGAATAGGACACTCGAGGAGCTGTGTCCCCACTCCTCATAGCCCTCATCTCGATCATCGGCACCCTGCTTGTGGAGCGGCTGTACAACGTCCCGCGGGACATCCGCCGCAACGATGAGTTGATCAGTAACCGTGACGAGGACCTGCGGACGTGGATTGAGGACGACGATGCCGAACTGCGCAAGCAGCACCTTGTGATCATGGCCCGGGAAGCCCGCAAATCAGCGGGACCCGACTACAGTCTGGTGGAGTACCAGCAGCTCAAGGATCAGGTCGCCCACCGCTATCGCGACCAATTACGCGATGCAGAACGCACCGTCCGCGACCTGGCCCTCTCGGAGCAGCTGCCGCACCGGTTTGCGCGTCGGTTCCTTCGCAAGCCGCTGCCCGAGCTGACTGCACCCCAGCTTAAGGCCGCCACCTTGGACCACTGGCACGAATCGCCGGAGGACATGCACCAATTCAGCGAAAAGCTGCGCGAAGTGGCGGAACAGCGTCGCGCAGAGGCAGGTAAGCCCCCGCTGCGACCCCTCGAACGTCCGGTCGCTAACTAGCCTCAGATGCGAAGTTCATCCGATCGTCCCGATCTCGCAGACAAAAGCATCCGGCTCGCTTGGCATCCTGGCTAGATGGTTGGCGTGACGGAGAAGACTGCCTCGCTGGAATTGATCGCGGCTCCAGCGATAGAGAAGCGAATCTTGGTCGTCCGCGGGCGTCAGGTGCTGCTTGATGAAGATCTCGCGGATCTATATGGCGTAGAGACCAGGGTGCTCGTTCAGCAGGTCAAGCGAAACGCGAAGCGCTTCCCTGGGGACTTCATGTTCCAGCTGACAAGCGCCGAGGCAGAAGCTTTGAGATCACAAATTGTGATCTCAAACGAGGGCCGGGGCGGCCGCCGCTACGCGCCATATGTCTTTACGGAGCAAGGAGTGGCGATGCTCTCTGGCGTCCTTCGCAGCGATCGAGCGATTGCCGTGAACATCGAGATCATGCGGGTCTTCGTCGAGCTTCGCCGGGTCGCGAGTTCCTATGCCGCGATTGAGAAGAGACTCGAAGAGGTCGAGCGGGAATTGGGTGGGCATGACGAGCAGCTGAACCAGATCTTCATGACGCTGAGGCAGCTGATCTCACCACCCGATCGACCGAAGCGGCCGGTCGGGTTCCGATTGCCCGAGGGAGAGGAGTAAAAGCCCAGGGCGCATCACGCACTCGGCGCGGCGTCCGGCCGGGGGGCCGACCTCATCTCGCGGACGCTCGGGACGGCGATCACCGCGAAGGTCGCGACCGCGATCACGGCGGCGGCTGCGATCAGGCCCGGGCCGGCGCCGAACAGCTCCTGCTCCAGGCTGCCGAGCATGTAGCCGAGCGGGATCAGGGCGAAGGAGCCGAGTAGGTCGTAGGAGCTGAGGCGAGAGCGCAGGGAGATGGGGGTGCGGGTCTGCAGGATCGTCTCCCAGAGAGCGCCGAAGATCGCCAGCGAGGCGCCGGCCGCGGCGGCGCCGACGGCGATCAGGCCGACCGGTGCCAGCGTCGCCAGGAGTAGTAGCGGCACCGCCCACAGACCGATTGCGAGGGTGGCCACCAGCAGCGGGCGGTTGGGGTTCCAGGCCATCGCGACGATCGCCCCGAGCACCTCGCCGGCACCCAGCGCGGCGAGGATCGTCGCCCAGGCGGCGGGGCCGCCGAGCGAGTCCGCGGAAACGGTCGGGCCGAAGACGAAGAAGGGGGCGAAGACGAGCGAGTTGAGGATCGCGAACTCGGTGACGATGACCCAGATCCAGGTCGTGTGGCGGAACTCTCGCCAGCCCGCGGCGAGGTCCTGCCGCACCGTGCTGGCACGGTGCCAGACCGCCTGCGGTGCCTGGGCCCTGACCTTGGCCAGCATCGCCGCGCTGAGCAGGAAGCTGGCGGCATCAACGGCGAAGGCCCAGCCGGGGCCGGCGACGGCGAGGACCGCGACCGCGATCGCCGGCCCCACGACGCCACCGAGTGAGACGGCCATTCCGCGCAGCGCGTTCGCCTTCTGGAGCTGCTCTGGGTGCACGGACTGCGAGATCAGCCCCTGCATAGCCGGCATGAAGAAGGCCGCACCGGCGCCGAGCACGGCCTGCGCGGCGACGAGCTGCCAGAACTCCGCGTGGCCGCCGATCAGCAGCACCGCCACGATTCCCTGCGACGCGAACCGGCACAGGTCGGCCGCGATCACCACCGAGCGACGGGCGAACCGGTCTCCCCCCACGCCGCCGAAGAGGAGGAGGGCGGCGAGCACGACGGCCTGTGCGGCGAGGGCGATGCCGACCTGGGCCATCGAGCCGCCGATCGAGAGCACGGCGAACGGCAGCACCGCCAGCACCATCAGGTCGCCCACCGCGGAGGTGAGCTGGGCGAGCACGAGCCGGCGCAGGTTTCCGTCGCGGAGCGCCGAGAGGTCGAAGGCAGGCCTGGCTCGCTCGGTCATCCACTCTCCTTTTCTTATGCTCAAATAAAACTGAGCAAAAGGCTAGACGATCGAGAGCGGCGGATCAACGGAGTTATGTAGATCGGACGTTTATTCCCTCCAGTCGCCGGATGCTTGTGTCGATGGTGGCGTGCAGATGATGCAGATCCCCCAGGTCGAGCAGCGCAGGGAGCGGGCAGTGTTCGAAACCGACCGGCACCTGATTGCAGGTGACGTCACCTTGCCCCGCGAGGGCTACGCGAGTCGCCTCTCGGATGCGCTCAACCGCGACGAGATCGGCTTCATCCCGCTCACCGACGTGGAGATCACCACGACCTCCACCGGTGAGGTGACGCGGCGCGAGTTCATCGTGCTCGGCAAGGCCCACATCAAGCTCGCCTACCCGGCCGAATCGGGCGAGTAGCGCTCGCGCGAGGGGTGGGTCGGCCGCGCTTCGCTCGGCGCTACGCCCGTGCCTCGCGCTGACGGCCGCTCTGCGCGTAGGAGCCGAGGTCGAAAATGAAGGCGAGGACGACGATGAACCACTCGAAGCCGACGACCCCGTTTGAGGAGCTCCACATCACCGCGTAGGCGAGGGTCGTCCAGGGCAGCAGGAAGAAGCCGAGGAAGGGCACGAACCAACCCTCGAACGCGCGGCCGAGCAGGTCGCTGAACAGCCAGAGCGCGAACAGCGCCAGGCGCGGCGAGATCAGGGCGAAGAGGACGACGAAGCAACCGATGGGCCAACGTTACCTCGGCGCTAGGCTGGAACTCACTGTCATCGTCGGCTCCAAGGTCGGCGGCAGCGTCCGACTCGGTCGGTTGGTTCTCGGGAAGGCGGCGAGCTGACTCCTAGGCTGGTTGTCGACCCGGAGGTCTGACCTGCACGCGTTGTGTCG
>JANWHD010000060.1 GCA_025450585.1 Solirubrobacterales bacterium
ATGGCGATGTACAATCTCGACGACTCGATCCGCGAATTCGCCCGCTCCTCGTTTATGTACGGCCTGCTGAAAAACTGGCCGGTCTATCTCTCGACCAAGAACACCATCCTCAAAGCCTATGACGGCCGCTTCAAGGACCTCTTCGCCGAGGTCTACGAGGGCGAGTTCAGGGCCGATTTCGAGGCGGCCGGGATCAGCTACGAACACCGGCTGATCGACGACATGGTCGCCGCCGCGCTGAAGTGGGAGGGCGGTTACGTCTGGGCCTGCAAGAACTACGACGGCGACGTGCAGTCCGACACCGTCGCCCAGGGCTTCGGCTCGCTGGGCCTGATGACGAGCGTGCTGATGAGCCCCGACGGCAAGACCGTCGAGGCCGAGGCCGCGCACGGCACCGTCACCCGTCACTACCGCCGGCACCAGCAGGGCCAGCCGACCTCGACCAACCCGATCGCCTCGATCTTCGCCTGGACCCGCGGCCTGGCCGCGCGCGGCCGCCTCGACGAGACGCCCGACGTCACACGCTTCGCCGAGATCCTCGAGCGCGTCTGCGTGGAGACGGTCGAAGGCGGTCGCATGACCAAAGACCTCGCACTCCTCGTCGGTCCCGACCAGGAGCACCAGACCACGCAGGAGTTCCTCGCCTCGATCGACGAGGCCCTCAAAGCAAAGGAGATTTTGTGAGCACCCCCGTGAAAGTCACCGTCACCGGCGCCGCCGGGCAGATCGGCTACGCGCTGCTTTTCCGCATCGCCAGCGGGCAGATGCTCGGCCCTGACACCCCGGTCGAGCTCAGCCTGCTCGAGATCCCCGACGCCGTCAAGGCGGCCGAGGGCACCGCGATGGAGCTCGACGATTGCGCCTTCCCGCTGCTGCGCCGGATCGACATCTTCGACGATCCCAAGCAGGCGTTCGAGGGCTGCAACGTCGGGCTGCTGGTCGGCGCCCGGCCGCGCGGGCCGGGCATGGAGCGCGCCGACCTGCTCGAGGCCAACGGCGGCATCTTCAAGCCCCAGGGCGAAGCGATCGCCGCCGGTGCGGCAAGCGACGTGCGCGTGCTCGTGGTTGGCAACCCGGCCAACACCAACTGCCTGATCGCGCTTTCCAACGCCGACGGCGTTCCCCGCGAGCGCTTCACCGCGATGATGCGACTCGATCACAACCGGGCGGTCGCGCAGGTGGCCAACCGCCTCGGCAAGCAGGTCTCCGACGTGACCAACATGACCGTCTGGGGGAACCACTCGACCACGCAGTACCCAGACCTGGTGAACGCACGGGTCGGCGGGCAGAGTGCCTGGGACGCGGTCGACGACGAGACCTGGATCGCGGATGAGTTCATTCCCCGCGTGGCCAAACGCGGCGCCGCGATCATCGATGCGCGCGGGGCCTCCAGTGCGGCCTCGGCGGCCAATGCCGCGATCGACCACGTCCACGACTGGGTGCTCGGCACCCCGGACGGCGACTGGGTGTCGATGGGCGTTCCCGCCGACGGTTCCTACGGGGTCGCGGAGGGCATCGTCGCCGGCTTCCCCTGCACCTGCGGCGATGGCGAGTGGTCGATCGTCGAGGGGGCTGAGATCCCGGAGTTCTCGCGCACCCGCATCGACGCCAGCGCTGCCGAGCTGCGCGAGGAGCGCGACGCGGTCAGCCAGCTCGGTCTCGTCTGAGCCCCAAAAAAAAGCCGGCCCCATATGGGGCCGGCTTTGATGCTCCAAGGGCCGCGACCGTTCCTACTTGGCCGGGCGGTACGCGCGCCCCTTCTTCGTGACTCGACCCTCTTTCTCGAGTTCGCCGAGGACTCGGTAGAGGTAGTTCGGTTTGATTTTCAACTGTTTTGCGATCTCCGAGGCACTAATCCCGGGATTTTTCTCCACCAGGGCCACGGCCTGATCGGCACGCGTGCCGCTGCGGCGGCGACGTTTGCGGGGCGCGCCGCCGGCCGAGGCTGCTTTGGGTGGCCGGCCGGGGCCGCGACCGCTGCCCCGGGGACGACCGGGACGACGATGGGTGATGGTGCCACCGAGCTCTGCGAGCGCACGCTCGAGGCGCTTGCGCTCCTCGTCTAGCTCGGCGAGTCGTTTCTTGACCAGGTCGAGAGCCTCGTCGAGTACGTTGCTGGTGCTGGGCATTTCCTTCCTTTCATCCCCTCGGGCTTTTCGCCATTGGGTTCGTCAGCTTCGCGCAGTGTGGCACAGTCACAGTGACAGTGACTATTCATATGGTCAAATCTAACGTTGTCACTCTGGCCGTTTGGTCGAAGTGGGTACCGCGTGCAAGCGCTAGGCGCTGCGCTGCGCCTGGCGCTGGGTGGAGATGCGTACAACGTTCCAGGCGAGTCCCAGTTTCTCCATCGCACCAATAATCAAAGCGGATGGGTCGATCTCCCACCGTCGAAGGCCGTGTACGGCTGAGCGTGGAAACGCATGGTGGTTGTGATGCCAGGACTCGCCCAGCGACGGCAGGGCCAGCCAGAAGACGTTGGTGGAGCGATCGTCGGTGTCGAAGCGACGAGTACCGAAAAAGTGGCACACGGAGTTCACGCTCCAGGTTATGTGGTGGACGAAGAAGATCCGAACCAGTCCGCCCCAGAGAAGCCCGGTCGCCGCCCCGGCGAGCGTCCCGCTGAGCGCGTATCCCGCAAGCGCCGGAAGCGCCAGGCTCAGCAGCACCAGAGCGAGGAAGTGACGGGAGATCGCGCGCATCCCGCGATCCTCGTAGAGATCGGGCGCGTAGCGCTTCCAGTCAGCGCGTCCCTGAGTCGACATGAGCCAGCCGGAGTGGGCATGCCAGAGACCGGCGAAGACGCCGCGTACGCCGCCGCCGTGACCGACGTGGGGGCTGTGAGGGTCACCCTCTTCGTCGGTGTGGGCGTGGTGCTTGCGGTGGTCGGCGACCCAGGAGATCACCGGCCCCTGGACCGCCATCGAGCCGGCCGTGGCGAAGAGGTACTCGACCGGCTTGCGGGTCTGGAAGGACCGGTGGGTGAGCAGCCTGTGGAAGCCCACCGTGATCCCGACCGCGGTGAACAGGTACATCACGGCCGCGATCGCGAGGTCCGCCGGTCGCACCAGCTGGTTCCAGAGCAGGACGACCGCGGTCACGGTCGCCGCGAACGGGACGATCACGGCACCAAGGTTGGCGGTCTTCTCGACCCGGCTCATCGGCTGCATCTATGCAGCAATCGGCGATCGGTTACTGCCGCTTGCGCGGGAGCGTTCTGAAAACCACGTCCCAGATCGGCGACGAGACGCCGTAGCCGTAGCGATGGTCCTGGAAGTGGTGGCGCATGTGCTGCTCGCGCAGGCGCTTGCCGAGGTCCGACTTCGGCACGAAGTGGTGGACGTAATAGTGCGTGTAGTCGTAGGCGAGGTAGCCGAAGATAAAGCCGCCGAAGAGCGGGTAGGCCGCGGGGGTGCCGAACACGAGGGCGAAGGTCGCGAAAAAGAGCACGGCGAGCGGGATCGCCACCGCCGGTGGCATGACCAGGCGCAGCTTGTCGTTCGGGTGATCGTGGTGGATTCCGTGGATGATGAAGTGCATGCGCCGACCGAAGGCGTTGTCGGGCTGCCAGTGGAAGACGAGGCGGTGCAGCCAGTACTCGGTCAGGGTCCAGATCGCGATCCCACCGAGGCTCAACCCGATCAGCCCGAGCGCTCCGTATCCGCCGTCCGCGCCCAGCCACTCCATGGCGACGATGACCGGCACGAAGACGATCGCCGGGATCGACGGGTGCACCCGGGAGAAGAAGTTGAGGAAGTCGCTCTCGAACAGCTGGGGGGAGTCCGCGAGCTTCTGGGTCCGGCTCTGGGAGTCCATCGGCAAGCCCATGGTAGCGACGGGAACCACCCGCTTTCGCGCAAGACGCGGGGAAGCTGTGACGAGACTGTGTCAAAGATGTGGCGCTTTGCGGAAATGAGCGTCACGAGAGCCGTACGTCGGTGGCAATATCGCCTCCCGATGCCGCGAAAGCCGAAGCCACCCAGCTGCGAGGACTGCTACTTCCGCAAGAACCTCCTCTGCGCCCTGGAGCTGGAGGAGCCCTGCACGACTTTCCGGCCCGACCGGCCCGAGGGGCTGGTTCCGCCGAGGCAGCCCGTGCTGCTGATGCGGCCTCCGCGCTGGGCGTCGCAGGCGCAGACGGCGTAGGGCGCCGCGAGAAGCGGAGCTGGCTAATGTTCTGCCTCATGCCGGAGCGGGATCTATATGCGTGGGCACGGACTACGTACGTCTCTCGCAGGAGCAGAGGTTTTACGCCGAACGTAGACGTCTATTACTGCGGGGAACCGCAGCAGGCTGTGGTCAAGGTTGATCTCTCGGGGGTTGAGCTGTCCGCTGTGGGGATCGAGATCTCGGGGCGGCAGCTGGCGATCGTCGGGGAGCGGCCGGTGCAGGAGACCGAGGGGCGGGTGTACCAGCAGGTCGAGATTCCGTCTGGGCCGTTCCGGCGCATCGTCGAGCTCCAGGTCGACGTCGACGCCGAGCGGGCCAAGGCGACCTACGAGGACGGCGTGCTGCGGATCGAGCTTCCCCTGCGCGACCCGGCTGAGAGCACGCGCCGGGTCCCGATCGGGAGGGAATAGTGTCGGGCCGTACCGACGAGAGGCGGCACTGATGGATAGCCACCCCGTGCTCGAAGTGGTCGAGTCCGAGCTCGACGCCGAGGACGCGATCCGTGCCTCGGAGCCCCTTCCCGACGCGCTGCCGGTTCTGCCGCTGCGAGAGACCGTCACCTTCCCCGAGACCCTGACGCCCCTCGCCGTTGGCCAGGAGCGCTCGATCAAACTGGTCAACGACGTGCTCGGCGCCAACCGGATGCTGGCCATGGTCGCCGCCCGCGATCCGGAGGATGAGGAGCCCGGCCCCAAGGGCCTCTACGAGATCGGCGTCGTCGGCGTCGTCGCCCGCATGCTCAAGGTCCCCGACGGGACGCTGCGCGTGCTTGTCCAGGGTACCCAGCGGGTCCGCCTCGGCCCCTACGTTGCCGAGGAGCCCTACCTGGTGGCGCGGATCGCGGAGCTGCCCGACGTGGTCGAGGATGGGACCGAGCTGGAGGCACTGACCCGCAACGTGCAGCGCACCTTCTCGGAGATCATCGAGCAGATCCCCTACCTGCCCGAGGAGCTGCAGATGGCCGTCGCCAACATCGACGACCCCGCCGCGCTCGCCCACCTGATCGCCGGCGCCCTGCGCATCTCCACCGAGGAGAAGCAGGAGCTGCTGGAGGAGCTCAACGTCGTTGCCCGCCTCCGCCACCTCTCGCAGATCCTCGCCCGCGAGCTGGAGGTAGTGCAGCTGGGCACGCAGATCCAGTCGCAGGTCGAGTCGGAGATCGACAAGGGCCAGCGCGAGTTCTTCCTGCGCCAGCAGATGAAAGCGATCCAGGACGAGCTGGGGGAGGGGGACGAGCAGCAGGCCGAAGTCAACGAACTGCGCGAGAAGATCGAGGCGGCGAAACTGCCCGAGCACGCTCGGAAGGCGGCCGACCGCGAGCTCTCGCGGCTGGAGAAACTGCCGCCCGCTGCAGCCGAGCACGGGGTGATCCGCACCTACCTCGAGTGGCTGGTCGAGCTGCCCTGGTCGGTCCAGACCGAGGACAACCTCGACATCGCCCACGCCCGCGAGGTGCTCGACGCCGACCACTACGACCTGGAGAAGGTCAAGGACCGCATCCTCGAGTACCTGGCTGTGCGCAAGCTGAAGCCGGACTCTCCCGGGCCGATCCTCTGTTTCGTCGGCCCGCCGGGGGTCGGCAAGACCAGCCTTGGCCGCTCGATCGCGCGGGCGCTGGGGCGCGAGTTCGAGCGGATCTCGGTCGGCGGCGTCCGCGACGAGGCCGAGATCCGCGGTCACCGCCGCACCTACATCGGCGCGATGCCGGGCACGATCGTCCGCGCCCTGCGCGACGCCGGTTCCCGCAACCCCGTCTTCATGATCGACGAGATCGACAAGATGGGTGCCGACTTCCGCGGCGATCCCGCGTCGGCGATGCTCGAGGTGCTTGACCCGGCGCAGAACGACTCCTTCCGCGACCACTACCTCGACCTCGAGTACGACCTCTCCGAGGTGATGTTCATCGCCACCGCGAACGTGCTCGACACGGTCCCGGGCCCGCTGCAGGACCGGATGGAGACGATCGAACTGGCCGGCTACACGCTGGAGGAGAAGAAGCACATCGCCCGCCGCTACCTGGTCCCGCGCCAGATCGAGGCCAACGGGCTGAAGTCCTCCCAGATCGAGTTCGCCGACCCGGCGCTGGCCGCGATCGTCGAGGAGTACACGCGCGAGGCCGGCGTGCGCAACCTCGAGCGCCAGATCGGCACGGTCTGCCGCAAAGTCGCGCGCGAAGTCGCCGAGGGCAGGGGCAACGGGAAGGTCAGGATCTCGGCCAAGCGGGCCCGCGAGCTGCTCGGACGCCGTCGCGTCTTCGCCGAGCAGCGGCGACGCACCAAGGTCCCCGGCGTCGCGACCGGCCTCGCCTGGACCCCGACCGGCGGCGACGTGCTCTTCATCGAGGCGACCTCGATGCCGGGCTCGGGCAAGCTGACGATCACCGGACAGCTCGGCGACGTGATGAAGGAGTCCGCGCAGGCGGCGCTCTCCTATGTGCGGGGCCACTGGCGCGAGGTCGCTCCCAAGCTCGACGAGGAGTGGTTCGCCGAGCACGACATCCACATCCACGTTCCCGCCGGGGCGGTGCCCAAGGACGGGCCCTCGGCGGGGGTGGCGATGACGGTCGCCCTTGCCTCGCTGATCTCCGGTCGCCCGGTCCGCAACGACGTGGCGATGACCGGCGAGGTGACGCTGACCGGCCAGGTGCTGCCGATCGGCGGGCTGAAGGAGAAGTCGCTGGCGGCCCAGCGAGCGGGGATCAAGCGGGTGCTGGTGCCGGAGCGCAACGAGGGCGACGTGGCCGAGATCCCCGAGCACGAGCGCAGCGAGCTGGAGTTCGTCTACGTGGATGAGGTCACGAAGGCGATCGAAGCAGCGCTCGCTTCCTAGCGCATGGAGGCCGCCGGCGCGCTGGGCAGGGAAGTCCTGTCGACCTATCTGGAGGCGGCGCGGGAGCTGGTGCGCTCACGCTCACGCGCCTTCTGGATCGTCGCCGGGCTGACCGTCGCGGCGGCGGTGCTCCGCTTCGCGACGATCGGCCTGCAGAGCTACCACCACGACGAGATCGTCACCGCCAGCCGCGTCCTCCGCGGCAGCTTCTGGCACGCGATGGACGCGGTCGGGTTCAGCGAGTCCGCACCGCCGCTCTACTACGCCACGGCCTGGCTCTGGACCCAGGCGACCGGGACCGGCGAGGTCGGCCTGCGCTCGTTCTCGGCGCTGGCCGGCGTCGCCATCGTGCCGGTCGCCTTCCTCCTCGGCGCCGAGCTGCGCGGCCGGGCGACCGGAATCCTCGCCGCGGCGCTGGTCGCGGTCAACCCGATGCTGGTCTGGTACTCGCAGGAGGCGCGCGCCTACGCCCTGCTCACTCTGCTCACCTCGCTCTCGCTGCTCTACTTCGTTCGCGGTCTCGAGCATGGGCGGCGCCGCGACCTCACGCTCTGGGGTCTGGTCTCCGGCCTCGCCCTGGCGACCCACTACTTCGCGATCTTCCCGATCGCCGCCGAGGCGGCCTGGCTGCTGTACCGGCGACGCCGGGAGGCGACTCGCGGCGCCGCCATCCTCGCCGCCTTCGGCCTCGCGCTGACGCCGCTGGCGATCCACCAGATGTCCCTCGGCCACGCTGACTGGATCTCGAACTTCACGCTCGGCCACCGCCTCTGGGAGATGGGGGTGACCTTCACCGTCGGCGAGATCGGCGACGTCATCGCCCGCCCCGAGCGGCCGCTGCTGGCGTTGGTGCCGGTGGTCGCGATCGCGATCTCGTTCTGCCTCCTCGCGCTGCGGGGAGGTCGCGACGAGCGCCGCGCGACCCGGCCGCTGCTGGCGGTCGTCGCGGTCACCGTCGGGGTCCCGCTCGCCATTGCCCTGGTCGACCCCGGCAAGGACTACGTCCTGGCCCGCAACCTGCTGCCGGCGCTGCTGCCGCTGCTGGTCGTGGCCGCGATCGGTTTCACCCTGCGCCGCGCCCGCCGCGCCGGCGCTGTCGCCGGCACCGTGCTGGTCGCCTACTCGCTGGGCTTCTCGATCTGGGTCAGCCTCTCCCCGGCGCTGCAGCGTCCCGACTGGGAGGCCGTCGCCTCCGCCCTGGGCGAGCCGAGCACGCCGCGGGCGATGGTCACCTGGACGATCGGCGAGGCTCCGCTGCGCTACTACCTCTCGACCGGCTCACTGCAGGCCCGCCCTTCCGAAGGCTTCGAGTGGTGGGTAGGGGAGGTCGACTTCATCTCCGACGGTCCCGTGCCGCCGCCCTCACCGAAACTGCTCGGTCCCGGCTTCAGGCATGCCGGCTACGAACAGGTGGGGCGCCTCTACGTGCGCCGCTATGTGCGCACCGGCCCGGGCCTGGTGCCGTTGCGGCTGCGAGTCGTGCGGGATGCCGAGCTTGGCTTCCGCAGCAACGGGGTACTTCTCGACGGGATAAGCCCCAGCTGACGGTTGAGATTCGAACGCAGTTATTCTGAGTGCCCCGGAGATTCCAGCGAGGAGAAGGTATGAGCAAGACAAAGACCAGCCAGGCCGCCGACCTCTATTCGAACGCACGGGACAACCCCTACGTTCAGCGCCTGATCGAGGACGAAGAACTGCGCGACAGCCTCAAGAAGGCATTCGACGCGGCGCGTGGGGCCTGCGGCCGTGCCACGGGCAACGGGCACGGTGCCGTCAAGGCCGTCACCAGCGACAAGAAGGTCCAGAAGGACCTGCGCGTCGCGGCCGAGAGCCTGCGCGACGCCTCCGAGCAGCTCCGTGCGCCGAAGAAGCGCAAGAAAAGCAAGCTCGGCCGTCTCGTTCTGCTTGCGCTGGTCGGGGCCGGGCTTGCGCTGATCTTCAGCGAAGACGCCCGAAAGACCGTCCTGGACTCCCTCTTCGGCGCCGAGGAGGAGTTCGAGTACACGTCTACGACGAGCATTAACGGCGGATAGATGAACGCCCCCGAGTGCCGCGCCCGCGGATGACGCGCCTGGCGCAGCGCTGGATCACCACCCACCTCCTCGCGCATAGCGCTGCTATTCGCTCGTTGGCGTGCGGCGCCCAGCTTGGCCAGTCACGCCCCCTCGGGCACGTCACTCGGCGTCGGTCATCTATCCGCCGCGTCTAAATAGACTGAGCTAATGGCTACGGCAACCCAAGAGCGCGAGCTCAGCGGCGAGAAGGCGCAGCGCATCATCGATGCGATGCGGGTCAGCGTAGCCAAGCGCGGCGCTGCCGGCTCGACCTTCGAGCACGTCGCCGGCGAGGCGGGGGTCAGCCGTGGCCTGCTCCACTACTACTTCGGGACCAAGGAGCGGCTGCTGGTGGAGGTGGTGCGGCGCGACGCCGAGATCCGGATCGCCCGGCTCGACGAGCCCCTGGCCAAGGCTGAGACCGTCGACGACGTGATCGACGTCCTCGTCGCCAGCCTCATGGACCTGATCGAGAACGAGCCGGCTTTCTTCCTCCTTCTCTATGAGCTCTTCAGCGCTGGTCGCCGCAATCCGGAGATCCAGCACGAGGTCGGCCAGCTCTTCGAGCTGACCCGCTCCCACGTGGCGGAGGTGCTCAAGGCGAAGGAGCGCGAGGGAGTGCTCAGCCTCCGCTTCGAAGCCGAGGCGATCGTCTCCTACCTCTTCGCCGTCGGCGACGGCTTCGCCCTGCAGGCGCTCTCGGACCCGAGCCGGGACAACAGCGGCGCCCTCGCGGCCGGCGCTGCCTCGGCCCGGTACCTGCTCGTCAGCGAGTAGCTGGCGCGTTAGTCGGACATAGTCCGAGTTTCGCGCCCAGGCGTGATCGTCCTCACAAACGATTGGGTTCCTCTGCGAAAAGCTGGCCGTCTAGCCAATGCACGACTTCATGATCAAGCTCGCAGGGTTCCTCAGCCGCCGCCGCCGTCTGGTCCTGTCCGCCTGGATCGCGGTCGTCGCGCTGGCGCTGCCGTTTGCCATGAATCAGACCGACCACCTCACCGGCGGCGGCTTCGACGTGCCGGGAAGCGAATCGAAGGCGGTAAGCGACTCGCTCCAGCGCGACTTTGCGGAGGAGACCGGCGGCATCACCGTGCTGCTGCGGGCCGAGCCGGGCGCCGGCGCGGCAGCCGAAGCCGCGGCGATCGGCCGGGTGCGCCGCGCCGTCGCCGGCCTCGACGAAACGACGCTTCCCGCTGCGGGGGTTCGCCGGGCTGAGCTGACGCTGCGGAGGACCGGCTCCGCCCTGCTCCCCCTGCGCAGCGAGCAGTCGGCTGACCGACAGACGGACTCGGCGACGATCCTGCGCGAAGACCTCGACCTCGGTGTCGCCGAGGGAGGCGTGACCACCTACCTGGCCGGGCAGCCGACCGTCTGGGCCGGGCTGCAGGAGCTCTCCAAGGAAGACCTCTCCAAAGCCGAGGCTGGCGGCTTCCCGATCGTCGCCCTGATCCTGCTCGTCGTCTTCGGCTCTCTCGCGGCGGCGGCGCTGCCGTTGGCGCTCGGCTTCGTCAGTGTGATCGTCACCGGTGCCCTCATCTACTTCCTCTCGCTGGAGATGAGCACCTCGGTCTTCGTCACCAACATGGCCTCGATGATCGGGATCGGGGTCGCGATCGACTACTCGCTCTTCATCCTCGCCCGTTACCGCGAGGAGCGGACGAAGGGACGCGACCCCGATGCCGCGCGCTCGGAGGCGCTCGCCACCTCCGGCCTGGCGGTGACCTTCTCCGGCCTCGCCGTGATCGTCTCCCTGGCGGGACTGTGGATGGTCGACAACCAGGCCCTGCGCTCGATGGCACTGGGGGCGATGACCGTCGTCGCGGTCTCGATCCTCACCGCGACCACCCTGCTTCCCGTGCTGATCGGGATGCTGGGCGATCGGGTGATGCCAGGCGGGATCGTCGCCAAGGTGCTGGGGATCTTCCGCCGGGGCGGCGAGCGACCCGACCGCGAAGCGTTCTGGGTGAGGTGGACGAATCGTGTGATGGCACATCCGTGGGTTGCCGTGATCGGCGTCTCTGCCGTCCTCCTTACGCTGGCGGCGCCGCTGCTCTCAGTCGAGACCGGCACGGGCGCGCTCGAGCAGTTCCCCAAGGACAGCGACGTGCGGGTCGGCAACGAGCTGGTCGCCGCGCAGCTCGGCGGCGCCGCCGACCCGGTCCAGGTCGTCGCCTCCTTCGACGGCCCGGACCCCAGTCGCGCCGACCGCGTCGCCGTCCTCTCCTTCTCCCACACCCTTGCCGCGACGCCGGACATCGACAGCGTCGCCCCGCCGGTGTACGCCGGTGGCGACGTCCTGGTCCAGGCGACCCCGAGCGCCCCCAGCGAGTCCGATGCCACCCGCGCCCTGATCGGGCGGCTGCGCGACTCCGTCATTCCCGCCACCGCCCTGAGCCGGGTCGCCACCGTCGACGTCGGCGGCGAGACCGCCCGCAGCGACGACGCCCGGGCCCAGATCAACGGCTCGATGTGGAAGATCGTGCTCTTCGTCCTGGCGCTCAGCTTCCTCGTCCTGGTGGTGATGCTGCGCTCGCTGCTACTGCCGCTGAAGGCGGTGCTGATGAACCTGCTCTCGATCGGCGCCGCGTTCGGCGTCCTCGTCGCGATTTTCCAGTGGGGCTGGCTCGACGGCCTGCTCGGCTTCGAAAGCCTGGGGGCGCTGGACACGATCAACGTGCCGCTGATCTTCGCCATCGTCTTCGGCCTCTCGATGGACTACGAGGTCTTCCTGATGTCGCGCATGCGCGAGCGCTACCTCGAGCATGGCGACAACGAGCGCGCCGTCGCCGAAGGGCTGGCGACCAGCGCTCGCACGATCTCCTCGGCCGCGGCGATCATGACCGCCGTCTTCGGCGTCTTCGTCCTCACCGGCGTGCCCTCGATCAAGGAGCTGGGGGTGGGTTGCGCGGTGGCGATCGCCCTCGACGCGACCCTGGTCCGGCTGATCCTCGTCCCCGCGGCGATGAAGCTGCTGGGTGCCTGGAACTGGTGGATGCCATCCTGGCTGGACCGTGCCCTGCCTGATCTCAGCTTCGAGGGTGGCGGGCGTGAGCCCGAGCCCGAGCTGACCTGAATAGGCTTGCGGTCATGAGTGACGACCTCGCCTTCGCGGGAGCGGCGAAGCAGGCGGAGATGGTGCGGGCGGGGGAGGTCTCCCCGACCGAGCTGGTGCAGCACTGCCTGGACCGGATCGGCCGCCTTGACCCGCAGCTGAATGCGTTCCGCAAGGTCCTTGCCGAGAAGGCCCTGCTCGAAGCCCAGCAGGCCGAGGCGCGGCTGAAGGCCGGCGAGGAGCGACCGCTGCTTGGCGTGCCGATCGCGATCAAGGACGAAGTCGCGGTGGCGGGCGAGGTGACCATGTTCGGCACCGACGCCTTCACCGAGCCCGCGACGGAGGACTGCGAGATGGTGCGGCGCCTGCGCGAGGCCGGCGCGATCGTCGTCGGCCTGACCCACTTGCCCGAGCTTGCGATCTGCGGCTTCACCGAGTCGGCGACGTACGGAGTCACCCGCAACCCATGGGACCCGCAGCGCAGCCCGGCGGGCTCCAGCGGCGGCTCGGCCGCCGCGGTGGCGTCGGGGATGGTCTCGATCGCCTCGGCCGGCGACGGCGGCGGCTCGATCCGCCTGCCCGCCGCATCCTGCGGCCTCTTCGGCCTGAAGCCCTCGCGGGGCCGGATCTCCTTCGCCCCCGGCCTCGAATACTGGAACGGCCTCGCGGTCAACGGCTGCCTCAGCCGGAGCGTGATCGACAGCGCCCTCTATCTCGACATCACATCCGGCGGCTCGAAGGAGCCCGGTGCGCCCCCGCCTCCGGAGCGGCCCTTCGTCGAGTCGGCGCAGACGCCGCCCGGCAAGCTCCGCGTCGCCTACTCAACCCTGGCGCCCCGCGCCGCCGCGCCGCCGACCGTCGATCGCGTCGTCAAGGACGCGGTTGCCGATGCCGCCGAGCTGATGCGCTCGCTCGGCCACGAGGTGGCGGAGCGCGACCCCGACTGGGGTGGGATCGGAAACAACATCACGCCGAGGTTCCTGCGCGGCGTTTCGGAGACCGTTGACGAAGTGCCCCACCCCGAGCGCCTCGAAAGCCGCACCCGCGGCTTCGGCCGCCTGGGGCGCCGCCTCCCCGACTTCCTCTTCGAGCGAGCCCTGCACGGCCGCGAGATAGACGCCGCCCGTATCAACTCCCTCTTCGATTCCCACGACGTCCTCATCACTCCCGTGATGGGCGGTACCGCCATCCCGATCCGCCGCTGGGAGGGCAAGAACGCCATCCGCACCGTGATCGGTATGAGCCGCTTCTACCCCTACTGCGTTCCCTGGAACCACCTCGGCAACCCCGCGATGTCCGTGCCAATGGGCATCGCTGCCGATGGGCTGCCCCTGGCGGTCCAGATCGTCGGCCGCCCGGGCGACGAGGCGACGCTGCTTTCGCTCGCGGGACAGCTCGAGGCGGAGCGTCCCTGGGCGGACAAGCGGCCGCCGGTCTTCTAGCCGTCACCGAAGGTCGCACTCGGCTCGAACGCCGCTACTGGAAGGCAAACGCCCGCCGCGGCAAACCGCGGCGGGCGTTTGGTGACTACAAATGCTGTTGCTTGCTATTCGCTTGCTTTGACCGCTGCGGGTTCCGCGAGCTGGAATTTGCCTTCGAGGACCGCCGTGTTGGTGCCGGCCGGGGACGGCAGGCCGACGATCGAATCGACGAACGGGTCGATGAGGAACGAGAAGAGCCCACCGCAACCGTTAGCTCCGGGTGCCGCGAACGAGTTGTTCACAAAGGCGCCTCCGCTCAGGGTCAGGATCGTTCCCGCTTCATTTTCCGCCGCTGTTCCAGCACTGCCTTTGATGGGTGTATTCGGCGGGGGCGGCGACGTTTCCCCGGTGGTGAAGGGGATCACGACCGGTTTGGAATTCGAGCCGATGTAGCAGTTGCTGCCGAGGAACGAGTTGCTCAGCTTGATCTTCGTAGGCAGCACGAGAGCGTCGCCTTCTTCGCTGATCAGGTTCCCGATGTTGACTTTGATCGCTGACGCCGGAGCCGCCAGTTCGACCGTGGCCGTGACTCCGGTGAGCCCTTTATTGATGGTTTCGTTGAACAGGTCCCGTAGGAATTTTGGCCACCATAGGGGCGCCTGGACTCCCAGGAGGCCTCCCGGAACCGTCTGCGGGGTTTTCACGAGGGTTTCGCCGTTTTCGGCACCGACGAAATCAAGGCCTTCTGCGCCGAGCGCAAGCCCGCCTTGGAGAATCTGAGGGGTTTTCAGCGGAACGGTTTTTTTCCCGACCTGGAAGAAGCCACTGGTCGTTTCCGCATAGGTGCAGAAGAAAATGGTTTTGTTCAGGGGGCACTCGGCGAACTGTTTGTATTCGCCTGTCGGGTTGTGCGACGAGGCGAGCGCCTGCGATACCGGCACCACCAGCGCAGCCGTCAACGCCATGGCAATGAAGAGCCTTCTCATTGGACTGGTCCTTTCGGTTGTTCGTTGGGGCGGCAGGTTGAACAAAGACAGACAGCCGTTTCCTGACGCAAGGCCCCAACCGCCTCTGTGCAACGAAAAGCCGCTCCATCGGTTCTACAACCGCACCGCGTATGAGAAGGAAACTTTTATCAAATAGACATATCTAATGCAAATGGCGGAGCTGGGCCCGGCTTACCGGCCGGGTTTCGTCAGGTCGTGGCGCCCTTTGAGTTCAGCCCAGCTCGTGCGCCTAGGCGCCTGCGTTGAGCTTGACGGGGTGTTCTTCGCTCAGCAGTCGCTGCACTCCTTCGGAGCTGACCACTGGACCGGTGCTGCTCTGGAACTTGAGTGTCCCGGCCGATTTGACTTCATTGAATGCGTGCGACACGTACGACCGCTGTTGACGAACATCCCCGGGAACGAGCCGACGAACTAGTAGGGACCAACCAGCCCACCACAGTTTTTGAACGAGAAGCTCACGACTTCGGTGCCGATCGGCGCGAAGGTGAGTTTTGTGCTCGTCGACGTCGGACCGGTTACCGATGTCGCCGTCATCATGTTGAATTTCAATTCCGATGACGTCAGCTGACATCCTCCTGGTTTGATCCCGAGGCCGTCGGCGAGATCGTCAGCTTCGGCGTCCCTTTCGAGTTTCGAAAGGGAGATCGTCGCGCCGACTTTTTCGCCGAAGGAGGCCGTGCAGGAGCCCCATTTCCCGCCGGTCGTGCATCCGGTGAATTCGATTTCAAAGGCGCCTGTGCCATGCCCCCGCCGACCGGGTTCTGGATCGAGGAGTTCGAGAATTTGTTCAGTTCGCAGCTGACGAACCCTTCCGTCCCCCCGATGGAGGCACTGAACGTAATCGGTCCGCTGTGCGGGGTGATGGCGATGCTTTTGCCTTCTCCGTGGGGCCCAGGCTTGGGCGCCCCACCAATCTGCAAAGAGAAACCAAGATGTTTCTTATCAGGGGGAGAAAGGACCGTCGAGGTCATAGAGGTGCAGGGTGACCTCCATCTCGGTCGCGCAGCTCGCCAACGGGCGACCGACGCGGGCGGCGACGTCGTTGAGCCTGTTCGTGACCGTCTGCCGAGTGACACCGAGGGCGGCCGCGGTCGACGAAACCTGCTGGTCGGCCGCGAAGTAAGCGCGCAGCGTCTCCCGTAAGACCTCGCCCCTATCGCGATCGCCCTCGAGCACAGAGAGGTACAGCTGACGCAGCGAGGTCACCGCCAGATCGTCCTGGAGGACAGCGGCGAGCAGAGAGACGTCGACGTACCGGAGGATCGGTCGGTCGCGATCGCGGCGGGTGATCGGGTACGCCGCCTGGGCCTGGCGATGGGTGAGGCGCCACCCCGCCAGCCCCTCGCTGGGCTCTCCGATCGCTACGAACGATCCGGTAGGCAGGCGCGAGACGACGAGACCGAACAGCTCCCTGGAGTCACGGCGGCGTCTCGCTCCGATCCAGGCCCAGAGAAGCCTTTCGGGCCGTCTCAGGATCAGCAGGCGGGCGTCGAGCTCCCCGGCGATGTCCTCGATCGCCTCCTCGAGATCCTCGCCGGAGGCGATCAGGCCCAAGTGCCATCCTTCGAAGGGGTAGGAGAGCTCCGCCACGTCGACGAACTCGCCGGCGAGCAGTCGCTGGATCCTCTCTGCCCGGCGCTCCTCGCTGCCCGAGACCGGCGTCGCCTCGCGGTTGTACTCTTCCGTCACGGCCGAGAGGAGATTGTCGAGGGTCGTAGCCTGGATTCGCAGCAAGCTCTTGAGCGCGGCGCTGTCAAACGATATGCCCGCGTTCTCGGCCTCCTCGATCAGGAAGTCCTCGATCAGGGTGTGGCCTGCTAAATATCGACGCAACACCGTGTCGAGGCCGATGTCGTTCCGCGCCGCCATCCGCGCCTGGGCCAGGAGTGCGACCGGCACCGCCAGATCTGGCGCGTCACTCCCGCGTTCGAGCTTGGTCAGAGCGAAGTCGAGCCCCGCCGCGACCGCGGACCTCAGGCCCTCCGTGTAGGAGGGATCTTCGACCAGTGTGGGGTCGGCAATCGACCGTACTCGGTTGAGCATCGCCTCTTCCACCTCGCCATGGCGGGAGCGGAGGCGCCCAGACAACTCCTTGCTTGGGTTGCCTGCGGATTTTCTCATCCCTAGCGCTCTTGGCCCTGGCTCACCGGAGGTTCTGCGAGGCGGACGACGGTCGAAACCCTCGCCTTTCCCCTGCGCCTCGCCCTGCCCCGAGAGGTGTCCCATCCCTCACGATCACGATGCAGGACCCCAGCCGGACAATTGTCGAGCATGGAATTCGTGACGCGCCCGAGAGTAGCGTAACGCTGTAATGCTCGATATTCGGGGCACGATGTGCGAGCCATCCCCACATAAACCATGAACCTCCGTGCCATCTGGCGGGCCCTGCTCGTCCTCCTGCTCGACGCGTTCACACTGCTGCTGCTCTCGGAGGCGATGCCGGGCTTCGTTCTGGACGGCGCGCCCGCGGCACTTGGCGCGGCCGCGCTGATTGGGCTCCTCAACGCCCTGATCTGGCCGGCCCTCGCCCGTTTCGCGCTGCCGCTGACCGTCCTCACGCTGGGGGGTGCGGCGCTCCTGCTGAACGGCCTGCTCGTGACCTTCGCGATCGACGTCCTGCCTGGGGGGGAAATCGAGGGCGTCCTCGAGGGGGTGGTGGTGACGATCGCGATGGCGGGCGTCACCGCAATCGTCTACGGACTGCTCGCGATCGACGAGAACGAGGCCTGGTACCGCTACGTCGTACGGCGGCAGGCTCGGCGCCGGAAGCAGGCGGTGCGGAGCGAGGTCCCGGGCGTCCTCTTCCTGGAGATCGACGGGCTCGCCCACGACGTCCTGCGCCGCGCGCTCAGCGACGGCAGCGCCCCCAACCTCGCCGCCTGGCTGCGCAGCGGCTCACACCGGCTGGAGGGATGGGAGACGGATTGGTCCTCGCAGACCGGTGCCTGCCAGGCCGGGCTCCTGCACGGCAGCAACGAGGACATGCCGGCCTTTCGCTGGTGGGAGAAGGACCGGGACGCGGCGATCGTGACCAACCACCCGCGCGACGCGGAAGAGCTGGAGCGGCGGCACTCGAACGGGCGCGGGCTGCTGCACGCCGGCGGCGCCAGCCGCGCCAACATCCTCTCCGGCGACGCGCCGCACTCGATGCTGACGATGAGCACGGCCCTGCGCCGCCGCCGGCCGATCGGCCGCGACTACGCGGCGTACTTCGCCCGTCCCTACGCGGTCGCCCGCACGCTCGTCCTCGTCCTTGCCGACATCGGCCGGGAGCGCCGCGCGGCCCGCAGCCAGCTCCGCGACGACGTCCGGCCCCGGATCGCCCGCAGCCGCTCCTACGCGCTCGTCCGGGCGTGGGGCACCGTGGTCCAGCGGGACCTGCAGGTCGCCGCGGTCGTCGGCGACGTCCTCGCCGGCCGGCCGGCGATCTACACCACCTTCCTCGCCTACGACGAGGTCGCCCACCACTCCGGCATCGAGCGGCACGACGCCCTCGCCGTGCTGCGAGATCTCGATCGCCAGATCGCCAGGATCGCCACCGCCTGCGCCGAGGCGCCGCGCCCCTACCGCCTCGTGGTCCTCTCCGACCACGGGCAGTCGCAGGGGGAGACCTTCCTCGACCGCTACGGGGAAACGCTCGAGGACCTGGTCCGCTCGGCCTGCGACCCCGACAGCACGATCGCCGCCGAAGGGGGCGACGAGGACGCGCTCTCCTACATGAGCGCCGGCCTGACCGAGGTGGCGCGCGACGACACCGTGGCGGCGGGCGCCGTGCGGATCGCGACTCAGGGGCGCCGCGCCAACGGCGTCGTCACGCTCGACGCCGATACGCGCCGCGAGGTCGAGAGCACGCACGGCAAGGAGATTCCGGAGATCTCCGTGATGGCCTCCGGCTGCCTCGGCCTGGTCAGCTTCCCCCGCGAGCCGGGGCGGGTGACCCTCGAGCGGCTGGATGCCCTCTACCCGAAGCTCCTGCCGGCGCTCCGCGACCACCCCGGAGTCGGGTTCGTCCTGGTGCGCTCCGAGCGCTCCGGCGCCATCGTCGTCGGCAAGGACGGGACCAGGTTCCTCGACGAGGACCGGGTCGAGGGGGAGGACCCGCTCGCGGCCTTCGGGCCCAACGCGGCCGAGCACGTGCGGCGCACCGACGGCTTTCGGCACTGCGCCGACCTGATGATCAACAGCACCTTCTGGCCGGAGTTCGGCGAGGTCGCCGCCTTCGAGGAGCTGGTCGGCTCCCACGGTGGCATGGGCGGGACCCAGAGCTTCCCCTTCGTGCTCCACCCGAGCGAGCTGGCTTGGCCCGCGGACGACGTGGTCGGCGCCGAACGGGTTCACCGGATATTCCGAAGCTGGCTGGCCCAGCTCGGGCACTCCGGCTACGAGAGCGAGGTCGTCTCTCCCGGCGCCAGCACCCGCGCCTCGACCTGAGGTGCGAGCGCCCGCATCTGGGCGACGAACTCGCGAGGCGGCGCGTGCAGCGGACCGGGGCGAAGCCGGGCCAGGCCGAGCGGGTAGAGCGTCCCCCAGTGGATCGGGACCACTGCCCGCGGCGAGAGCAGCGCCGCGGCCCGCGCCGCCCGCTTGGGGTCGAGGTGCCCGGCCCCGATGCTCGTGCCCCAGCCCCAGATCGGCAGCAGGGCGAGGTCGATCCCGTCCTCGCCGATCCCCTCCATGCCGTCGAAGAGGTCGGTGTCGCCGGCGAAGTAGATGCGCCGCTGTCCGGTCAGCTCGAAGCCGACCGCCCGCGAGGCTCGCTCGAAGCGCCGCCCGCCGGCCGGGTGGTTCGCCTCGGTGGCGGTGACGCGGACGTCGCCGACGCCGGCGGACTCGCCCGGGGCGAGCTCGCGGACGTCGCCGAAGCCGAGGCTCTCGATGAAGCCTCTCGCCCCCGGCGAGGCGAAGACCGGCACCGCCCTGCTCAGCCGGCGCAGCGAGGGAACGTCCGCGTGGTCGTGGTGGAGGTGGGAGATCAGCACCGCGTCGACGCTTTCCATCAGTTGCGGGTCCGGGGCCGGCCCGTGGCGCCTCAGCGGCCCGACCCGGCGCCGCAGCACCGGGTCGGTGAGCAGGCGGACCCCGTCCATCTCGACCAGGACGGTCGCGTGGCCGACGTAGGTGACCCGCGCCGCCCCGGTCACCTTGTAGCTCGTCCGTGACCGTGTCGGGGGCGCCGCGTATCGTCCGGCGTCCCGATGAGCCCACACCGCGCGATCCGAGGGCGGTTGCGGCGGCCCGGCCGCGAAAGCGAGGGCGCCGAAGGAGAGATCATCGAGATCGATCCCGCCGAGCTGAGCGGGATCTTCTCCGCTCCGGCTTGGCTGCGGGATCTCGGCTTCACCGCCTGGCTGCTCGTCGGGGCGGCCGCGGCACTGATCGGCGCGATCTGGCTCCTCGCGCTGACGCATACGATCGTGTTGCCCGTGATCGTGGCCGGGATCATCGCCTCCGTCACCTCCCCCCTCGTCGACCGGCTTCGCCGGCACGGGGTCCCAAGGGGGATCGGCGCCGGGCTCGTCTTCCTCGCGATCATCGCAGTCGGGGTCGCGGGCGGGTTGATGATCCTGGCGGGAATCGCGAGCCAGGCGGACAGCATCTCCGCGAGGCTCAGCGATGGGGCGAACGAGATCGAGTCCCTGGTCAACGACCTCGGGGTGAAGGCGACGACCGCCGCGAACGCGAACGCCGACACCAGCTCCTCGGTCAGCGCCGGCTTCACTGCCCTGACCCACGGCCTACTGAGCGGGATCGACGAGCTGGCGTCGCTGGCCGTCTTCCTCTCGTTCACCGCCCTCAGCCTCTTCTTCCTGCTCAAGGACGCGCCGACGATCGGGGGCTTCGTCGAGCGCCATCTCGGCGTGCCGGTTCCCCTGGCCCACTCCATGCTGGGCCGGGTGGCCAGCAGCCTGCGGGGGTATTTCCTCGGGGTCACCGTCGTCTCCCTCTGGAGCTCGCTGATCGTCGGCGCGGGGGCGCTGCTCCTCGGGGTGCCCCTGCCGGGCACGATCATGGCGGTCACGTTCATCGGCGGATACGTCCCCTACATCGGCGCTTGGACCGCGGGGGCATTCGCGGTCCTGATCGCCCTGGGAGGCGCGGGGTCCGAGGCGGCGCTGGCCCTCGCTGTCGTCGTGCTCCTGGCCAACGGCGTCCTGCAGCAGCTCGTCCAGCCGATTGCCTACGGCGCGGCCCTCAAACTGCACCCATTGGCCGTGCTGATCGCGACGATCGCCGGCGGTTGCCTGTTCGGCACCGTCGGGCTGGTGCTGGCGGCGCCGCTGCTCTCTGCCACGGTACGGATCTCGGCCGATGTCAGCGCCGCCGAGCGAGAGGCGCAGGCCGCGCCCAGCGATCCCGCGCCGGCTTAGCTTGGGGGAGAAATCACCGCCGCCAGGCCCTTAGGGAGGAGTGACTTTCTTGGGCCAAGGAGAGTTGTGTACACGATCATGTACACTGAGCCGATGGCGAAAACCGTCCCCGTCCGTGAGCTGCGCAAGAACCTCAGCAGCTTGCTCGACGACGTCAGTGACCGGCGGGATCACGTGCTGGTGACTCGCAACGGCACCCCGGCTGCCGCCCTGGTTCCGATCGACGAGTACGAGGCGCTGGAGGAGACCGCGGAGGTTCTCTCTGATCCCGACGCTCTCGCCGCGCTCGAGGCTGGGCTTGCCGAGATCGGTCGGGAGGAAACGGTCACACTCGCCGAGCTTCGCAGCGAGCTGGCCGAGCGCCGTGCGGCAGCTGGCTGATCGTTGGCGCGGCTCGTCCTCGCTCGCCGCGCCAGACGGGAGCTGCTCGAGCTTAGCTGGCCGCTGATCGATGCGATCGAGGACGCTCTCGGTCTGCTCGAGCGCGATCCAAAGGCCGGGCACGCGCTTCAGGGCAGACTGCGCGGTCTGTACTCGCTGCGGGTTGGCGCTTATCGGATCCTCTATCAGCTGACCGATGGCGATCAGATCGTTCGCGTGGCGGCCATCCGCCACCGGGCCGCCGCGTATGGCAGCGATCCGCGTTAGACGCCGGCGTCAGCGCGGAAAGACTTTCCGCATCCGGGCCAGTTCGCGGACGGAGCCGCGGGGGCGGAGGCGCCGCCGCAGGACCATTTTCAGCGGGTTGGAATCGGGCTTGCCGGTGGCGATGAAGTCCGCCCAGCTGGCCTCGAGGACGAGGTTCGGGTTGGGGGCTTCGCCGGGCTCGGCGTGGGTCGAGCCGTTGTCGATCACCAGGTGCCACGGCTCGGCGTCGGTGAAGCGCCACTGGTAGACGAGGCGCGAGCCGTTCGCCGCCTTGGGGTTGACGACACGCTCGATCACGTCGAAGTAGAGGCGCTGCAGCTCGGGAGAGCTCTGCGGGACGCCGTCGGAGGAGCCGAGGATGCCGCCCATCATCAGCTTCACCTGGCGCTCGGCGACCGTGCGCTCGTCCATCTCGGGGTCGAAGGGGAAGACGCCGGGGGGCATCTCCTCGATCGGGTAGCCGATCGTGCGCCAGCGCTGGCGGATCAGTTTGAGGCCGAAGGCGAAGATGTCCTCGAGCGTGAAGCCGTAGCACTCGGTGTACTCACGGTCCATGTTCGGCGGGTTGAAGACCGCCGGCCCGTAGGGCAGGACCTCGCGCAGCAGCTCCACGACGGCGGCCCTGCACTCCTCGGCGCCGGGCGCCCCCTCCCGCAGCAGTTCGGAGAGCACCTTGACGCCGAAGCCAATGTGGCGCTGCTCGTCGCGCGAGACGTTGGCGATGCCATCGCTGAAGCCGGGCATCGTCTCTTCAGAGGCGAAGAAGTCCTCGATGAAGTGCTGGCCGGGCTGGGCGAGCGAGCCCTCGACGATCAGGTGGTAGAGGGTGATCGCCTGCGCGTACTTGGGCAGCGAGCGGTCCTTGTGCAGTTCCTCGGCCATCACGTCGAGCCGGTCGAAGATGCCGCGGTAGCCCCAGTTGAGCTGCGGCAGGGTGGAGGCGAGGGTCTGCTGGATCGAGTCGCCGCCGACCCCGATCACCTCCTTGAAGAAGCGGTGGAAGAAGACCGAGTGGCGCACCTCGTCGACCTGCTGGGTGGCGAGGAAGTAGGACTGCTCCTCGGTCGGGGCGGCGGTGATGTAGGGAGCGAGGGTGTCGGCGACCCGGTCCTCGCCGTAGAAGAACATCGAGTAGATCCACATCGCCGAGCGCCGCTGGACGTCGCTGAGGCCGTCCCAGCCCGCTTTGTCACCGGAGAAGTCGATGTCGTAGGCGCTCCAGTTGCCCTGCTCCCAGCGGTGGTACAGGTCCTCGTAGGTGACGTTGTCCATCAGGCTCTGCGACGCGACGCTCATCTCTCTCCTTCGTTGTTCCTCCGGCGACTACCGGGGAAGGTTACCGCCAAACTGGCCAACCAGCCAGTTTGTCCGTCGGTGACTTCGTCACACAGCCGCCGGCGGCTCGATCTCGCGCTTGAGGATCTTGCCGGTGGGGCCCTTGGGCAGGTCGTCGAGGAACCAGACCACGCGCGGGTACTTGTAGGCGGCGATTCGCTCCTTGACGTAGGCGCTGACCTCCTGGGGGGGCAGCTCCTCGCCGTCGTGCAGGACGACCGCGGCGCCGATCTCCTCGCCCCACTCGTCGTGGGGGACGCCGACGACCGCCGCTTCGCGGATCTTCGGATGCTCGAAGAGCACCTCCTCGACCTCGCGCGGGTAGACGTTGTAGCCGCCGCGGATGATCAGGTCCTTCTTGCGGTCGACGATGTAGAAGTAGCCCTCCTCGTCGGTGCGGGCCATGTCGCCGCTGTGGAACCAGCCGCCCCGCATCGCCTCCTCGGTCGCGTCGGGGCGCTGCCAGTAGCCCTTCATGATGTTGTGGCCGCGGATCACGATCTCGCCGACCTCGCCCTGGGCGACCTCGTTGTCGTCCTCGTCGACGACCTTCATCTCGACCCCCTCGATCGGGGTGCCGATCGAGCCGGCCTTGCGCTCCATGTCGGGGTGGTTGGAGGAGGCGACCGGCGAGGTCTCCGAGAGGCCGTAGCCCTCGAGCACGACCGCGCCGAAGGCGTCCTCGAAGCCGTGCAGCACCTCGACCGGCATCGAGGCGCCGCCGGTCACGCAGTTGCGCAGCGAGGAGGTGTCGAAGCTTTCGCGGTTGGGGTGATGGAGAAGGGCGCCGAACATGGTCGGCACGCCGTAGAAGTGGGTGACGCCGTCGCGCTGCATCGTCTCCAGCGTCTCGCCGGGGTCGAATTTCGGCACCAGGGTGAGACAGGCGCCGACCAGGAGCGAGGCGTTCATGCCGACCGACTGGCCGAATGAGTGGAAGAGGGGGAGGGCGCCGAGGACGACCGAGTCGGGGCCGACTTCGCAGGTCGTGCGCGAGGAGATCTCGGCGTTGCGATGGAGGTTGACGTGGGTGAGCTCGGCGCCCTTCGGTTTGCCCGTGGTGCCGGAGGTGTAGAGGATCACCGCGGTGTCGTCTTCGGCCGTCTCGGCCATGCCCCGGGTCGGCTCCAGCCCCGCCAGCGTCGCCGCGAAGGCGGCGGGCTCGACCTCGATCAGCTCGGCTCCGGCCTCGGCGGCGCCCTCGCGCGCCTCCTCGGCGAAGCCGTGCCAGGCAAGCAGCAGCTCGGCGCCGGAGTCCTCCAGGTAGAAGGCGATCTCGCGCCGCTTCAGCAGCACGTTCATCGGCACCACGACCCCGCCCGCCCGCAGCACGCCGTAATAGGCGACCGGGAATTCGGGCACGTTGGGCAGCATCACGCCGACGCGGTCTCCCGACTCGAACCCCTTCTCGCGCAGCAGCGTCGCGAGCCGAGCGCTGAGGTCGTCGAGCTGCCCGTAGCCGAGCTCGTTGTCGCCGAGCCGGATCGCCGGGGCCTCCGGCGAGCGCTCGGCGCTCTCGGTGAGAAGCGATGCGAGGTTGAGGGTCATATCTCTGTCCCGACCACCCGTCAGCCCTTGAGCGTGTTGTAGACCGGGAACTCTTTGATGTTCGGCGGGTTTGGCGGGGCCTTGTCGCCGAGTGCCCCGATCGCCGGGCCGAGCCGCTCCTGCTGGAAGCGGTCGAAGGCCTCGCGCGACTCCCAGAAGTCGATCGCGTTCCAGCCGCCCTCCATCGGCCCGGCGGCATGGAAGACGAGGCCCTCCGGCGGGCTCTCTTCGACGCCCATCTCGGCGTTGACCGCGTCGTACTGCTCCTGCGTTCCGTCCGCGAAGCTGATCCAAAGTCCGATAGTCATCGTTTCCTCCTCGTTCGTTCCCTGCCCGTCGCGAGCATAGCCCGCACCGGATGGCGAGGCTCGCTTGGCGTGCGGATATGCTCAGGTCGATGGAGGACTTGGGCGCCCAGATCTCCTATCTCGTGCTGGAGCGAGGGGTTCCTGTCTTCTCCAGCGACGGTGAGCGCCTGGGCAAGGTGGTGCGGGTCCAGCGCGACATCGCCACGCACATCTTCGACGGGATCGTCTTCGCCGCGGGAGGCGGAATCGGCGGCCGGCGCTTCGTCGATGCGCCCGAGGTCGGAGAGATCCACGAGCGCGGTGTGATCCTGACGATCGACGCAGGCGAAGCGGCCGATCTCCCAAGTCCCCGCGGCGTCGCGTAGGATCTGCCGCCGTGAAGCGCCTGACCCTGATCTTCATCGTCTGCCTTGCGCTCGCCGTTGCCGGTTGCGGCGGCGACGACTCGACCACCGAGTCGACCGAAACGACGCAGGCGACCACGACCGAATCGCCGCCGGCCGAAACGACCGCGCCCAAGCAGGCGAAGCCCGAAGCGGAAAAGACCAAGCCGAAGCCCGAAACGAATAAGGCCAAGCCGAAGGTCACCGTTCCGAGTGGACCGCCGCCGAAGCAGCTCGAAGTGAAAGACATCGAGACAGGCAGCGGCGCCACGGCCAAGGCGGGGGATGTGGTCAGCGTCGAGTACGTCGGGGTCGGTTACGAAAGCGGCCAGGAGTTCGACGCCTCGTGGGGCCGCGAACCGTTCGCCTTCCAGCTCGGCGCCGGCATGGTGATCCCCGGCTGGGACCAGGGCGTGGAAGGGATGAAGGTCGGCGGTCGTCGCGAGCTGATCATCCCGCCGGAACTCGCCTACGGCGAAACCGGTTCCCCTCCGTCGATCGGCCCGAACGAAACGCTGATCTTCGTGATCGACCTGCTCGCGGTCGAATAGGCCGTCGCCCAGCGCCGCACGACAGCTTCATCAGCCTTCGAAGAGGGGGGAGATTCGCATAGAATCATTTACGTGAAGTTTCTTGCGCTAATCGTTGTGATTTGCACTGGAATCGCGCTGGCCGCCTGCGGCGACGGTGGATCGACCGCCGCCACGACCCAGGCCACCCAGGCTTCGACCACGGTGCAGGAACAAGAAGCGGCGCAGGAACAAGAACCCGCCCCGAAGAAGCCGCCGGCGGGGACGAACGCCTCTCAGCCCACCGCCGGAGTGTCGTCCGGGCCGCCCAAGGTTTCTGTGCCCTCCGGACCACCGCCGACCGACCTGGTCGTCAAGGATCTGAAGATCGGTAAGGGGCCGATCACGAGGCCGTACAGCAGGCTGGCCGTTCATTTCGTCGCCGTCGACTACAGAAGCGGCAAGGTTTTCGAAACCCAGTGGAGTCAGACACCCTTCGTCTTCGAATACAACCACGGCCTGCCGATGCAGGGATGGGAAGAAGGCCTGAAGGGGATGAGGGTCGGCGGTCGCCGCAAGATACTCGTCCCGTCTCATCTTGCCTACAAAGAAGGCTCGATCGTCTACGTCGTCGATCTTCTCGCGGTCGAAAAACGACCCAACTTCGATAGGCGAGAACGAGGCCGATAGCGCCACGCGGCGGCGACGCGCGCGCGATGAGCGCGCGATGATCCCGGAATGACGACGCGCTCGGTGCTAGCAGAGAGGCTCGCCGCGCAGGGTCTGGGCGGCTCCTCCGAGGCGGGACCGGTCGGGGTCTCCCGGCGGCTCCTGGCTGTGCAGGGACAGGATCCGCGCGGGGCGCGACTCGCGATTCGCGCTCGCACTGAGGGGGCCACGGCTGCCGATGTCGACAGGGCGCTGAACGAGCGTTCGCTGCTGATCACCTGGCTCAACCGGGGCACCCTGCACCTGGTGCGCAGCGAGGACTACCCCTGGCTGCAGATGCTGACCACGCCGCCGCTGTTGACCTCCTGCACCCGTCGTCTTCGCCAGGAGGGGATCGCTCCCGAGGTGGGGGAGCGGGCAGTCGCCATGATCGAGCGGGCGCTGGCCGACGAAGGGCCGCTGACCCGCGTACAGCTGCGCGAACGGCTCGAGGCCGCGGACGTTCCGCTTGTGCGGCAGGCGCTGATCCACCTCCTCTTCTTTGCGGCGGTACGGGGCGTCGCGGTGCGCGGGCCGATGATCGGCAAGGACCACGCCTACGTCCTCGTTCGCGACTGGCTGGGCCCGGCCAAACCGACCGACCGCGATACGGCGCTCGCCGAACTCGCCCGCCGCTACCTCGTCGGTCACGCACCGGCCGGCGATCGTGATCTCGCCCGCTGGGCGGGCCTGCCCCTGCGCGACGCCCGCGCCGGGCTGACCGCGATCGCCTCCGAGCTGGTCGAGCGCGACGACGGCCTCGTCCACCTCGCCAAGCACCCACCCGCTGCCGACATCCCGGGCCCGCGCCTGCTCGGCGCCTACGAGCCGGTCCTGCTCGGCTGGACCTCGCGCGAGGCGATCCTCGGCCCCCACCGCCAGCTGGTCACCATCAACGGCATCTTCAAACCCTTCGCCATGGTCAAGGGCCGCGCCGTCGCCACCTGGCGCCTCAACCGCGGCAAGGTCACGATCGAGCCCATCGGCCCCGTCGCAAGGAAGGACATGGCGGCGCTCGAAGCGGAAGCCGCCGACGTCGAGCGGTTCATGGCGGTTAGCCTGAACGCAACCTCTACCGGATAAGGAGTCGACATGGGACAGCCAGTGGTCCACTTCGAGGTCGTCGGTCGCGATGGCGAGAAACTGCAGCGCTACTACGCCGAGCTCTTCGACTGGGACGTCAACGCCGACAACGAGATGAAATACGGCCTCGTCGACCGCGAGACCAACAGCAACGCCGAAGGCCTCGGCCTCGGCGGCGGCATCGGCCAGGGCCCCGAGGGCTATGAGGGCCACGTCACCTTCTACGTCGAAGTCCCCAGCGTCGAGGAGGCCCTGAGCAGGGCGGAATCCCTGGGCGGCACCCGCGTAATGGGCCCCGAGACGATCATGGGCCGCATGGTCCTCGGCCAGCTCAAAGACCCCGAGGGCAACGTGATCGGGTTGATCGAGGGCGGTTCTTAGCCGGCGAGCTTCGGACTCTGCCAGGGCTGGGTGAGGCGGGCGGCGAGGTCGTCCGCCAGGCCCTCGATCGGGACTCGGGTCTGCTCCAGGGAGTCGCGGTCGCGCAAAGTGACGGTGTCGTCTTCCATCGTCTGGTGGTCGACGGTGATGCCCCAGGGGGTGCCGATCTCGTCCTGGCGGCGGTAGCGCTTGCCGATCGAGCCGCCCTCGTCGAACTCGGCGGGGAGGCGGGTGCGGAGGTCGTTGAAGATCTCGCGGGCTTTCTCCGGCATGCCCTCCTTGGAGACGAGGGGAAGAACGGCCACCTTGACCGGCGCCAGGCGGGGGTGCAGGCGCAGGACGGTGCGCTGGCGGCCCTCGACTTCCTCGACGTCGTAGGCGTCGACCAGGAAGGCGAGGGTGGCGCGGTCGGCGCCGGCCGCCGGCTCGATCACGTGCGGGACGTAGCGCTCTTTGGTCTGCTGGTCGAAGTACTCGAGCTTCTCGCCGCTGAACTTGGCGTGCTGGACGAGGTCGAAGTCGCCGCGGTTGGCGATTCCCTCCAGCTCCGACCAGCCGATCGGGAAGAGGTACTCGATGTCGCTCGTCGCCGAGGAGTAGTGCGAGAGCTCGTCAGCGCCGTGGGCGCGCACGCGCAGGTGGTCGGGGCGAATGCCGAGCCCGGTGTACCAGCCCTCGCGTTCGTCCATCCAGACCCTGTGCCACTTTTCGGCTTCGGCCGGCGGCACGAAGAACTCCATCTCCATCTGCTCGAACTCGCGGGTGCGGAAGATGAAGTTCCCGGGCGTGATCTCGTTCCGGAACGACTTGCCGATCTGCGCGATCCCGAACGGCGGCTTGCGCCGTGCGAGCTGGGCGACGTTCTTGAAGTTGATGAAGATCCCCTGTGCCGTCTCGGGCCGGAGGTAGA
>JANWHD010000061.1 GCA_025450585.1 Solirubrobacterales bacterium
ACGACGCCTCCGTGCGGCTGCGCAAGCCGGTCGTCTCGGCCTCGATCCTCAGCTTCGACGGGCAGATCTCGACCTTCGTCCCATACGAGGGACCCTGCTACCGCTGCCTCTACCCGACCCCGCCGCCGGCCGAGCTGGCGCCGAGCTGCTCCGCCAACGGGGTGCTCGGGGTGATGGCGGGGACGATGGGAACGCTGCAGGCGAACGAGGTGCTGAAGCTCGTGATCGGCATCGGCGAGCCGCTCGTCGGCCGCCTTCTCCTCTACGAGGCGCTCGGCACCCGCTTCACCGAGCTGAAGGTGCGGCGCGACCCCGAGTGCCCGATCTGCGGCCCGGACGCGGCCGAGATCCCCGAGTCCGAGATGGGCCGGTTCCCCGACTACGACGCTTTCTGCGCCGGCTAGCCGGTAGCTTTCCTGCTCGATGGCGACGGTTCGCATTCCCAAGGTCCTGCAGGCCCAGACGGGCGGCCAGCCCGAGGTCGAGGCCGCCGGCTCCAGCGTGGGCGAGGTGCTGAGGGCTCTCACGGCTGCGCACCCCGACACCGGGGCGCAGCTCTTCGGCGAGGAGGGAGAGCTCAACCGCTACGTCAACGTCTACCTCAACGACGAGGACGTGCGGGTGCTCGACGGCCTCGACACGGCGGTCGCAGATGGCGACACGGTCGTCATCCTGCCGGCCATGGCCGGCGGTTGAAAAACTTTTCGTAGTAGCCCCGCCCCCTTCCAGTCCCTGGCTATACTTTTTGAAGTAACGGGAGACTCTGGGCCATGTCAGAACTTCTCAACCGCCCCTGCGGGGGACGCTTCGGCGACGTAGTCGAGTCGATCGGCAACACGCCGCTCGTAGAGCTGCCGCGGCTCTCTCCCAATCCCGACGTCCGCATCCACGCCAAGCTCGAGGGCCGCAACCCGACGGGCTCGGTCAAGGACCGGGTCGCCAGGTCGATGATCGAGGCCGCCGAGGCCGAGGGTGCGATCGAGCCGGGGCAGACGATCCTCGAGCCGACCTCAGGCAACACCGGCATCTCGTTGGCGATGATCTGCCGCCGCAAGGGCTACCCGCTCAAGGTCGTGATGCCCGACAACGTCACTGCCGAGCGCACCCAGCTGCTGGAGATGTACGGGGCGGAGATCGTCTACTCCGAGGGCGCAAAGGGCTCCAACGGCGCGGTCGAGGTGGCGCTGGAGATGGCCGAGGCACCGCAGTACTACATGCCCTACCAGTACGGCAACGAGGCCAACCCGCTCGCCCACTACAACGGCACCGCGGTGGAGATCCTCGACGAGCTCGACGAGGTGACCGCCTTCGTCGGCGGTCTTGGCACCGGCGGCACCCTGATGGGCAACGGGCGCCGGTTTAAGGAGGAAAACCCCGAGACGCTGATCGTCGCCGCCGAGCCGATGCAGGGCGAGCTGGTCGACGGCCTGCGCTCGCTCGACGACGGCTTCATCCCGCCGATCATCGACATTTCCCTCTTCGATCGCAAGATCATGGTCTCCAACCGCGACGCGATCGTCTGGACCAAGAAACTGCTCGAGGAGGAGGGCATCTTCGCCGGTGTCTCCTCCGGCGCGATCGCCGCGATCGCCGTCCGCATCGCTGGCGAGCTCGAGGGTGGCAACGTCGTCTTCCTCATCCCCGACGACGGCTGGAAGTACCTCTCCTCCGGCGTCTACACCAAACCGATCGAGGAGATCGAAAACCTGGATTCCACGGTTTGGTGGTAGCGGCGAGAGCGTGCGCGGCGCGGCGCATATCCGCGTCTTCGGCAATTGCGCTGGTCCTCACTGTCCTCTGCTTGTCCGCAACCGCCCAGGCTGCGCCCGGCGTTCTGGACGGTGCGTTCGGGGACCACGGGCGCGCCATTGTCGAAGGGCCCTCGGGGTCGCAGTTCCAAAGTCAGGCGCCGCCGCAGATGGCGCTCGGGCCGAAAGGGGAAATCTTCGTCCTCTTTGCCAACACCGCGCCATGCATCGGGTTCAGCGGGTGCACGACCGAATGGTCGCTGGCGCGGTTCAGCCCCGACGGAGTCCGCGACCCGGCCTTTGGCAGCGACCCGGGCTCGGTCCTCACCGTGCACGGGGACGAATACGAGCAGGCCCGTCTCGCCGTCGGCCCCGACGGCAGGCCGGTGGTCGCGGCCTTCGACGAAGGCAGGGTCGTCCTGGCGAGGTTCGATCAGGGCGGTCACCTGGAAGCGATGTTCGGTGCCGGCGAGGCAAACGCTCTCCTCGGCTATGGCTACCGCCCGCCCCTCCTGGCGGTCCAGGGCGATGGCAAGGTGGTCGTCGCGGTTGGCTCCTTCGAAGAGCTGCGTATCGTCAGGTACCTACCGAACGGGGAGCGGGATCCCGCTTTCGGTGCCGGCGGCGAAACCCGGATTGCGATGGGGATGCAGAGCCATCCCGCCGAGCTCCTGCTTCGCGCGGACGGGCGCATCTCGCTCGCTGTCTCGCGGTGCTGCGGCGGCTCGCCACCCTCCGGCGAAGGGGTCGGCTTCGTCCAGCTCCTGACCGACGGCCACCCCGACCCGGCGCTCAACGGCAGCGGGCAGGTTCTTCTTCCCACGCCGGGTGCGCGTGGCAACGTCGAAGCCGCCGCCCTTGCGCCCGACGGCGGTGCCTACATCGTCTTCGAAATGGACATGGAAACCGTGGCCACGACTGGGCACGTGGTCAAGCTGCGGCAGGACGGGTCCATCGACACGGCCTTCGCGCGGGACGGGTTCAGCCGGATCCTGATGACCGTCGACGACCTCGTCGTCGACGGGAAGGGCAGGCTCGTCGCCGGTGGCTGGCTCGGCAGCGCGGCGGTCTTCCGGATGCGACCCGGCGGTGGCATCGACCGGACGTTTGGGGCCGGCGAACGGGTGCCGTTGAAGAGCAGTGGTCCCGCGGGCGTCGTCGCCCTTCAGGCCAAGGGAAAGATCGTCGCTCTCGGAGAACCGTGTTGCGGCCCGAAGGGCGCCTCCCTGTACCGGTTGATCGGTGGCACGGACCACACGCGTTGCCTGGGTCGCAAAGCGACGTTCGTCGGCACAAATGGACGGGACGAGATCACCGGGACCCCGCGCCGCGACGTGATCGCCGCCCTCGGAGGGCGTGACAAGGTGCGCGGTCTAGGGGGTCCGGACGTGATCTGCGGTGGCAAGGGAAAGGACGACCTCTTCGGCGGCCCCGGGCGCAACGAGGTAAAGCCCTGATGCGGATCGCACAGGCCCTGATCGACGAGATGGTCGCCCACGCGTTGGCCGACCTGCCGAACGAGTGCTGCGGGATGGTCGGCGGCGGCGACGGCGAGGCGAGCGTCGTGATCCCGGTCGCCAACGCGGCAGCGAGCCCGCTGCGCTTCGAGATGGACCCGCAAGGACAGTACGACGCCCTGATGGCGATCGAACGCGACGGCAAGGAGCTGCTGGCGATCTATCACTCGCACACCAAGAGCGCCGCCTATCCCTCCCAGACCGACGTCAACCAGGCGGTCAACTGGCCCGACGCGATCTGGGTGATCGTCTCGCTCGAAGACCAGGATGCCCCCGACGTCAAGGGCTACTGGCTCAAGGACCTGGAGATAGCCGATGCCGAGCTCGTCGTCGAGTAGCGGCGGGCGCCCGGTCAAGGTCGCCTACGCGCTCAACCAGATGGAGGCGGAGATGATCCAGGGCCTGCTGGGGGAGCACGGCATCCCGAGCATGGTGCAGCGGACTGTCGACAATCCCGAGTTCCTCGCCGCGGGGCCGCGCCAGATCCTCGTCCCCGAAGCGGCAGCCGAGGAAGCACGCGAAGTGCTCGAGGGGGCCCCGGGGTCCGACTAGACCGGGCTTGGCCGTTCGATCTCGCGCAGGTAGTCGCGCCAGGCCGCCTCGATGTCTCCGATCCGCGCCTCGAAGGCGGCTTCCAGGGTCGGTGTCGCTCCACCGGGCAGAAGGCGCAGGGCGAGGCGCTCGCAGGCGTCCGGCCCCCGCTCGGTCTCCAGCAGGTCGAAGATCGTGCCACCGAGGATGACTGCGTCGCGGCGCGAGGGCGGGAAGGCGGGCCTGGCGCTCTCGCGCAGGCGGCGGATCACCGCCGCGCGGTAGAGCCCGACCTGGCGGGCGAAGTACTGGGCCCCGCCTTCCACCAGCCATGCCCAGCCGAGGTAACGGGCGAAGCGGCGCGGCGTCCAGGAGGGTGGCAGCTCGGGGTTGTTGGCGGCGATCACGAGCTGAGCGTAGAGCCGCTCGGCGGTGCCGCGCAGCGCTTCGCGCGAGTCGTCGCCGGCGGCGCGGCGTTCCATGTGCGGGTCGTTGAGGACGTGGAGCTCGGTCGCCATCGCCCAGCCCGCCAGGTAGCGGCGCCCCGCCGGTGCCGCCGACCAGCGCGCGGCCGGCAGAAACGGGTGGGCAAGGGCAAGCAGGGAGGGGTGGGTGTGGACGACGACCGTGACGTCGCCCGGGACCGACTCGAAGCGGTCCTCGAGCCGCAGTCGCAGTTCCTCCATCCGGTCGAGCGTCCGCTCCGCGAAGGCGGCGTCGCCGCTGTCGTGGCGGGCGGTGAAGCTCAGGGACTTGGTCTCCACCCACGGCATCGCCGCGAGCCTACTACCCGGATATGTCTGGAGCCCAGACGCGGCACCCGACCGAACCGTGGCCTTTCGATTCCGCGGCACGGACATACGAATGCGCGGAATCGCGCACTCGGCATGGCGCGATGCCGGTAGTTGCTGGGGAAAAAGAAGGGCGCATCCAACCGTGGGCCGGAGAGTCGCGCCCCTGTTGATATTCCGGCCTCGACCAGATATCCAAAAGGCGAGTTAGCCCCGCGCAGCCATGGGGCCTTGGAAATCCAACACTCGAGGAGCTCGTTCGAGCTCCCAAGGGAGATACAAATGAGACTCGCAAAGGCAGTTTTCCCCACAGCGATCATTGCGGTCGTCGCGTTTGGGGTGTGTGGCGCAGCGAGCGCGATGGCGCAGACCAGCACGGCATTGTGCGAAGTCCACCAAGAGCCGTGTGAACAGAAAAATTTGATGACCGAAACTCACTACCAGCTCCCAGCCGGCAAAGTATACACGATGAAAAGTGCCACCATGACCATCTTATGCTTAGAAATGTTATACAAAGAAACGGTGGCGGGCTTAGCCACAGCCCCAAAACCCTTGAAATTCACCACCACAAAATTAACGTTTGACAAATGTGGTACCACGGCAGCGCACAATAATTGCACTGTAACTACGCTGATCCTGCCTGAAGAGCACTTTTTACGCACAGATTTAAATAAAGCGACTGGGAAAGTTTTAGCTGGCCGGGTGATCTCCGAGTGCGATTTTGCTTTCGGTAAAGTCGTATGCGCCTACGACGAGACCGGTGTTGAACTCGAACTCGAATACAACGAAAGCGAAGAAGCAGAAGGCGATATAGAGAGCGTTGAAGAAGAAGAAGTGGAACTGACGGAAGGTAGCGAACTCTGTCCCAAAACCGCGACTCTCGATTTCGAGGCAGTGTCCTTACAGCCGGGATACATAGTGACTTAAGTTGAACTCAAGCATGAAGTGTGCGCATCGACGAGCTTGTCCGGCGTCGATGCGCACTCTCTGCCGGCGATCTCCAAGCCCGACGCCTCTGCCGCTCCGGGCGCTGGGAACGGAAATACGGCTCGTCGGTGCCTAAGCGAGAACCGGCTCGGCCGCACCGCATACACCGAGGATCTCGGCGCGGGCGCGGTCGAACTCTTCGTCGGCCATCACCGGCGTGCCCTCGAAAGGCAGGTCGCGGTCGACCTCGACCCAGGAGCGGCAGCCGTGGTACTCCTCGCGCACCTTGACCGTCACCGGCCGCGGGATGCGGTGGACCCTCAGCAGCAGCACGTGCAGGGGGTGGCGCCGCTTCCAGTTGAGCCGCTTCTCGGCGTAGTCCGGCGTCCAGACGTAGAAGGGGGAGAGGCCGTCGACGACGCGGGGGTCGGCGACCGTGATGTGGTCGGTGACCTCGGCCCAGGCACGCAGGCGAACCCGCTCCGGCTGGGCGATGCCGCCGTCCTGGATCAGTGCTTTGGCCGGCGGTTCCTCCTCGCCCCAGACACCCTCCTCGAGCGCGCGACCCAGCTCCGGGTGATGCGACTCCCGCACCAAGTTGTTCTGCTGGTGGTCGAAGGTGGGATAGAGGAAGAAGCGCTCGTGATCGAGCTCGAAGTGCTTGTTCTCCTCGCGGATACCCCCCTTGCGGAGCGTCAGCAGCTGCTCGCCCTCGGCGAGTGCACGGACCGTCACGGCCCATTCCTTGAAAGCGATCGGCATTTGAAGTCTTACCCTTGGAGGTTGGTGAATCTGTGACCGGGAGGAGTTACGCCTCGAACCCTGTCCAGGCAGCAGCGCCGCCCGAATTGCGCATTCTAGAGCAGCGGGCTCAGAACGCAAAATATGTGACGAAGATCACGTCTATCCGTCCGGAGGACCGTGTCCGCCTCCGCCCGGCGTTTCGATCCGGAGCGTGTCTCCGGGCCGCAGCGCGCCTTCGGCCTTGCCGGGCAGCGCCTCTCCGCCGCGGAGATTGCGGCCCTTGGCTCCGTCCTCGCCGCCCTCGCGACCGCGCGGAGGGTGGCGGCGACGCTCGGCGATCAGGCTGAATTGCATCGGGGTCAGGGCCTCGATCTCGCGGACGATTCCGTCGCCGCCTCGATGCTGCCCCTTGCCGCCGCTGCCGCGGCGCAGCGACAGCTCCCGCACGCGCAGGGGGAATTCGCCCTCCAGCGCCTCGACCGGGGTGTTGAGGGTGTTCGACATCGCCACGTGGATGGCGCTGGGGCCGTCCGCGTCCGGGCAGGCGCCCTGGCCGCCGCCGAGCGTCTCGTAGTAGGTGAAGCCCTCCCCGGCGAGGGTCAGGTTGTTCATCGTCCCCTGGCCCTGGGCCGGCACCGGGCGGGCGCCACCGAGCGCGGCGATGACGAGGTCGGCGACGCGGCTGGAGGTCTCGACGTTGCCGGCGGCGACGGCAGCGGGCGGCTGGGCGTTCAGCAGGCAGCCCGGCGGGGCGATGACCTCGATCGGCCGGTAGGCCCCCGCCGATGGTGGCGCGTCGGGGTCGGTGAGGACGCGGACCGCGAAGAAGGCCGCCGACTTGGTGACCGAGAGGGGACAGTTGAGGTTGCCCTCGACCTGGGGGTCGGTGCCCGTGAAGTTGAGGACGAGGCTCTCGCCGCGGATTGTCGCCGTGACCCGCAGGAGGGCGTCGCGTGGCGCCCCGTTCGCATCGTCCTCGAGCACGTCCTCGGCGCTCCAGCTGCCGTTGGGGAGGGCGCCGAGCGCGGCCCGGGTGCGCCGCTCGGCGTAGGCGAGGATCTCCTCCATCCCGGCCCGGAGCCGTCGCTCGCCATGGAGCTCGGCCAGCTCGGCTAGGCGCAGCGTGCCGATCCGGTTGGCGGCCGCCTGCGCGCGCAGATCGGCGAGGCGCTGACGAGGAAACCGCATGCGCGAGGCGAGCTCGTGAAGTGTCTCGGAGTCGGCGACGGTGGGCGGGATCACGACCCCCTCTTCTTCCAGCCGGGTGGAGCGCGCCGGCATGCTTCCGGGCGTGGTGCCGCCGACGTCGGCATGGTGGGCGCGGCAGGCGACGAAACCGAGAAGGCCGCTGGCGGCGAAGACGCGGGAGATCAGGGTGATATCGGGCAGGTGCGTGCCCCCTCGGTAGGGGTCGTTGAGGATCCAGTCCCGGCCCGGGCGCTGCTCCAGGTCGAGGACCGCGGCGACCGCGTCCGGCATCGAGCCGAGATGCACCGGTATGTGCTCGGCCTGCATCGCCAGCTCGCCGTGGGCGTCGAAGATCGCGGTCGAGCAGTCGTGGCGCTCCTTGATGTTGGCCGAGTAGGCGGAGCGGATCAGCGCCGCCCCCATCTCCTCACAGGCGGCGCGCAGGGCGCCGATCATGACCTGGAGGGTGACGGGGTCGAGTGCGGTCATGCCTCGGCCTCGACTGTCACTTTGTTCGGGTATGCGCCGAGCAAAGTGACAGTCATCGAGCTCTCTCCGCGCAGATCGTCCCGGCGGCGTCGACCTCGGCATGCCAGCCGAGGGGCAGGACGAAGGTCGCCTCGGGCAGCTCGAAGACGGCGGGTCCGCTCGCCCGCAGATCTGCCGGTGGCTCGCCGTGCAGCACCGCGGCCTCCACCCACTCATCGCCGAGGCGCACCTCGCGAGTGCTTTCTTCGAGCGCGCCGGCCTCGGCGGCAACCAGCCGCGGCCGCGGCCCGGGCGAGACCATCGCCAGGCGGATGTGGACGAGCACGACCTCGCCGTCGGAGTCGCGGTGGCCGTAGCGCTCCTCGTGGGCGGCGGCGAAGCGCTCGGCGAGGTCGGCCGGATCGGGGCGGGTGCTCCCCGGCACCGGCAGCTCGAAGGCCTGGCCCGCGTAGCGCATCTCGTATACGACCTCGGGCTCGGCATCGTCCGTGTCCCCGCCGAGGCTCGCGATCAGCTCCTCGACCTCGGCCGAGATTCGCTCGGCGTTCATCTCCGCTCCGCTCAGCATCACGGTGCGCGTCGTGTCGCGGCGGCGATCCGACGCGCAGAGTCCCAGTGCCGAGAGCACCCCGCCGGCGCGTGGGCAGAGGACCCGCTCGATCCCCAGCTCGGCGGCAATGTCGGCGGCGTGCATCGGTCCCGCGCCGCCGAAGGGGAGCAGGGCGAAGCCGCGGGGGTCGACGCCCCGCTCCACCGTGACCACCCGCAGCGCCCGCACCATCTCCTGGTTGGCGACGCGGACGATTCCCTCCGCCGTCTGCGCCTCGTCCATGCCGAGCGCGGCGGCAAGAGCGCCAATCGCCCCGCGGGCAGCGTCGACGTCGAGGTCGACGCCGCCCGCCAGTTCGGAGCCGGAGTCGAGGCGGCCGAGCACCAGGTTCGCGTCGGTGACCGTCGGCTCGGCCCCTCCGCGCCCGTAACAGGCGGGCCCGGGGTCGGCTCCTGCGGAGCGAGGCCCTACACGCAGCGCGCCGCCCTCGTCCCGCCACCCGATCGAGCCGCCACCGGCGCCGACCGTGTGCACGTCGACCATCGGCAGCTGGATGACTCGGCCGCCGATCTCACGCGACTCGGTGCGGCGCACCTCGCCCTCCTCGACGACGCAGACGTCGCACGAGGTGCCCCCCATGTCGAGTCCCAAGGCGTTGCCGTCGCCGGAGACGCGGGCGAGCAGGCCCGCCCCGACGGCGCCGCCAGCCGGCCCGGAGAGGACGCTCCAGGCGCCCGCTCCCGCTGCTTCCCCGGCGCCTGCGAGGCCGCCCGAGGAGCGCATCACCTGCGGCTGCGGCAGGCCCGTCGCCGCGGCCGCCTCGCCGAGGCGCCCCAGGTAGCGGCCGAGCAGGGGGGAGAGGTAGGCGTCGATGACGGTCGTCGAGGTGCGCTCGTACTCGCGGAAGCGGGGCAGCACCTCGTGCGAGGCCGATACATGGAGGCCCGGGAGCTCGCGGCGCAGGTGCTCGGCGATGCGCCGCTCGTGGCTTGGGTCGAGGTAGGAGAAGAGGAGGCAGACCGCGACCGACTCGATCTCGCCGTCGCGCACTAGGCTCGCCAGTCGCTCCGGCTCCCCCTCCGGGAGCGGCTCGATGACGCCCTCCGGCCCGACCCGCTCCTCTGCCTCGAAGCGCAGGCCGGCCTCGACCAGCGGCGCCGGCTTTGGGCCGCAGAGCCGGTAGAGATGGGGGCGCGCCTGGCGGCCGATCTCGAGCACGTCGGCGAAGCCGTGGGTCGCGATCAGCGCCGTGCGGACGCCGCGTTCCTCCAGCAGCGCGTTGGTGCCGACGGTCATCCCGTGCGCGAAGGACTCGACCTCGGAGCCCGTCGCCTCGGCCAGCCGCAGAACCTCCTCCACCGCCGCGATCACGGCAAGCGACTGATCCTCGGGCGTCGTCGGCAACTTTGCCGTGTACACCCGCTCGCCGTCGAAGAGGACGGCGTCGGTGAACGTTCCGCCTACGTCGACACCGAGCAGCATGCGTTCACGCTATGTCAGTCCCAGCGCTCGCGGCGGATCTCGCCGCCGGTGCCGCGGACGATGCGGACGCCGTCGAGGCCGGGGTCCAGGTGGGGGAAGTCGGCACGCAGGTGGCCGCCGCGGGACTCGCGCCGCTCCAGCGCGCAGGCCGCGATCGCCGCCGCCAGCGGGTAGGGGTCGCCGAGCAGCTCCTCCAGCTGCTCGGGGCGGCGCAGCGGGCCGGCAAGGCTCCAGACCGCCTCGCGGGTCGCCTCGGTCGGCGGCTGGAAGCGCCACTCGCCGGGCTCCGGCGGGCCGGGCGCCGGCTTCTCCTCCAGCGCCGCAACCCCCGCGCGACCGCCGAAGACGAAGCACTCGCTGAGCGAGTTGGAGGCGAGGCGGTTGGCGCCGTGCAGGCCGGTGCAGGAGCACTCGCCGACCGCGTAGAGCCCCGGCAGCGAGGAGCGTCCGTCGAGGTCGACCGCGACCCCGCCCATCGTGTAGTGCGCGGCGGGAGCCACCGGGACCGGCTCGGCCCCCGGCCGCAGGCCGGCCTCGGCCAGCGAGTCGAAGACGTTGGGGAAGCGGGCGGGGTCGAGCCCGCGCAGGTCGAGCGAGACCGCCTCGGTGCCGTCGGCCGCGAGCCGGTCGAGGATCGCCGCGGTTACCGCGTCGCGTGGAGCCAGCTCGTCGGTGAAACGCCGGCCGGAAGCGTCGAGCAGAGTCGCGCCCTCGCCGCGCACCGCCTCGGTTATCAGCATCCCGTCGAAGCGCGTGCCGGGCAGGAAGAGCGCGGTCGGGTGGAACTGGCAGAACTCGAGGTCGGCGAGGTCGGCTCCCGCGGCCGCGGCCATCGTCGGCCCGGCGCCGATCGCGCCCCAGGGGTTGGAGGTGCGCCGCCACAGCGCCGCCGCCCCGCCGGTGGCGAGCACGGTCGCCGCTGCGACGATCCGCCCGTCGTCGGTCAGCACCCCGTGACAGCGCTCGCCGCCGCTCCACAGCGCGGTCATCGAGGCCCGCTCGAGCACCTCGATCCGCGGCTCGGCCGCGACCATCGCCGCCAGCTTCGAGGTGATCTCGTGGCCGGTCGCGCTGCCGCCCGAGTGGACAATACGCCGCCGGGTGTGGCCGCCCTCCAGCCCCAGGGACAGCTCGCCGTCCTCGTCGCGGTCAAAGACGACCCCGCGGCGGAGCAGCTCGTGCACCGCGCCGGGCGCCTCGTCCACCAGCACCTGCACCGCCGAGGGCCGGCAGAGGCCGCGCCCGGCGGCGATCGTGTCGGCGGCGTGCTGGGCGGGGGAGTCGCCGGGCTCCAGCGCCGCCGCGAGCCCGCCCTGCGCCCAGAAGCTGGCGCTCTGCGAGAGCGGGGTGCGGGAGACGACGCAGACCGCCGCGCCCCGCTCGGCCGCGACCAGCGCCGTCCACAGGCCCGCCGCGCCGCCGCCGACGACGGCGACGTCGTACTCGGCGCTGAGCGCTATCGCCGTCCTGCCTCTCGCCGGATCGCCTCGACCTGACCGCGAAGCCAGGCGGCCGCGGATTCGCGAGCCCGGGCTCGCTCGTCGCCGATCGCGCCCTCGGCCTCAGTGGCGCGCTTCTCCGTCTCGGCGATCCGTTTCTCGGCTGCCTCGGCCTGTGTCTCGATCTCGGAGAGGCGGCCCTCCGCCTCAGCGATCACCCGGTCCTTCGCCTCGCGCTCGCGCCGCAGCTCCTCGGCGTGCGCGGCACGCAGCTCCTCCAGGGCCTGGGAGGCGCGGGTTCGCTCCTTCTCCAGGTCGATCTCCAGCGCCTCGATCTCGGCCGCGACCCGCTTCTCCGCGGTGCTGGCCGCGGCGGCTGCCTCCTCCAGCCGCTTCTTGGCCATCTCGACCTGCGCGCTGAGGTCCTCGCCGCCGGGCTGCCTGGTTACGTCACCCATCGCCGCCCAATCTATTACGCGGCGGAAGGTGGTGGCGTATGCAAGCCGCCAACCGATGAGATCTCCAGCGCGGGTTTCCAATCGCGCACAGTTCGCTTTACGTTAAAGTAAAGGCGTGCCGAGAATCTCCCCCAAGCATCAGGTGACCCTGCCGGTCGAGAGCCTTCGGGCTGCCGGGCTGAAGCCAGGCGACCAGGTGCGGATCGAGCCAGAGGGGCCGGATCGCATCGTCGTCTATCGCGCCGAGGCCGACCTTGGTCACGCACTCGGGGTCTTCGATGGGCTGTACGAGCCGGGCTACCTTGAGCGCCTGCGCTCTGAGGAGCGGGCTTGAGCGCCTGCGTCCTCGACACGGATGTAGTCATAGCCGCCCTCGACAGACGCGATGCGCATCACGAGGCCGCCGCTGCGGCGTTCGGGCAGATGTCCGAGGATGAGACGGACCTGCTCCTCTCGGCTGTGAACTACGCCGAGGCGCTCGTCCGTCCGGCCGAAGACGAGGGAACGCTCCGGGCCGCCGTCGACGCGATCGCCTCGCTGCGCATACGCGTCGTCGGGCCGGATGCGGCCACGGCTCGCAGTGCGGCGCGATTTCGTGGGCTTGGGATCAGTCTCGCCGACGGCTTCGCCCTCGCCACGGCTGCCGTGTACGACGCCAGCGTCGCATCGTTCGACAAACGCGTCCGGCGTGCGCTGCGCCCCGCCGGCTTGCAGCTCTGCGAACCGCTCGCTTAGTCCGCGCTCTCGGCACCGTCGAGAACTGCGCGGTAGGCGACGATCGTTCGCTCGGCCATGCGGCCGGCCGAGAGGGAGGCGGCTCGCGTGGAGCCCTCGACCCGTGGGTCGGGCCAATCCAGCAGAGGGCGGGCCGCTGCGGTCCAGGTATCCAGCTCGAACGGCGCGCACAGGGCGCCGTCCAGGCCCGCGAGCGCGTGGGGGGCGATCCCCACCGGCGTCGAGAGCACCGGCACGTCGCAGGCGAGCGCCTCGACGCTGGCGAGGCCGAAGCCCTCGTAGTCAGAGGTGACGAGGACGGCGTTGGCGGCGTTGACCCAGAGCGGCATCTCGTCGGGGTCGATCGCGCCGCCGGTGAGCAGCTCGGCCTCGCAGGCGCGGGCCAGCTCGGCTGCCCGGTCGTGCCGCTTCTCCGGCCGGGCCGGGTCGGCGGGGAAGAGCAGGTAGCGGCCGTCGGGATCGAGTCCGAGCCGCTTTCGTGCCTCGACGCGGGGCACTCGCCGGAAGCGCCCGAGGTCGGGCCCGCAGGGGAGTACCGCCGAGCCCGGCACGGGGGGGAGGCCGGGCCGGCCTCCCTCGGCGTCGAAGAGCGCCCGCGAGACCCCGGCGACCAGGTCCGCCCGCCAGGCCAGCCGGTGCGACATCGGCCCGACGACATGGTGGCGCACGTCGGTCCCATGGAAGCTGACGACAAGTGGCCGAGCCCCCGCCAGCAGCGCGCACCAACCCACCAGCCCGTAATGGGCGTGGACGAGGTCGAAGCGCTCGCGCCGCAACAGCCGGCGCAGACGCCGGGTGGCGGGGCCGTAGTGCTGCCGGCCGCGCGGGAAGGAGAAGACCTCGACTTCGATGCCGAGCCTCCGCATCTCCTCCACCTGGTCCTGCACCCAGCGCCCCCGTTGCGGGGCGGAGGCGTCGGGCACGAAGTTGGTGACGACCAGGACGCGCACCCGATGAGCCTATCCGCGAGCGGACACCCCTTATGGTGGCAACTGCCTCCGCCGCCCCGCCTATCCTCCTCAGTGTGCCGGTGAATCTCGATAACGCCCTCGCCGCCGCGACCCTTTCCAACGCCGAGCGTCGCACGGTGCGGCGCTTCGTCGACATGCTCGGCGAGGCGCTAGGAGACGACCTGCGCGCTGTCTGGCTCTACGGTTCCCGCGCCCGTGGGGAGCAGCCTCATGCCGAGTCGGATGTCGACCTTTTGGTGATCGCGGTGGGCGATGGTGAGGGTCGGCAGCGGCTCGCTCTGGACCTGAGCGAAGCGGCCGCGATCGCCGAGGGCGAGAACCCCTTCGGCTACTCGGTTCACGTATATGACCCCGAGTGGTTGCATAGCCGCCGCGAGATCGAGTCCTTCTTCATCGGCGAGGTCGATCGAGACAAGCTGGTCCTCGCCGGGAGCGCCCTCGAATGAGCCCGCGCTCGGAGGAGTTCATGGAGCAGGCGCGCGAGCGCCTCGCCGACGCACGGAAGATCCTCGGGCTCGTGCATCCTGCGGTAACCCTCAACACCGCCTACTACGCGATGCTCAACGCTGCCCGCGCCGCCCTCTCCGAGCGCGGCAAGCACGCTAAGACTCACAGCGGAACTTGGACTCTGTTCAGTGAGACGTTCGTCGCCTCCGGTGAGTTCGACCAGAGCTTGAGCACCCTCGCCCGTCGCGCCAAGGAGGCGCGCGAAAAAGGCGATTACGAGGCCACGCCGCCAAGCGCCGAGGAGGCCGCGGAGTTCGTCGAGGCGGCCGGCGAGTTCATCGCCGCCATCGAGAAGTTGCTGGCGTCTTAGCCCTTCGCGATCGTCACGCTTTCGATCAGGACCGGTACCTTGGGCTTTTCGTCGGGGGTGCCGAGCTCGTCGATCCGGGTGACCACGTTGAAGCCCTTGCCGACTCTGCCGAGCAGTGCGTATTCGGGCGGGTACCCGGTGTCGAGGCTGGTGACGACGAAGAACTGGCTGCCGGATTGGCCCGAGGGGGCCGCGAGGTCTTTGGCCATCGCGACGACGCCCTTGGTGTAGGCGGTGTCGGCGGGCGGCTCCTCGGTGATCGTGTAGCCCGGGCCTCCGTCGCCACCGACGAGTGGGTCGCCGCCCTGGACGACGAAACCGGACACCACCCGGTTGAAGTCGAGCCCGTCGTAGAAGCCTTCACGGGCCAGGTAGGCGAAGGAGTTGGTCGTCTCTGGCGCCTTTTCGGTGTTGAGGGCGATCTCGAAGGTCCCGCAGCTGGTCTTGACCACCGCGGTCAGCTCTTCGCCCGGCTTCACCGTCTGCTTCGGGGCGTCCAGGCTCACCTCCTCGGGCTCCGGCGCGTCGACCTGCTCGCAGCCGGCGACCTTGGGGGCGTCGCTCGAATCGCTGCCGCCGCAGCCGGCCAGGGACCCCGCGAGCATCGCGACCATGGCGATCGCGAGCGCGGCGAGGCCGATCCGTTTGCGCTTCAGCCCTTCCTGCATCGGCGCAAGAGACTAGACGATTGCCCCGGCTGAACTCATTTGTAAATCTGCCTATCTCCCGCAAAAGCGCCTGAACTCCAGGCAAAACAACCCCGCCCTTGACAAAAGAAACACGAGTATCTACCCTGCGGCCAGTCGGTAAACACGGGTATCCACCCCGAATGACCGGCACACAGGGAAACCGATTCGGCTGAGGTCAGGCCAGGGCCCCACGGGGAACGGCACGGCAGCAGCGGAGGGGAGAGAAGTTGAGATACCGGGCGAAGCAGCCAAGGGCACGATCGAAATCGTGTCCCGAGCGAGGCCATGCCTCACTGCCTTGCCGTGTTCTCCCCCTCGTTTCTGTCATCGCCTCACTACCCGGCGCGGGCCTCCAGGCCAGTGTCGTCCTCTCCGCATCTCCCGACGTTACTCAGGGAAACAGGGTCACCCGAAGGTCGCTGGGAGCGGCACGGCAGGGGCTCGAAAAACAAGGAGAGAGCTAAGTGAGACGACTGACAATCTTGCTCGCCACGGTGGGGGCTTTGATGCTCATCCCGGCGGCGCAGGCGTTCGCGGTAGCGAAAACGACGGTGAACATCACCGGCCCCGGCAGCGGCAAAGTCATATCGAAAGATGTGCCCTCGCTGGGCGGAGGCGAAGGCACCCCGCCGATCGCCTGCACCTACAACGGCGTGAGCAAAAGCGGGGTCTGCGAAAACACCCCTGACGAACCGAACGAAGAATCGGGCTTCTTCGTCAGCGCGTTGGATGCCCAGCCGGCGCCGGGCTCCGAATTCGGCGGCTGGAAAGTGCAGATGGGCCCGTTCTTCGGAGAATTCGGAGAATTCGGCACCACCAACTGTCCCGCCAGTTCCCTACTAGCTGAAAACCCCGGACCGAACCCCGAACTCGAATGCCGTTTCCAGACCATCGAACCGGGCGAAAACGAAGACCATTTCGAAGCACTCGCCACCTTCTGCGACGAAGGCACGGCGAAAGAAGAA
>JANWHD010000062.1 GCA_025450585.1 Solirubrobacterales bacterium
ATCTTCTTCGACAAATCGCCACGGGCCACGGCCGTGGTCACTTCGGCGATGTTACGCACTTGCGCGGTCAAGTTGCCGGCCATGAAGTTCACGCTGTCAGTCAAGTCCTGCCAGGTGCCGGCGACGCCCGGCACCGCGGCCTGGCCGCCGAGCGTTTTGGGAGGGGGCACACGACCCTCCCTACGCCTAGCCAAAAAAGACCTCGGCCTCCGAATAAAGACTCTCGGGAACCGTCTTCAGCTCAGCCGTCGCCTCGTCCAAGCTGACCAGCTGAATATCCGTGCCACGCAATGCCGTCATCGTGCCCCACCGCCCGGAATCGACGGCATCGATCGCATGCAACCCGAAACGCGTCGCCAACACCCGGTCAAACGCAGTCGGCGTACCCCCACGCTGCACATGGCCCAGCACCGTCGCCCGCGCCTCCTTGCCCGTGCGGCGCTCGATCTCACCCTCCAGCCAGTGGGCAATGCCACCGAGGCGGACGTGGCCGAAGGCGTCGAGCTCGTCCTCCTGCACCTCGGGCATCCCGCCGACCGGCGTCGCGCCCTCGGCGACGACGACGATCGGGGCGTAGTTGCTCTCGAAGCGGCGGCCGACGAACTCGCAGACGCGTTCGACGTCGAAGGGGAGCTCGGGGATGAGGATGACGTTGGCGCCGCCAGCGAGGCCCGAGTGGAAGGCGATCCAGCCGGCGTGGCGGCCCATCACCTCGACGATCAGGACGCGGTGGTGGCTGTCGGCCGTCGTGTGCAGCCGGTCGATCGCCTCCATCGCGATGTTGACAGCGGTGTCGAAGCCGAAGGTGTAGTCGGTCGCACCGAGGTCGTTGTCGATCGTCTTCGGCACGCCGACGACCGGGGTGCCGTGCTCGCGGTGCAGGCGGGCGGCCGCACCGAGCGTGTCCTCGCCGCCGATCGCGATCAGGCCGTCGACGCCGTCGGCCTCCAGGTTCGCGGCGATCCGCTCGGCGCCCCCGTCCTCCTTGAAGGGGTTCGTCCGCGAGGCGCCGAGGATCGTCCCGCCGCGCGGCAGGATGCCGCGCACCTCGGGCACCCCCAGGGGGCGGCTGTCTCGCTCCAGCGGGCCCCGCCAGCCGTCGCGGTAGCCGACGAACTCGTGCCCGCAGCGTTCGACCCCCTTGCGCACGATCGCGCGGATCACCGCGTTGAGGCCCGGACAGTCCCCGCCGCCGGTGAGCACGCCGATCCGCATCGGCTCACTTTAGAACCTGTCTCGAAATCCGCGTGTGCGACTGGCGAGCGGATTCCTAGACACTGGCAGCCACGGGTGCGAAGAGGTAAGTTCGGGAAACCCAAGGAGGAGAGAGATGAGCGAGACCCCTGACTTTGCGGCGGTAACCAACATTCAGCAGCAGACCTGGTCGAAGGGCGACTTCGCGATGGTCGCCAACATCGTCTACAACGTCAGCGAGACCCTCGCGGAGGCGCTCGACATCGTCCCCGACGAGCGGGTGCTGGACGTCGCCTGCGGCAGCGGCAACGGCGCGATCGCCGCGGCGCGGCGGACCTGGGGCGGGACCATCGGCTCCGACTACGTCCCCTCTCTGCTCGAGCGCGCTCGCGAGCGCGCCGAGGCAGAGCGGCTGGATATCGAGTTCGTCGAGGCGGACGCCCAGGCACTGCCCTTCGAGGACGGGAGCTTCGACGTCGCGATGTCGATCTTCGGCGCGATGTTCGCGCCCGACCAGGAGAAAGCCGCGGCAGAGCTGCTGCGCGTGGTCAAGCCAGGTGGGCGAATCGGAATGGCCAATTGGACCCCGGACGGCTCCGTGGGAAAGATGTTCAAGACCATCTCCAAGCACGCACCGCCCCCGCCTGGGCTCGAGTCGCCGCTGCTCTGGGGCACTGAAGAGCGTCTGCGCGAGCTGTTCGGAGACGGCATCGCGGACCTGCAAACCGAGCGCCGCATCTCGCGCCAGCCGTTCCGCTCCGCCGACCACTACATCGAGTTCTTCCGCACGTACTTCGGCCCTACCCAGATGGCCTACGAGCGTGTCGGAGCCGAGGGCGAGCAGGCGCTGACCGATGACCTGCACGCCTTCCTGGAAGCCGAGAACACCGCCGGCGAGCGGGCGATGGTGCTGGAGGCCGAGTACCTGCAGGTAATAGCAACGCGGGCCTGAGCCGCGCGCGGCTAGGAGGTGGGCTTGAAGACGCGGAGCACTGCTCCGGTCAGGAGCACGGTGAAGAAGACCATCCCGGCGACCGGCCCACCCTGCCCGAAGGCGTAGGAGAGCGTCATCGCGGCCAGGGCCAGAAAGAGCGTCACGACCATTCCCATGCGGCCGGAATCCTAGCTGCCGAGGGCGACGCGCGTCTCGCGCAGGAAGGAGCCGACGGCCTCGGCTGCGGCGTCGGCGCTCCCCGCCTCCCCGGCAGCGCGGACGAGCCGGCTGCCGACGATCACACCGTCGGCGACCCGGCCGACCTCGGCCGCCTGGCCCGGAGTGCCAATGCCGAAGCCGACGGCAACGGGCACCTCGGCATCCTCCTTGGTCGCCGAGATCAGACCCGCGAGCTCCGCCGGCAGCTCGTCGCGCTCCCCGGTCGTCCCCACCGTGGAGACGACGTAGACGAACCCTCGCGCCGCGGCACAGATGCGAGCGCGCCGCTCCGCTGGCGTCGTCGGCGCCACAAGCGGCACCAGCGCCAGCCCCGCATCGTCAAATGCCGTACGCACCCCCTCAGCTTCCTCCAGCGGCAGGTCCGGCACGATCGCCCCGGCAGCCCCAGCCGCCAGCGCCCGCCGCGCAAACACATCCGCCCCCCCATGCGCCAGAACCATGTTCGCGTAGACCATGAACACGACCGGCACCCGCTCCCCGATCTCCTCACAGATCTCAAGCGCCGTCTCGAGAGTGGCGCCGACAGCAAGAGCAGCAGTAGCAGCAGCATGAATCGTCGGCCCGTCCGCAAGAGGATCCGAAAAGGGCACCCCAAGCTCAACCAAGTCCGCCGACTCGGCATAAGCCTCCGCAACCGCCGAAGAGCTCTCCCAATCGGGATACCCAGCCATCATGTACGGCATCAACGCGGCGCGACCTTCGCTTTTCGCCGCCTGAAAGGCCGCCTCGATCCTCTGCGTCCCAGAAGAAGCTGTCGCGCTGGGAGCCGGGGGATGGCTCGACAGAGCCTCCCCGCTGTTGCTCTGACGAGTCATCCCCCGGCTCCCCCCCCGGCGCCCCTCTCAATCACCTCGGCCAAGTCCTTATCCCCGCGACCTGAAAGACAGAGCACGTCGTACCCAGCCCCGCCGCCATTCTCGAGCAGCCAAGCAATGGCGTGCGAGGACTCAAGCGCCGGGATGATCCCCTCCAGCCGCGAGAGCTCGGAGAAAGCCGATAGCGCCTGCGCGTCGGTGACCGCAAAGTAGCTGGCCCGCCCGCTGTCGCGCAGGAAGGCGTGCTCGGGACCAACCCCCGGGTAATCGAGGCCAGCCGAAATCGAGTGGGCCTCGAGGATCTGGCCCTCCTCGTCGGCGATCACCGAGGAGAGCGAGCCGTGCAGGACGCCGGTGCTGCCCTTGCCCAGGGAGGCACCGTGGCGGTCGGTGTCGAGCCCCTCCCCCGCCGCCTCGACGCCGATCAGCTCTACCCCTGCGTCGTCGACGAAGGGCGTGAAGATGCCGATCGAGTTGGAGCCACCGCCGACGCAGGCGATCACCCGCGACGGCAGCGAGCCCTCGGCGGCGAGAGCCTGCTCGCGTGCCTCCTCGCCGATCACACGCTGCAGGTCGCGGACGAGCGCCGGAAAGGGCGCCGGGCCGACCGCCGAGCCGATCACGTAGTGGGTCGTCTCGACGTTGGCGACCCAGTCGCGAATCGCCGCGCTGACCGCCTCCTTCAGCGTCCGCGCTCCCGCGTCGACCGGCACCACCTCGGCCCCGAGCAGGCCCATCCGCTCGACGTTGGGGCGCTGGCGGCGGATGTCCTCGGAGCCCATGTAGACGACGCACTCGAGGCCGAAGAGGGCACATGCCGTGGCCGTGGCCACGCCGTGCTGGCCCGCGCCCGTCTCGGCGATCACCCGTGGCTTGCCCATGCGCTGGGCGAGCAGGACCTGGCCGACCGCGTTGTTGATCTTGTGGGCACCGGTGTGGGCGAGGTCCTCGCGCTTGAGGTAGACGGTGCGACCGGTCTTCTCGGAAAGTCGCTCGGCCAGATAGAGCGGCGTCGGGCGGCCGATGAAGTCGCGGTGCAGCGTGGCCAGGCGCTCGCGGAACTCCGGATCTTCGCGCGCCTCGGCCCAGGCGGCGGCCAGCTCGTCCAGCGCCGCGATCAGCGTCTCCGGCACGTAGCGCCCTCCGTAGGGCCCGAACCGTTCCTCGACCGCGCTCATGCAGAGTGCACGCTAGCGGCCTTCGCCGCCTCGAAGAACGCAGCCATCGCCGCGTGGTCCTTGCGGCCCGGCTCGACCTCCACCCCACTCGCCACGTCGACCGCGAAGGGGTGAGTCGTCGCGATCGCCTCGGCGACGTTGTCGGGCCGCAGCCCGCCGGCGACGATCGCCGGCACCTCGGAACGGTGCCCGCGCAAGAGGCCCCAGTCGAAGCTTTCCCCGGTGCCGCCCCAGAGGCCCCGGCCACGGCGGTCGAAGAGGTGAAAGTCGGTGCGGAAAGCCTCGGCGGCGTGGATCTCGGCGGCGCTGGCGACGTGGATCGCCTTGATCACCTTGACCCCGGTGCGGCGTGCCACCTCAGAGCAGAGCTGCGGCCCCTCGGCCCCGTTCAGCTGCACCATCGTCAACCCCGCCCCCTCGACCGCCTTCGCGACTTCCTCCAGCTCGGGGTTGACGAAGACCCCCACGACCTCGCACTTGCGCCTGAACGCGGCGCAGATCGCCGCCGCTTCTCCAGCCTCCACGGCCCGCGGGCTCTTGTCGTAGTGGATCAGTCCGATCGCCCAGGCCCCCAGCTGCACGGCCTCAGCCGCATCGTCCAAATTCGTGATCCCGCAGATCTTGACCCGCATGCCCCCAGGGTACGGGAGCCGCAGGCGCGCCTATTCCGAAGCCGCTTCGACCGAGGCCGGCCGCACCCCGAGCGTGACCGTGACGGTCTTCTCCTCGCCGTCCTCGCGCATCAGGGTCATCTCCATCTCGTCGCCGGGCTCGGCCGCGTCGACAGCGTCGATCACCTCTTCCATCGAGGTGACCGACTCGCCGTCGATCTCGATGATGATGTCGCCGCCGAGCCGCACTTTCGCGCCTTCGATCGTCGCTTCGGTCTCACCCGCCTCGATCCCGGCCTTGTCCGCCGGGCCGTCCTCGATCACTTCGTTGACCAGCACTCCCTTGTCGGTCGGAAGTTTCAGCGCGTCGGCGATCGCCGGGGTGACGCTGCCGCCGGTGATGCCGATGTAGGCATGCTCGACCTCGCCGTCCTGCTTGATCTGCCCGACGACGTCGCGAGCCGTGTTGATCGGCACCGCGAAGCCGATGCCGACGTTACCGCCCCCGCCGCCGCTCTGGATCTGGGAGTTGATCCCGATCACGCTGCCGGAGGCGTCGATCAGGGGACCGCCCGAGTTGCCGGGATTGATCGCCGCGTCGGTCTGGATCACATGGGAGATCGAGAAGCCGTTGGGCGCCTGGATCTGGCGCTGGAGAGCGGAGACGATGCCGCTGGTGACGGTGCGGTTGAGGCCGAAGGGGTTGCCGATCGCGACCACCGGATCGCCGACCTGGACTTTCGAAGAGTCGCCGAGCGCCAGCGGGTGCAGCTGGTCGGCCGGCACGTCGACCTTGAGCAGGGCCACGTCGGTCGCCGGATCGGTGCCGATTATCTCCGCATCGTGACTGGTTTCGTTGGAGCCGAGCGTGACCTGCACATCGGTCGCCCCTGCGACGACATGGCTGTTGGTGACGATGTGCCCGTCGGTGTCGATCAGGAAGCCAGAACCGGTTGCGACGCCACCCCCTTCGCCTTCCGGTTCGGGTTCGCCGAACGGGTTGATGCCGGAGGATTCTTCGGGGGCTTTCGAGGCCTGGATGAAGGCGACCCCCTGCCCATCGCGGCGGTAGATCTGGTTGACCAGGTTGCCGTCGCCGCCGTCCTTGACTTCGATCGGCGCCGAGAGGGGCGCTGCGACGGTCGTCGTTGAGCCGCCCTCGGCCTCGATCCAGCCCGAGGCGATCGCCACCCAGCCGAAAGCGGCGACGACCGCGCCCCCGAGAAGGGCGGAACCGAAGGGGGAGCGAAGGAAGCGACGCATCGGAGGGAACTGTAGAGCTGTTTCCTCAGCAATTCCTAAACAGTGCCCAAGCCGGCGCTAAAACCCTCGGGCTCAGGGAAGGCGGTGCTCGCGGGTGCCTTCGTCGACACCGGTCAGCTCCCGCGTCTTCGCCTCGGGGTCCTCCGCGCTCATCAGCGCGCTGCCGATCAGCACCGCGTCGACGCCGACCCGCTCCAGCTCCTCGAGCTCCGCGCGCGAGGAGATGCCGCTCTCGGCGACGACGGTCTTTCCCGCCGGCACGTCGGGCATCAGCTCGTAGGTGGTCGCGACATCGACCGTGCCTTGGTCGAGGTTGCGGTTGTTGATGCCGATCACGTCGGCATCCAGATCGAGTGCGCGCTTCAGCTCCTCCGCGTCGTGGACCTCGACCAGGCAGTCGAGATCCAGCCCGCGAGCCTCTCGGTAGAGCTCCGCCAGGCGGTGATCGTCGAGGACGCGGACGATCAGCAGGACCGCGTCGGCCCCGTTCACGGCCGCCTCGTAGAGCTGGTAGGGATCGACGATGAAGTCCTTGCGCAGGATCGGCAGGTCGCACGCATCGCGGGCCGCTCGCAGATCCGCGAGCGAGCCTCCGAAATGGCGCTCGTCGGTAAGCACCGAGAGCGCCGCCGCGCCGCCGCGCTCGTAGGCGCCGACCTGCGCCGGGACGGAAGCCGCAGCAGAGATGTCTCCGGCGCTGGGAGAGCGGCGCTTGAACTCGGCGATCAGCGACAGCCCGGGCCGCACCAGGGCCTCGTTGAACGGGCGGTCCTCGCCGCGCGCGGACAGGCGGGATTCGAGATCCGCCTGCGACGCCTGGCCGCGGCGCTCCTCCACCCCTTCTCGCGCCACCGAGATCAGCTGCTCGATCATTGCCACCTGAAATCCAAAGCCTAGACGGTTGATCCGAATTGATGTGCCCGCGGGGGCGCGACTGGCCAAGCTGGGCGGTGCGCGGGGCCGCTGCGCGTAGCAGCGCTACGCGCGAGGCCGCGAGTGCCGATCCAGCGCCGCGCCAGGCGCGCCCCCGCGGGTGCAGCAGTGAGGATCACCCGTCCCGGACGGACGGAGCCGTGGTCGCTGCGACCAGGCGCTCCAGCATCTCCCCGCCCGCGCCCGAGTCGATCGTGGCCGCGGCAAGCTCGACCCCCTCCGCGAGGCTCTCGACCCGGCCGCCGACGTAGATCGCGGCGCCGGCGTTGAGCAGGACGAGGTCGCGGCGCGGACCGCTCTCGCCAGCGAGCACCGCCCGGGAGGCCGCCGCGTTCTCCTCGGGTGTGCCTCCTGCGACGTCGCCGAGCTCGGCCGTGACGAGGCCGAAGTCTCCGGGCTCGACGAAGTGCTCCTCGGTGCCGCCGTCGCGGACCTCGATCACACGCGTGCGGGCCGAGATCGAGAGCTCGTCGACCCCATCCTCGGCCGTCACGACCATCGCACGCTCGCTGTCGAGCCCGACCAGGGCCTCGGCGATCGTCTCCTGGTAGTGGCGGTCGGGGACGCCGAGCAGCTGCCGCCGGGCGCCGGCTGGGTTGGTCAGCGGGCCGAGGAAGTTGAAGATCGTCCGCACCGCCAGCGCCTTGCGAACCGGGACGACGTGCGCCATCGCCTTGTGGTGACGGGGGGCGAACATGAAGCCAAACCCGACCTCGTCGATGCAGTGACCCACCTGCTCGGGCTCGAGCTCGATGTTGACGCCTAGCGCCTCGAGCAGGTCGGCGGAGCCGCACTTGCTCGTGCTGGAGCGGTTGCCGTGCTTGGCGACGGCGCAGCCGGCGGCGGCGGCGACCAGCGCGGCCGTGGTCGAGACGTTGAAGGTGGAGGGCCCGCCGCCGGTCCCAGCCGTGTCGACGAGGTCGGTGCGCGAGGTGGCGACCGGGGTTGCGAGAGCCCGCATCGTGCGAGCCAGGCCGACCAGCTCCGGCACCGTCTCCCCCTTGGCACGCAGGGCGATCAGGAAGGCGCCGGTCTGGACCTCGCTCGCCCGTCCCTCCATGATCTCGGCGAGGACCGCCGCGGCGTGGTCGGACGTCAGGTGGTCGCCCGCGCAGATCGCGTCGATCGCCCTGGTGACGACGTCGTTCGGCATCAGCCCTCCCCTAGGAAGTTGGCGAGCAGGTGCTTGCCCTGGGGAGTCAGCACCGACTCGGGGTGGAACTGGACGCCCTCGGCGGGCAGCTCACGGTGGCGCGCGCCCATCACCACGTCGCCGAGACTTGCGCTCAGCTCGAGCTCGCCAGGCAGATCGGGGTCCGCCACCAGCGAGTGATAACGGCCGGCGACGAGGGGGCTGGGCAGGCCGGCGTAGACGGTGCGGCCGTCGTGCTCGACCTCGGCCTCCTTGCCGTGGATCGGCTCCCCCTGGACCGTGCGCCCGCCGAAGGCCTCGACCAGCGACTGGTGGCCGAGGCAGACGCCGAGGACGGGGGTGCCGGCCTCGGCGAAGCGGCGGATCGCCTCGACCGAGATTCCCGCCTCGGCGGGCGTGCAGGGGCCGGGTGAGACGACGAGACGATCGGCGCCGCGCTCCAGCAGCTCGTCCACGGTGGCCTTGTCGTTGCGAACGACCTCGACCTCCGCGCCCAGCTCACCCAGATACTGGACCAGGTTGTAGGTGAAGGAGTCGTAGTTGTCGATCACGAGGGCGCGCACGGTCAGCTCCAGTCCGGCTGCTCGCAGGCCAACTCGACCGCGCGGAAGACGGCCTTGGCCTTGTTGACGGACTCGTTGTACTCATAGGCCGGCTTGGCGTCGGCGACGGTGCCGCCCCCCGCCTGGACGTGCATCTGACCGTCCTTGACCACCACGGTGCGGATATGGATCGCCGTGTCGAGATCGCCGTCCCAGGAGAGATAGCCGATCGCGCCTCCGTAGGAGCAGCGCTTGACCGGCTCCAGCTCGTCGATGATCTGCATCGCCCGCACCTTCGGCGCGCCGGAGAGCGTGCCCGCCGGCAGGGCGGAGCGCAGAACGTCCATCGCGCCGACCCCCTCGCGCAGGGTGCCGGAGACCTGGCTGACGATGTGCAGCACGTGCGAGTAGGTCTCGACCACCATCAGCTCGTCGACCGAGACCGATCCGTACTCGCAGACCCGGCCGAGGTCGTTGCGGCCGAGGTCGACCAGCATCACGTGCTCGGCCTGCTCCTTGGGGTCGTTGACGAGACGCTCGGCGAGGCGCCGATCCTCCTCCTCGTCGGAACCGCGTGGGTAGGTGCCGGCGATCGGCCGCGTCTCGACCCTGCGCCCGCTGACCTTCACGAGCGGCTCTGGCGAGGCGCCCGCGATCTGGAAGTCGCCGAACTCGAGGAAGTACATGTAGGGCGACGGGTTGACGACGCGAAGGCCGCGATAGATGGAGAAGGGCTCGACCGGCGCCGGCGCGCTGAAGCGCTGCGAGGGCACGACCTGGAAGGCGTCGCCGGCGTGGACGTAGTCGACGATCCGCTCGACCGCGGCTTCGAACTCCTTCTGCTCCATGTTCGACGTGAACTCCGGTGGCTCAGCGACGGCGGCGCGCTCCGGCGCCGGAACCGCTCCGCGCAGGCGGCTTCGGGCGTCGGCGATCGCGGCTGCGGCTCGCTCGTAGGCGGCGTCGATGCCCCCCTCGTCTTCGCAGAAGGCGCAGGCCATGATCGTCAGCTCGTGACGGAGGTGGTCGAAGACGAGCAGTAAGTCGGTGACCATCAGAGCCATGTCGGGCAGGCCGAGGGGGTCGGGGTTGGGCTCGCCCAGGGGCTCGACCGTGCGCACGAGGTCGTAGCCGAAAAAGCCGACGGCGCCGCCGCTGAACGGCGGCAGGCCCTCGACCGGGGCCGGCCGGAAGCGCGCGAGGTGCTCGGCGACGGCGGCGTAGGGGTCGGGGGCGTCGTGCCCCTCCCCCTCGTCCTCGGAGAGCACTCCGTCGCTCCAGCGCAGCACCGAGCGGGGGCGGAATCCGACGAACGAGTAGCGACCGACCTGGCCTTGCTCGGCCGACTCGAGTAGAAAGCAGGGCGCTCCCTCAGGCTCTCCGGCGCGCAGCTTGAGGAAGGCCGAGACCGGGGTCTCGCAGTCGTCGAACAGCCTGGCGCAGACCGGCACGACGTTTCCCTTCTCGGCCAACGCCCGGGCCTGCTCGAGGGTCGGCTCGAGCCTCAGCTCGGAGGAATACCGCGTTCGTGTTCGCGAGGCACTGGACATCATCAGATTGCCACCAGTACCTCGCTCAACTCACTAGCGGCGACGGCCATCGAGCACTTCCATCGCAGCGGACTGCGGGACCTCGCGCGAGGCGAGCAGGACGGCGAGGTGATAGAGCAGGTCGGCGGCCTCTTCGGCGACGCGCTCGTCGGACTCCTCGCGGGCGGCGCGAACCACCTCCTCGGCCTCCTCCTCCACCTTCTCGCCGATCAGCTTCGGGTCGTCGAGCAGCTTCACCGTGTAGCTCCCCTCAGGCCGCTCGGCAGCACGACTGCGCAGCGTCCGCTCCAGCGACGCCAGTGTTTCGTGGAGAGCGGGCTGTGGAGTCCCGTCACCCCCAAGCTCACGGAAGAAGCAGCTGCGCTCGCCGGTATGACAGGCCGGGCCAGTCGGCTCGACCAGCGCAACGATGGCATCGCCATCGCAGTCAAATCGCAGCTGCCGCAGCTTGAGCACGTTCCCCGAGGTTTCCCCCTTGCGCCAGATCTCCTCCCGAGAGCGACTGTAGAAGTGCAGCTCCCCGGTCTCGACCGTAAGCCGCAACGACTCCTCGTTGGCGTAGGCAAGCGTCAGCACCTCACCCGTAGCGTGATCCTGGGCCACCACGGGTACCAACCCGCGCTCGTCAAATTTCAGCTCGCTGAACATCGGGCTCAATCGTATGCGAGGCAATGGGGACACCCCCGAACGGGCGGATACTCAAAGCGTCGAGCTAATTAGCTCGACGCTTGGACGGGCGGGGGTGTCCCCATTGCCTCACTCGATCCCGAGCCGATCGAGAAGATCCTCGTCACGGCGCCAATGGCTGCGGACCCGAATCTTGAGGTCGAGGTGCACCTTCGCGCCCAACTCGGCTTCGAGCGAACGGCGGGCGCCGGCGCCTATCTCTTCAACCTTGGCTCCGCCCTTGCCGATCAGGATGCCCTTCTGGGACTCGGTCTCGGCCCAGATTTCGGCGACGACCGTGATCAGGCCATCCTCGCGCTCGGTGATGTCCTTGACCGAGACCTCGACCGAGTGCGGGATCTCCTCGCGGGTACGGTTGAGCACCTGCTCGCGGATCAGCTCGGCCAGCAGCAGCTCGCTCGACTGGTCGCTGTGATCCTCGGGCGGGTAGAGGTAGGGACCCTCGGGGACCAGCTCGCCGAGGCGCTCGACCAGGGCCTCGAGCCCTTCTCCGTCGCGGGCGCTGATCGGGAAGACCTCGTCGACGCCGTCCAGCTCGGCCGCCTCGGCAAGCACCGGGACCAGCTCGTTCGGGCCGGTCCGGTCGACCTTGTTGACCGCGCAGATCGTCGGCAGTCGGCTGCCGGCCTCGACCAGGGCACGGGCGATGAAGCGATCGCCGGGGCCGATGCCCTCCTCGCCGTTGATCACGATCAGAGCCAGGTCGGAGTCGGCCAGCTCACGCTCGACCCGCTTCTGCATCCGCTCCGTCAGCACGTCGCGAGGGCGCTGCACGCCCGGGAGGTCGACGAGGACGAGCTGGCGCCCGGCCTCGAGGTCGGTGTGGATGCCGCGGATCGCCCGCCGGGTCGTCTGCGGGCGCATCGAGACGATCGCCACCCTGCTGCCGACGATCGCGTTGACCAGGGTCGACTTGCCGACGTTGGGCCGGCCGGCGAGGCCGATGAAGCCGGCGCGCGTCACCGCAGTCCCTCCAGCACCTGGGCCTGGAGCGTGAGCATCTCGCCGTCGTCGGCCTCGTGGTCGTGTCCACAGAGGTGCAGGACGCCGTGGACGGCGGCCTCGATGACGTCGGTGCAGTGCTCCGGGCAGATCACGACGTCGCCCAGCTCGCGCGGCCCGGCGGTCGGTCCGCTGCCGTCGAGCGGGAAGGCGAGCACGTCGGTGGGCGCATCCTTGCTTCGGTGCTCGCGGTTCAGCTCGCGGATCCGATCGGCGCCGACCAGCTCGACCGCGAGGTGCCCGTCGGCGACCCCGGCGCCGTCGAGCGCCGACGCGACCGCGTCGCGCAGCTCCGGGGGCACGTCTGAGAGATCCCGGCTCAAGAGCCGGGAGTCGGACCGTGTTCGGCCCGCGCCGCACGCTCGCGGCTGCCGTGCTCGTCATAGGCGGCGACGATGCGCTGGACGAGCTTGTGGCGCACGACGTCCTCGCCGCCGAAGTTGATGAAGGAGATGTCCTGGACCGACTCGAGGATGTCGCGCACGGCGACGAGGCCGGAGCGCTGGTCGGTTGGCAGGTCGATCTGGGTGACATCGCCGGTGACGACCATTCGCGAATTGAAGCCGAGCCGGGTGAGGAACATCTTCATCTGCTCGGGACTGGTGTTCTGGGCCTCGTCGAGGATGACGAAGGAGTCGTTGAGGGTGCGGCCGCGCATGAAGGCAAGCGGCGCGACCTCGATCACGCCGCGCTCGAAATAGCCGTTGACCCGGTCGGGATCGAGCATGTCGAAGAGGGCGTCGAAGAGCGGCCGCAGATAGGGGTCGACCTTGGCCTGGATGTCGCCCGGGAGGAAGCCGAGGCGCTCGCCCGCCTCGACCGCAGGGCGGGTGAGGATGACCCGCTGCACCTGTCGTTCGGCCAGCGCCGCGGCCGCCATCGCCACGGCGAGGAAGGTCTTGCCGGTGCCGGCGGGCCCGACGCCGAAGGTGATCGTGTGGTCGCGGATCGAGTCGACGTAGCGCTTCTGATTGAGCGTCTTCGGCGCGACCTTGGTGTTGCGGTGGCGCCAGACTACGTCCTCGAGGATCTCCGCCGGGCTCTCGTGCGCGTCCAGGGCACCGGTCACCGCTTCGATCGTTCCCGGCGCGACTTCATGGCCCTGCTCGATCAGCTCGACCAGCTCGTCAACCACGGTCGCCGCCGTCTGCACGTCGTCGCTCTCGCCGTCGAGGGTGAGGACGTTGCCGCGCAGGTGCAGCTCGCAGTCGAGGTGGCCGCGCAGGGCTCGGAGCACGGCGTCCTCGGAGCCCGCCAGCTCGGCGGCGACGGTGTTGTCGAGGGTGAGCTGCCTACGCGCCAAGCCGCTCACGCACCGCCGCGCTGACCCGCTTGCCATCGGCACGCCCGGCGACCTTCGGCATCAGGGCCGACATCACCTGGCCCATCTGCTTCTGCTCGGTTGCCCCGGTCTCGGCGACCGCGGCGTCGACCAGCTCAGCCAGCTCCTCGTCGGGGAGCTGTGCCGGCAGGTAGCCCTCGATCAGCTCGGCCTCGAGGCTCTCGGCCGTGGCCTGCTCGGCCCGGCCGGCCTCGCCGTAGGCCTCGGCGGCTTCCAGGCGCTTCTTGCGCTCCCGCTGGAGCACCGCGACCTCGTCGCCGTCGCCGAGCTTCGCATCCTTCTGCAGGGCATCGACGACCATGCGCAGGGCACCCGCTCGCTCGCGGTCACCCTCCTTCATAGCCGTGCGCACGTCTGCCTGTACCTGCTCGAGAACGCTCATCCGTTCAAAGGGTAGTCGGCGGCGTCGGGTGCCACAGCAAGGCCCTTGGAGACGAGATCGGCGACGTCGGTGCTGACCAGGGTCCAACCGTAACGGCGTGCCGCCGCGACATAGGCGGCGTCGTAGGCCGTGAGCTTGTACTCGGCGGCAATCTCCATGGCGGACTCGATCAACTCGGAGTCGACCGCGATCAAATTCTCCCCGCAGCGCTTTTCGATCAACCTCGACAGGAAGCGCCCCTCTCGCAACTGTTCCTTCTTGGGACCCATGACATTGGCCACCTCGTACAAGGTCAGGTCGAGCACCGCGAGCGGTTGCTCGATTTCGGCCACGATGGCATGTGCCGCAGCGTGATATCTGTCGTTGGGATCCGCGATCGCAACCCAGACGCCTGCGTCGATCAGATGCATGGTCAGTGCGACTCGCGGTCTTCGCGGATCAACCGCGCAGCATCGCCGCCCATACCCCCGCGCACGGTGGCCTTGCCCAAGAGCTCTTCGAGCTCCTGTCGCCGCTGCTCGATGTCGGCCTTCACCTCGCGCTCCGCCAAGCGCTGCAAGAACCCACTGCGGGTCTCCTGCCTCGCCCGCGCCAGAGCATCCAGCCGCTCGAGCAGGCTGTCGGGGATCGAGATCATCACCTTTGCCACAGAATGAGTATATACGGTATGGCTGAGAGTTGTTGTCGTCATGCACCTGACGATCCCAGAGCGTGACGCGCGCATGGGATACACGTGTGCCGAAAGTGGAAATTCAAACGCGCGGCACTCAGCCGGCGCCCGGGATCTCGACCCGCTCCACTTCGCCCAGCGGCATCTGCAGGAAGCGGGTGCCCAGGTCGCAGAACGAATCGACGTCGCCGGTGCAGAGGAAGCTGTAGGTGCCTTCGCCCGCGAGCGACCGCGCCAGGCCGTCGCGCTCCAGCGTGCGCTGGACAGCGGCAGCCACGGCGTGGCCACCGCTGACCAGGCGTACGTCACGGCCGAGGATGCGTTGCAGCATCGGGGCGACGAGCGGGTAGTGCGTGCAACCGAGGATCAGTGTGTCGACCTCGGCCCGCTTCAGCGGCGCGCAGTAGGCCCGGGCCATCTCCAACACACCCGCGTCGAAGGGCGAGCCATCCTGGATGAACGGCGCGAGGTCGGGGGCCTCAACCTCGGTCACCTCGAGCGCCCGGTGCTGGCTTTCGAGCGCGCGCCGGTAGGCGCCGCTCTCGACCGTGTTCGGCGTCGCCAGCACGCCCACCCGGCCGCTGTCGGTGATCGCGGCGGCGATCTCGGCCTGGGGTTCGACCACGGGCACCACCTCCACCCCGTGCGTTTCCCCGACCTCACGCGCCACGTCCTCGCCGATCGACGTTGCCGTGTTGCAGGCGATGACCAGCAGCTTTGCGCGGCCGCCGAGCAGCAACTCGGCTATCGAGCGGATCCGCGCCCGCAGAGCCTCGGGGTCCTTGACCCCGTAGGGGAACCAGGCCGTGTCACCGAGGTAGACGAAGTCCTCTTCCGGCAGCGAGACGAGGCACTCGTGCAGGACGGTGAGCCCGCCGACCCCCGAGTCGAACATCGCGATCGGGAGCGAAGGATCGAGCCGGGCGCCGCTGGGTTCCGAAACCGACAGGGCCGGCGCCCTAGAGGAAGGGCTTGTAAGTCATGAAGAAGATCGTGACGACGACGATCAGGCCCGCAAGCCCTCCCACTTTGCTGAGCCGTTCGCTCACCGCGTTGAACTCATCGCTGAGCGTGTCGCCCGCCTTCAGGTCGCGTTCGGCCAGCTCCCTCGCCTTGCGCGTCTGCGGCTTGAAGAAGGCCCCCTGAAGGGCGAAGAGTCCGATGATCGCCAGGTACCCGACGCTGAGGAACGCCTCGCTGGCGTCCCAGTCGCCGTCGGCCTGCAGGTAGATCCCCGCCACCAGCAGGACGATCATCCCGGGAGAGACGAGGTAGCGATCCACCTTCTGCACTCCGGCGATGATCGCTGGGGTGGCGCGCGGGAACTGCGGTGCAACCGAGAAGAAGAACCCGTAGCCAAAGGTCGGCCCGAACGCCAGCACCACCGCGAGGATGTGCAGGAAAAGCACAATCTTGTAGCCGGGGTCGACGATCGTCGCAAGCATTGGCGGGAAACATATTCCACCCGGCGGCCAGAACCGCGAATCTGCATTTACCCCCTCCCAGCGGGGGTAAATGCAGATTCAGCCGTTGCGGAGCAGCAACGCGGCCCAATCGCCGTCCCGGCGGCGATCGGCCTCGGCGAGACCTGCGGGGGCGAAGGCGGCCGCGATCTCATTGAGCTCTGCCGGGAGGAGACCGGAGAGAACGACGGTTTCGGGAGTCGGGGGAGGGTTCGACGGAGCCTCCCCGCTATTGCTCCGGCGAGCCCTCCCCCGACTCCCCTCATCACCGAGCTGTTCGGCAACCACCCTGAGGATCGGAGCGGTCATGTTGGCCACCGTCGTCGGAGCGAGGGCCGGCAGCTCTGCTCGTAGGTTGAGCTTCTCCACCTCGACGCGCACACCGTTGGCCTCGGCGTTGACCGTGGTCGCCTCGATCGCGGGGTCCTCGTGGTCGTAGCCACGCACTGGGGACCAGCCGAGCTTCGCGGCTGCAATTGCGAGCACGCCGGAGCCGGTGCCGAGGTCTGTGAGGGGTCCCGAAGCTTCGCCCGCCTCCGAAAGCTCCAGCAGGTACTCCAGGCATAGCCGCGTGGTCGGGTGGGCGCCGGTGCCGAAGGCGCGGCCGGGGTCTACGACGAGGTCGACGGTGCCCTCGCGCGGCGGCTCCCAGGAGGGGCGCAGCCAGAGCCGCTCGCCGACCAGCAGCGGTTTGTGGAAGTCCTGCCAGCGGTCGGCCCAGTCGTCGGGGACCTCGGTCGCCACCACCTCGACCAGCCCGTCACCTGCCGCCACCTCGATCTCGCCCAGCTCCGGCAGCTCGCCCTCGCCGCCGTAGATCGCGTACTCGACGTAGCCGGGGCCCCGCTCCTCCTCGACCCCGTTGGGAGCGAGCACAGTGAGCTCGGCGAGGACGATCTCGGCCTGCTCGGGCGAGCAGCGGACCGCCAGGCGGATCAACCGAACGCTCTGCGCACGCGGGAGAAGAAGCCGTCGTCGCCCTGCGCGGAGCGGAGGTTGTGAGGCTCAAGGGACTCCTCCAGCTTCTCGGCCAGCTCGCGCTGCTCGTCGGAGAGGCCGGTGGGGACGATGACGTGTACGACGACGCGTAGGTCCCCCGGCGGGCCCCCGTTGGCACCCGGCAGGCCGTGACCGCGCAGGCCGAACTGGGAGCCGTGCTGGACGCCGGGCGGCAGCTCGACCTCCCGCTCGCCCTCGTGACTCGGGATCTTGACGGTCGCCCCCAGCATGGCCTGCACGGCGGAGATCTCGACCGCGTGGACGAGATCCTGGCCGCGCATCGGCCCCCGCCTGACCTCGAAGCCGAAGGCGCCGCCGAACACCGCCTGGAACAGATCCTCGACCGTGCCAAAGCCCGGGCCGCCGGCCGGAGCGCCCCCACCCCGCAGCCCGTCGTGGCCAAAGCGGTCATAGACCTGGCGGCGCTCGGCGTCGGAGAGCACCTCGTAGGCCTCGGCGGCCTCCTTGAACTTCTTTTCCGCGTCTGGGTCGTGGGCGTTGACGTCGGGGTGCAGCTCGCGGGCGAGCCCGCGGAAGGCCCGCTTCAGCTCCGTCTCGGAGGCGCCGCGCTGCACCCCGAGGACCTCGTAGTAGTCGCGTGGCATCGGGCCCCGATCAACCGTCGTAGACCGTCTCGCAGTAGCGCGAGAGCTCGCGCGCGGCGGCGCGCACCGAGGTGATCGCGGTGGCGTAGTCCATCCGCAGCGGGCCGACCACGCCGACCGCACCCAGGTTGCGGTGAGCAAGGCCGTAGTTAGCGCCGACGACGCTCACCGAGCGCAGCTCCGGGCGCGGGTTCTCGCCGCCGATCCAGAGGAAGACGGAGCGCTGGTCGAGGGCAGAGCGCAGCATCTCGAGCAGGCTCGCCCGCTCCTCCAACGCAGTCATCAGCCGATCCGCGCGGGGCAGGTCGGCGGAGTGCGCGTCGGAGAGCAGCCGCGAGGCCCCCTCCGTGTAGAGGGCGTCGGAAGACTCCTCTCGCTCGAACTCGGCGAAGGCGGCGCCAAGCGTGGCGATGAACTCTCCCTCAAGGGGGCCGAGCTCAGAATCGGCAAGGCGACCCGCGATCATCCTCGCCCCCAAGCCCATTCCCGACAGCCGCTCGTTGAGGTAGCTGGAGGACCACTCGACTAGGCCAGCGTCGACCGGGGCGTGGAAATCGAAGACGCGCTTGGCGACGGTGCCGTTGGTGGCGATCGCCACGACCATCACGCGGCTGGGCTGAAGGCGCAAGACCTCGATCCGGTGGATGGTCGCCGCCAGCGTCTCCGGCGGTGCCATCACCATTGCCATCAGGTCAGTCACCTGGGCCAGCGCGGCCGTCGTCTCGCGCATCGCCGCGTCGATCTCCCGTCGCAGCTCCAGCTCCACCCGGCTCTCCGCCGGCGGCCCCCCCGCAGCCATCATCAGGTCGACGTGGCGGCGGTAGCCGAGCTCGGTCGGAACCCGCCCGGCGGAGGTGTGCGGATGCGTTAGATACCCGGCGGCCTCCAGAGCCGCCAGCTCCGCCCGCACGGTCGAAGCTCCCCACTCGACCTCAGAATGTTCCGCAAGCTCCTTCGAAGGCACAGGATTCCCCGACGCCAAGTAGGCATCGACCACCAGCTTAAGAAAGAGCTCTTGCCGAGCGGAAAGCACGCTTCGAAGTCTAAGAGGAACGCCGGGTGGCCCTCCCAAAACACTCAAGCGAGGCTCCCGCCGAGCGTTTTGGGAGGGCCACCCGGCGTTCCCCACCGCCTACAGCTGAACTTCCGCCTCGGCATTGCGAATCGTCTGATTCTCACCCTGCGCCGCCACCACGTCGATCGTGGCCTTCTCGCCATCGACCGACTTGACCGTGCCGCTGACGACGATCTCGGTCTCCGGCGCACCCATGCCGCGAAACTGGACCGAGAGGCGCTTCAGCGCCTTCGGATCCCCGCCGGCGGCGTCGGTGGCCGAGCGCGCCACCAGACCCATCATGTAGAGGCCGTGGAGGATCGTGCTCGGCAGGCCGACGGCCTTGGCGAACTCGGGATCGATGTGGATCGGGTTGAAGTCGCCCGAAGCACCGGCGTAGCGGTGCGGCAGGTACTTGTCGGGGGTGACCCTCAGCTCGGGGATCGCGTCCCCGGTGTTCAAGTCCGTCATCTCAGACTCCCCTCACGATGTTGGTCCAGGTGCCCTTGACGACCTCGTCGCCGTCCTGGTTGACGGAGCGGGTCTCGAAGACGTAGAAGCCCTTGCCGTCCTTCTCGAATATCTCCAGGCACTTGGATGTGGTAATGATCTCGTCGCCCGAGCAGGCGGGCTCGCCCCACTCGAACTCCTGGGCGCCGTGCACCATCGCGGCGAAGTTCATCCCCACCTCGGGGTCGAACATCGCCGGCCCCAGCGCCGGGGCGCTGTAGACGACGCAGAACATCGGTGGCGCGACGACATCGCGGTAGCCGGCCGCCTTGGCCGCCTCGCGGTCAAAGTGGGCCTGGTTGTCGAGCCCGACCGCGCGCGCGTACTCGCCGATCTTCTCCTTGCCCACCTCGTACGTAGTGGCGGGCCATTCCTTACCAACAGCTTCTGTCTTGACGGTCATGGCGGGGCAGTCTAAAGACGCTTCGCCACCCTGGTCGTCTGACCAGCTTGGCGTCTCGGGCGGGTGGCGCGGTAGGGGGACCCGCCCCTGAGGACGCTTTAGCGACCGGAAGGGGGTGGGTCCCCTGCCGCGACAAGACCCGCCCGCCAACCCCTACTCGTCAATCTCCAGGACTGCCAGGAACGCCTCCTGCGGCACTTCCACCCGCCCGACCGACTTCATCCGCTTCTTGCCCGCTTTCTGCTTCTTCAGCAGCTTCTGCTTGCGGGTGACGTCGCCGCCGTAGAGCTTCGCGGTGACGTCCTTGCGCAGCGCCTTGACCGTCTCGCGGGCGAGGATGTTCGAGCCGACCGCCGCCTGCACCGGGACGTCGAAGAGCTGGCGAGGGATCGTCTTGCGCAGCCGTCCGACCAGCTTCTTGCCCTGCTCGTAGGCGAACTCGCGGTGGACGATGATCGAGAGCGCGTCGACCCTGTCGCCGGCGAGCAGGATGTCGACCTTGACCAGGTCGGACGCGCGATTGCCGATCGGCTCGTAGTCGAGCGAGGCGTAGCCGCGGGTCGAGGACTTCAGAAGGTCAAAAAAATCGAGGACGATCTCGGCCAGGGGCATGTCGTAGCGGATCTGCACTCGCTGCGGGCTGAGGTAGTGCATGTCGACGTGGGTGCCGCGGCGCCCCTGGCAGAGCTCCATCACGGCGCCGACCTGCTCGGAGGGGCAGATCACCGTGGCGCGGATGTAGGGCTCTTCGATCGTCTCGATCGTGGCCGGGTCGGGCAGCTCGGTCGGGCTGTGGACCTCGCGCCGCTCGCCGTTGGTGAGGTTGACCTCGTAGCGAACGTTCGGGGTCGTCGCCAGCAGGTCGAGCCCGTACTCGCGCTCCAGCCGCTCGCGCACGATCTCCATGTGGAGCAGGCCGAGGAAACCGCAGCGGAAGCCGAAGCCGAGCGCCTCGGAGGTCTCCGGCTCCCAGGAGAGCGCCGCGTCGTTGAGGGCGAGCTTCTCGAGCGCGTCGCGGAGGTCTTCGAAGCGGTCGGTGTCGATCGGGAAGAGCCCGCAGAAGACCATCGGCCTGACCTCGCGGTAGCCCTCGAGCGCCTCGGTCGCCGCTCGTTCGAGCGCGGTCAGCGTGTCTCCGACGCGCAGCTTGGCGACGTCCTTGATGCCGGTGATCAGGTAGCCGACGTCGCCCGCCTCCATTCCCTGCACGCCGGTCATCGCCGGCCGGAAGAAGCCGATGTCGTCGATGTCGGCCTCGGTGCCGTTCTGCATCGCCAGGATCCGCTCGTGCTTGCGGAAGGAGCCGTCGACCATCCGCACGTAGGCGA
>JANWHD010000063.1 GCA_025450585.1 Solirubrobacterales bacterium
TTCTTCTTTCGCCGTGCCTTCGTCGCAGAAGGTGGCGAGTGCTTCGAAATGGTCTTCGTTTTCGCCCGGTTCGATGGTCTGGAAACGGCATTCGAGTTCGGGGTTCGGTCCGGGGTTTTCAGCTAGTGTGGAACTGGCGGGACAACCTGTGGTGCCGAATTCTCCGAATTCGCCGAAGAGCGGGCCCATCTGCACTTTCCAGCCGCCGAATTCGGAGCCCGCCGCCGGCTGGGCTTCCAACCCGCTGATGAAATTGCCCGATTCTTCGTTCGGTTCGTCAGGGGTGTTTTCGCAGACCCCGCTTTTGCTCACGCCGTTGTAGGTGCAGACGATCGGCGGGGTGCCTATGCCTGTCCCCGGGCCCGGGAACACGTTTTTTGAAATAACTTTGCCGCTGCCGGGACCGGTGACGTTCACCGTCGTTTTCGCTACCGCGAACGCTTGCGCCGCCGGGATGAGCATCAAAGCCCCCACCGTGGCGAGCAGGATTGTCAGTCGTCTCACTTAGCTCTCTCCTTGTTTTCGAGTCCCTGCCGAGCCGCTTCCCTGCAGCTTTCGGGGTGACCCGGTTTCCCTGTTGCAACTGCCCCTTCCGGGGGCCCTCGCGGCTCTGAACGGCCACGTACATAGATCTGCCATGACGGTAGACGCCTGAGGTGGGGGAGTCAAGAAAAAGGTCGTGTTCCTGGAAGCCCCGGGGGAGTGGCTAGGGCGCAGCAGATGGCTCTAGAAAGGGGAGGGAACTAGGTACCAAAGCGGTATCTGATGATCGAAGCAGCCGCCGGAACCGAAGAACGGTGTCCGCAAGCGCCCGGTCAGATACCGACGTAGGCCGCGAGGTGCTCGCCGGTGAGGGTGGAGCGGCCGGCGACGAGGCGGTGCGCCCTCGAAGACGATCCGGCCGCCGTCGTGGCTGGCGCCGGCTCGTCGAAGACGTAGGTGATGTCGGTCAGCGACGACCCGAGGTGGCCATGCTCACAGTCTCCATCACCGTGGATCGCTGCCATAGGAAATGGAGCGATGGCGGATCGTCCTTCCGCCATCGGTCAGCTGATAGAGAATCCGATAAGAGCCGACCCGAAGCGAGTACAAGCCGCGGAGCTTCCCCCGAAGGGCGTAACCGGCGAACAGGTCGCGCTCAAGCAGGCCCAGCGCATCCTCGATCGCGTCGATCAGCGGCCAACCCAGTTCGAGCAGCTCACGACGGGCTCGCCGGGCAAGGACAAGTCGCGCCAACGATCTCAGCTGGCGGCCGGCCGGCGCTCGGCCAGCTCGCTGCGGAGTTCGGACAAGGTGACCGTCGCGCCCCGCTCGATCTCGGCAAGTCCCGCCTCCAGCGCGGCAAGGGCGTCCGGGTCGGAGAGGATCTCGGCGGTCTCCTCCAACGCCTCGTACTCGTCAATTGGCACGAGAGCCGCGGTGGGCGCCCCATTACGCGTAACCAACACGTGATCGCGCCGGTCGCTGACATCATCGAGCAGGCTGCTGAGGTTGCTACGTAGCTCGCGCACCGGGACGGTCTTTGCCATCAGGTCAGTGTACATGATTGTGTACACAGATATTTTTGCATCGGCTTCCAGTCCGTAGCCGTCAACGAGCGATGACGCCGGCTTCGGCGGCCGGCGCCGCGTAGGCGGCGGCGAGCGTCGCGACGGTCTCGTGGGCGTTGAGCCCGCTCGGGTTGGGGACCGCCCAGAGCGCCGCGCCGGACCAGCGGATCGCGCTGTCGAGCGTGTCCAGCTGCCGGCCCAAGGACGCGCCGCGGTCGCCGAACGCGTCGCGGTAGGCGGTGACGCCGGCGATCGCGACGACCGCGGGGCGGTGATCGGCGACGAACCGCTGCAGCCGCGCGCCGCCCTCGCACAGCTCCTCGCGCGAGAGCTCGGAGGCGCGCGCGGTCGCCCGCCGCACGAGGTTGGTGATCCCAACTCCCCGCGCCACGAGATGCGCGCGATCGGCATCGGTCATCCCGGCGACCCGATCGACCTCGTAACCGGTGATGCCGGCCGCGGCCAGCGCCGGGTAGAAGCGATTGGTGGGATGCGCGAAGTGGGTCCCGACCGCGGCCGTCCACAGGCCCGGGTTGATGCCGACGAACAGCAGCCTGAGCCCCGGCCCGACGAGGTCGTCGACCTCGTGGCCGCGGAACGCCTCCAGCTCCAAACGCGTGAACCGCATGCCGCGATCCTGTCGAATTCGCGCGTCGTCGTTCGTCTCATGGGTAGAGGGAGCTCCCGTGACCGAAGGAGAATCGAGATGGGAACGCTGATCGCGGCAACGCAGGCCACCGTCAACGGCGTCATTGACCCGGTCGGCGAGTGGGTGCAGGCGGACGGAGACCACGGCGAGTACTCGTTCGAGCCAGGCGAGATCCAGCGGCCTAGTTCTGGGCCGGCCTACGAGGGGCTGGCGGCACCGAGTGCGGATCGGCTGCTCGGGCTGGAGCTACGACGACTGGCGGGGTGGCTCTCCTCTGGCCTTCGTCAGCTTTCCGCGCCACGGCGCGCTGAAGCTGGGACTTGCTCATCTTCGAGCGACCCTCGATGCCGAACTTCTTGGCGTCGTTGTAGAGCTGTTCGCGGGTACGGCCGCCGGGACCGCTGCCCGAGCGCTTGCCGCCACGGCTGCTGGCGGAACTGCCGCGCCTCGAACTACGCGAGGAGGTTTTCGATTCTCCCGAACGTGCCTTTTCCTTGTTGACCGCGCGGGCGGCGATCTCCTCGGCCCGATCCTCCGACCGACCAGCTTCCTTCTCGCTCTTCTTGATGTGCTCGTACTGGCGAGCGCGTTTGGTGCCTTTTTTCACTCCGCGAGGGGGCATTGGATCTCCTTTCGTTCGGAAGGCCAATACCCGCACGGCCGCAAAGCCATGCGCTGCCTGCTCAGGCCGGAGAGCCGAAGGCCGAAAGGGCTTCCTCAGCACTCTCGAAAACCATGCCGTTGGAGGTCAAGCCGGTCACCGAGAGCACGCGAAGAACCTGATCCGCCGGCGCGTAGACCGCGACGCGGCCTCCCCGCTCGGCGAACTCGTTGTGAGCATGGACGATCACCGCAATCCCGGTCGAGTCGATGAACTCGCAGCTCTCCAGACCGATCAAGAGATGCAGACACTCTGTCCCGGCACGAGTGAGTCCGTCCGCAAGCTGATCGGCAACAGCCAGGTCAAGCTCACCCTCCACCTGGATCTCCCGGCACCCAGGCCGGAGATCCCGTTCAGTGAGCTTGAAAGTTCGCAGATGAGACATCTGACACCTCCGAAATCGGTCTCTCGGTCGGAGTCACAGACTGGCCTTCCAACCGGGCTGCGTGCCTCTCCCTGTAGTCAACGCCTCGGCGCCACGCTCCGATGCGTCGCGTAATCCTAGCGCCGAATTCCATCGCGCGCAAAGCTCAGCGTGGCTCTCGGACTCAGTCAGTTCTCCAAGTAAAAAAGCCCTGCCGCCACGTCGCTGTCGGTGTCCAGGGCGTTTGCGCACGCCTCCGAGACAAGAGTCATGAGATTGTTTCGAGCTCCCTCTCGCATTCCAAAATCACGACCGGTTGACCGCGAACGTGAGCTATACGCTGGTCGTCGCCTCGCGCTGACCCTCGTGCATGCCCTCAGCGAACTCCTCGATGATCTTCGCGTTGAAGGCTTCGAGATCATCGGGCTTACGGCTGCTCACCAGGCCCTGGTCGACGTGCACCTCCTCGTCGACCCACTCTGCCCCGGCGTTGCGCAGATCGGTCTGCAGGCTCGGCCACGAGGTGAGAGTGCGGCCATCGACGACGTCCGCGTTGATCAGGGTCCACGGCCCGTGGCAGATCACCCCGACGGGCTTGCCGGCCTCAAAGAAGGAGCGGACGAACTGGACCGCGTCGGTGTCGGTGCGCAGCTGGTCGGGGTTGGCGACGCCGCCCGGCAGCACCAAGCCGTCGTAGTCATCTGGGTCCGCCTCACCCACCGCCTTGTCTGGGGTGAAGGTGTTGCCCTTGTCGAGGTGGTTGAAGGCTTGGATCCCATCGTCTTCGGGAGCGAGCAGGTCAATGTCGGCACCAACCTCGCGCAGCGCCTCGCGTGGGCTGGTCAGCTCGATTTCCTCGACCCCCTCGTTGGCGACGAGGATGGCGATTCTCTTGCCATGCAGCTGGTCTGACATCTGAAGCTCCTTTGAGTCGGTCGGGAAAGGGCGCTGCCACCAGCCCGGGCGCCTCTCCGCCAAGCGGCGGTTGGTCTTCTCACCCAAGCGGGAACCGGGCTAGTGCCGATGAAAGCCGCCGGGACCCGGGCTGGCAGCCGCTGCCGTCCATTACCCCGGGCCGGTGAGGCAAAACAGGGCCGCTTGCCTCGGCACCGGCCGGCTACCTATAGGCATGCTCTGCCAGTAGTCTTTGCCTTACCGAGCAGGAAGACCTGGTCATTGGCAAAGGACAAGTCGTCGGCAGGTGTGGAGAGCCTCGTGCCGTTCGGCGAGGTGATTCGCTTGGTCATGACCCTGCTCGGGGTGGCGGTTCGGTGCGCCTTGAGTAAGAGCGAGCGCGAAGCCATGGAGGATTGTCTACGACGCGCCATCGACGTCAGCGACAAGGGCGTTGGGGGGCCTGTCATATGGCGGCGGACCTGGCACTGGAAATCCGAACGCGCCTGGCGATTGGCCAGGCAGCAGGTGTCGCGGGAAATCTTTGCCGCCGCTGGGCTGATCGAAGCGAGTTACCCGGTGCGGGCGGGCTCGGAGATCGAGGAGATCTCACTCGCCGGGCCGGATGAGGCGTCGGTGGAAGTGCTGAAGAGCATGGCCAGGCTGGCCCACCGCGAACTGAAGAGCGCGCTCGTCGCAGAAGAACTCACGCCTTGGTCCCATCGCCTTGCGGCGACGCTCGCCGAGCAGGCGGAAAGGCGCTGGGAGGTTCTCAAAGCCCCGCAGACGGAGAGGTACGAAGGCGCCCGTCGCGCCTGGACCGCCTTCATCATGAACGACGCGAAGGCGGGCCCAGGCGATGTGAAGGGCGACGTTTTCGACGACTTCGGCCAGCGGGTCGGGCTGCATTTCGCCGCGAACATGGCCGCCCACAAGGATCTTTCCAAGCTCGTGGGAAGGCTGGACGAACTAGATCGGCAGCGAGCGGAAGTCGCGCAGGTGACCGCCACCCAGAATCTCCGTATCGCGCTCTGGGTGATCGCGATAGTGGCTGGAGTCGGCGCGGCGGCGCTCTTGGAGGTAGCCGTGGACCAAACGATCTGAGGTCGGCGACCCCCAGCCAGGGGTGCCATAGGATTTCGCCGTGCCGTTCACTCTCAGGAACCTGAAGGAGGATCTGGAGGACGTCGGGTCCAACTTCGACGGCGCGCCGGACCTGGAGTTCCGCTTGGCGACCCAGGCGCTCGAGCTCGAGAAATCCGGCCTGGGCTACCAGCGCGTCCCGCCCGGCTATCGCTTTCCGTACGGCCACACGCACAAGAAGCAGGAGGAGGTGTACGTGGTCCTGCGCGGGAGCGGGCGGATGAAGCTTGACGACGAGATAGTCGAGCTCAAGGAATGGGACGCGGTGCGCGTCTCGCCCGGTACGTGGCGAGGCTACGAGGCCGGGCCGGAGGGCCTCGAGATCCTCGTCATCGGCGCGCCCAATCTCGGCGAGGCTCCGCGCGAAGACGTCGATGGCCAGCGCGACTGGTGGACTGACTAGCGCCAGAAGCGGGGGAAACCTCCATCCCCTTCGATCAGCCGCAGCGGATCGCCGAGGAGATTGCGGCGTTCGTCAGAGACCGATCGCGGCCTCCGGGCCGCAGATCACCGCCGGGCTCATCGCGCCCAGCGGGATATCCGGTTGTTGGATTCGTCGGCGACGAGCACCGATCCCCAGGGCCCCAGCGCCACGTCCCAGGGGTAGGCGAACTGCCCGGCGCCCGTTCCGAAAGTGCCGAAGGTAGCCAGGAACGCGCCCTGTGGGCTGAAGACCTGCACCCTGTTGTTGCCGGCTTCGCTCACCCAGACATTTCCTGCCGGGTCGACGTCCACGCCCCTCGGCACCGACACTTCCCGCTCGACTCGATGGCTAGCGGAGTTCGACACGTAGATGGAGCCGTCGGGACCGAGAGCGATTCCTTCCGGGTTGATCAGCTGACTTTCGCCGAACCACGAAAAAAGCCCCGTTTCCGGGACTTTTCTCGATAGCGGGGGCGGGATTCGAACCCGCGACCTTCGGGTTATGAGCCCGACGAGCTACCTGGCTGCTCCACCCCGCGGCGGTTTGGCCATGCTAGCAACGCGCGGGGGTTGGGTGAGTGCCGTTGCGGGCGTTATGCAGGCGCTCTTGCCGGCCGGCTCTGTTAGGGCCTGTCCCGTTAGGGGGCGTGCCACTGGGACGGTCCAGGACCAAGCGGGGCGGATTCCGCATGGCAGCGCCATGTGGGATTCGCGACGGGACCGAATCCGCGCCGCGTCCTGGGCTGTATCCAGGGGTGCGATCACCTAGCGGGACAGGCCCTTAGAGTGCCGCGGGTGACGGGGGAATCTCACAGGGTCGCGGTCGTCGACATCGGCTCGAACTCGACGCGGCTGCTGATCGCCGACGTCGCCGCGGAGCGGGTGTCGGAGGTCGAGCGGCAGAGCCGGGTGACGCGGCTCGGGCGGGGGGTCGACCTCTCGGGGCAGCTCTCCGCCGAGGCGATCGAGGCGGCCTGCGCGGCGATCGCCGACTACATGACGATCTGCCGGGAGGCCGGCGTCGAGCGGATCGAGTCGATCGCCACCAGCGCCGTCCGCGACGCCTCCAACGGCGACGCCTTCGTCGCCGAGCTGCGCGAGCGCTTCGCGCTCTCCGCCCGCCTGCTCGACGGGGAGGAGGAGGCGCGACTCACCTATTTGGGGGCGACCGCCGAGCACCCGCCCAGCAAGCCGACGCTGGTGGTCGACATCGGCGGCGGCTCGACCGAGTTGATCGTCGGCACCGGGCACGAGATCGCCTTCCACGCCTCGCTGCAGGCCGGGGTCGTGCGTCACACCGAGCGTCACATCTCCAGCGACCCGCCGAGTGCGCCGGAGCTGGAGGCATTGGCCGCGGACGTGCGGGCCCTCATAGAGAGCGCGGTCGCCGGGGAACCCGATGCCAATGCCCGGGCCGCGATCGCCGTCGCCGGCACCCCGACCTCCCTGGCCTCGGTCGAACGGGGCCTCGAGCCCTACGATCCCAAGCAAGTACACGGCCATACACTCACCCTCACCTCGATCCAGCGACTCCTCTCGCAATTGGCCTCTACCCCGTTGTCCAAGCGGGTCGAAATAGCCGGCCTGCACCCCGACAGGGCGCCAAACATCGTTGCCGGGGTGGTCATTCTGGTGGAGACGATGCGCGCATTCGACCTCGAGCAGGTCGAGGTCTCCGAGCACGACATCCTCTACGGCACCGCAATCTCAGCTATTTCGGCTCTGGACTGCGGGTAACCTCGTATTCTCAATTTCGGGTACTACGTGATACCTCACGGCCAGCTGAGACCGCCGTGGCACTACAGATGGGTCAAGAATCGAGTAGAACCCATAAAATTTGGTATGCTTCCCCTACCTGTTTTCTAGTAGTAGCGAAAGAGGCAACTAGACGCAACGGATAGACAGGCAGATAATCGGCACATCGGGAAAGAGGTGGGGACAACCACCACGAACTCGATATAGGACTCAGGCGATTGCCGCACAATGGCGCCTCCCGCCGTCTGAGTCCACCGAATAAGGACTGGTCCCTGAAGACGTACCCCTGCCCGTCCTGAGGGACCAACTTGAATCGGCCGCCAGCGATGGCGGCCGGTTCTCGTCTGGGGCCGGGTCGACCGGTGCCGGCCGCCCGTCAGGCCAGGTTCGACTTGCGCGGGTAGACGACCTCGGGATCGGTGAGGACGTTGACCAGCGTCGGCCGGCCCGACTCGAAGGCCCGCTCCAGCGCCGGGCGCAGCTCGCCGGGCTCGCGCACGAGCACGCCGTCGCAGCCGAGGGTCTCGACCATCTGGTCGTAGCGCGTTTCGGGTCGCAGCTCCGCCGCGACCGAGTAGCCGTAGAGGAACTTCATCGGATGGTGCTCCAGCGCCCAGATGCCGTTGTTGCCCATCACGCCGACCACGGGGATCCCGTGCCGCGCCATCGTGTCGAACTCCATCCCGGCGAAGCCGAAGGCACCGTCGCCCAGCAGCAGGCAGACCTGCCTGTCGGGGTGCGCGAGCTTGGCCCCGATCGCCTGGCCGGGCCCGGCGCCGAGGCAGCCGAACGGCCCCGGGTCCATCCAGCAGCCGGGCTGATAGGTGTCGACGAAGCGGCCCGCGTAGGAGACGAAGTCACCGCCGTCGCCGATGACGATCGCGTCCCGCTCCAGCACCTCGCCGAGCTCCTTGTAGACGCGGACAGGATGAAGCGGCGAGCGGGCGTCGTTCAGCTCCTCCTGCTCGGCGGCGCGCTTCTCGTCCTCGATCTTGCGCAGCTCCGCCAGCCAGGGGCCGGTGCGCCCTCTCCCGGCCCCCGCCGCCTCGCGGACCGCCGCCAGGCTGGCCGCGACGTCACCGACCAGGTCCACCCGCGGGGCGCGGTTGGCGCTCAGCGCGTTCGGCGTCGCATCGAGCCGGACCAGCTTCGCCTCCTCGGCGATGCTTGCCCCGAAGCCGAGGCGGAAGTCGAGCGGAACGCCGATCACCAGCGCCACGTCGGCGCCGCCGAGCCCGGCTCCGCGGGCGCGGCTGAAGGCAAGCTCGTGGTCCGCCGGCAAGCAGCCGCGGCCGAGGCCGTTGAGGAAGACGGGGATTCCAAGCGCCTCCGCGAGCGCGCGCAGCTCGACCTCGCCGCGGCCCCAGGAGAGACCGGTGCCGGCCATGATCGCGGGACGCTCGGCCGCGGCCAGCAGCGCAGCCGCCTCCTCGACCCCCTCCGCCGGGCGGGCCTCCGCCCGCGGCGCGGCCGGTATCTCCGGGTCGGCCTCGGTGAAGACGACGTCCAGCGGGTAGTCGACGAAGGTCGGGCCGCTGGGGGCGGCGAGGGCGAGGTCGAGCGCGGCCGCGGTGCGGGCGGCGATCTGGCCAGGGTCCTTCACGGTCTCGGCCGACTTGACCAGCGGCGAGACGAAGGGCAGATGGTCGATCTCCTGCAACGAGCCCGAGCCCCAGCGCAGCTCCGGCGCCCTCCCGCCCAGGACGCAGACGGGCGAGCAGTTCGCCTGCGCACCGGCGATCGCGCTGACGCCGTTCGTCACCCCGGGCCCCGCGGTCAGCGCCGCGACCCCGACGCCCCGCGTCGCCTTGGCGAACCCCTCGGCCGCGAAGGCCGCGGTCTGCTCGTGGCGGACATCGACGATCTCGATCCCCTCCGCCTTGCAGCCGTCGTATATGGAGAACAGGTGGCCCCCAGAGAGCGTGAAGAGGTGCGAGACCCCCCTGGACTTCAAGGCCTTCGCGACTATCCGCCCCCCATGCTCCATGGATTGAGCCTATAGGCCGCTCCCGGCTACCATCGGCTTGCCCGGGTGGCGAAATTGGCAAAAGCGGCGCCCTTAAAAGGCGTTGCCCCACTGGGGGGCTTGCGGGTTCGAGTCCCGCCCCGGGCATTTGATTTTGGGTTTCTAAAGTCGCACTAAAAACTGTCGAGGTACCGCAACTATGCCGGTGCTACGGTGTCCCTGAGCTAGAAGACAAACGCCTTCCCTGGTCAGCTCTTGGAGGAATCGCTTGGAGGCTTCAGCTCTCACACACGCCAGTCGCCGCGGACTTCTAGCCCGTCGGTCCCCACTTCTCAAGCTGCAAGGCGACGATCGCCTGATCGCGATGGCCCGCGCCGGCAACCCCGGTGCGTTCGAGGCCATCGTCGACCGCTACCAGGGCCGCCTGCTCGGCTTCTGCCGCCAGATGCTCCGCTCCACCGAGGACGCCGAGGACGTCCTGCAGGAGGTCTTCGTCAACGCCTACCGGGCGATGCTCGCCGACGAGCGCGAGATCAACCTGCGCCCGTGGCTCTACCGGATCGCCCGCAACCGCTGCCTCAACCACCTGCGCAAACCGACCGCCGACGCGCAGGAATCGATGGACATGGTGCCGACGGTCGAGGCCGCATCCACGGCCGAGAAGGTCCACAACCGCGAGGAGTTCCGCCAGCTCCTCACCGACGTCGGCAAGCTTCCCGAGACCCAGCGCTCGGCCCTGCTGCTGCGCGAGATGGACGCGATGTCCTACGAGGAGATCGCGCAGGCGATGGAGACCAGCGTGCCCTCGGTCAAGTCGCTGCTGGTGCGAGCACGGATCTCGCTCGCCGAGGCGAGCCAGGCGCGCCAGCTGACCTGTGGCGAGGTCCGGATCGACCTGGCCGAGGCGGCCGAGGGCTTGCGCAAGCTGTCCGGCCCGGTCCGCCGCCACGTCCGCGACTGCGAGGAGTGCGCCGACTTCCGCTCCCAGCTCCGCTCCAACGACAAGGTGCTTGCCGCACTGGTCCCGGTGGGGCCGCTGATCGCACTTAAAGGCTTCATCCTTTCCAAGCTTGGCCTGGGAGGAGCAGGTGCCGGTGGCGCCGCGACCGCAACGGGAACCGGCGCCACCGGGGCCGGCGCAGTCGGCAGCGTCGGTGCCGCTCTCAGCGGCGGCAGTGCCGCCGGGGGCATCGGCGCCGTGGGCAGCGCGATCGGCACGAAGGCCGTGGCCGGTGTCGTCACGGCGGCCGTGATCACCGCCGGCGCGGTCGAGGTCAAGCACCAGACCGAACCGACACCGGCGAACAGCGGCACAGCGAAGATCTCACGTGTCCAGCCAGGCCCGAAGGCAGCGGTCGCTCCGGCCCGCAACGCGGCGGTCGCCACCAACACTCAGCCGGCCCCGGCCGCGGTGCCCACGCCCGCACCGGCGCCGGCCCCCGAAGCGGAAACCGTGACAACCGAAGCGGGAGCAACCACGGCGCCCGCCGAAGAGGGCGTGCCGAGCGGCAACGGCGGCGGGGAAGCGGAGGCGGAGGACACGACGAAAGCCTCGACCGGGATCGACGGAGCGGCTCCCTCGACGGGCGCCGGCGCACCGGCCGGAGGCAACACCGTCGTGGTGACGGTCGGCGGCACCAGCCCCGAACCGGCTCCCTCGGCACCTGCCGAAAGCACGCCTCCACCGCCTCCGGCCGAAAGCTCGCCGCCTCCGGCCGAATCGACACCGCCCGCCTCCTCCTCACTGGGCACCCCAGAAGAAGGGGAATAGCGGCAACCTCAGCCGGCGGAGTGGGACTCTCCAGGGGCGAGGATCACGACCTGCGACGAGGTCTTCGCCTCGACCTCCGCCTTGAAGGCCTGGGCGTCGGTCGCGATCGGCGGAAAGGTGTCGTAGTGCATCGGGATCACCGTGCCGGCGCCGACGAACTCGGCCGCGACGACCCCGTCGTGGCGGTCCATCGTGTAATGGCCGCCGATCGGCAGTAGGGCGACGTCGACCGGGTTGCGTTCGGCGATCAGCTTCATGTCGCCGAAGAGGCAGGTGTCGCCGGCGTGGTAGACGGTGACGCCTCCAAGGTTGATCAGGAGCCCGGCCGGCGTCCCCGTGACCGTGCCCGGGGTCGGGCTGTAGGGGGCGTCTGCGGAGCCGGCGATCGTGCTCGTGTGCCAGGCCGGGACCAGCTTCACCCAGCCCCAGTCGAAGCGGACGGTGCCGCCGAGGTTCGGGTCGTGGACCTTCTCGACCCCCTGCTCTTCGAGCCAGTTGGCGACCTCGACGATCGCCACGCACTCGGCGCCGGTGCGGGTGGCGACGCCGACCGCGTCGGCGATGTGGTCGGCGTGGCCGTGTGAGACGACGACGTGGGTCGGCTCGACGTCATCGGCGCTCGCCACCGCCGCCGGGTTGTTGGGCTTGAGGAAGGGGTCGACCAGGACCCTGGTGTCTCCCTCGCTCAGCTCGAAGCACGAATGGCCGTGAAATCGGATCTCCATCTCTCAGCACTCCCCTTCCTGGGTCTCGGTTTCGGTCATCTCCTCACGCAGTGCCCAGCCGACGGCAACCCCAACCATCATCCCCATCCTCGCCTCCTCGGCGAGGAGTGAGCGCACCGCGGCGACGCGCTCGTCGGGGTCGGGGACGGTCGCGGCCCTCAGCGACTCGGCCTCGTGCGACTCGCCGAACCAGCCGCCTTCGGCGAGGGCCGCGGCGAGCACCTTCTGCAGCTGCGGCGCGGCCCGCGCGACGATGCGCTCCGCCTCGGCGAAGCGCTCGGCGTCGACGAGCCGCTCGATCGCGGCGTCCAGTTGCTCCTCGTCGGGGGGCACGACGAGGAGCCTAGCCGCCCTGGCTCCGCTTACTCCCGGAGCGCGGATGCGGCGAGCCCGGCGAGCCCGCCGACGGCACCGCCGACGAGGCCGGCGAAGGGATCGGCGGTGGACTCAAAGACCGGCAGGGCCAGGAGGACGGCGGCGGCGACCAGGACCCCGACCGCGTCGTAGTCGGCGTCGATCGCGCCGCGGGTCTCGGCCCGCCGGATCGCGAACCACGCGGCCAGGGCGCCGAGCGCCATGCCGTTGCCGCCGGCGATCACCTGGACGTCCCCGCCGGCGTTGGCGATGCCGGCCGCGGCGAGCATCCCCAGCGACCCGCAGGCGATCAGCAGGACAGCCGTGGCGGGAGTGCCCAATCGACGCTCAAGAGCGGTCGCGAAGATCGCCAGGCCGACCGCGACGACGAAGAGGTAGCCGACGTCCACGTAGGCGAAGGGTGCGGTGAGGAAGCGCCACCACTGGTCCTCGAACGGGACGATCAGGCCACCGAAGGTGGCGATCGGGTCCCCCGTCAGCTTCTGCACCAGCAGCATCGCGGCGGGACCGAGGATCGCCGCCGCCGTGGCGTAGGGGCGGAACGGTCGCGGCGGTCCGTCGAGCCGTTTGCGGCGGCGAAGCCTGGGACGGGCACGGCGCCGGGGCTTGGGCTCCAGTCCGTCGCCGCGGCGTTCCAGCTTCGGCGCGCGCTTGCGCAGGCGGGCGCCGCAGTAGGGGCACTCGGTCACGTAGGGACTGACCTCGGAACCGCAGTTCTTGCAAACGACGCTGAGCTCGGTCTCGCTCATGGTCATCCGAGGATAACCGCCCGCTGGAAACCGCTTGAGGAGAGGCCGCAGTGGCATACTGGGGCTGCACCCGTTCCAGCGGACCCTAGGAGGAAAAAAGCGTGGAGTTGAAGAGCCTGACCGAGCAGAAATCGCTGCTGGCGACCCTTGCCCCCGGCAAACGAGCGCGCCTGAGGCGCCTGCTATTCGAGTTCGGACCGGGCAACGGCACCTTGATGCTGCTGCCAATCGACCAGGGCATCGAGCACGGCCCACGTGACTTCTTCCCCAACCCGGCGTCGAAGGACCCCGACTACCAGTTCCGGCTCGCCGCCGAGGCCGGCTACTCGGCCCTCGCCTGCCAGATCGGCATGGCGACCAAGTACTACCCCGACTACGCCGGCCAGGTGCCGCTGATCCTCAAGGTCAACGGCAAGACCGACATCCCCTCCTCCGCGCACGCCTTCTCCTCCTGCAACGCCAGCGTCGAGGACGCGGTGCGGCTCGGCGCCGACGCGGTCGGCTACACGCTCTACGTCGGCTCGCCGCGCCAGGACGAGGACCTCGCCCAGCTGCGCCAGGTGCGCGAGGACTGCGACCGCTTCGGGATGCCGCTGATCGTCTGGTCTTACCCGCGCGGCGAAGCGGTCGACGCCAAGGGCAGCGCCAACTCCTTCTACGCGATCGACTACGCGGCGCGGATGGCGATGGAGATGGGCGCCGACGTGGTCAAGCTCAACATGCCGAAGATCAATCCGGACAAGGACAAGGACACTCCCGCTCCTTACAACGAGATGCAGGTCGACCAAGCCGAGGCGATCCGCCAGTGCGTCGAGTCGGCAGGGCGTTCGCTGGTCGTGCTCTCGGGCGGCTCCAAGGTCGACGACGAGACGGTGCTCACCAACACCCGCGAGGTGATGGAGGCAGGCGGCTCAGGCGTGATCTTCGGCCGCAACGTCTGGCAGCGCGAGTGGAACGACGCCTTGGAGATCATCGCCCAGATCAAGGAGACGCTACTCGGCAGCGTGCGTCGCATCCCGTAGCGACGGGGGAGAGAGTGTCCACCCCGCAGGCTTAAGGCCGAGGTGGGACGCAGTCTTTGGAGCCGCGGTCAGCTCGGCAGCCTGGTGCTGCTGGCAGCCGCGGCTCTTTTGATTCTGCGGCCGTGGGAAGGTGGCGGCGAGGCGGGACCGCGGGCGGTCGACGCCCTCGTCACCAGAGTGGTCGACGGCGACACGGTCGAGGCGCGGATCGACGGCAAGGTCGAGGACGTCCGCTACATCGGCGTCGACACGCCCGAGACGGTCAAGCCGGGCACACCCGTGCAGTGCTTCGGGCCGCGCGCCTCGGCCTTCAACCATCGCCTGGTCGAGAACCGCCGGGTGCGTCTGGTCTTCGGCGTCGAGCGCCGCGATGCCTACGGGAGGCTGCTCGCCTACGTCTACCTGGGCCGCCGGTTCGTCAACGCGAGCCTGGTCCGGCGGGGGCTCGCCCGCACGCTGACGATCCCGCCCAACGACCGCTTCGCACCGCTGCTGCGAGGGCTCGAGCTGAGCGCCGCACGGGCGGGACGGGGGCTGTGGGGCGCCTGCCCACCGTGACCATAGGAGGGACTCCTCGTGACCGATCGCACACTTCCTGCCCCTGCAAGCACTCATTCGCCTTTGCTACGGTCCCCGGCGGCCCCCGGGCCACCCGACCATGCGCATGCGTCAGAGCATCTCCCAGTTCGAGACGGCCTTCGAGCAGGAGACATCACTTGAGCGCCGCCGCCGCGAGCAGCTTCGCCGGCGGGCCGCCAACCGCTCGCGGGCGCGGCGGATCACCCGCAGCGAGCAGGAGAGCAAGGTGCGCTTCAGCGTCCTCGCCGTCTGCCTCACGGTGACCGTGGTCGTCGTAGTCGTATCCATGTTCGAGGCACTCGCCTTCCTGATGGCCTAGGCGCGCCCGACCCTCCCGTTGAATAGACTCGCGCGCCGATGGCAAGACGTTCGCTGAAGCCACAGCTAAATCAGATCCGCGCCTGGGTGCGCCAGGGCCGGACCGATGCCTGGATCGCCCACCAACTCGAAGTCAGCACCTCGGAGCTGCGCGAGTTCCGCAAACAGCACGGCTTTACGCCGGACGAGGAGGACTCCGCCGCGGGCGAGGTCGATCTGCGCGACGAGATCGAGGCCGAGATCGAGGCCGCGGCTGCCGAGGAGCCCGAGGATGAAGAGGAGCCCGAGTCCGAGCCGGAGTCCGAAGAGGACGAGGACGGCGACGAGAAGGAGCGCTCCGGCGACGCCGGCGGCGACAGGCCGAAACGCAGGCGCCGTCGCGGTCGCCGCGGAGGCCGCGGGCGGCGCAAAGACCTTGAGGCGAGCTTCGACCACGGCGAGACCGACGGCTACGGCCTCTGGCTCGACCCGGCGGTCAAGGACAACCCCGTGTATGCCGAGCACTGGGCCGGCAAGCGGGAGGTCTCTGTGCGGATCGACGCCGATCAGATCGTGATTCGGCGTGCGGGCGAGGCGCCTGAGCCCAGCGGTTCGGGCGACTCCGCCGACTCTGAGGACTGACGTAAGCTCCGCGAGCCGATAGGGCCCGGCGGGTCCTGTCGCCGTAGGGGACCCACCGCCCCTTCCGGTCGCTAGAGCGTCCTCAGGGGCGGTCCCCCCTACGACGCCACCCGCCGGGAGTGGCGGACATGGAGAGCTACTGGGCCTGAGGGGTGTCGGGGATTCGGTGCAGCGGGGCGTTGGCTGGGCCGCACGCCTCGGGGTTGAGCTTGCCGTTCAGTTTCCAGACAGTGACCATGCCGCTGCGTTGGATGGGGATTGCTGCCTTTTCTCCCCGGAGCCAGCTTGCCTCTGGGGAGGGGACTGGGGCGTCGGTATGGAGGAAGTTGAGGAAGGGGCTGGTGATTAGGTAGTCTAGGTCGGCTTCGTTGACCGCGGTGCGGAAGGCGGCGCAGGTGGGGATCGCGTTGAAGGCTCCGTGGGGGCCCTTTTCGCCTAGGTAGACGACCTGGTTGGAGAGGTCGGTGCCGTAGAAGCCGTACTGGAGGAAGCCGGCGGTGGTGCCGACGAGGCCGATGCGGATGTCCTCGAGGTCTCGCGACCACTGGTAGGCGGGATCGAGATCCAGGCCCGGGATCTCCGAGCCGGCCGCGAAGCGGTCGCGCAGATAGTCGCGCTGAATCGGGTAGCCGATCGCCGAGACGAGCAGTGCTAGGGCAACGAAGCCGCCCACGACGAGCCCGCGGCTCGCCCCCCGTGAGCGAGCGAGCAGCAGTCCAGCCGGGACGACGACAAGCAGGAGAGCGAGTCCCAGCGCAAAGACCCGAGCCGGGTCCCGCACCACCGCATCGGAGCGATTGGTCACCACGAGCACCAGCAGCAGAGCTCCAAGAGCCCACCAAAACCACCCGCCGACGGGCCGAAATCCGGACCGTGGGTCCGGAATTCGGCCCGTCGGCGGCGGCAGTGCGAGGGGGAGGAGGGTTAGGCCTAGGAGGAGGGCGGGGACCGCGTAGCGGATGTTGATGCCGAAGCCGGTGGGTGCGCCCTCGGCGCCGGCGGCGCTGAGGGGGGTGAAGAGGTAGGCCAGTAGACCGAAGAGGGCCACGGCTCCCATCCAGCGGAGGACCCGATCGCGGCCACGGATGAGCACCAGCAGGGCACCGGCTGCAGCGGCTGCGATTACAACCGGCCAGAGGGCGCCGAAGGCCTGGTGCAGGCCCGGCTCGAAGTAGTCACGCCAGACGCCGGTGTCGGTCAGGTAATGAACGATGCTGAAGTCGGGCCGCCCCTCCTGAAGTCGCTCTGGGTGCGGCAGCGGGATCGGCCCGATGCTCGTCGCCTGCGGCAGCGGGTTGCCGGCGACGATCAGGTTGCGCAGGTACCAGTAGCCGCCGCCGAGGAGAGCAGGAACGAACCACCAGCCGGCTGTAGCCCAGCGCTTCCCGGCGGGCGCCAGGGCAATCACGGCGAGTGTCAGGGCGGCCGCTATGGCCACCGCCGTGGACTTGGTGCCTACCGCGAGGCCGGTGGCCAATCCAGCCGTTGCGATGGCCCAATTCAGTTCTGGGAACACACTGGCGCGCGGGTCCTGTCGTGGGGGGGGGGGGGGGGCGGGGGGGGGGGCCCCGGCCGACGGTCCGCGCCCCCCCCCCCCCACGCCACCCGCGCGAGCTACGTGTCAAAGCGGTGATCAAGATCGCGGCGGCGGCGAGGAGGAGCGCAGCAGCTACGAGATCGTTCTTGGCGGCACCGGGCTCTCGGACGACGAGCGTGTGGCACTCGAGGACAAGTGCTGCGGCCACGATGGTGAGGTGGCCGCGGCCGTAGGGCCGGCCGCTGCACCATGCGGCTAGGACGCTGATTGCCAAGAAGCCGAAGTTCAGGAACAGCGAAA
>JANWHD010000064.1 GCA_025450585.1 Solirubrobacterales bacterium
GATGCCCAACTGGCGGAAGTTGCGGCTGGTCTCGGCGATCTTTTCGGTCGGGTAGTCGGCGCGGCCGACCAGGATCTCGTGTGCGGTGAGGATGACCTCGGTGGTGTGCTTGTCCGCGTCGACGTCGAAGTTGCCTTCCTCGTCGAGGTAGTGCAACAGGTTGATCGAAGCCAGGTTGCACGCCGAGTTGTCGAGATGCATGTATTCGCTGCACGGGTTGGATCCGTTGATGCGGCCGGTTGCGTGAGCCGTGTGCCACTTGTTGATCGTGGTGTCGAACTGCAGCCCAGGGTCGGCGCATTCCCACGACGCGGTTGCCAGCTGACGCCACAGGTCGCGGGCTCGCACCGTGCGCACCGTCGAGCCGTCCTTCACCGCGTGGAGGTCCCAGTCGGTGTCGTCGAGAACGGCCTGCATGAATTCGTCACTGACCCGCACCGAGTTGTTGGCGTTCTGGTACGGGATCGAGGTGAAGCCCTCGCCGTCGATCGACATGTCGAAGCCGGCGTCGCGCAGCGCCTCCGCCTTCTTCTCCTCGTCGGCCTTGCACCAGATGAAGTGCTCGATGTCCGGATGGTCGACGTCGAGCACGACCATCTTCGCCGCCCGCCGCGTCTTGCCACCGGACTTGATCGTCCCCGCCCAGGAGTCGGCGCCGCGCATGAAGCTGACCGGGCCGCTGGCCGTGCCGCCCTTGGCCAGCTGCTCCATCGAGCCGCGGATGTTGGAGAGGTTGATCCCCGAGCCCGAGCCGCCACGGAAGATCTTGCCCTCCTTGGTGTTCCAGGCGAGGATCGAGTCCATGTTGTCCTCGACGCTGAGGATGAAGCAGGCCGAGCACTGCGGACGCTCCTCGAAGCCGACGTTGAACCAGACCGGCGAGTTGAAGGCCGCCTTCTGGTTGAGCAGGATCGAGGTCAGCTCGGCCTCGAAGGCATCGGCGTCCTCGTCGGAGGCGAAGTAGCCGCCCTCGCGCCCCCACTCGGAGATCGTTCCCGCGACGCGGCCGATCATCTGTTTCACCGAGGACTCGCGCTTCTTGCTGCCGAGCTGCCCGCGGAAGTACTTCTGGGCGACGATGTTGGTCGCGTTCTGGGACCAGCTCTTGGGGAACTCAACCCCGCGCTGCTCGAAGGCCGGGTTCTCGGGATTGCCGATCACGGCATCGCGCGTCTCCCACTCGATCTCGTCGAAGGGATGGGTCCCGGCGGTCGAAAATCTGCGCTCGACCGAGAGGCCCTGCAGACCGGACTGGGCGGTGCTGGTGGCGGTCTTGGACATCGAACTTCTCCTCTCGCGGCGACTTTTAGGGGGGACTGAGCAGGATCGTTGACAGGTCGGACGCCTTTTGTGTGACGTGACCCCGCATTTGCCGCAAACTTCGCTCCTCTTCCCTCTATGGTGACAAGAAGATGAAGCGGGCACGCGCAGTCGAGAAGGCGGAATCTGCAAAGGAAGTTGCGGCGGAGGCGATCGCCTCCGTCAAGCCGAGGATGCGCGGCGTCTCCCACGAGTGGGCCTTCTTCGTCTCACTCGTCCTCGGTGCCGCCCTGATCGTCGCCGCGAAGACCCCGGAGGCGACCTTCGCCGTCGCGATCTACGCCGTCAGCCTCTCCGCCCTGCTCGGCACCAGCGCCCTCTACCACCGGGTCAACTGGACCCGGCCCGACGTGCGCCGCTGGATGCGCCGGCTGGATCACTCGATGATCTTCTTCCTCATCGCCGGGACCTACACGCCGTTCGCCCTGCTCGCTCTCGACGGCCCGCTGGCCGACGCGATCCTGGTAGTCGTCTGGATCGGCGCGATCGCCGGCGCCGTCGTCGAGATGGTCTGGATCGACCACCCCAAGTGGGTCGCGGCGCTGGTCTACATCTCGATCGGCTGGGTCGCCCTGATCGCCTTCCCCGAACTATGGAGTGAGATGGGCGCAGCCGGCACCCTGCTGGTCGCCGCCGGCGGCCTGCTCTACACGGTCGGCGCCGTCGTCTACGCGACTCAGCGCCCCGACCCCAACCCCCGCGTCTTCGGCTACCACGAGGTCTTCCACCTCCTCGTCATCGCAGCAGCAGCAGCCCACTTCGCCGCGGTTGCCTTCTTTGCTCTCCCGGCTGCCTAAGGGTCTCTAAGCGGCGACGGCCAGCTCGGCCTCGATCTCGGCTTGTGAGATCAGCTCGGCGAGGATCTCCTCCAGCTGCTCGTACTGCCGGGGGGAGAGCTCCAGGCGGTCATCGGCGAGGAGCTCCTTGGCGTGGCCGACAGCCAGCTCGGCCTCGATCACGCGGCCGCCCATCGCGCCGAGGACCTTGCGCAGCTCGGCCTGGGCCCAGACGGCGCCGAACATGCCGGTGGAGGTGCCGATGACGGCTGCCGGCTTGCCGTTCAGCGCACTCTTTCCGGCCGGCCTCGACACCCAGTCCAACGCGTTCTTCAGCTGGCCCGGGATCGAGCTGTTGTACTCCGGCGTCGCGATCAGGACCGCATCGGCGCCCCGTACCGCCTTGCGCAGGGCCCCGACCGCCTCCGGCGTGCCGGCCAATTCGACGTCTTCGTCGTAGGGCAGGACGTCGCCCAGCCGCTCGAACTCGACCAGCTCGGCGCCGGCGGGCAGCCGCTCGGCTGCGGTCCGCAGCAGGGCGCTGTTCAGAGAGCCTTGGCGCAGGCTGCCGGAGATGCCGAGCACGCGCATCGCTACTCGGCCTCCTCGACCAGCTCCAACTCGACCGCGATCGTCACCTCGTAGTCGAGCACCTCGCCGCCGCTGGGCAGCTCGGCGTTCCAGTCGAGCCCGAAGCTGCGCCGGTCTACAGTCGCCGCCAGCGAGAGCCCGATCCGGGCGTTGCCCGCGAGGTCCGCGCCGATCTGGCCGAATCTGCCGTTTGCCTCGACCTCGTGCCTGTTGCCGCGGATCTCGAGCTCGCCGCGTAGCCGCACCGAGCCGTCGTCCTCGACCTCCAGCGCGCTGGACTCGAAGCGCAGGCGCGGGTGGCGCTCGGCGTCGAAGAACTCGGGGGAGAGCAGGTGGCCCTTCAGCTGCTCCTCCTCGACGCGGATGCTGCCGACGTCGACGGCACCCTCCAGCCGCGGCGCCGCGCCACCGCTGAGCCTGGCCTCGTAGGAGTCGAAACCGCTGCGGAAGGTCGCCACGCCGTTGTGGACGACCGAGAACGCGATCGACGAGTGGACCGGGTCCACCGAGTAGGCGCCTGCGGTGACCTGTTGTGTGACGGCCTGAGTGCTCATGGTGACGCTCCTTTTCGTTGTCAGTTCAATAGTTGCTTCAGAAACCATCTTAGCAAGAAAGCTTGTAGATACAACTATTGTCAGGGCAACGGTTTTCTGCGATGATCGATGCGTGAACGCGCAGGCGACAGCGGCGAAGCCGGCAAGGACGTCCCACGGCGAGGCCTGGGGAGCGCTCACCCGCACGCATGCGGCAATCACAGGCCGGCTGCAGGAATCCCTGGCGGCCGCCGACTTTCCGCCTCTTCCCTGGTACGAGGTGCTCGCGACCATCTCCGAGGCGCCTGAGGAGCGGATGAAGATGGGCGATCTCGCTGAGGCGCTGGTGATCACCCGGGGCGGGCTGACCAAGCTGGTCGACCGCCTGGTTAAGGCCGGCCTGCTCGAGCGGACTTTCTGCGAGACGGATCGCCGCGTCAGCTACGCGACGCTGCTGCCCGCGGGTCGCGCCCTGCTCGACGAGATGCGCCCGGTTGTCGTCACCGAGCTGAAGGCTGCTTTTGCGGCAAAGCTCAGCGCCGCCGAGGCCGACGCCCTGCGCGAGACCCTGGAGCGCGTCCGGATCTCAGCCTGCGGCGCTGAGTGAGGCCGCCGCGCGCTCCTTCGCGGCCTCGATCAAGGCCAGCAGCTCGGTCTCACGGCTCTCGCGGATCAGCTCGACCGGGTCGGGGTCGCCGTTGACGATCCCCTCGAAGAACTCCTTGCGGTCCTGGTAGGTCGGCAGCGTCCCCTTGGCCCAGCCGCGGGCGTCGTTGAGGACCACGGCCAGCCGCGCGTACTCCTCGCCGAAGAGCTCGGAGATCTCGCGCTTCATCCGCTTCGCCAGGGCGGGGGAGGCGCCGGCGGTCGAGATCGCGATCGCCAGCGGGCCGCTGCGCACGATCGCCGGCAGGATGAAGTTGCATAGCGGCGGCACGTCGACGACGTTGACCAGCATCGCCCGCTTCTCAGCGTCGTCGAAGACGCCGATGTTGACCTCGGTGTCGTCGGTGGCGGCGATTGCCATGAAGACGCCCTCGAGGTCGGCGGCGCCCGCGTAGGCCCGCTTCTCCCACTCGATCGACCCCTCCGCCGCGAGGCTCTCCAGCTCCGGGTGGGCGACCGGCGCGATCAGGGTCACGCCGGCGTCGCAGGCGAGCAGGCCCTCGACCTTCTCCAGCCCGATGTCGCCTCCCCCGACCACCAGGCAGCGCCGCCCCTTCAGCTTCAGGCAGGCGATGTAGAAGGGGGTCTCCAGCATGTCGCGCACGCACGACTGGTCGCAGATCCCCTTGCGGAGCTGGCAGACGCACTCCTTGCCGGCATAGGCCTGAGCGGGCATGTCCAAAGCCTAGTGATCGACGGAAAACCCTCGAGGTGCAACGTTTTACGGCTCCCCCAGGACCACAAAACGTTGCACCTCGAGGGGTGCGGCCTCAGATCGAGTCGAGCGTGAGGCGGAGGCCGTCTTCGAGGCCCGTTTGGGCGCTCCAGCCCAGCTCGCGCTCGGCGCGGGCCGGGTCGATCGAGATCCGCTGCACCTCGCCGGGGCGCGCGGGGGCGAGCTCGGGATCGAAGCTCTCGACGCCGCCGAGCTCGCCGAGCAGGCGGGCCAGCTCCAGTACGTCGGTCTCGATCCCGGTGCCGACGTTGACCGGACCGGTCACCTCGGACTCCGCCGCCGCGATCGCCGCGGACACGACGTCGCCCACATATATGTAGTCGCGGGTCTGGCTGCCGTCGCCGAAGACCATTGGCCGTTCGTCCGCCCGCAGCTTCCCGCAGAAGATCGCGATCACGCCGGCCTCGCCGAGCGGGTCCTGGCGGGGGCCGTAGACGTTGCCCAAGCGAAGGGCGACGCTGGAGAGGCCGTAGAGGCGCTCGTACAGCGACAGGTAACCCTCACCGGCGAACTTGCTCTGGCCGTAGGGGGCCTCCGGCGCCAGCGGCGCACCCTCGCCGAGCGGCAGCGCCTGTCCCTCGCCCTCGCCGTAGATCGCTCCGCCGGTCGAGGTGAAGACGACTCGCCGAGCCCCGCCCGCCCGCGCCGCCTCGAGCACGTTGGCGGTGCCGCCGACGTTGATCGAGGCGTCGAAAGCCGGGTCGGCGACCGACTTTCGCACGTCGATCTGCGCCGCCAGGTGGAAGACGACCTCGGGCCTGCACTCGGCTGCGACGCGCTCGACCGCGGCCCGGTCCCGTATGTCCGCCTCGACCAGCTCGGCGCCCGCTGTCAATGCGCCCGCGAGGTTCTCCCGGCGCCCGGTCGAGAGGTCGTCGACGACCGTCACTTCCTCGCCCCGCGCCAGCAGCGCGTCGACCAGGTTGGAGCCGATGAAGCCCGCGCCGCCTGTCACCAGAGCCCTCACAGAGGCCGCGATCCTATCGGCGCCGCCTAGCGCCCCTGCTACCCTCGCCGCCCCATGCGGCTGATCGTCACCGAGAAGAACAACAGCGCCGAGAAGATCGCGACCTTCCTCAGCAAGGGCAGCGCGACCAGCGACAAAACCTTCAAAGTCCCGTACTACACCTGGAGCGACGCCGACGGCGACCACAGGACGATCGGGCTGAAGGGACACGTGCTCGGCCCGGCTTTCCCCGAGGGCTACTCGAACTGGCAGAAGACCGACCTGCACGACCTAATCGACGCCGAGCTGATCAAGGAGCCGACGGACAAAAACGTCGTCAAAGCGATCCGCAAGGTCGCCAAAGAAGCCGACGAGCTGGTGATCGCCACCGACTTCGACCGCGAGGGCGAGCTGATCGGGCTCGAGGCGCTGGAGGAGATGCTCGACGCCAATCCCGAGCTCGGCACGCGCGAGGAAACCAAGGCCGGCACGCTGCAGGTCCAGCGCGCCCGCTACTCGGCCCTGACCAAAGAAGAGATCGAGCGCGCCTTCGGGGAGCTCGACGAGCTCTCCTACCCGCTCGCCAACGCCGGCGCCGCCCGCCAGGACATCGATCTGCTCTGGGGCGCGACCCTGACCCGCGCGGTCTCGCTCAGCACCCGCCGCTTCGGCTCCAACTTCCTCTCGGTCGGCCGCGTGCAGAGCCCGACGCTTGGCCTGATCGTCGAGCGCGAGATGGAGCGCCGCGCCCACGTCGCCAAACCCTTCTGGGAACTGTTCGCCAAGTTCCAGCACCCCGACGGCAGCTTCGAGGCCCACCACGAGACCGACAAGTTCTGGGAGAAGGCCGAGGCTGACGCGGCGCTCGCCGGCACCGCCGGGCCCGGCACGGTCAAGTCGGTGACAGCCCGCAAGAACACGCGCAAGCCGCCGACGCCCTACAACACGACGGCCTTCACCACGGACGCCTCCAGCCGCCTCGGCATCACTCCCGCCGCCGCGATGCGGCTCGCCGAGGACCTCTACATGGACGGCTTCATCTCCTACCCGCGTACCGACAACACCGTCTACCCGGTCTCGCTGCCGCTGCGCGAGCTGGTCACCTCGCTGGTGCGGGTCAAGGAGTTCTCCGCTGCTTCCGGCCTGCTCGACGGCGAGCTGCAGCCGACCCGGGGCAAAAAAGAGACGACCGACCACCCGCCGATCTACCCGACCCAGGCGATCCACCCCAACGCTCTCGGCGACGGCCCCAAGAAGCGCGTCTACGAACTGGTCGTGCGCCGCTTCCTCGCCACCTTCAGCCCGCCGATGATCACCGAGTCCACCCGCGCCGACATCGAGGCCGGCTCGCAGACCTACTTCGTCCGCGGCTCCGTCGTCGTCGACCCCGGCTTCGCCGGCATCTACACCTACGCCCGCTCCTCCGACGAGGAGATCCCGGCGCTGGCCGAGGGCCAGAGCCTCGACCTCGACGGCGACCCCTGGGTCCTCGACAAGGAGACCCAGCCGCCCTCGCGGATCTCGCAGGCGAAGCTGGTCGAGATGATGGAGGAGCGCGGCCTCGGCACCAAGGCGACCCGCGCCGACATCATCAAGAAGCTCTTCGACCGCGGCTACGTCTACGGCAACCCGCCGATCCCGACGGAGACCGGGATCGCGATGTACGAGGCGTTCAAGAAATACGTGCCGGCGATGGCGACCCCGGAGATGACCGCTCAGCTCGAGTCCGAGATGGACCAGATCGCCGCCGGCGAGATGACCAAGGACGGCGTCGTCGGCGACAGTCGCGAGCTCCTGCACAAGACCTGGACCGAAATCGACGAGAGCCGCGAAGACCTGGCCAAGGTCGTCTGGAAGGGGATGGACGAGGACCGCATCCTCGGCCCCTGCAAGGTCTGCGAGGAAGCCGGCCGCAAAAAGGAGGACGGCTCGCCCCACATGCTGCGCGTGATCCGGGCGAAAAAATCGGGCAAACGCTTCGTCGGCTGCAGCGGCTGGACCCTGGACGACCCGGAGTCCTGCGACCAGACCTTCCCGCTGCCCCAGCGCGGCGACGTCTTCAAGCTCGAGGAACGCTGCTCGGTCTGCGGCCAGACGCCGCGGCTGAAAGTCCAGCCCTTCCGCGGGCGGCCCTGGAACCTCTGTCTCAACGACGACTGCGAGTCGATGCAGGAGATGAAGAAACGCCGCGCCGAGCGCGAAGCGGCGAAAGCGGCCAAGGAAGCGATGGCCGAGAAACCGCTGCCCGAGGGCGACGAGGACGGCAAAGCGCCGGCGAAGAAGAAAAAGGCGAAAGTCGCGAGCAAAGCCGACACCGCCACCCGCGGCCGCAAACGCGCCAAGGCCGGCGCCAAATAGAGCTTCCGGTGCGCCTTATGGACCTATAGGGTCCAAAAGGACCACCGGAAGGGGTTGAGATGTTCATTTCTCTCGAGGGAATCGATGGCTCCGGCAAGAGCACGCAGGCGAAGCTGCTGGCGGAGGCGCTCGGCCCGGAGACGCTGCTGATCCGCGAGCCGGGGGGGACCGATGCGGCGGAGCGGATCCGCGAGCTGCTCGCCGACCCCTCGCTCGAGCTCGACCCCTTCGCCGAGCTGCTGCTCTTCTCGGCGGCACGCGCCGACCTGGTCAGCCGCGTGATCCGCCCTGCGCTCGAGGCCGGGAAGACCGTCGTCGCCGATCGCTTCGCCGACTCCAGCGTCGCCTACCAGGGCGGCGCGCGAGAGCTGGGAACCAGCCACGTGCTCTCGCTCACCGACACGGTGATCGACGGCCTCTGGCCCGACGTGACTGTGCTGCTGCGCGTCGATCCGGAGACCGGCCTCGGCCGCGCCGACGGCGAGGACCGCTTCGAGTCCCAGGGCCTGGAGCTGCAGCGAGCGGTGGCTGAGGCCTACGAGGAGATCGCCAAGATCGCCTCCGACCGAGTCGTCGTCGTGGATGCCGACGGCAGCGTCGAGGAGGTCCACGAGCGAGTGCTGGAGGCGGTGCGTGCCCGAGCTGCCGCTTGAGCACCAGCCGCGGGCGCGGGTCGCGCTGAGCGCGGCGCTTGCGTCAGGGCCCTCGCACGCCTATCTCTTCCGCGGGCCTCGCGGCGCAGGCAAGGGCGCTACGGCTCGCGCTTTCGCAGCGGAGATCCTCGCCGCCGGAGCCGTCGATCCGGACGACGCCCGCCGCCGCGCCCTGCTCGACCCCTCGCCCCACCCCGACCTCGTATGGCTCGTTCCCCGCGGCGCCCAGCACATGGTCGAGGAGGTTCGCGAGAAGGTGATCCGTTCAGCTTCCTACCGCCCGTTCGAGGGCGAGAAGCGCGTCTTCGTGATCGAGGCTGCCGAGCAGATGCGCGACGAGAGCCAGAACGCCCTGCTGAAGACGCTGGAGGAGCCCCCCGATTTCGTCCACCTGATCCTCCTCACCGCCGAACCGGCCCAGCTCCTCGAGACCATCGCCTCCCGCTGCCAGCCCATCGACTTCGCCCCGCTCCCGCCGGAGGCCATAGAAGCTCAACTCACAGTCGATGGCTCCCCGGACGAACTAGCCGCCGCAGCCCGCCTCTCCGCCGGCGACCTGGCTCGTGCCCGGTACTTGGTTTCGGACTCCGGCCGAGCGCTTCGGGCAAGTGCGTTTGAAATGGGAAGGGCCGTCGGGGGGGGCTCGCCGGGACCACCCCGCGAAAGCGCGTCCGCCGAGTCCCCCCCGACGGCCCCCACCGCCTGGCGCCAGCTACTCGATGCCGCCGAAACCGCCGGCGGAGAAACCGAGGACGCCACCCGCAGGGCCCTGGAGGACGAAGCCGAAGCCGGCATAAAACGCAGTGCCAAAGACATCACCGACGAAGCGAAAC